>JAZTWC010000001.1:0-13460 GCA_045635665.1 Acutalibacteraceae bacterium
TTATTTCCATTAAGGATACGCCAACTATTATACAATATACTTTCTGTCTTGTCAATAGAAAATGCATAACAATAATGACATATTTCCCTAAAAATTTATTATTTTACAACAATATTAACGAGTCTGCCCTTTACATAGAGCTCTTTTACGATAGTTTTGCCTGAGATTTCCTCGGAAATCTTGACATCAGCCTTAGCAAGAGCAATTGCATCAGCAGCTTCAATATCGGCAGGTACACTGAGTTTAGCTCTTACTTTACCGTTAACCTGAGCTACAATTTCAACTTCAGCATCAACGCATTTTGCTTCATCATATGTGGGCCAGGGTGAAACTGCAAGCATATCGCCACCCATAAGAGCGTTGATTTCCTCTGTTACGTGAGGAGCAAAGGGATTGAGAAGTGAAATGAATGTTCTGAGCTCTTTCTTTGTGATTGAGCCGTAATCATAAATTTCATTGAGAAGTGTCATAAGAGCAGCGATTGCTGTGTTGTATTTGAGAGTTTCGATGTCGCTTGAAACCTTCTTGATAGCTCTGTTGAAAGGAGCTTCGAGCTTCTTTGAGTATTCTTCGCCATCTGTGAGAATAGTCTGAAGATTCCATACTCTGTCGATAAATCTCTTACAACCCTTAACACTGTCTTCTGACCAGGGAGCAGCCTTTTCGTAGTCACCCATAAAGAGTACATATGTACGAAGTACGTCTGCACCGAAAGCATCAACAACGTCGTTGGGGTCAATAACGTTACCTCTTGACTTTGACATCTTTACACCGTCAGGACCAAGGATAAGACCCTGAGCTGTTCTCTTTGCATAAGGCTCAGCTGTAGGTACCTCACCGATATCATAAAGGAACTTGTGCCAGAAACGTGAATAGATAAGGTGACGTGTTACGTGCTCCATACCGCCGTTGTACCAGTCAACCATACCCCAGTACTTGAGCTTTTCCATATCAGCAAAGTGCTCGTCGTTTTTGGGGTCGATATATCTAAGGAAGTACCATGATGAGCCTGCCCACTGAGGCATTGTATCGGTTTCTCTTTTAGCTGCCTGACCGCATTTAGGACAAGTGCAGTTCACGAATGAATCGATCTTTGCAAGGGGGCTTTCACCATCTGAACCGGGCTCGAAGTTCTCAACCTTGGGAAGTTTGAGAGGAAGCTCATTGTAGGGTACAGGTACAATACCGCAGTGAGGGCAATGTACGATGGGGATAGGTTCACCCCAATAACGCTGACGGTTGAATGCCCAGTCTTTCATCTTATACTGAACACCCTTTTCACCGATGCCCTGCTTCTCGAGCTCTTCGAGTACGCGTGCGATTGATGATTTTTTGTCTGTGTAACCGTTGAGGTAATCTGAGTTAACCATTTCGCCGTCGCCTGTATAAGCTTCAACTGCAATGTCGCCGCCCTTGATTACTTCGATAATATCAATACCGAACTTCTTAGCGAAGTCGTAGTCTCTCTGATCGTGTGCGGGTACAGCCATAATTGCGCCTGTACCGTAACCCATCATAACATAGTCTGAAATGAAGATGGGGATTTCCTTGCCGTTAACAGGATTGATAGCTGCAAAACCGTCAAGCTTGACACCTGTCTTATCCTTAACAAGCTGGGTTCTTTCAAATTCAGTCTTCTTAGCACATTCAGCTCTGTAGTTTTCTACATCAGCGAAGTTCTTGATCATATCCTGATATTTATCAAGAAGAGGATGCTCAGGAGCCATAACCATAAATGTTACACCGAAGAGTGTGTCGGGACGGGTTGTATAAATTCTGAGCTTTTCATCTGTACCGTTAACTGAGAAGTTAACAAAGGCACCTGTTGACTTGCCGATCCAGTTTTCCTGCTGAAGCTTGATATTGGGAAGATAGTCTACACCGTCAAGACCCTCGAGAAGCTTGTCAGCATATTCTGTAATTCTCAGGTACCATACATCCTTTGACTTCTGAACGATGTCACTGTGGCAGATGTCACACTTACCGCCCTGTGAGTCTTCGTTTGAGAGAACAACCTTACATGAAGGACAGTAGTTAACAAGAGTCTTATCTCTGAAAACAAGACCGTTTTCAAACATCTTAAGGAAAATCCACTGAGTCCACTTATAGTAGCCTTCTTCTGTGGTATCAACAACTCTGTTCCAGTCGAAAGAGAAACCTACTCTCTTAAGCTGTGATGAGAATTTTGCGATATTCTGGTCGGTGAGCTGTCTGGGATGCACACCTGTCTTAATTGCTGAGTTTTCAGTAGGCAGACCGTATGCGTCAAAACCGATGGGGAAAAGTACGTTGTAGCCTTCCATTCTTCTCTTACGTGATACAACTTCAAGACCTGAATAAGCCTTGATGTGACCTACGTGCATACCGCTACCGCTGGGATAAGGGAATTCAACAAGAGCATAGAACTTTTTCTTTTCGGAATTGTCCTTAGCGTTAAAAACGCCTGCCTGCTCCCATTTTTCCTGCCATTTTTGTTCGTTGGCTTTAAAATCGTAATTCAAAATTATCACTCCGTTTAATTATTTACAATAGTTAATATTACTCCACAATGTCAGAAATGTCAATAGTTCTTGCATCCTGCCAGAGTCTTTCAAGGTTATAGTACTCACGGGACTCACCTGTAAACACGTGAACGAGTACACTGCTGTAGTCGAGAAGTATCCAACCTGTAGCTCTGCCCTCGATATGGTGAGGCTCTGTTCCCTTCTGAGAAATCTCGTATTCAACTTCATCAGCAAGTGCCTTGACATGGGTGTTCGATGTACCTGATACGATAACAAAATAGTCAGCAACTATTGAATGTTCAGTAATTTCGATAAGCTTTATATCCATACCCTTTTTATTATCAAGTACTTTTACTATCTCTCTTGCAAGTTCGAGTTCAGTCATTTAACGTCACTCCTTTCGTCAGTAATTCATTATAATATTCTACGCTGTCAGGGTGTATGATACCCTGAAGCTTTGTCTGTTTATTGAAAGTATATATCAGCGAGTAAAGTGATGCTTTTTCCAGAGAGTGATTGAGAGAAAAATCTCTCATCACGTCTACATCAGGATAGTTTCTCTCAGCTGAGATATAATCGGCAATATAGATAATTTTTTCCATCAGGCACATTCCGGCTTTACCCGTTGTGTGATAGCGTACACTGCCGAGGATTTCCGGGTCTGTAATGCCCATTTCGAGTCTGAGATAGCACTCACCTGCCATAGCATGCCATAAAGCAGGATTATTTTTCTCAGCATTACTAAGATTTATACCGCCCTTTTCCATTAATTGCAGCTGCTCATCTTTCGGCATATTCTTTGCCACATCATGAAGAAGTCCTGCAAGATAGGCTTTCTCTTCGTCGGCACCGTAAAGCTTCGCAAGTTCTCTTGCAGACTCTGCAACACCGAGTGAGTGGATGTATCTGTAGTCATCAAGCTTACTTCTGAGAAGCTGTCTTATGGGAGTATACTCATCAGTGTAAAGACTGTTTTCTTTTATATAGCTGAGAACTTTCTCAGGTACAAGATCGGTTGCATCATCACCTGAAATGAGAGTGTCTCTCACTTTTGTTGAACTGCATTCAAAAGGCTCAAAGTCGATGATAAGAGTCTCTTTACCGAGGGTCTCACTGCTGTATTTTTTCAGCTCATCAAGACTGATATCGCCTTGTCTCGTAGTAGCAACAATTGTAACCATAGATAAGATGTCCTCATAGCGGTACCACCTGTGAAAGCATAATAGCATATCCGAGCCCATAATGAGATACAGCTCATCGTTCGGGTAGATTTTCTTCAGCTCTGTCACTGTGTCAACTGTATAGCTCTTACCTTGACGTTTTATCTCAAGGTCGCTGACAATGTAACCGTCACCGCTGAAGGCAAGTTTACACATCTCAAGTCGGTGGGTACTGTCAATAAGAGAGCCACTTGATTTATGAGGCGACTGACCCGAGGGCATTATGATTATCTTGTCAAGGTTTGCCTTAGTCTTTACTTCTTCGGCGAGTTTGACATGTCCCTTGTGCACAGGGTTGAAAGCACCGCCGTATATACCGATACGCATTATTTCTTACCCTTAGTCTGGCTTCTGAAGTAAACTTTTCTGCCTTCTTTTTTCGCAGCGTAAAGCTTTTCTTTAGCCTTTTTAGCTGCCATTTTCTTGTTCTTTTCTTTCTGAAGTGCTTTTTCTTTAAGTTCGGGACTTTCTCTGTAAAGCACGATTACACCGCCAATAACCTGAATAACTTCAGCGCCTGTTGCTTTTGCAAGCTCGTCAGCTGTTTCTCTCGGTGTGATAGGTGAAGATTCAAGAAGAACCTTAACCTTGATAAGCTCTCTTGCTCTGAGAGCGTCGTCTGTCTGCTTGATGAGAGCCTCGGACATACCGCCTTTACCTACCTGAAAAAGAGGTTCGAGGTGATTAGCCTGAGCTCTGAAAGCTGCTCTTTCTTTACCTGTCATTATAAAACTCCTTATATGATTATATACTTGGTAATATCTTCTGTAATTCTTTTAATGCGTTGCCTCTGTGGCTGATAGCGTCTTTTTCTTCGGCTGTCATTTCGGCAAGACTTCTCTCCCCTACCATAAATAATGGGTCATATCCGAAGCCGTTTGTACCTTTTTTCTCATAGCCGATATAGCCTTCGCACTTGCCCGTAACTGTTACTTCTCTGCCGTCGGGAAAGCTGACACAGATAGCGCAGGCGAAGTGTGCTGTTCTTTTTTCTGTGGGTATACCCTCAAGCTCAGCTAAAAGTTTACGGTTGTTGCCGTCATCGTCGCCGTGTACACCGCTGTATCTTGCTGAGTACACACCGGGTGCACCATCAAGTGCATCGACACAAAGTCCGCTGTCATCAGCTATGCAGGGGTATCCGCTTTCCTTACAGCCTGCCTCAGACTTGATACGGGCATTGTCGAGGAAGGTTTCACCGTTTTCTTCTACATCTGAAAGTTCAATGCCGAGGTCAGTATCTGTCACCACCTCATAACCCATCGGGCTGAGGATACGGCTCATTTCGGCAAGCTTATGCTTATTATGAGTTGCAATAATTATTTTCATCTCTTAGTCCTCATCCTGGAAGGTCACTGAGGTATCCTCAAAGAGAGCCTTGGCAAAAAGCTTGGGCTTGAATGGCTGCAAGTCATCAATCTGCTCACCGACACCGATAAACTTAACGGGAAGCTTAAGCTCATTTTTGATAGTCAGGACTACACCGCCTCTTGCAGTACCGTCAAGCTTTGTCAGTGCAATACCTGTCAGCTCAGCTACGTTCATAAATTCTTTTGCCTGATTAACTGCATTCTGACCTGTAGTAGCATCGAGTACGAGAAGAATTTCACGGTCGGCATAGGGAAGCTCTTTTTCAACAACTCTATAGATTTTGCCAAGCTCGTCCATAAGATTTTTCTTGTTGTGAAGACGGCCTGCTGTATCAATAATGATGATGTCGCAATCTCTTGAAAGACCTGCACTGATAGTGTCAAAAACTACAGCTGCAGGGTCTGCACCCTCTTTATGCTTAACAATTTCTACACCTGCTCTATCAGCCCAGATTTCAAGCTGTTCTATGGCAGCGGCACGGAATGTATCGGCAGCACCGAGGATAACACGCTTACCCTCTTTTTTATACATAGCGGCAAGCTTACCGATAGTAGTAGTCTTACCTACACCGTTTACGCCGATAACAAGGATGATTGAGGGCATAGTTATAAGGCCCATATCTTCACCGCCGTCTATCATTTCAGCGATGATTTCTGAAATAATCATCTTTGCATGCTTGGGGTTGCGAACCTCGTTTTTATTAACTCTGTGACGAAGCTCAGTTACGATATCAACTGCGGTTTTCATACCGATATCGCCCATAATAAGAGCCTCTTCAAGATCATCGAAAAAGTCATCTGTGATTTCTTCATATGCGCCGAGTACGTCCTCGATACGCTCTGTCATACCCTCACGGGTTTTCTTAAGACCGAAACCAAATTTTGAAAAAATACCCATTAGTTTTGTCCTCCTTTATTGTGTAATACCGAGCTTTTTAGCAAGCTCTGCTGTTTTAAGTTCCAGAAGCTTTGATACACCCTGCTCCTGCATTGTGATACCGTAGAGCACATCTGCCTCTTCCATAGTACCGCGACGGTGTGTGATAAGAATAAACTGAGTGTTACCTGTCATACGTCTTACATACTGGGCATATCTTGTTACGTTAACATCGTCGAGAGCTGCTTCAACCTCGTCGAAGATGCAGAAGGGTGCGGGATTAACCTTCATAATAGCAAAGAGAAGAGCTATAGCTGAAAGGCCTTTTTCACCGCCTGAAAGTGAGTCGAGTCTCTTAACCATCTTTCCGGGTGGCTGGAGCTTGATGTCGATGTTACTTTCGAGTACATTGGTGGGGTCTTCGAGTAAAATTTCAGCGTTACCGCCACCGAAAAGCTCGCGGAATGTCTCACCGAAATTCTGATTGATTTTAGCAAACTGCTCTCTGAACTGCTGTGACATCTTGTCTGTCAGCTCGTCAATAAGTCTGATAAGCTCTCTCTTACTCTTTTCAACGTCTGATACCTGAGTTGACATAAACTCATATCGTTCGCTGACCTCTTTATATTCCTCGATAGCGCCTACGTTTACGGCACCTAAGTGTCTGATTGAGCCTTTGATTTCACCGAGTCTTCTTCTTGAGCCTGCGGGATCCTCAGGCTTTTCACCGACGGCTTCAGCTTCACGTTTGGTCAGCTGATACTCGTCATAAAGCTTGTTTATGGTGCTGTCGTAGTCCTGAGTCATTGTCTGCTTTCTTTCCTCAAGACGTGCAAGGTCTCCGCTTATCTTTTCTCTTTCGCTTGACTTGTTTCTTTCCTGAGTACGAAGAGTCGCTGAACGCTCCTCTGTTTCGCTTCTCTTTTTCTGCAGTGCTGAGATTTCATCTTTTGCCTGCTGACTTTGCTGAGTAAAGGTAGCGGAAAGCTTCTGCAAATCTTCGATTTCCTTCTCAATTGAAAGATTGTGATCTTTTATCTTCTGAATTTCATCTTCAAGCTCTTTATCCTTATCCTCGTGACTTACGAGTCTTGCCTTTAAAAGACCGAGAGCCTGAGTTCTTGCCTGAAGATCTTTGCCTGCACCGTGAATATCAAGGTTAAGTTTTGAGATAACAGATGTCATCTCTTCTCGCTTTTTAGCGATTTCCTGACGCATCTGACCGAGACTTTCAAGCTTTGTCTCTTTATCCTTTATCTCCTTAAGAAGTGCGTCGCACTTATCCTGAGCCTCTTTGAGAGTGTTTTCCATAGCTGCGATTCTCTCGTCAGCGTGATCTTTTTCACCCTTGAGTTCATCAAGCATTGACACCGCTGAATAGTACTGCTCATAAACAAGATTTTTCTGACCCTCAAGTCGGATTTTTTTGTCTGACGCCTCAGAAAGAGCCTCTTTCTGAGCGTCAAGCTCAGCAGTTAGAGTATCGATTTCATCTGAGAGCTTGCTATAGCTTTCTGAAAGTTCCGCTGTTTGCTTAGAAAGTTCTTCGCTCTTTTTGGTGAGCTTTTCAATTTCAGTGCTTCTTGAAAGGATACCTGCATTCTGAGTACCTGAACCACCGGTAATTGAACCGCCGGCATTGATTACCTGACCGTCAAGAGTTACAATCTTGAAGCGCTGATCGTATTTTTTAGCTATCTCAATAGCACAGGTAAGATCTTCTGCAACGACAGTTTTGCCAAGAAGAGAAGATATAATCTCACTGTAAATTGCATCGTATTTGAGAAGATTAACAGCCTTATCAACATAACCGAGACAGTCTTCGAGACCGTTTTCATCTAAATCTCTGCCCTTTACGGCATCAATAGGCTGGAACGTTGCACGGCCTGCACCCTGAGATTTAAGCAGGTTGATCGCAGTTTTTGCATCATGCTGAGTGTCAACTACGATATTCTGCACTGCGTTGCCCAGAGCTGTCTCTATAGCAACCGCATACTCACTGTCAACACTGATAAGCTGCGACACAGTACCGTGGATACCCTTAAGAGAGCCCTTCTGACTTTCTTTGATAACCTTCTTTACGGCACCTGAATAGCCTTCCATATTCTTTTCAAGCTCGTGGAGCATATTTATCTTTGAGTTTGTTCTCTGTTCTTCAAAGCTCTTTTCATCGAGGTCTTTCTTGAGCTTGTCAGCCTTGGCTTCGAGAGAGCCCAGCTTCATTGTATAGCCGTTTACCGTATTGGTGATGCTTGCGATTTCCTCACTGCACTTAGTGAGAGTTTCGTCAACGGCAATCTTATCTTTCTCGGCAGAGTCAACAACTTCTCTGCGCTGATAAATCTGAAGGTCGATAGTCTCGATACGGGTCTTGATTTCAGCAATTGCCGACTGAGCTGTGGATGATGCAACTCTGCTGTCAGCAAGATTTTTGGTAAGGATGTTAATATCAACACTGATATCAGCTGTCTCTTTATCAAGGTCACCGCCCTGAGACTGCATACTCTCAAGCTCATAGTTAACTTTTCTGAGTTCATCGCTCTTATCATCACGTATTTTCTTAATCTGAGCAATAAGCTTTTCTTCGGTTTCGATCTCTTTTAAAAGTTGCTGCTGACCGAGCTCCGAGTCATTTCTGTCTCTTGAGATACGCTCGATAGTATCGTTGTTGTGCTCGATTGAGCTTCTGAGTACAGCGATTTCACTGCCGGCTGTAGCAGCCTTCTCTTCCAGCTCAGATATACCCTGACGGATTTCGTCAATTCTGATATTTATATTCTGAGTGTCGGTTATACACTTTTCTATAAGCTCTTCGATTTCCTTAAGATCAGCTTCAACACTGTCATAGTGACCCTTTGCAATAGCAAGCTTATCCTCCTGAGTTCTCAGGTCTTCCTTGAGCTTATCTATACTGTAAAGCCACAGACCGATTTCAAGAGTTTTCTTTTCTTCACTGAGCACAAGGAACTTCTGAGCTTTTTCACTCTGAGTTTTAAGGGGTCCTATTCTGCCCTCGAGCTCAAGGAGAATGTCTCTGAGACGAACTAAGTTTTCTTCAGCCTGAGTAAGCTTCTTAAGGCTGTCGCTTCTTTTATATCTGTAAGCTGAAATACCTGCTGCTTCTTCGAGCATATCACGGCATTCCTTAGCCTTACCGCTGACCATATCAGCGATTTTGCCCTGAGACACCATTGAGTAACCGTCACGGCCGAGACCTGTATCCATAAACAACTCGTGTACGTCCTTGAGTCTTACACTCTCACCGTTGATTTTATATTCACTTTCACCTGAACGGTAGTATCTTCTTGTTACTGTTATCTCGTCAGCATCTTTGTCAATTGAGCGGTCAGTATTGTCAAGTCTGAGTGTTACCTGAGCAAAACCGTGAGCCTTTCTGACTTTTGTACCGTCGAAGATAACGTCTTCCATTTTTGAGCCTCGAAGACTCTTGGTTGACTGTTCACCCAGTACCCAACGCACCGCATCTGAGATGTTACTCTTACCGCTACCGTTAGGGCCGACTACAGCCGTTATACCCTTTCCGAAGGTAAGGGTTGTCTTTTCGGGGAATGACTTAAAGCCTTGCATTTCAAGTGCTGTTAATATCATATTTTACCTCCCACTTCTACTTCATATTTTTTAAGTTCGATATCTTGTTTTATTTTTAATTTATAGCCCATTTCTCTGAGCTTTTCTGAGTTTGATTTTTTCTGTCCTGACATCATTGATACATACGACGGGCCGACAGTTACTGTTATTTCACCTTTTGCAGTACCCTGCCGATCAAGTTCAGCGAGTACTTTTCTCAGGTATATTCTGCTTTCACAGATTTCGCGGAAAGCCGGATGATAGGCTCCTGCAACAAAGCCCTCTTCCACATTACCGCCTGAATGAAGGCCTACACGGATGACTCTGATATCATTTTCGTGGAACATCAGAAGAAGCTCACTGCAGATATCAGCTGCCTCTTCCACAGTCTGAGGCTTGTACTCACCGAGCTTGTAGAGTCTTTCAAGCTCCGTATTTTCAAGAACAACCGTAGGATAAATTCTCGCTGTGTCGGGCGATAAAGCTATAAGCTTCTTAGCTGTCTCTATAGCGGTTTCTTTGCTGTCTCCATAAAGACCTGTCATCATCTGCACACCAAACTCAAAGCTGTATCTTTTTATCAGCTCAGCCGATTTTACAACATCATCACTGCTGTGACCTCTGTTGTTCATTCTGAGCACCTCGTCGCTCATACTCTGACAGCCAAGCTCTATCGATGTCACACCGTAAAACTTCAGCATATCAAGAATTTCTTCATTTATGCAGTCAGGTCTTGTTGATACCCTGATGCCCGCAAATAAACCTTTATCAATATACATCTTTGCCCTGTCTAAGAGAGCAATCATATACTCTCTGTCGATTGCAGTAAAGCTACCACCGAAAAACGCGATTTCACCTTTATTACAATCGGCACTTAGCAGAGCTGTTTCTACCGCTGAGTCTATATCTTCAACAGTAAGCTTTTTGGTCTTACCTGATATGGTTTTCTGATTACAGAAACTGCAACGGTGAGGACACCCCTCATCGGGTACAAATAAGGCAACATTTATATGCTTCAACTTTTTATACCCATAAGCTCAAGAGCCTGTCTTGCTGCTTCCTGCTCAGCGAGTTTTTTGCTTTTACCGATGCCACAACCCATAATGTTGCTGTTGAGATGCACTTCAACCTCAAATCTCTTGTCGTGGTCGGGACCGCTTTCGCCAACGAGAACATATGTAAGATGCTCGGCAGGATTTTTCTGTATAATCTCCTGAAGCTCTGTCTTATAATCTCTGAAGGACATCTGTTTAGCGGCGGCTTCTTTAATGAAGTCGAGCACAAACTTTCTCGCGTTATCGAGACCGCCATCGAGATATATAGCACCGATTACAGCTTCAAAAGCGTCGGCTAACACGCTGGCTCTGTTTCTGCCACCGGTATGCTCTTCACCCCTGCCAAGTAATATGAACTTGCCGAGATTAATCTTTTTAGCAAAGCCGAAAAGTGACTTTTCACAGACACAAGCGGCTCTCTTTTTAGTCATCTCACCCTCAGGCAGATGAGCAAGATTGTGATAGAAATACTCAGCTGTAATTATACCCAATACACTGTCGCCCAGGAACTCAATTCTTTCGTTACATTCTCTTGAAAGCTGTTTTTCGTTGGCATATGATGAGTGAGTCAGGGCTGTTTCAAGATAAGATTTATTCTTGAATTCATAGCCGATTATATTTTCAAATTCTGTAAAATTCAAACTTATAACCTCCCTTGAAGGTATTCTTTGAGGTCGCTGAGACCTCTCTGAGATAAAGCAGCGTATCTTTCCTGCTTATCTCTTATCTTAGGCTCTATAGGTGGCAGTACACCGAAGTTTGCACCCATAGGCTGAAAGTTCTTTACACTTTCGTCGCTGATGTATCTCATAAGAGCTCCCATCATTGATGTTTCGGGTAAAATCAGAGTATCCTTACCCTGAAGCTTTCTGACCATATTAAGACCTGCCATTATACCCGATGAAGCTGACTCCATGTATCCCTCAACACCTGTAATCTGACCTGCAAAGAAGAGATTTTCTCTTTTTCGGAAGCTGTAGTCGCCGTTAAGAAGTCTCGGAGAGTCGATGAAAGTATTTCTGTGCATTACACCGTATCGTACAAAATCTGCATTCTTAAGAGCAGGTATCATAGAGAAAACTCTCTTTTGCTCGGGGAATTTGAGATTTGTCTGAAAGCCTACAAGGTTAAACATTGTGCCGGCTGAGTTTTCCTTACGAAGCTGAAGCACCGCCCAGGGTCTGTGACCTGTCTTCGGATCACGAAGACCAACAGGCTTAAGAGGACCGAAGCGCATTGTATCCTTACCTCTTGAAGCCATAACCTCGATAGGCATACAACCCTCGTATACGTCTTTGCGTTTGTCGAAAGAGTGCAAATCGGCACTTTCGGCATTTATGAGAGCATCATAGAAATTCTCATATTCCTCTTTATTCATAGGGCAGTTGATGTAATCGCTCTCTCCTCCGCGCTCATATCTTGAGGCAGTAAAGGCACTTTCCATATCGATACTCTCTTGTGTTACGATAGGTGCCGCCGCATCAAAGAAGTGAAGACCGTCACCGCAGAGCCTCATAATTTCATCGCTGATACTGTCGCTTGCAAGAGGTCCTGCAGCAATAATCACATTGCCCTCAGGTATAGTTGTCACTTCTTCGTGGATGACATTTATTTTGGGGTGATTTTCTATTTTCTTAGTTATAAGCTGTGAAAAAATATCTCTGTCAACCGCCAGTGCTCCGCCCGCAGGTACCTCTGCAACATCTGCACATTCCATACAAACTGAGCCGAAAATTCTCATTTCTGCTTTAAGGAGACCTGCTGCAGATTCAAGGCGTTTAGCCTTGAGAGAGTTACTGCATACAAGCTCAGCAAGAGTTGACATATGATGAGCCGGTGAATACTTCACGGGTTTCATCTCGTATAAATCTACTTCATATCCTGCATTTGCCACCTGCCATGCAGCTTCTACACCTGCAAGACCCCCACCGATAACTATTACCTTTTCGCTCATCATTTCACCCTTTCATTCTCGCACCGTCAGGTGCATATCGCGTTGCTTCAGCAACATATCGAATTGCCGCCAGGCAATATATCGAGTGCGAAGCACATATCGCGTCAGCGTAGCTGACATATTTGCCCTCGCCGGGCAGGCGTTACTTTTGCTAGCGCGCAAAAGTAACCAAAACGCGCTGATTTTGCGCTGATTATTCGCTCTTCTTGCCTTTCTTAGTTGCAACTGCCTTATAACCGCATTTTTCGTCAAGACAGCTGAGGACTGAGCCTTTACCCTTGAAAAGTGACTTGCCACACTTGGGACACTTCTCATTTGTAGGCTTATCCCAGGTCATAAAGTTGCATTCGGGCCACTTGTCACAGCCAAAGAAGGTGTAACCTCTCTTTGACTTCTTTGAGATTACCTTGCCGCCGCATACGGGGCAGGAAGCATCTGTTTCAACCACAAAAGGCTTGGTTGTTTTACATTCGGGGTAAGCGGGGCAAGCAAGGAATTTGCCGAATCTGCCCACCTTGACAACCATCATCTTGCCGCATTTTTCGCAGGGGATGTCTGTGATATCTTCCTTAAGCTGAATCTTCACGCCCTGCATATCGTCTTTAACTCTCTGAAGGTTAGCCTCGAAATCGTCGTAGAAGGTGTGAAGCATCTTGATGTAATCCTCTTCACCCTCGCCTACTGCGTCTAGATTGCTTTCCATCTGAGCAGTAAACTTGACATTTACGATATTCTTGAACTTTTCCTTAAGGAGATTTACTATAGCCTCGCCAAGCTCTGTGGGAATAAGCTGCTTTGACTTGCGGCTGACATATTCACGCTTGACGATAGTTGAAATAATTGTTGCATAGGTACTCGGTCTGCCTACGCCGTTTTCTTCGAGAGTCTTGAT
>JAZTWC010000002.1:0-49141 GCA_045635665.1 Acutalibacteraceae bacterium
AGCTGTTAGATCAGGCTGAAACAGGCGACAACATCGGTGCATTATTAAGAGGCGTAGAGAGAACTGAAATCGAAAGAGGTCAGGTATTATGTAAGCCAGGTACAATTCACCCACACACAAAGTTCACAGGTGAAGTTTACGTACTATCTAAGGAAGAAGGCGGACGTCATACTCCATTCTTCAACAACTACAGACCTCAGTTCTATTTCAGAACAACTGACGTTACAGGCGTGATCTCTCTTCCAGAAGGCACAGAAATGTGTATGCCTGGCGATAATGTAAAGATGAGCGTTGAGCTTATCACACCAATCGCTATTGAAAAGGGTCTTCGTTTCGCTATCCGTGAAGGTGGCCGTACAGTTGGTTCAGGCGTTGTTACAGCTATCAACGAATAATTGGTGCTTTCATAACACAACTGAAGACTCTCACTTATGTGGGAGTCTTTTTTTTGTACATGGGGGAGTGAGTGCCAGAGGTGGAAGGCGGCTCCATTATATAAAACTAAAAGTTAAATATCATCATCGTCTTTTTGGTTACTTTTTGGGCGACAGCAAAAAGTAACGCCATGCGGCGAGCAAAAAAACTTGATTTTTAAGTAAATTTGAGTTATAAATATTATAATAACACAAATCAGGAAAACATTTCCGAAGATATAAAGGAGAAAAAATATGATTAAGTATGAAATCGAAGGTGGCAGCCTCCCAGTTGTTATCTGTTATCCCGAGGCAGGTCAGACACTCTGTACCCAAAGCGGTGCAATGAGTTGGATGAGTCCCAATATGCAGATGCAAACCAATTCAGGTGGCGGTATCAAAAAAGCATTAGGAAGATTTTTTGCAGGTGAGTCGCTGTTTATGAATGAGTATGCACCTCAAGGTGGACCGGGAATGATTGCTTTTGGTGCTGCTTTGCCAGGTAAGATTATACCTTATGAGGTTACTCCCGGTAATGGCATTATTATTCAGAAATCAGGTTTCCTTGCAATGGAAAAAGGTCTTGATCTCTCAATTTTCTTCCAAAAGAGGATGGGTTCAGGTTTATTTGGCGGTGAAGGCTTTATTCTGCAGAAAGTCTCAGGTGAGGGTATTGTTTTCATCGAAATAGACGGATATTGTAAGGAATATGATCTTGCACCGGGTCAGCAGATTATTGTTGACTCAGGTTATCTTGCTGCTATGAGTGAAAGCTGTACAATGGATATACAGTCTGTAAAAGGCGTTAAAAATGCGCTCTTCGGCGGAGAGGGATTATTTAACACTGTTATCACAGGGCCGGGTAAGGTATATGTACAGTCAATGCCTGCAGTGTCGTTGGCACAGAAAATTATGCCTTATATGCCTTCTGTTTCTGCAAATACATCTTCCGGTAACGGTAATGGTGGTTTTAAAATCAGCTTTGATTAAAACAAAAAAATCACAGGGCGTCATTTGTACGTCCTGTTTTTAGTTTCATCCAATCGGCGGTGATGGCGGCTCCATAGCCGAACTGTGTTCGGCTCGGCTACTTTCAGTAGCCGTAAATCGCGAAGCGATTTAATGGAGCCGCCTTCCCACCTGTGGCAGAGTTTTAACCGCGTACCACTAAGAAATATTTTGTCTTTTGGTATTGCTCAGTGCTCACTTTTATGCTATAATATATTGATAAATTTTCACTGTAATTTTCAGAGGTGAACTATGGCTATAAAAAAAGAAAATATAAGAAACTTTTCTATCATTGCCCATATCGACCACGGCAAGTCAACTCTTGCAGACCGATTGCTCGAAATCACTGACTCTGTTGCCAAACGTGATATGTCAGCTCAGATTCTCGACGATATGGTCCTTGAAAAAGAAAGAGGTATTACCATAAAGGCTCATGCTGTTAAGCTTGACTACAAAGCAAAAGACGGTGAAACTTATGAGCTCAACCTTATTGACACTCCGGGTCACGTTGACTTTAACTATGAGGTATCCCGCTCTCTTGCGGCTTGTGAGGGTGCTATCCTTATTATCGACGCATCTCAGGGCATCGAGGCTCAGACTCTCGCAAATACCTATCTTGCACTCGATCATGACCTCGAACTTGTGCCTGTTATCAACAAAATCGACCTGCCTGCCGCAGAGCCAGACAGAGTAGCTGCCGAGGTTGAGGAAATTATTGGTCTCGATTGTATGAGTGCTCCCAGAGTATCTGCTAAAACAGGCGAAAATGTTGCAGATGTACTCGAGAGAATAGTTGCTGATATTCCCGCTCCCTCAGAAGCAGAAGATGATGCTCCTCTCAAAGCTCTTATATTTGACTCAGTTTATGATAACTATAAAGGTGTAATTGTTTATGTCCGTGTTATGCAGGGTACCCTGAAAGCCGGTGAAACAATGAAAATGATGGCTACGGGTGCAGAATTCAATGTAGTTGAAGTAGGTTATATGAGAGCTACCGGTCTCGAGCCTTGCAAAGAGCTTTCAGCCGGTGAGGTTGGTTATATCACCGCTTCTATCAAGACAGTTCGTGATGCTAAGGTCGGCGACACTGTTACCAAGCTTCAGAGACCGGCTTCAGAGCCACTTCCCGGTTATCGTAAGGTTAATCCTATGGTTTACTGCGGTGTGTACCCTGCCGATGGTGCAGACTATGAAGCTCTTCGTGACGCTCTTGAAAAATTACAGCTTAACGATGCTTCACTTTCATACGAGCCGGAAACCTCAGGTGCTCTCGGCTTCGGTTTCCGTTGCGGTTTCCTCGGACTTCTTCACCTTGAAATCATTCAGGAAAGACTTGAGAGAGAATACAACCTTGACCTTGTAACAACCGTACCCTCAGTTGTATATAAAGTGCACCTAGGCGACGGCAGTGTAATTGATGTTGACAACCCGACTCACTACCCAGAGCAGGCAAACATCGACTTCTGCGAAGAGCCTATTACCAATGCCCATATCTATGCTCCCTCTGACTATGTCGGTGCAATTATGGATCTTTGTCAGGACAGACGTGGTATCTTCAAAGATATGAAATATATCACTACTGATCGAGTTGACATTCACTATGAGCTTCCTCTTAATGAGATTATCTATGACTTCTTTGATGCTCTTAAGTCACGAACAAGAGGTTACGCATCTTTTGACTATGAGATTTTTGAGTACAGACGCTCTACTCTTCAAAAGGTTGACGTACTTCTCAATGGTGATGTAATCGATGCGCTGAGTTTCATTATACACTCTGAAAAAGCTCAGGCAAGAGCGAGAAAGATTGCTGAAAAGCTCAAGGTTCATATCCCGAGACAGATGTTCGAGATACCCATTCAGGTGGCTATCGGCTCAAAGGTTATCGCCAGAGAAACAGTTAAGGCTATGCGTAAAGACGTACTTGCCAAGTGTTATGGCGGTGACATCACACGTAAGAAGAAGCTTCTTGAAAAACAGAAGGAAGGTAAAAAACGCATGCGTCAGTTCGGTACAGTTGAAGTGCCTCAGGAGGCTTTTATGGCTGTGCTCAAGCTTGATGACGACAATTAAAAAGCATATGACAGGAATATATATACACATACCTTTTTGCATAAAAAAATGTCCTTATTGTGATTTCTATTCCTTTAAAGCAGATGAAACTGAGAAGGACAGCTATTTACAAGCTGTCCTTTTATGCTTAGGCAAGTGGAAAGAAAAAATAAGTGACAGTATTGACACCGTTTATTTTGGCGGTGGTACCCCAAGTGTATTTGGAAGTCAGAGAATATCTCAGGTGCTCTCTTGCATAAAAGAAAACTATGAGCTTTGTGACAATGCTGAGATTACCGTCGAATGTAACCCCTCAAGTGTATCGGGAGAGTTTTTTGCTGAAATTAAAAATGCAGGAGTCAACCGCATATCTATGGGTATGCAATCTGCTGTGGATAAAGAGCGACTGACGCTAGGCAGATTATCCGATACCTGTCAGGTAAAAAATGCCGTAGATATGGCTAAAAGGGTGGGGTTTGATAATATCTCACTTGATATAATGCTTGGCGTACCATATCAGACTATGGAAAGCCTCGACGAAAGCATCGACTTTTTGCTTTGGCTTGATATACCTCACATCAGTGCCTATATGCTGAAAGTTGAAGTGGGTACACCCTTTGAAAAAATGGTTGACAGCTTACCTTTAGCAGACGAAGATAAAGTAGCAGAAATGTATCTACACACATCAGAGCGTCTGACTTCGGCAGGGTACAAACACTATGAAATCTCAAATTTTGCAAAAGAGGGTAAAGAAAGCAGACACAATAACCGCTATTGGAAAGGCGAAAATTATATCGGCATAGGCCCGTCGGCTCACTCATTTTTTGATGGAAAAAGGTTTTACTACAGCCGTAGCTTTGATGAGTTTATCAAGGGGGCTGAGCCTGTAGATGACGGCTTCGGAGGAGACAGAGAGGAGTATATTATGCTTCGTCTGAGACTCTCCGAGGGGCTGAATTTCAAGGAATATGAGAAAAAATTTGGTGAAAAGTCGGAAAAAGATAAAATTGAAAATATGAAAAAATATGTGAAAGCAGGTCTTGCGATTATAGATGATGTGGGTATAAGACTTACCCCCGAGGGCTTTCTGCTTTCAAATACAATTATTGCTGAAATGCTTGAATGATAGCGCATTTTGTGTTGCTTTTGGGCAAAAAGCAAAAGCAACGCCTGCCCGGCGAGGGCATAGAATAAAATGAAATGCCTTTGGCATGAAATGAAAGAATTCATAAAATGGCTTTGCCATTAAAAGAAGCTTCGCTTCATTATAAGGAGTTGAGATATATGAAGAAATACGGCCTTGTACTTGCCGGTGGTGGCGGTAAAGGTGCCTATCAGATTGGTGCCTGGCATGCTCTGAGAGAAATGGGCATAGAGTTTGAGGCTATTGCAGGTGCATCTATCGGTGGCATTAACGGTGCTCTGATAGCTGCAGGAGACTACGAAAAAGCCAGCGACTTCTGGCATAATATATCTGTGGATAAGGGTGTAAAGTTTGCCAAAGACCTGCCCGACAGTGAAAATCTCTTCTCAAGAAAAAACTGGGGTGTACTATTTAAAGAGTTTGTCAAAACAGGCGGCATAGACGCATCACCTGCAGCAGAGTTTGTATCTCAGTTTGTCGATGAAAAGAAAGTCCGTGACAGCGGTATAGCTCTTGCTGTTATAGCTGTGCAGATGACTCAGGGTGTGGTGCCGAGGGAAATCTTCATCCACGAAATGCCTGAGGGTCAGCTTGTCGACTATCTGCTGGCTTCAGCTAATATACCTCTTGCTCAGAATATAGGTCCCGAGGGCGAAAGATTCCTCGATGGCGGTGCTT
The DNA here is from genome assembly GCA_045635665.1 of Acutalibacteraceae bacterium. Classification (GTDB taxonomy): domain Bacteria; phylum Bacillota; class Clostridia; order Oscillospirales; family Acutalibacteraceae; genus UBA6857. The sequence goes on from JAZTWC010000002.1 coordinate 5,293, forward strand.
ACGACAACACACCTGCTATGACTCTGAAAAAGCGAGGCTATAACCGTCTGATTATAGTTGATATATCCAATATCAAAGGTGTAGCTCACAGTCTGAACTATCTCAACAGTGAGATAGTTCATATCAGACCTTATGACATTGATGAGCTTGGTGCAACCTTTGATTTTGACGATGCTGTTATTGACCGACGCATAAAGCTCGGCTATCTCGATACAAGAAAGGCATTTTCATATCTTCTCGGCAATATCTATTACTTCGAGCCTGATACATTCAGAGCTATGGTTAAAAGGTACACTGCCGACACGGTGCAGCAAATAGAACAGATGGCACATCTGCTGAAAATTGAAAAAGCCAAGATTTACGATGAAAACGAGTTTATCTCTGTTGTAAAGGCTGAGTACGAAAAGGAAGTTATAGCTTACCGTGAAAAACAGCAGGCTCTTGAAGAAACCGAAGACGGTGTGATGCTTAAGTTAAAGAAACGCTTTATGGATAAGAAAAACTTTGAGGATTACCCATTGGCGGTGGAACTCTTTGACAGTCTCAATCCGAGTCTTAAAGCTATAGCAGAACCTGAAATAACTGAACTTACGGAGACAACTAATGAAGTTTAAAGCTCTTATATGTACCCTTAACTCCAAATATATCCATTCTTCACTTGCTCCATGGTGTCTTTTTACTGCTTGCAAAAGGGCACTCACCGACGACTTTGAAGTGAAAGTTGCAGAGGGTACCATCAACGAAAACGAAGAAGATATATACAACCGTATAGCCCGGGAAAAGCCTGATTTCGTAGGCTTTTCCTGCTATATATGGAATATCACCAAGACTCTGAAAATCGCTGAAAGACTGAAAAATGAGGGGATTACAATAGCTCTCGGAGGCCCTGAGGTGGCTTATCGACAAAAGGATATACTACAGAGATACAGTTTCGTTGACTATGTGCTCAGCGGTGAGGGAGAAGAGATTTTCCCAAAGCTTCTGAAAGCTGTGAGTAAGGGCGAAATTCCCGAGATCAACGGTGTGTCTTTCAGAAAAGACGGCAAGCTGATTATATCTGACGGTGAGAGCATAGATTTTGATAGTACGGCTTCGCCCTATTGTCCTGAGTTTTTCGAGGCACTTAAGGGCAGAATAGCCTATATAGAGAGTAGCAGAGGTTGTCCTTTCAGCTGTGCATTCTGCCTTTCGGGGCGATGTGGCAAGGTTAGGTTTTTACCTCTCGACAGAGTGAAAAACGAGATGATACTGCTTAGCAATATGGGTGCTAAGACTATCAAGTTTGTGGACAGAACTTTCAACTGTAACCCTAAAAGAGCCCTTGAGATACTCACATTTATAAGGGATGAATACGGCAAAAAGATAAAAAGCGATGTATGTTTCCACTTTGAAATAGCTGCTGATATACTCACAGAAGAAATCTTTCAGGTTGTATCTGAGTTGCCTGTAGGTGCAGTACAGTTTGAGGTGGGCATACAGTCCTTTAATGAAGAGACTCTCAGCAAAATCAACCGTAAGACTAAAGTCGATATAGTGGAAAGCAATGTCAAGAGACTACTGTCTTTTGGTAACTGCCATGTTCATATTGACCTTATTGCAGGCTTGCCGCTAGAAGGCTATGACAGCTTTGTCAGCGGCTTTAACAGAGCTTATAATATCGGAGCAAATATGCTTCAATTAGGCTTTCTTAAGATACTTTACGGTTCACCTATGGCTGAAGATAAAGAAAGCTTCCCTTGCCTTTATAGCAGTGAACCGCCTTATGAAGTAATATGCACTCCCTGGATAAGTGAAGAAGAACTTGACAAGCTCAGAGTCTGCGAAAATGAACTCGAGCGACTTTATAACAGTGGCAGATTCCCCCGTACCCTTGAGTATGTTACAAGATTTATGGCACCCTATGATTTATTTTTCGGCTTCGGAGAATATCTCAGACTCAAAGATGAAAAGGGCAGTATACCTCTTGATAAATATGTATGTCTTGCCTATGAGTACTTATCGGCCTTAAGTGGCGTCGATAAAATAAAGCTTCGTGACCTTATGATACTCGACAGAATTTCTACCAACAATTCCGATGTTATACCGGCTTGTCTCAAGGTCAGAGATGACAGACTTAAAAAGTTGAAAAGAGCTGTGGGAAAGCACTGTAGTGTAGCTATACTTTACAGCGAAAATGTGGCCGTTTACTGTGATTATGACCAAGAGAAAAATCACGTCACAGGTCAGTGGGAAATCAAAAGACTTGAAGCTGAATTATAATACTCTGACACACTCCATATGGGGTGTGTTTTTGTAATTACAGAAGCTTTTGTTTCATATAAATATCAAAGGTGATTTGTATGATGAATTCAGTTTTTCCGATTCTTCTGATATTTTCTTTCCTTTCAGCTATAGCTACAGGTCGTATGGCTGAGCTTTCTTCTGCTGTTATAGATGGTGCTGAGAGTGCAGTGGAGCTAATTTTAAGGCTGGTGTCAATGCTGTGTCTATGGGGCGGTATAATGGAAATAGGAGATAAGGCGGGACTTACAGCTGTGTTTTCTAAGCTTATGTATCCTGTGGTATCACTTATATTTCCACGTCTTCGGAAAGAAAGATATGTCCTTGAAGCTATATCTATGAATATTACAGCCAATGTTTTGGGGCTTGGCAATGCTGCGACACCACTTGGCCTTGAAGCTATGAGACGGCTTCAGAGTGTCAACAGTAACACTTTATATGCAAGTGATGAGATGGTCGTTTTTGTTGTGATGAATACGGCGGCTATACACATTATACCCACTACTGTTGCCACTATGAGAGGTCAATACGGCAGTGCTGACCCCATGGAGATTATGCCGGCAGCTTTTCTGACATCCTTTTGTGCTCTGGCTATTGCCATAGTTGTTGCTAAAATCGGCAATCGTTTCGGGAGGGTGAAATATGACGGATAATTGGGGAAGCTATGTTTTGCCCGTTATGGTTGTTGGTATAGTGGCCTTCGGTCTTTATAAAAAGGTAAAGGTTTTCGATTGCTTTATGTCAGGTGCCAAAAAGGGCTTACATACTGTATATGAGCTTTTGCCTAGTATAACGGGTCTTGTTGTGGCAGTGACAATGCTGAAAGAAAGCGGAGCTATGGATATATTATCAGATGTACTGTCACCCGTAACATCGCTTTTCGGTGTACCAAAAGAGATAACGCCAATGGCACTTCTCAGCCCTATATCTGGAGGAGGATCTCTGTCTCTTTTTGAGAGTGCTCTTAAAACTTATGGTCCCGACTCTTTTATAGGTCAGGTGGCAAGCGTAGTTATGGGCTCGACGGATACGACCCTTTATGCGGTGACGGTGTACTATGCGGCAGTGAATATAAAAAACACCAGACATACCCTGCTAGCGGGGCTTACGGCTGACTTTATGAGCCTTGTGATGTCAGCGCTTTTTGTACGTCTGACTGTCGGATAGTGTAAGGACTTGCAAAAAGTCACAAGATATGGTATAATACGACAGATTATTACGGACTTGTAATAACTGCTACTTGATATATCCTATCAAAGGAGTGACGGTGTGATAAAAAAATTACTATGTTTAATATTGATTATTTCCTGCATTTTTTCAGTAGTGCCTATCACAAGTGTGGCTGCTGATGATACTATGGCTACTCTTGTTTCTCTCGTTGACAGATTTCCTCACGGCAAATATTGGAATCACGTCGGCAGCAGAAATAACCCCGACGGTATAACCAATACACCTTGTGCCAGCCATAGAAACTGCCACTGGGCAGCTAACAGCTGTAATTGCAACAGCTTCGATAATGCTATACAGTGTATGGGTTATGCCCATAAGATTTCTTATGAAATTACAGGTGTTTCGCCGAGACAGAATTATGTCAAGTCAAGAACTCTTAAAGCTTCAAACCTGAGAGTCGGAGATATTATCCGTTACCGCTGGGACGGTCACTCTATCTGCGTAACCGGCATAAAGGGCAATAAGATATCTTTTACCGATTGTAACTTTATCGGTAGATGTCAGATTCGTTGGGGTGTAATGGATATTTCGAAGATTCAAGGTTTTACCTATGTGCTTCACCTTAGCGGCAATGACAGAAAAAACTCAGACCTTGAGTTTTATAAAAACCTCGATGGTTACAAAACTGAAATCAACCCCGAAGACAATAACGAAACCTGGCGAATGAATGACAATGTGCTCAATCTTCGATCTCACCACTCGACGGATGCTCATGCTGTGGGTAAAATTCCTGCCGGTGCTGAGTTTCAGATTTACGATAAGTACTATGACGGTACCTATATGTGGGGTAAGGTAGCTTACCGCGATATGGTGGGTTGGTGTGCTCTGAACTATGCGGAGTATATTGACGGTGTAATCGAAAGACCTAACTTCAGAAATGCAAATGAGTCTTATGTGGCCTCGAAGAAATTTGAGCTGAGTTGGAAAGAGGTTACGGGTGCCACGAAATATTGGCTGTATATCTACAACAGCGAAGGTAAAACTGTAAAGAAGTATGTACTCAAAGGTGATGAGCCTCATAAAGACATAAAGATTCTGACCCCGGGGAAATACTCGGCCAAGGTCATTGCAACAAGCTCCGTGACCCCATCATGGAAGATAGTCAGCAAGGATTACTCTTTTAAAATTATCGGTGCAAATGAGCGAATTTATGTAAAGTCTATTGAGTTTTCGGTTCCTGATAAAATTGCCAAGGGCAGCGGCTCCGTTGCAGAGGTAACGGTTACACCTGCTTCAGCCAGTGACTGTGGCGTAAAATGGAAGAGCAGTGACTCAAAAATCGCTTCCGTAAATTCGAAGGGTAAGATAACAGCTAAAAAGTTCGGTACTGTTACCATTACCTGCACAGCTGCAGACAGAGGTATAGTACAGTATAGCAAGACAGTTACTGTTGTGCCTGAAACAGTTCAGAACATCAAGCAGAAATCATCAACCTCCACCAAGGTTAAGCTTACTTGGGATAAGGTAGAGGGTGCATCTCTTTATGCTATCTATAAGTTCAATACTGATACAAGACAATATGAAAAAATAACCAACAGTAAGAAGAATACATATACTATAAAGACCGATTCCGGTTCTACTACCAAGATTAAAGTTCATGCTTTGACAAAGGTAGGTTCCAAGTATTATTATAGTGCACCATCTGATATTTTTGCTGCTGTAACAGGTCCCAAAGCTCCTGCTTTTAAGGTCAGTGTATGGGGCGATAAAGCTACTTTCAAGTGGTCCGAAGTCGAGGGTGCGACTCACTATGCAATATACAGAGTCAATGGCGAAAAGCTCAAGAAAATCGCTACCATTGATGCCGAAGATACAGAATATAAGTATGTCATCGACGATATAGATAAAGGTTCTTACACCTATAAGATAAGACCTATCAGAAAGGTCGGTAATACCAAGGGTTACGGTGCATTCTCCAAAACGGTAAGTTTTATCATTAAATAAAAGTAAGGCTGTTCCTTCGGGAACAGCCTTTAGTTTTTAGTTGATGGTGGAGGGGAAGCGGGGGCACCGTCACCGTAGACGGTGCGATGATGCCCCGCAGGGCATCATCGGAAGCTGTCACTTGTGACAACTTCACGGAGCCCCCATCTCACCTCAGGCACATTTTTTAAGTAATGCGAAAGCTCCGGCTATAAGCAGGGCAGGGAGTAGAATTACAGCACCGCCTGCAAATATAAGGCAGAGTATCATTATAGGTGCAGCCAAGGCAAGCAGTACCGAGGCTACAATTTTCGTTGTACCCCAGGCTATCTTAAAAGCGAGTCTGACACTGCCTATAAACAGCCATAAAGATAAGATTGTAACTAGAATTTCTAACATTTTTTCCTCCTGAAATTAATCTGTAACATTGTTACGGTTAATATATTACATCACAAGCCAAGGAAAATAAATGATAAATCCGGCAAAATAGACAGTGCTAATTTGCCGGAAACGGTGAATTATTTAAGCTGTTTGCCATCTGAAAAGGCCTTGCCTACAACCTCACCGAGGATGCGATAGGTGTGGCCGACAGGGTCATAGGTTATGGGGAAGAACTTATCTAGGCTAATTTTGCCATCTTCACCGAGTATACTCTCATCAGCTGAGATGTTGACAATTTCACCTGTGAGTCTGCATGTATCCTTATCATAACTTATGAGCTTACATTCAAGGGTAAGAGGTAACTCTTTGAAAAGTGGAGCATTGACAAGACTCGATTTTTCAGCTGTCCAACCACACTTAGCGATTTTATCCTCCTGATTGTTACCAGAAACTATGCCCACATAGTCAGCGGCAACAACATTGTTTTTATCTGCGATACTGACGGTAAAAGCGCCTGCCTTTACCACATTTTCAGCTGTTTTATGTGAGTCATCGACACATATAGAAATTTCTGTTTCTTCGCTTATGCCACCCCAGGCAGCATTCATAGCGTTAGGGATACCGTTTTCGTCATAGGTGCCGATAATGAGCACCGGCATAGGGTAAAGTATTGCTTTTGCACCTAAATTTTTTCTCATAGTAGTTACCTCACTTTAAATAGTTGCTTCATAAATACCGATGCTTTCTCTGCCCAGAATAGGGTTAGCAACATTGCGGGCGTTGAAATAAAGTCTGAGCTTGCCGTCATAATATGTCAGACAGCAGGCGTATACAAACTGAGCCATCCAGTTATTGTCGCCACACATCTGGGGTACAAGGAAAGGCTTAACAAACTCGAAGTTTTCTCCGTCATCGGACTTGAGAAGCATAATTGCTGAGTGACTCTTGCCACCGTCCTCATATATACCGTTTTGCAGACCTATGTAGCAGTCTTTGAGTTTATATACCTTTATACAGCCGGAGCAAAGGTTGAGATACTTGTTGTTTTTATCGGGGCTGATGATAGGTGAGGTACGGGAAGTATAACCTTTGGCTATATCCTTGCTTTCAGCATAGGATATATGTGTCGGCTCACAGAAACCGCAGTCTTTGATGAAAGTCTGACCGCAGGAATAGTAGAGTCTGTAGCCATCGTCTTTTGCAATAAGGAAAGGATTGGATATAGCCTGACCTTTTTTGTCAACCTCAAAGTCTCTTGTGTGACCTATTACAAGGTGGGGAGTAGTCCAGTTTGTAAGGTTGGTTGACTCGGTGCAGTAGATTTCACTTTTCCATTTACCGCCGACTAAAGCCAGAGCATTGCCGATAAGAGGCTTTGTTCTCTCATAAAAGAGATAATATCTGCCGTCGATGATGTTGATATCGGGTCTCATTGCTCTGTTTACGATTTTGCCCATACTCTTAAAGCTGATGCCGTCATTACTCTCATAGTGATATACACCAAACATAGTGTGGCAGAAAAGATGCCATTTGCCGTCATGAGTATAGTCGGGTGTGAGTACACTCGGGTCAGCGGCCACATTGCTGAATATAGGATTACGAATAACGGGATTGTTTTTGTAGAGTGTAAATTCGGCATTGTTTATATCATTAAAAGTCAGATTTTTCATTATTCATTCTCCTCATACATCATATAGTAGTTGTGTATGTTTTCTCTCTTCCAGTAGTCATGCTTTATAACCTTGAAGCCGAGCTTTTCATAGAAAGGTACATTATTGGGGTTCTGAGCTTCAAGCCCTAACTTATATCCTTTGGCTGTCAGGTCGGCGATACCTTGCCTTATAAGCTTTGAAGCTACGCCTTCACCCTGATGCTTCGGATCAACGAAAACAGGGGAAATAAGCAGAGTGTTTTCGGGGAAGACCTTGACATCGAGCTGTGAGTAAGCTACAAGGGTCTTAATTGTCTTGGGCAGATACAACAGTAAAAATACCCAGTTGGGATACATAAGAAAATCAAATACGTCATACTCATTGTGAGCTTCACGCCAGACGCATATTCCACGGTTCTCCTCATCAAAATAGATAATATCTTCTCTTGCAGAGGTGGCAAGACGCTCAATCATAAAGTGATAGATAAACTTCTTTCTTAATTTTTCATCCTTAGTTACATATTTGTGTACCGGGTCATCGGCAAAACTTTCGGCTGCAATTTTTGCCCAGTACCTGAGCTGTTTTATTGTAAGGTTGTTTTTATTCATAATAATCTCCCTAGGATGCTTATGAATTGATTATACCATAGAGTGATTTATTAAACAAGAGGTAAAGCGCTACACTTAGCTGATTTGTGTTGCAAGTTTAACGATTATTAATAGAATAGTTCCAGAATATCAACAAATTTCACGGAGAATTTTATTATTATAATAAAGGTGTTTTATGGCACATTTTACATTATAAGAAAATAAAATTTCAGGAGGGCTTTTGCCGTGGCAAAAAAAGAGTTTAAATACTATCCCCGAGAAGAAGTAAATTCAATTGTAGAAATCGCAGACAGAGCTGAAAGACTTTACAGTAATAAAATAGCTTATGTTTTTAAAGAGAGAAAAGAAAGAGTAGAAAAGTCATACATTGACCTTGTATCAGACAGTAAGGCTCTTGCTCAGATACTCTTAAAGAAAAATCTCAAGAAAGGTCACATCGCTCTTATCGGTGCATCAAGCTACCGTTATATTGTCAGCTATTATGCTGCAATGTATGCAGGTCTTGTTATTGTACCTCTCGACAAGGAGCTTGGCTTCGAGGACGTATACGAACAGATGCAGAAGGCTGATGTTGACTTTTTCCTTTATGACAAGACATACAAAGACTTTGCTAAAAGGGTTGAAGAAGAAACAAACGGTGAAATGGGCATGTTCTGCATCAATGACGATTTAGTAAGCGAAGGCGAAGATCTTCCTTTACCCGAAGTTGATCCTGACAAGCTTTCAACTATCATCTTCACTTCTGGCACCACCGGCAAGGGTAAGGGCGTAATGCTTACTCAGAGAAACATTGCAAGAAATGTTGTGGCAGGTCTTTCACATGCTCGAGTTTATCCCGATGACGTATCACTTTCAGTTCTTCCTATGAACCATGCATATGAGTGTCTCGGTAACCTTTTCCTTGCTGTTTATGTTGGTTGTACAGTTTGCATCAGCAGCGGTATCAGACATATTGCTAAAGAGCTTATTGAGTACCAGCCTACTGCATTCTTCGCTGTGCCTCTCATTCCTCAGATCCTCATTGACAAAGTATGGTCAACAGCTAAGAAAGAGGGTAAGGAAGGCAAGCTCAAGTTCGGTATCAAGCTTGCTAAATTCCTCAAGAAACTCGGTCTTGACCTTACAGATAAAATCCTTGCTGAGGTAAAATCTGCATTCGGTGGCAAGCTCAGAATTATCATCTGTGGCGGTGCTCCTGTTACACAGTTCCTCATCGAATCATGTGATGACCTCGGTATCAAGGTTGTTCAGGGCTATGGTCTTTCAGAATGTTCACCTCTTCTTGCATTCAACTTTGACTATTATCAGAGACCCAACTCATGTGGCCGAGTAGTTAAAGATTGCGAAATGAAAGTAGTTGACGGCGAACTCTGGGCAAGAGGTATTTCAGTTTCAAAGGGTTACTATAACGACCCCGAAAACACAGCTGAAAACTTTGTTGACGGTTGGTTCAGAACAGGTGATATGGGTTATATTGACGAAGACGGTTTCGTATTTATCACCGGCAGAAAGAAGAACCTCATTATTCTCGGTAACGGTAAGAACGTAGCTCCCGAGGGTATTGAAGAAGATATTGAAAAGGTTATTCCTTACATAAGCGAAGTAGTTGTACTCGGTATCGATGATAAGCTTTGTGCAGCATTCTATATCGACGAAGAAAGTGGTGCAACTGAAGAGCAGCTTCGTGAAGACATTGCTAAGTTCAATAAGGATACACCCGTTTATAAGCAGATCACAAGCATTTATGTCTCCGAAAATCCCTTCCCCAGAACCACAACAAAGAAGATTATCAGAGCAAAAGTTGAAGAATTTGTAATGAGCAAGAGATAAAAACTCAGGGCAACACATCACTAAGGTGAAAAGTGTTGCCTTTTTGCTTTTTTAAACTTGACTTTAAGCCAATAAAATGGTAAAGTATATATTATATATTTTAAAAAGGAGAGTTAAAGTTAAAATGGAACAAAAAATCCTTAAGCTGATAGGCGTCAAGGGTACGTTTAAAAATGATGTTTTGCCTATGATTAACTATAGCAGTGCCAACATCACAACATCGGGCTCCAGTTACGTTATCAGCCTTTATTTTACCCTCTTCCTTACGGGTGTGGTAAATCTTAAAACAGAGCAGGTGGCAATTATTACATTTATCGCCGGTATATGGGATGCAATTATTGACCCCTTTATCGGTATCATCACCGACAGAACTCGTTCAAAATATGGCAGACACAGACGTTATATCATTTGGGCGATGCCTTTGTACGCTATCAGTACTGCATTACTGTGGAATTCCTACGGCCTTGACGGCGCCGAAAGACCGACACAGGCTATCATTTATTTTACAGTGGTTTATCTGCTTTACAAAACTGCATACTCATTTGTTGATGTTCCCCATGTTGCAATGCTTCCGGAGCTTGCACCTGACTATGATTTAAGAACACAGTACAACTCTGTGGGCTACATTTTCAATTCTATCGGTATGTTCCCGTCTTTCGTTCTTGCTATGCTTGTGCTTAAAGCATTCGGTTTTGATGACCCTGAAAGCGGAGCAGAATTCCCGATGCTTCTTGTAGGTATCATTCTTGCAGTTGTGTATGCTCTTTGTCTTACACATACCTTCAGAAAAACGAGAGAAAAGCCCTCTCTTGATATGGTTCTCGAGAAGTTTGACTATAAGTATTTCTTCCAGGAATATGTTCTCGTTCTCAAAAACAAAGCGTTCAGACGATATTTCGTTATGAGTCTTTTCTATAACACTGCATGTAACTTCTACCGTTCATCACTTGTGTTTTATATAAGATATATTGCACGTCTTATCAGACTTTACGGTTTGTTCACTGTAATTGAAGGTGCAGCTGAAACTTCAGCCTTCCCCTTTAACTATGCTATGACAATGAAGCACGGCAAGAAGAAGTGTTCATATGTTGTTACCCCTCTTATGATTTTAGGATTTGCTGTTTGTCTTTTTATGAATCCTACAGATAATAACAACAATTCAATTATATGGACTATCATTCTTATGCTTTCAGCTCTTTTCTATCCCTTTGGCAAATCAGGTATAGGCTATACAGCCACAAATATCTTCCCGGATATTTCCGACATTGATGAGGCAATCACAGGAAGAAGACGTGAAGGTGTTATCGGTACATTCAATACTCTTATCAAGACTTGTATTTCAACGACCGTTCAGAGCCTTGTACTTGTAATCCTTGGCCGCTTCGGTCTTGTAACCGGTAGCGAGGTTACTGAATATGAAAAAGCAACAGGCTTACTTTACGATCAGCCTGATAGCGCACTTTTCGGTGTCCGTCTTTGTGTTGCTATTATTCCTATCGCCTTTACTCTTATCTCACTGTTCCTTCTTCATAAGTTCCAGATGAATAAGTCTGATCATAGTCTTATTCGTGCAGCTATTGCAACAAAACATAAGTACGGATCAGTAGCACTCACAGAAGAACAGATTAAAATTGTCGAAAAGATTTCAGGTCAGAAGTACGAAAACACATGGCTTGGTCAGAATAACGACAGCTCTGATGCTCATACCGTTGAAATTAATGAAAATGATGAGTATGATATTCTTGTTGAAATTGAAGAAGAAATGAGAAAAATCAGAACTTCAAAAGAAGAAAAAACACTCGAAAAGGAGAACGCATAATGAGTAAGATTGATATTTCAGTAAAAGAACCCCCTAAGAAAGAAAAATGTTGGCAGCAGAGCCTTAAAGATTTTCTCTTTATGCTCGTACAGTGGACATGGGCACTTCCCGTAAACCTCGTAGGCTGGATTGCATTTGTAATCTGCACTAAGGTTAAGGGTTATCGTTGGCAGCACTTTGGCTACGCAAAGATTGTTTATGTACCCTGGAACGGTGGCGGACTTTCAATGGGTCTGTTCATCTTCATCAAAGATAATCACAAGAACAGAGAGTGGACTTATAACTGCCGCATCCATGAGTACGGTCACACATGGCAGGCTCTTCTTCTCGGCCCTCTCTATTACATTGTAATCGCACTTCCCTCAGTTATCTGGTGCAACTGCTTTGCAGGCTACAGAAAGAAGAACAACGTACCTTACTCAAAGCTTTATTGTGAAGCCTGGGCAAATGCCTGGGGTGTGAAGTTCAGCGGTCTTCCTCAAACTGAAAACCGCAACTAAAAGCGAGCAAGTTCTTTTGGTTACTTTTCTTTCAAGAAAAGTAACGCCCGCCCGGCGAGAGCATTCTAAAAAAACTCAGAGCACAGATTAAAAGTCTGTGCTCTTTTTATATGGATTTTAGCCGGAAACATTAAGTGCAACTGTCAGTTGCTAAAATTTTAAAGCCGAGTTGATAGACAAATAAGACCATATGTGCTAAGATTAAGTCACAAGAACACAAAGGAGTGGTGATATGAATAACTTAGGTGAGCGACTTTATGAGCTTAGAACCGGGCACGATATGTCACAAGGTGACCTTGCTGAAAAACTTAATGTGTCCCGTCAGACAATATCTAAATGGGAAAACAATATGAGCATCCCTGAGCTTGACAAAATAATAGCTCTCAGCGATGTTTTCGGAGTATCAGTAGATTACATAGTAAAAGGCGAGGGTGAGGTGATAGCTGAGCCTCTTACCAACGAAATACAGGATAGTGAATACGAGCCTGTGGCTGAAAAAGCCCCCGTGAGAATGATAACTGTCAACCCGACTAAAAGGCTAATCGGTGGCCTATCAATAGCTATGGGTCTTATCAATATTATCCCTATGATACCGTCTATAGCTCAGCGTATATCTATGATGGCAATGCAGTCTCCTATGCTAGAGCATATTGAATCCTGGCCTGAGTTTATTTTGTCGGTAGTATCTACTCTCTTACTCAGCATAGCACTTTTCAGTCAGAAAGATAAATTTATTTCTATAGCATTGATACTCGGAGCCGTGAAGTCATTGACTTATTTAGCAGGTGGAGCTACAGCTGAAATCACATACAGTTCCATTACTACTCTCATAGGTGTTGTTGCAACTGTAGTGACAGCAATAGGCTATATTACCGCCAAAAAGGTTACTGCTAAAATTTATATGGTATCTATTATTGCTATGCGAGTTGTCGGCTTTGCCGTGATGTTAGTTGGCAGTTATATAAACTTTGTTACCTTGTTTAATACGGGTGTATTCAATGCAATTATTTCAACTGTAAATTCCACTAAATATGCTTGGCTTACCTTGTTTATCAATATCGGCTTAGGTGTGCTTATCAATCTCAGAGCCAACCCTAAACCCACCTATGAGGTACCTGAAAACGCTTATCCTGACCGAGTAGAGATGTATGTAGGTATGGTCAAACACGTACTTCTGAGCCTTTTTACCTTTGGTGTATATAACTGTATCTGGACTTACAGATTAACGGAAAATCTCAATTTTGGAGACAATCAGATACAAAGCGGAACAAAGAAACTTCTGCTTTGCATATTTGTTCCTTTTTACAGACTTTATTGGTACTACAATCAATCAAGGCGACTCGAAAATCTTATGAGAGCAAAAGATATGCATACTGCTGATTTTGCAGTAGTGACTCTCATATTGGCTATATTTGTACCCATTGTGGCAGCAAGTGCTTTCTTACAGTCAAAAGCCAACGAGTACGCGACAAAACAGTGATATAAAAAAACTAACCCTCCGCCAACAAAGCGGAGGGTTTAACTATGAGAATCTGATTATTTTGTGTGAAGTCTGATTACTGTAGCGCTGTACTGAGGTACGGTGTAATTGAACTTGCTGTCAAAGCCATTTACAGTGAACTCCTTCATAATGCAATCTTCTTTTGCACCGAGGATGTTGTCGTTGTTAAGTGAGTTGCCTGCAACCTGAGCCACATAAGCCTCAGACTCAACCTGGGTACCACCAAGGTCGATAGCAACTACTCTGTCACTTTCAGTTCTGTTGACAAGCTTGATGATGATGTCGCCTGTTTCTTCGTCAGTTGATACTACCTGATAGCACTCAGCATTGGTGTTTACACCGGGTACATATTCAAACTGTAATTCGCCGTCAATGTAACCCTTTATATTATAGTCGCTTACTACGATTTTAATCTCATATGTTCTGCCGGTCTCAACTGTAAAGTCCGTTGTAGTTTCGTGAATAGCTTCACTTTTAATGCCGTTTTCAACTATCTGAAGAGCTGATTTGGTGTTGTTCCAACCGCCGATGTTCCAGAAGAACATATTGTTTTCATCTTCATAAAGGAAGGGAATGAGGAAACCTTCACCACCCTCAGTCTTGGTTGCTTCAAAGGTGTAGGTGTAATCTGACCAGTCTTCATCGCCGAACACTGAAATAGCACCGAGAGGATGATATGCATGCCATGAGTTTTTCTGCTGTAATTTGCCACCCTTTATCTTCCAATCACCGTCAGTGATTTCCTGCCAGTTCCACCAGAAGTTAGTGGGAAGTGAGAATTTATCCTGACGAAGAACTCTGCCGTTTTTGTTGTTGACAACCTTTACATTGTCAAATTCAGCCTGAGTCCACCATGTACCGAGACCGACTTTACCCTTGAGGGGTTCGGCTTCAATTTCAGCACCGAGGAAGTCGGTACCAACGAGAGTGTCACCGGGGTTATTTGAGAAAAGCTTTTGCATATAGTAGTTGATTGAGCCTGTTGAAAGGTGATTGTTGAACCAGATAAGATCAGGAGCCCAGTGAGTAGCCGTAAGATTACCGAAAAGGGGAGCATATGCAGCCATAACAACCACATCACCGTTTCTCTCAAGACCTGTCATATAGGCTGCCTCAGCAAGAGCTGCTTCGAGTCTGTTGGAACGGGCAGCATACTCACCGACAAAAACCTTGATAGCACCACCATAGTGGGTATCGGTCATAGTCTCTACATCTCTTTTGTAGTTTTCTTCATCATAGTGGTCTGTATTTTTGAAGAACCAATCAGGTTCATTATAGTAGTGGTGGTCGGTAGCACCCGCAAACTCATCTACAGTGATACCATTTTCAATGATATAATCCTTAGCATATTCATATGAGGGGAAATATTGCTGACCGCTTATAGCATCATCAACACCTGAAGAATAGATAAGCTCAAGGTCTTTGTATAATTCAGGGTTAGCTGCTTTAGCTTCATTGAAGCTCTTGAGGAAGATTTCATATCTTTCGTAATAAGCTTCTCCCTCCTGCTCATTACCGATACAGATATACTTAAGCTCAAAGGGTTCTTCATGGCCGAGAGAGACTCTGACCTTACCCCAGGTGGTGTTTTCATCACCACGGCAGAATTCTACGAGGTCATGCATATCCTGAACATACTGTCTGAACTCAGGGGAGTCAATATCAATTCCGCCTTTACCTCTCATCTGGCAGTTGATGCCGCAGTTGATAACAGGTACACCGATAGCACCGAGATCTTCAGCAAGCTGGAAGTATTCATAAAAGCCCAGACCATAGCTCATATAGCTAGGCTGAGGGTCTTCTGTACCTTCGGGGTTAGTCCAGAGGTTGACACTGTATTTTCTTGCAGCCACATCACCATATGTACCACCGAACTCTAAAGGCAGACCGTCTCTTCCGGTGCCGATTGAGTCTTTCCAGTTGTAGGCGCTTTCCTCATCCCAACCTTCGATTATGCAACCGCCGGGGAAACGAAGAAAAGCAGGGGAGAGGGCTTCGAGCTTCTCAGCAAGGTCAATTCTCATACCGTGACCCTTATATGTTTCGGGGAAGAGTGAAATCATATCAACAGCAACAGAACCCTTGTCAATGAGGACTTCAAGATAAACATCATTGTTATCTTTGACTGATGAAGTGATTTTAGCTTCATATTTAGCCCAATCTGAGGTGATGGCATCGATAACAGTCTCACCGACGATGTTGCCGTCAGAGATGAGTCTGACAGTGATTTTGCCATTGTAAGCATCAATAGCCTTAGCATAGATTGAAAAGTCATATTCTGCATCTTTTTCTATAGCCATACCATCAAGGAAACCTCTGTTAGCCACACCGGCAAGGCTGTCTGATTTGTTTGTCATCACAAGATAGGTAGTGTTGTTTTCATTGAGACAGCCGTCATTTCTGATGATTTCGGTGTCAATATTATTGATTCTGCTATAGCCGTGAAACTCATCATCTGTAGCGATGTCAGTATATTCAAAAGAGCGGTTGACAACCATTTCAGCATAAAGACCACCGTCGGCAGCGAAATTGATATCTTCAAAAAAGATGCCGTAAAGCAAGTCGCTGATATCGTGAATTTCATCGGTGGGATTGATATTGAGGATATAGTCAGCTACAGTTTCGGCACTGTCATAGGCTGTAACTGTGTTTTCTTCGGGTCGGGAAGTGATAGGGTCGAGGATTTCGTCACCACCACCGAAGATAGAAAGGGAAGTGATTATGGCCACAAAAGAAGCCATAGCTTTCTTGAGAAAAGCGAGTATTTTCTGTTGCATATTTGTCCTCCTTGTTATATGGAAAAAGATAATTATATAATATAGAAAAGCAGATAAAAAGTCAAGTGAATGCCCCGAAAGGGGAGTAAAGAGTTAATAGCACGCGACTAACTATGGCGGTGGAGAGAAGTCTCTTACCGCCATTTTTATTATTTAATGAAGCGAAGCTTCAATTCATTAAATTACCGTAGGGGCCAGCCATTGGTAGTCTTTTCGTACACAAAAATGGCGGATAAAGGTTTCCCTTTACCCGCCACAGTGTGTCGTGTACTATATCAGTTTGTTAAGGCATTGACACTTATCTCTGCTATCTGAGGTGCAAAGGCTTCCATATTGTGGAAGATGTAATTGCCACTGTTTGAAAGTGTGACTGTGTTGTCGCCCTCTTTGAGTGTGAGATTAAAGCTCATTGTCTTGTATGTGTATTTGCTGTAGGTGTTTCGGGTGAAAATGTCTTTACTTTCACCGTTTGCTGTGACGGTTACATAGTTTTCGATAAGGTCAACATTATAGTCGTGTACACCGCCCTCTGAGTTGTTGGCATAAAGCATAGTCACTCTGTAGTCGCCGTCTTTTGGTACATTGACATTGAACTGAGCCTTGCCACCAAGGTTTGAAATGTTGCCGATATATGTTATACCGTATTTGTCGGTGAGAAGCTCGGCCTTGCCACTTAGAGTGATGTCCTTTGCTTTTGTGGTTTCGGTGAAAGCTTCAGCACTGACTTTAAAGAGTCTGAGTTCACCTTCAAAGATGATTTCATTGAGTCCTCGTCTGAGATAGACGATGTCACCTTTCTTTACTTCACCGACAGCTCCGTCGATATTGATTTCACCTGAATGGTCTGTATAAATTTCATAATATCCGTCATCTGGTGCAACTGCATAATATCTGTTATCATCATCTGAAAGGACAGGTATATCAAAAACAGCTTCATGTTGTGAAACTAACATACTGTCAAGTACGAATGTACCCTCCTGATGATAGAATTCAATAGTATGTATGCCCATTGACAGAGTCTTTGTGAAAGTTTTGCTTGTGGTGTATTCACTCTTGATTGTGTTTTCAAGGCTGATGATTTCTTCTTTGCCGTCGATAATCATTTTAACCTTGGCATAGTCTCTGCCCTGAGGAATTCCGGAATCGTTATGTTTGCCGAAGATAATCTTAAGGTCATAGAGACCGCCTTTGTTTACGGTAAAGGTAAGCTTTACACCGTCACCGATTTTTTCGTATCCGCCTGTCATACCTTTTTGGTCACCTGTTGTTGCATAGGCGCTGTCATAGGTGTAGGCATCGCCCTTAAGACTGGCATCTTCAAACTCATAACGCTTGGGAATGTTGGTGTTGCGGATTGTCTCAATTTCGTCTTTGTGCTGACTGACTGTTACGAAATAAACAGCATCATCGTCTGTCCCGGGAAGACCGATGTTAAGATTATTCTTTGCCTTTGATGTATACTGTCTTAAAACAATAGGCTCGCTGACGATACCTGAAAGACCCTCGTAATATACAGCTTCTATCCTGATATCAACGTCGCCCTCTATGTTAGTGCTTGTTAGATTCTTGAGCTTGATATTGGATTTCTTGTCTTTGCCTGTAACGAGCATATTGATAGTCTTTCCGTCAGTTGAGAGAGTTGCTAAACCGTCAAGTCTGTCTTCCGGGTTGTATTTGGTCTGTGATTTGCTCTGAACATCAAGTCTCTGCTGACCTTTCATTTCGGCATATTTGCGATAAAGCCACCAGTTTGAGTTGGGGGAGTTGTCGTCAGCAACGGTATCGTTGAGGTTGTTGCTGAGTCTCCAGAAAGCCATGTTACCCCATATGCCTGTCTTTTCCATAGCGATGATGTAATGTATCATATCTGAGGGGTTACCACATTCTTCCATCTCGCCGTATTCTGTTACGATTATGTCAAGCTCGTCTACGCCGTACAGTTTTTCGAGTCTGCGATAGTCCTCATAGTGCAAATGCCAGTCGGGGATTGACCAATAGGCAAGTTCGTGCCATATCATAATTTCAGGCACACAGTCATTCTTTGATGTGTAATCAAGGAAGCCGTCAATTTTTGTTGTCTCATAGTCACAGAAACCGGGTCCGCCGATTTTAGCATCGGGTGCAATAGACTTAACTAAATCATATGTGATTTTCCAGGCTTCATAGAAGTTAGCTCTGCCTATTTCGTCATAGTGGCAGACTCCATCTATATAGTTGCCGAACCATATAGCATTGTCACATTCGTTAAAGATACAGTAAACAACTCTGTCGCTGTAATCCTGAGCTTCAATGTGTCTGACCTTTTCTTCGACAATGGGAAGATATCTGTTATAAAGGAAATCTTTCCAATCATATGTACCTGCGGCTCTCATATCCATAATCTCTTTATGGCAATAGTACCAGGTGTCAAAGCTGTCCTGAAGATAGGCTACAATATAGTCACAGTCCTCAAGCTGGCCTTTGATATGGTCGATGTCACCTGTCGGGTGCTGAAGACCGTAGGGTACTTTCTGAGATACTGAGCTGATTTTTAAAGCATCGCTTATAGCTGATGAGGGTACCTCAGGCTCTGCCAGACCATAGAGAAAGCCTGTGGCTCTTGTAGTGCTCTCACCAAGGATATTGCCTGCATCAACATTGAGAGTCTGCTGACCGATAAAGGGTATAGACTCAAACAGCAGTAAAAGAGTGATAAAGAAGCTGATAATTTTAGTCATATTGTTTCTCCTTTGTTTTTTTGTTATTGTATCATAATTATAAGTTAATATCAATAAAAAATTTATTTCCCATAGTAAAGCTAAAGATTTAAAGCATTTCCGTTGACTTTTATTTTGTAAAATGTTATCATTTAAAGGATAAAAATTCCCAAGGAGGATATGATTATGAAAGCATATAAATTCTGGTTTTGCACCGGTTCACAGGACCTTTACGGTGATGAGTGTTTAAGAAATGTTGCAGAACATTCACAGATTATCGTAACTGAGCTCAATAAGAGCGGTATACTTCCCTTTGAAGTAGTGTGGAAGCCTACACTTATCACAAATGAGCTTATCAGAAAGACTTTTAATGAGGCTAATATCGATGAGGATTGTGCAGGTGTTATCACCTGGATGCATACTTTCTCACCTGCTAAGTCATGGATTTTAGGTCATCAGGAATATAAGAAGCCTCTGCTTCATCTTCATACTCAGTTCAATGAAGAAATTCCCTACGACACTATCGATATGGACTTTATGAATGAAAATCAGTCAGCTCATGGCGACAGAGAATATGCTCATATACTTGCCCGTATGGGTATTGAAAGAGAAACTGTTGTTGGTCACTGGACAAATAAGGCTGTTATTGAAAAAATTGCTTCATGGATGAGAACCGCTGTCGGTATCGCAGAAAGCTCACATCTTCGCGTTATGAGAGTTGCTGACAATATGCGCAACGTTGCTGTTACAGAAGGTGACAAAGTTGAAGCTCAGCTCAAGTTCGGCTGGGAAATTGACGCATACCCCGTAAATGAAATCGCAGAAGCTGTTGATGCTGTGTCACAGAGTGACATCAATGCTCTCACTGACGAATACTATGAAAAATATAACATCATTCTTGAAGGCAGAGATCCTGCCGAATTCAGAAAGCATGTTGAGGTACAGGCAGGTATCGAACTTGGCTTTGAACGCTTCCTTAAGGAAAAGAATTATCAGGCTATCGTAACTCACTTCGGAGACCTTGGTGCATTAAAGCAGCTTCCCGGTCTTGCTATTCAGAGACTTATGGAAAAAGGTTATGGCTTTGGTGCTGAGGGTGACTGGAAGGTTGCCGCAATGGTACGCCTTATGAAGATTATGACCGAAGGTATGAAAGATGCCAAGGGTACATCAATGCTTGAGGACTATACATATAACCTCGTACCCGGTAAAGAGGGTATTCTTCAGGCTCATATGCTCGAAATCTGTCCCTCAATCGCTGACGGCAAAATCGGTATCAAGTGCAAGCCTCTTTCAATGGGCGAGAGAGAAGACCCTGCAAGACTTGTATTCACAAGTAAAGAGGGTGAGGGTATCGCTTGTTCACTTATCGATTTAGGTCACCGCTTCCGCCTTATCATCAACGAAGTTGACTGCATCAAGACCGAAAAGGAAATGCCCTCACTTCCCACTGCTACAAACTTCTGGGTACCAAGACCCGACTTCTATACAGGCTGTGAAGCCTGGCTTACAGCTGGTGGTGCTCACCATACTGCATTCAGCTATGACCTTACATCAAAACAGATGGTTGACTGGGCTGACGCTATGGGTATCGAGTCTGTTGTTATCGGTAAGAATACAAATATTGCTGACTTCAAACGTGAACTTAAGTTAAATGAAGTTTACTACTCAATGAAGAAATAAGGTGACACAATGAAAGATATTATCACTTCAGGCAAAACTGCCTTAGGTATTGAGCTTGGCTCAACAAGAGTCAAGGCTGTGCTTATAGATGAAAACTGCAAACCTCTTGCCAGTGGTGCTCACGACTGGGAAAATAAGCTTGAAAACGGCTATTGGACTTACTCTCTTGAAGATGTACAGATTGCAATCCATTCCTGCTTTAAGGCTCTCAAAGATGACGTAAAAGAGAAGTACGGCTGTGATTTCAAGACTACAGGTGCTATCGGTATTTCCGCTATGATGCACGGCTATCTCGCTTTCGATAAAGACGGCAAGTTGCTTACTCCTTTCAGAACCTGGAGAAACACTACAACAGCTCAGGCTGCTGAAGAACTGACCGAAAAGCTCGGCTTCAATATTCCTCAGAGATGGACCTGCTCACACATTTATCAGGCTATACTTAACAAGGAAGACCATGTGCCCGAAATAGCTTATGTAACAACCCTTGCAGGTTATGTTCATTATATGCTTACAGGTGTCAATGCTGTTGGTGTCGGTGAAGCTTCAGGTATCTTCCCCATTGACTCAGCTAAAAACGATTACGATGAAAATATGATGGCAACCTACGATGCTCTTCTGAAAGAAAAAGGCTTCGGTAAGACTCTCTCTGAGATACTTCCCAAGGTGCTCGTTGCAGGTGACAATGCAGGTACTCTCACAGAAAAAGGTGTGAAATTCCTCGATGCTGACGGTGACTTTACAGTCGGTGTACCCTTTGCTCCCTGTGAGGGTGATGCAGGTACAGGTATGACTGCAACCAACAGTGTAAGAGAAAGAACAGGTAACATCTCAGCAGGTACATCAATATTTGCTATGATTGTTCTTGAAAACAGTCTGAGTAAGGTTTATCCTGAAATCGATATGGTAACTACTCCGAGCGGCAAACCCGTTGCTATGGTACACTGCAACAACTGCACAAGCGATATCAATGCCTGGGCAGGACTTTTAGGTGAGTTTGCTGCGGCTCTCGGCATCGATGCTAAGAGAGGCAAGATTCTCGACCTTATGTTTGAAAATGCTATGAAAGGCGACAGCGATTGCGGCGGTCTTACATCATACAACTACTTCTCAGGCGAGCCTGTAACAGGACTTCAGGAGGGCAGACCCCTCTTTGTCCGTACACCTGACGCTAAGTTCACTCTCGGCAATTTTATGCGTACACAGCTTTATTCAGCTCTTGCTGCTCTTAAGGTTGGTCTTGATCTGCTTCTTAAAAATGAAAAAGCAGCTATCGATAAAATTTACGGTCACGGCGGTTTCTATATTTATCCAGGTGTAGGCCAGAAGATTACTGCAGCGGCTATTGATGCTCCTGTATCTGTGATGAAAACTGCAGGTGAGGGTGGTCCTTACGGTATGGCTCTGCTTGCCCTTTACAGCATTAAGGGTGAGGGGATGAGTCTTGAGGATTTCCTTGAGAAGAAGGCTTTCAAAGATGCTGAAACCGTGACTGAAAACCCCGATGCGAAAGATGTTGAAGGCTTCAATGTATTCCTTGAGAGATATGTGAAAGGTCTTGAGTGTGAAAAAGCAGCAGTAGCTTCAATAGAATAATAACATCGCGTTTTTGATTCTTTTTCCGCGATAGGAAAAAGAATGCCCCGCGGCGAGCGAGGATAAATAAGATATAATAACAGCTCCGTTCTTAATTGAATGGAGCTGTTAATGTTTTTATTCAAATATATCTGATTCTTGCTTAAGCTTTTTGCGTTTCTTATATAACTTTATACATCCATAAAAAGCTAAGAATGAAAACAGTACATTTAAAATTCCTATGTAGTTGAAGTCGCTTATTCTGCTGAAATCGGTAACTGCCATATAGATATTCAATGAGCCGATATAAAGATTGAATAAACCCAACATAAGAAAGAATGATAACATTCTGCTTAGGTGTTTTATCTTGGATTTATTATCAGAATAAAGCTCAAACTGTGTGCCATCGTTTTTCTTTCTGAAGTAAACCCAATCAAGGTGGCTATCTATCTTTTCTGCGCCTGTTTCTTCTATGAATTGAATATATTTTTTGCTTTCGGGGTGTGAAATGCGGTTTTTGAGCTTTTCTGTTCTTATGGTGAATTCTCCGGGTACACATTCTTCAAAGGTATATTTTGCTAAACCTACTGATGTTAATACAAAGCCTTTGTCAGCCATATCATTGAGCCACTGTTCTTCTTTTTCAAAGTTCCAGTCCCAAAACCACTTATGAACGATTTTCTTCATTGTTAGCACCTCCTAAAATTCTTTTTCCGTTATAGAGAAGTTCTTCGAGTCTTTTCATTTCATCGATAAGAACTGCTCTACCTAAGGTTGTTATTATATATTCTTTTTTACGGCTGTCTTTTTCTTCGGGGAGTGCTCTTATCCAACCTTTTTCAATTAGCGTATTGATTGCGCCGTAGAGTGTACCTGCAGCGAGACGAACTCTACCGTTTGAGAGTCTTTCAGCATTCTGCATTATTCCATAGCCGTGAAGAGGTTCTGTAAGTGAAAGCAGAATATAATATACCGCTTCGGTCAGTGCTTGATTTTGCATAATATCACTCCTTTTATATAGTTTATCGATATATCGTCTACCGATATATTTATTATATCGGAAACCGATATAGTTGTCAATAGTTTTTTGATTTTTTTACACTTACTTACAACTTTGGGTCAGGTGCCTCCGATGCCTACTTAATATTGCATAACTACTGCTTTCCATAATTATGCAAAAGGTAGAAAAAAGTCTCTTGCCCTTGCAATTTGCTTTTCAATATTATATGATAAGTTAAATGGGAAAGTTTGTCCATATTCTTGTAGTTTAGGAGGGATTGCCGATGAACATACTTACAAATCTCAAGGATGATATTTATCTTTCTGAAGTAAATATTGCGGGTACCCATGACAGTGCAACAGCCTATGTGGCTATGGAAAATATGGCTCGCTGTCAGGATAAAACCATAGCTGAGCAACTCAGTATGGGTGTGCGATTCCTTGATATACGCCTTAGCAAAAAAGGTGACGAGTTCTATCTTGTGCACTCTCTTGCCGATTGCTACAGCGACAAAGAAAAAACAAAGCGTATGGCCTTTGGTGAAGTCCTTGGGGTGTGTAAAAGCTTCCTTGCCGACAATCCCAAAGAGACTATAATTCTCAGCATCAAGCAAGACAGAGGAATAATTAACCGATGGTTCTTTCCACCATTTTATGACAAATACATAAGGGGTGACGAGAGTTGTTGGTACCTCTCTAACCGAGTGCCAACCTTGGGTGAGTGCCGTGGCAAATTAGTTCTGATGAGACGATGCAAAGTATGGAAAAGCTTTTATGAAACTGCTGAGGGCGGACTTAACTTCTCTTTCTGGAAAGATCAGGCAAAAAAGATGCTGACAGCTGAGAATGTTACTCTCAATAAAAACGAAAAGGCTGTTGTTCAGGACAGATACGGACTTGACTCGAAAAGAAAATGGCAATGTGTAAAAAATTATCTTGATACTGCCGTGACCTCAAAGAGTGAACTTGCGGTACATTTTATCTCCACAAGCGCCAAAACAAACGGAAGTCTCGTTGGTACAGCAGAGTACATAAACAGAGAGTTAATGCAGTATGAGCTCAAAAAGCAAACAGGCTGGATAATATGCGACTTCCCCACAACTGAATTAATTGAAAAAATAATGACATCAAATATAGAAAAGAGTGAAAAAATATGAAACTTGCAGTTTTAGGCGGTGGTGGTGTACGCTCGCCATTCCTTGCTAAATCCATAGCTTTAGGTGCTGCTGATACAGGTATCACCGAGACGGTGTTTATGGATATAGATCAAGAAAAGCTCTATATCTACGGCAAGATCGCCAAGAAAATTTCAGAGATGATTAACCCTGAGCTTAAGTTTTCTCTGACAACCGATGCCAAAGAAGCTCTCAAAGATGCAGACTTTGTTATCACAACTATTCGTGCCGAAGGTGATAAGGGCAGAGTATTCGATGAAAGAACAGCTCTCGACCTCGGTGTGCTCGGTCAGGAGACTACAGGTGCCGGCGGTTTTGCTATGGCACTGAGAAGCATCCATACCCTCATCGATTACTGCGAGCAGGCTAAAATTTATGCTAAGCCCGGTGCTCCCATATTTAACTTCACTAACCCAAGCGGTCTTGTAACTCAGGCTCTTCGCACTATGGGCTACAGTAATGTTTATGGTGTCTGTGATGCTCCAAGTGGGTTTCTTCGTCAGCTTCGTGAAATGACTGGCTATAAAGATATGACCTTCAAGTGCTTCGGTCTTAATCACCTTTCATGGTTTGGTGAGTTTGTGCACGACGGCAAAGATGTGACTGCTGAGCTTCTGAAGCACCCCGATATTTATAAGTCAACTGAGCTTCGTCTCTTCCCCGAAAAGTTAGTTGAGCTCAGTGACAACCTTATGCCCAATGAGTATCTCTACTTCTACCACTACAGAGACAAGGCTGTGGGCAGTATCCTTTCAGGTGCCAAGACCCGTGGTGAAACTATAATGGAAATCAATGAGCATATGCTCGAGGAAATGAGAACAATCGATATAGACAATGACTTCGAAAAGGCATTCCACTGCTTTATGGAGCATTATGCTATGAGAGAAAACAGCTACTTCTCTATCGAAACAGGTAAAATGAGAGAAGAGAAGTTCCCCGTGCCAACAGCTCAGGACTATATCAAACAGCCTGAAAACGGCTCGTATGCTGCGGTAGCTCTCGACTTTATCAAAGCTGTCAACTCAGGTAAGAGTGTCAGAATGGTGCTTTCTATTCCTAATGACGGTGCTATGGATTTCCTCGCTGACACAGATGTTGTTGAGGTATCCTGTACTATCGACAAAGACGGTGCTCACCCCGACAAAATAGGCGATGTACCCGAGATGCAGAAAAACCTTATTCGTGCCGTCAAGCACTATGAAAACCTCACAGTTGAAGCTATTATGGAAAAGAACAAGGCTAAGGCTATCAAGGCCCTTACAGTACATCCTCTGGTCTGCTCTTATCCTATAGCTTGTGAGCTTGTTGACAAATACTCAAAAGAATACGAAAAGTATATCGGTAAATGGGAGGACTAATATGATACTCCTTGATGAGACATTTCAGGTTTTTTATAAAGACGAAAAGACAAATATAAGTTTTCCTTTCACTATAAATGAGGATGCTGCATCGCTGAAAATCACATTCAACTATTCACCGAAAATCCTTGAAGATGACGACAGAGCAAATATGCTCATTGAAAACAACATAAAAAAAGATGCAGGTGACTTCGCTCATGAATACACCAATTGGGACGAATATAAGCCACTGAAAAATCTTATCACTGTTTCAGTTGATGACCCTGACACCTACCGTGGCTGTGCCCACCGTCAGGATAAAGATCAGATACATATCATCAGAAAAGACTTCGCTTCAAGAGGTTTTCATAAGGGTGAGATACAAAAAGGTCAGTGGAAGGTTGTCCTCAATCTTCACGGCATCGTAACCGAGTCAGTTGACTGCAGACTCAAAGTGGAAGCAGGTGACTTTTATGAATAAACATTGGTATGCCTGTGAGCTTCACTGTCACACTCTTCACTCAGACGGACAGTTCACTGTCAGAGAGCTCATTGACACCGCTGTCGAGAGACACCTTGAGGGTATCCAGCTGACAGACCACAACACCACTTCAGGTCACGATGATGTTG
This sequence comes from Acutalibacteraceae bacterium, assembly GCA_045635665.1. Taxonomy (GTDB): domain Bacteria; phylum Bacillota; class Clostridia; order Oscillospirales; family Acutalibacteraceae; genus UBA6857. The sequence continues at coordinate 31,886 of JAZTWC010000002.1, forward strand.
TGGATTCTCCCATACCTGTGCTGAAAAGCATAGAGTGGACCACATACTTCGGTCATATGCATGCTATGGACTGTAATACCTATGTTGACTGGAGAGACGCCGTACCTGACAACATTGATGAAAAAATGAAGGCCGTTCACGACGGTGGAGGTCTTGTGGGTGTATGTCACCCATATCAGCTTGGCACTCCTATTTGTACAGGTGGCCGTTGGGACTATAATGTGAAAGACTGGTCACTTGTCAATTATATGGAGATCTGGTCTGAGGGTTGCCCCTTTATGAATACTCCCAACAGAAGAACACTTGAGTTCTGGCACTCGCTTTTAGATGAGGGCTTCAGAATAACTCCCACTTTCGGAAGAGACTGGCACAGAGCTACAAGAGATGTTTATCACAGTGCCTGTACTTATCTTCTTTGTGAGGGTGAGCTGACAGATAAAAAAATCAGACAAGCCGTCGAAAACGGCAGAAGTGTAATCTCAATGGGACCTCTGTTTTATTTCACTATAGATGATAAAACTATGGGTGATGAGATAGCAGCAGGGGAATACGCTATAGACTTCACTATCAGTTTTGAACGTATGGAGAAAATGGGAGTGCCCGAAAAGGTTACTCCGAAAGAAATCAGACTTATATCAGATGGCGGGGAAACAGTTGCTGTTATCGACCCCACTCAGTCGCGTACAAAAATAAGCCTGAAAGAAAACACATGGTATAATGCAGAGCTCTGGGGCAATATAGACGAAAAAGAAAACTGTCTGATTGCACTGACTGCACCTATATATACGAAAGGAGAAAACTAATGACAACACAAACTAAAACAGAAAAATTGGAAAAACGCTATGTCGGTGTCAAAGAGACAGCAATTTATGGCATAGCTAACGGTGGCCAGTGTATCGGCTACAATATGATGACGGCTCAGAGAGCTTTCTTCCTTGTCAGTGTCTTTGGTGTGCCCGAAGCTGTGGTAGCTCTTATGCTGACAGTTATGTCTTTCTGGGATGCTTTCAACGATCCTCTTATGGGTGTGGTCGTCGACAAGACCCGTACCCGTTTCGGTAAGCTTCGTCCTTACCTTATTTTCGTGCCTATCTTTTTAGGCATCACAACTATACTTTTCTTCGGTGGACCGATTTTCCTTGGTGACGATGCATCAAGACCTATGAGAATAGTCTATATGTGCATCACATATTTCATATGGGAGTTCTTCTACACTATCGGTGATATTCCTTTCTGGGGTCTTTCCTCAGCGATTTCACCCAACCCTGCTGACCGTTCAAGAGTTATCAAGTCAGCACGTCTTATTTCAGGCATCATCGGCGGTATCCCTGGTATTATCATTACAGTGTGCCTTGACCTTTCAAGAAACGGAACAATTCCTCTTTCACTTTCACAGGTGTTCTTTGTGCTTAGTATAGTCGCAGGTACCTTCGGTATGTGGCTTTTCTCACTGGCAGGTACAAAGACAAAAGAGAGAGTTGTTTATGTCAACGATGAGCCTAAACTCAGCGAATGCTTCGCATTTATGTTTAAAAATAAGCCGCTCTTACTTATTATGCTCTCAAATCTTATTTCAGTTCTCGGTGGTATCGGTGGTACATTCAGCGTTTACTATTATTACAATGTTCTCGGTGTAAACAGCCTTTCAATTATTGCTGGTCTTCCCGGTACTATTACAGGTTGGATAACATATCCTCTTATGTCAAAGCTTGAAAAGAGATGGACCTCAAGACAGATTGTTGTAAGAATGGCACTTATGAACGCTGCTGTAACTGCTCTTGTATTCTTACTCGGCTGCAAACATTATGATAAGATGGGTGTAGTTGTACCTCTGTTTATGATTCAGGGTATATTCGGTTCAATCAATGGTTCAATTCAGGCCGTTATTCCGACCAAAATGATCAGTGAAACCGTTGACTATATGGAATACAAAACAGGTAAGCGTAACGAAGGTATGGCATTCTCAGTGCTGACATTTATGGGTAAGCTTACAGGTACTCTTGCAACTGCTCTCGGTACAGCACTTATTCCTATTGTCGGTCTTGTAAGAGACAGTGCAAGCGAAATGATGGTGATTTCAGAGTCTTCACCTATTAACACAAAGTTCTGGCTCTGGGCTCTTGTTACAATTATCCCTGCAGTACTCGGTCTTCTCAATCTTATTCCCTACAAGTTCTATGACCTTGAGGGTGAAAAGCTCGCTATGATTCAGAGTGAAGTACAACGTAGAAGAGAAGAAGCTTCAGCTAAAATGGTAAAGGAGGAAGTATAATGGATAAGTGTCCTAAATGTGGCAAAAAGCTCACTATACTCAATATCAAGCAGGAATGCCCCGAATGTGGTTGCGATATACTCTATTACGATATAGATAAAAGACTCGAAGCAGATGCCATTCAGGCTGAAAAAGAGTTCGAAACTTTCTATAAATTCCTTGACAAAGTTACTCCTAAGTTTATAAAGAATAAGAAAAAATGAAATTTACAGAGGGCAGATTCAGAATATTGATTTTATCTGATGTCCACAACCCTGAAGAGATGTCTATATGGACAGAGCAGTTTATAGACTATGCAATGAAAACTGAAAAGCCTGATCTTGTAGTGCTTCTCGGTGACAACACCTACGGTTACTGCGACGGTATCACCGATGAGAAAAATATCACGGCTCTGAGGAAGATAGTATCGCTTCTCGGTGATACTCCCTTTGCTGTGGTTTTCGGTAATCACGACCATGAGGGCTTCCCCGAAATGAGTGAGGCTCAGGCAAAAAAGTTTCTTTATGGTCACTATAAAGAGAGTGCAAACTGCCTTATGAAAGAGGGCGACTACTTCATTAATATCAAAGACTCTCAGGCTAAGGAAGATATATTCACTCTTTGGTTTATTGATTCAGGTACCTATGCCAAAGAGGGCGGTTACGCTTACGTAAATAAGACTCAGCTGGATTGGTACAAACGTATGCATACGGGACTTCCCTCATATCTGTTTCAGCATATAATCTTCCCGGAGATTTTTGATGTGCTCAAAGAAAGCAGAATACCCTTACCAGGCTACACAAAGGGTCAGGGCGACAGAGGCTGGAAATACTACAAATTCAAAAATGGTACTCTTCTCTCAGGTGAAATGAGAGAGGGGCCTTGCCCGCCTGAAATCAACGGCGGTCAGTTTGATGTTATCAAAGAAACGGGCAATACGGTTGCTTGTTTCTTCGGCCATGATCATACCAATAACTTTGTCTGTGACTGTCAGGGCATAAAGCTCGTGGCTGTACCATCACCGTCGTTTTACACCTACGGCAACAATCGTGGGGTACGGGTGGTGACTCTGTATGAAGACGACCTCACCAAGTTTGACAGCAGGGTTATACACTATAACGATGTTATGGCAGACAAACCCAAAAGCCGACTGGTTGACAAATGGGGTATACACAAATACGAAAGAGTAATGAAAAAGAAAGCGAGATAATATCGCAAAAAAAAGGACACGGTTGCCCCGTGTCCTTTTAGTTTGTCTGTTAATCTTTGGTTGGTGCCACTCTCGGCTTATCAACCTTGGGGCTGATTTCGCCTGCTTTCATAAGTGACATCTTTGTCATCATTGGTCCGAAGAGTTCATAGATAAGCACACCGAAGAGTACGATGTTTCTGATGATTATACCCTCACTGCCAAGCTCGGCCATTGCTGTGATAGACATACCCAGGGCAACACCTGCCTGAGGTAACAGAGTGATACCAAGATACTTTTTAATCTGAGACTCGCATTTTACAAAACCTGCACTCATATAGGCACCGAGATATTTGCCGATAGAACGAACTATGATATAAACCACACCGATACCGACTATAGCAAGGTCACCGAACACTGAAAATTCAAGTTCAGCACCGCTGAGTACAAAGAAAAGAATGAATATGGGAGCTGTCCACTTGTCGGTTTTTTCCATCATATCCTCTGAGAAGTCGCAGACATTACAGAAGATTGTGCCGAGCATCATACATACAAGCAAGGGTGAGAATCCGACATGTACGCCGCCGATGTTGTATTTGAGCTTTGAGAGAGCAACGGCAAGGAAAATAGCAGTTACAACAAGAGCCTGACGCTTTGTGTTTGAACGGAAGAACTTTTCACAGAATGAAAGCACATAACCGATGATTGCACCTACGATAAGTGAAAGGAAGATTTCAACCAAGGGGTCAACGATAACTGAGATGAGACTGAGCTCACCGTTATGGAGTGTTTTTGCCACACCGAGAGATACAGCAAAAATTATAAGACCTACAGCATCGTCAAGAGCAACAATGGGAAGAAGTAAAGATGTGAGTTTACCCTTTGCCTTATACTGTCTGACAACCATAAGAGTTGCGGCAGGGGCCGTTGCTGATGCGATAGCTCCAAGGATGATAGCTGTTGAAAGGGGGAGCTTTTCGGGTCCGAGGACAAAGTGAAGACCGATGAGTACCGCGTCAACGAGTGCTGTAGTAAGCACAGCTTGGAATATGCCGATAACAGTTGCCTGCTTACCTGTCTTTTTAAGCTGAGAGAGACGAAACTCGTCACCGATGGCAAATGCGATGAAGCCGAGAGCAACATCATTGATTATACTCATTGCAGCCACATCTTCTGTAGAAGTGAAGCCGAGACCTTTTACCCCTAAAAGACCTAAGCAATAAGGACCAACAAGTATACCTGCAACGAGATAACCTGTTACTGCGGGAAGCTTGAGGGGTTTAACAACACGGGACATAAAAAGACCTGCACTGAGTGCGACGGAAATTGCTAAAAGAGTTTCCATTACTATTACCTTCTTTTATTAAATTAATGCGGGACAATTATAGGCTTATGAGATAAAAAAGTCAATTACAACATTCAACAATTAAAGGGTCAAATATCAGCTGTTTTTTCTTAAAATTGTACAATTCATTTTCTCTAAAATTCAAATAAATAAGCAAAATGCAGAAAGATAAAAATATTGACGAAAACAGTAGACAAAAGTAAAATCAAGACTATAATATATATCGTTAAAAATATAATGAAAGAAAGTGGAACTATGGAAAAAATCAAACCTATGCTCTTTACTTCACTTAAAGGGTATAATAAATCTCAGTTTGTCAAAGACCTGATTTCAGGTGTCATCGTAGCAATTATTGCACTGCCTTTGTCAATCGCACTTGCACTCGCTTCCGGTGTCGGCCCTGAACAGGGTATTTACACCGCTATAGTTGCAGGCTTTGTCATCTCATTCTTAGGTGGTTCAACTGTACAGATTGCAGGCCCCACAGCGGCATTTGCCACTATAGTTGCAGGCATCGTTGCCTCAGAAGGTATGTCTGGTCTTGCAACAGCTACCATCCTTGCAGGTGTTATCCTTGTGCTTATGGGTATATTCAAGCTTGGTTCACTTATCAAGTTCATTCCATTCACTATCACAACAGGCTTTACATCAGGTATTGCTCTGACTATTGTTTTGGGTCAGCTTAAAGACTTCTTCGGTTCACAGTACCCTGCCGGTATGGAAACCATTGAGACTATGGATAAGGTCAAGGCTCTTATTGCAGGCATCGATACATTTAATATACACGCCTTTATTGTCGGTGCTGTGTCTCTTGCAGTACTCATCATTATGCCTAAGATCAGCGAAAAAATCCCCGGTTCACTTGTTGCTGTACTCGTTGGTATACTTATGGTGAAGTTCCTTCCTCTTGAGGTTAACACTATCGGTGACCTTTATACAATCAGCAGTTCACTTCCCAAGGTTGTAATGCCCGACTTCAGCCTCGGTGCTATCAAGACAGCACTTCCTAACGCCTTTACTATTGCAATACTTGCAGCTATCGAGTCGCTTTTATCCTGTGTTGTCGCTGACGGTATGACAGGTACCAAACACCGCTCAAACACTGAGCTTGTGGCTCAGGGTGCAGGTAACGTTGCTTCAGCTCTCTTTGGCGGTATCCCTGCTACAGGTGCTATTGCAAGAACAGCAGCCAACATCAAAAACGGCGGTAAGACTCCCATTGCAGGTATGATTCACGCTGTAGTACTTCTTCTTGTACTTCTCGTACTTATGCCCTATGCAGGTCTTATTCCTATGCCCACAATTGCGGCTATTCTTCTTATGGTTGCATACAATATGAGCCACTGGAGAACTTTTGTCAATGTTATCAAGACGGCTCCCAAAAACGACATAATCGTTCTTCTTGCTACATTCTTCCTGACAATAGTATTTGACCTTGTTGTTGCTATTGAGGTTGGTATGATTCTTGCTTGTGTGCTGTTTATGAAGAGAATGAGCGAAGAGACAAGTGTTACACCCTGGAAGTATAAGGAACAGATTGTAGATGCTGACAGTGATGAAGTTAAGCAGAAGCTTATAGATGTATCAAAGAATATCAGAGTATACGAAATCAGCGGTCCTCTTTTCTTCGGTGCAGCTGACCAGATTGAAAGAATTGAGCTTAAAAACTATACCGAATATCTTATCGTAAGAATGAGAAGTGTGCCCGCTATGGACAGCACTGCTATGAACTCAATGATAAGCCTCAAAGACAGATGTGACAAGAAAGGTATCACTATGATTCTTTCACACGTTAACGAGCAGCCTATGAAGGCTATGAAAAAGTCAGGCCTTTATAAGAGCATCGGTGCTGAAAATTTCAAGGCTGATATTTCTTCGGCTATCAGTCACGCTGAAGAGCTCTCATCAGTTAAGGTGTCTCAGTAACAATTCTATGACTTAACATAAAAACGGTGCGTACCGATTAAGGTATGCACCGTAATTTTTTTATTCACTTCTTCTCTGAAGCTCGATTTCAATGCCTTTGAGATAGTGGAGAGCCGTCTGCTTTGTAAGAAGTACACCGCTGACAGGCAGATAGTCCGAAAGGAGTATCTTGAATATTTTTAGGTATTCGCCACCTGTAATATGCAGTGTTATCTGAGACAGGAAACTGCTGCCGTCGGGTTCGTCGGGAATTGTAGTAATTATACAGCTGTTGTCATAAACCACTATTTCCGTATGGGTGAAGAATTCTGAAAGGTTTATACTGCGGTCAAAGAATGCGTTGTGATAAACATTGTCTTTTTCCAGAGTCTCTATCATACTGCTGAGGAATATCTTTCTTGCCTCAAGAGGGAAGCCTTTTACAAAAACCTCAGAGAGCTCATAGGTTTTGCCGGTTTCAATAAACTCTTCAAAACCCGCCTGAGTACAGATGTTAAACCACTGTTTATCAGTACGGCGATGCTTGAGGAAATTGACGAACTCTTCTTTGTCCGGGTAATCTGAATCTGCCTTTGAAAGATAGGAGAGGTCATCCACCGCAAGGAAGCAGGGTGTACTCTTTAAGGCAAAGATTTTGTCATTTTCATAGTTGATGATATAGTTGACAGCTTCGAGCTCATTTTTAAAATAGGTCATAATGCTTTTTGCTGTTTTGGACTCGCTTTCAGTTATGCGATATTTGTCAGATACTATTTCTCCGCCACAGAAGGCTACACCTTTTTTACATCTTGAATCAAGAAGTATCAGCATCTTGTCAGAGATAACAAAATAGGGGAACAGGGTAGTCTGCTCAAGATGTTCAACTTCTGTTTTGTCAAGTGAAACAGTATTGACTCCGATTTTAGCAAAGCGTATTACGGATAACAAAGTAGTAAGACTTCTATCTGTTACTTTAACTGAAAATGTAGGGATAAAGCGTACCATCTGTGATGATGCAAAATCCTTTTTCAGCTTGTAAAGTACGTGGTTGATAGTGTTGTTGCTGTGGTGGATATTAGTATATATGACGTTGTTTGTTGAAGAAAAGAGTTCTTTGATAGCGGATATAACTTCTTTTCCGCTAAGAAGCTCACCGAAGCCTTTGTTTAATATATCAGTGCAATCTTCGATTTCAGAGACATTGCCGAAATTAAATCTCTGAACAGTGTCACAGATCAGTCTGATTTTTTTATAGTCCTTTTCACCGTATCGTTCTATGAAGTAAGCATCTCTGAGTTTTTCTCTTTCATTCAGGTCAAAAACAGTGCTGTTTATGGTGAGAAGAAACTTGTCGGGGCTCATTGTACGTTTGCTATTGAATATATGATTTAAAAGTCCTGCTGAAATTCCGATTTCTTTAGCAAAAGCTGAGATGGAATAGCTATGATGATCTTTAAGATACGAGTGTAAAAGTTTTCCGAAATCCTGCATAGTTCACCTCTCAAAAGATATAGAACTAAATTATACATTTGGAAATAAAAAATGTCAATAAATAACCGAAAAAATGTTGTAGTTTTTTTAATAAAGTTTTAATATGACCTTAATGAGAGTTATGACTCACCGAAAATTTGCTTCTGCATAAAATGGTAGAAGGTATGGTGCACTTTACCAAAATATATAAAGGAGACTTTAGCGGTGAATAACTACAGAAACAGCCATGCTTCATACCGAAGCGATGAATCACCCCCGGACAGAGAATGTTGCTGTACACTGAGAACTTTCCCTAAGGAAATCTCAGTTGCCATGGCTTATGTACCATTTCAGCAATGGTGCGATGTTTACACCTCAGACAAAGCTCTGTGTCAGGGCACAATCTTCCCCGTACTTGATCTGCCATTTATGGGAGTGAGACAAAGATGATAAACACAAAAGGCAACCTCAGGCACAGACTTATGGCTGTACGCTTTGCAATCTGGGACCTGCATCTTTATCTTGATACTCATATGGGTGACTGTACGGCTCTTGAACTTGTAGAAGAATACAAGAAAAAATATCTCGAACTCCTGCAGGAATACGTCTGCCAATACGGCCCCCTTACAGCTGAGGGCGAAAAAGGCGACAAGTGGCTTTGCAGTCCATTCCCTTGGGTAAACGGCGGTGATTGCTGATGTTCCAATACGAAAAAATATTGCAGTATCCCATAAACATTAAAAATCCGAACCCTGTCTATGCCAAAATCATTATGACACAATACGGTGGTCCCGACGGAGAACTTGGTGCATCCTTGCGCTATTTAAGCCAAAGATTTGCTATGCCATGGACAGAGCTCCAAGGTTTGCTGACGGATATAGGTATTGAAGAATAAAAATGGTTATGATATAATAGGGTCAAGGAGTGATTTATATGACAACACAAGAAAACTTTGCAAATGACAACTTTACAAATGAAAGTCCCACAAATGAAAGCAATATTAAAGATTTCTACCATTCAATTTGGGAAACCTTCAAGTTTAATGATAACATTTTTGAAGAGTTACTGCCTGTGGTAAATGACGAAGCTAGATTTATTGACAAGTTATTTGAACTAGTGGGTTTTGATATTACAATGGATTTTGATGGATTAATGTATTCTGTATTACTTGAGGCATTTACTGTTGAAGCCGAAAACAATCCTCAGTTTATAGATACACCAAGAGAGCTTATTGCTTTGAGATATGCTGATAGAATAAAGGAATCAATTAAAAAGTATACTCCAGAGTATTACAATTTTCTCAATTACATAAACTACTATGATTATAGATTGTTGGATTTATTGAATGATAATATTGAAAATCCAAGAGAAATAATAGAAAGTGTATTAAGAGAAAAAGCCATTAGTTTTATTTCTGATTTTATCGATGAGGTTTTTCCTGAACTCGATAGTTTGATAAACGATTTAGATGATGATATTATAAGTTTCATAATGCCTAAAATTCTTGAATACAATAGAACCACACGTGCAGATAGAGAAGTGGTTATGAGTATGATAGCTAATCCGGAGGCGTTATTCACATTAAAAACTGAAAATAATGAAATGTCTAATATAATTATTGAAACTCTGATGGAAGAGATAGAAAGGAAACGAAAAAAAATAGCTAATACTCAAAAAACGGATAATAATAAGTAGCGAATATATCGTTAAAATAGAAGGGGATGAATAATTATGTTCTTTCCGTTTATGATGTTCAACCAATCAAATAATGGCAAAAACATTATAGAAGATAAAGAGACGGAATATAAAGTATTTGTTTACTGTAGAGTCAGTACCGACAAAGAAGATCAGCAAAACAGTCTTCAATCACAAAGAGATTATTTCGATAAAGAAAACACGGAGCATGATAATTGGATTAGTTACAAATTGTTTTACGATGAAGGAATTTCTGGTACTTCTTTAGAACACCGTTCTCAATTCAATGAGATGATTAGACGAGCAAAAAAAGGAGAAGCTAATCTTATTCTTGCAAAAGAAGTATCGAGATTCTCCAGAAACGTTCGAGAAACCTTGAATATAGTAGAAGACTTGAAGGAAAAGGGCGTGTATGTTTATTTTATATCCAATGGTTTATATACAAAAAATCCAGAGGATAGACATGTTCTTGCTTACATAGCGACAGCAGCAGAAGCCGAAAGTTACACAACATCCCAACGAGTTAAATTCGGACAACAGATCAAGATGAATAAAGGTGTAACTTTTGGTCGAAAAGAAATGTTTGGTTACAAAATAGAAAGAAATCCAGAAACAAATGAGCAAATATACAAAATAGAAGAAGAGGAAGCTGAAGTAATCAGAAAAATCTATGAATGGTTTGCTTTGGGTGACGGTACTCATAGAATTGCCAGGCGATTAGAAGAACAAGGCATACATACCAAAAGATATGCAAACGGATGGTCTAATACTGTTATTTTAAGAATTCTACGAAATGAGAAATATGCCGGACATCTTTATCAAGGAAAAACCCATACTCCAGATATGTTAACTCATAAAAAGAAGTATCAGAAGGACAAAGAAAAGTGGATAAAGATAGATAATCACCATACTCCAATTGTTGATGTGGAATTATGGAACAAAGTTCAAGCAATTCTTGATGAAAAAGCTCCTTCGGAAGAACAAAAACTAAAACATTCCAACAGATATTGGCTATCAGGCAAGGTCTTTTGTGGTGTTTGCGGTGGAAGATATGTTTCAAACATCAAGAAGAAAAAAACTTGTACGTACAAATCGTGGGTTTGTTTTGAAGCACAACAAAGAGGAATATATAGAGAAGATACTATAGATGGAATACCACGTGGATGCAATAGCGGTGGTATGATTAATGATAAATTACTGCAAATTGCAGTTCACGATCTGATAATTGAATATATTAAGCACAATAAGGATAGATTAGTATCAGATATATTAAAAGAACAAGAAGAAAAGATAACTCCAAAGAAAAATAACAAAAGATTAATAACTAAACTTAAAAAGGAGATAGAATTAAAAAAACAGGGATTACTAAATTTGTATGAAGATAAATTAATGGGACGTTGTACCCAGAAAACATACGATCATTTTGAAGAAAAATTCAATAAGGAAATAGAGGCTCTTGAAGAACAGCTTGCAATTGAAACAGCGGATGAAACAATGATTCAAAACATAAAAGATCAAACTGTGGAAAGAATGAAGCTGATTGAATATATGCTATCGCTAGAAGATAAAGATTTTAATGAAGATTTGTATGCAAGGATTACAAAGAAAATTGTCATATACCCGGAGCATATATTGGAAATTCATCTTAATACGTATCCAGACCCCTTTTTCCTACATTTTACTGCCAAAGGCAAATTAGATAAATATGATGCCGTATTTACGGTATATAGCAGCAGAGAAGATGCTATGGCTGTAGTTGGAGACAAGATTAATAACTATGTTGGTGGTAAAGGTCCTTTTAGTAAGCGTAGCACAACTGAATAATTTAGGTAGTAAAATTATTCAATTAATGTACGCTGAGATATAAAGATAAGTAGCTACTGATAAAACGGTAGCTACTTTTTGTTTTTAGAATATTGATTTTTTTGAATTAAAGTGTTAAACTGTTTCCATACAGTAAATTTCCAAATTTTTTTAGGAGGAAAAACAAATGAAAACATTCAAAAAAATCTCATGTACATTCTTAATCGTGGTTATGTGCTTGACAGCAGCACCGCTTGATGGCTTTGTTGGTATTGAGTGGCCTGAACTGCCTGAAATCAACTTTAACTCATGGTTTAGCAGTAAAGCCGAGGCCGCAAACTATAATGGAAGTTGTGGTGACGACCTTACATGGTCACTGGATACAGATACTGGTGTGCTGACTATTAGAGGTAGTGGAAATATGACATCATACGACTCAGTTTCAGCTATCCCGTGGTATAACTATCGCTCAAGCATAAAGTCTGTTGTGTTGCCTGATGGGTTGACATCGATCGGCGGTTATGTATTTTATTACTGCTCCAATATTAAAAGCATTACAATTCCCGATAGTGTTACATCGATCGACAGGTTTGCATTTCTTGATTGCAAAAATCTTGAAAATGTGACAATTGGAGATAGTGTAACATCGATTGGCGATTACGCATTTAGTCACTGTAGAAGTCTAAAAAATCTAACAATTGGGAGCAGTGTAATATCGGTAGGGGATTATGCGTTTGAATATTGCGATATCCTTGAGAATATAATAATCCCAAATAGTGTAACATCAATCGGTGATTATGCATTTAATCATTGCTCAAGCCTTGAAAATGTAACAATGGGAGACAGTGTTAAAACGATAGGCGAGTATGCTTTTGAATATTGCAATAAACTTACAAGTATAACAATCCCTAACAGTGTAATATCTATCGGCAAGTATGCATTTTATAATTGCGATAGCCTTGAGAATATAATAATCCCAGATAGTGTAACATCGATCGGTGATTATGCGTTTTATCATTGCGAAAGCATACAAAGTGTATCATTCGGAGAAGGTGTTTTATCTATAGGCCGTGGTGCATTTGATTATTGTCAAAGTCTCACTAGAATTACCGTTGATTTAAATAACCTGAAATACTCTAGTGATGCGAACGGTATTTTATTTAATAAAGATAAAACTATCTTGATTCAATATCCTATTGGTAATTCAAGAACAATCTATACAATTCCAAATAGTGTTATATCAATCGGTGATTACGCTTTTTTTGGTTGTAAAAATCTTACAAGTATAACAATCCCTAATAGCGTAACATCAATAAACAATCGTGCATTTCTTCATTGTGTAAGCCTTAAAAATATAACAGTCGGAAACAGCGTTACATCTATAGGTGAGAGTGTATTTGTATATTGTAAAAATCTTACTAGTATAACAATCCCCGCAAGTGTTACATCAATCGGCAGTTTTGCGTTTGAAGATTGCGAAAGTCTTGAAAGTATAACACTTACCAACAGCGTTACCTCAATCGGCGAGTATGCATTTTATAATTGCAAAAGCCTTAAAAATATAACAATTCCAAACAGTCTTACAACAATAAACACAGGTTTGTTTTCTGGTTGTGGAAGCCTTACAAACATAACGATCCCAAATAGCATTACATTAATAGGTGATTCTGTGTTTTCGGGTTGTTCGAATCTTGCAAGCATAACAATTCCGAACAGTATTACATCAATAAGCAACGGTTTATTTTATGATTGCTTCAGACTTGCAAGCATAACACTTCCGGAAAGTATTACATCAATAGGAGGAGCTGCGTTTTATGGTTGCTCAAACCTTGCAAGCATAACAATCCCAAACAGTGTTATGTCGATAGGTCATTCTGCATTTGAAGATTGCACAAAGCTTACAAGTATAACAATCCCTGACAGTGTAACATCAATAGGTGAAGCTGCATTTTGTGGTTGCATAAAGCTTACAAGTATATCACTGTCAAACAAAGTTACATCAATAGGCAAAGATTTGTTTTCTGGTTGCGTACGCCTTGCAAGCATAACAATTCCGAACAGTGTAACATCAATAGGTCATTCTGCATTTGAAGATTGCGAAAGTCTTACAAGCATAATAATTCCCGACAATGTAACATCAATAGGAAATTCTGCGTTCAAATATTGCAGCAACCTTACAAGCATAACGCTCCCAAATAGCATTACTTCAATCGGTAATGATGCGTTTCATTATTGTGGCAGACTTGAGAATGTAAAAATCCCTGACAACGTTGCATCAATAGGTAGTTATGCGTTTGCTAGTTCAAAGCTTACAAGCATAATAATCCCTAATAGCGTTACATCAATAGGCGATCATGCATTTAATTATTGCGGCAGTCTTGAGAAGATAACAATCCTTGGCGGTATTGCAACTATTTGTGAGCATACATTTTCTGATTGTAATAGCCTTAAAAGCGTAACGATCCCCGACAGTGTTACTTCAATCAGTCGTTATGCATTTCGTAATTGTTATAGTATCGCTGATGTATATTATGAAGGTTCAGAAGATGAATGGAAAAAAATTAAAATAGATTCATTTAATACCGACTTAACTAATGCAACCATACATTATAACTATGTTATGCCTGACAGTGGTGAGGATGATGAGCCCACATATAGCGAAAACTTCAAGTTTGATAAAGAATCATACACGGTTAGATATAACGCTCTTACAGATGAAACTTACTCTGGATTCATAACATTGACTTATAAAGCTGATGCATCTATTCTTGATGCCTTTAATGCTGATATGATTGACTTTACAGTTAGTGATCCTAGTGTACTTACATTTAAAAAGGCTTTGTATTTACCAAATTCCGAAAGGACTATAGCATATATTTATCCTTCATTCGAAGTCAAAAAGTTAGGAACTACTACACTCACAGCTACTTTACCGGATGGTACAACAGCTATCTGTGAACTAGTAGTTGAAGAATATACGGATAATGTAAAAAGATACATACAGGTAAATAGTACAAACGAGTCTTTAAGTGCTGAAGTTGGCGAAACCTTTAAAATGGGCTTTTGTCTTGTCGAGGATGGATATGTAAACAATCAGTGGAAAAAAGTTTCATTTGTTATTAGTGATCCATCTATAATATCTGTAAAAATAAAAAGTGGTAATTGGGGAGCTTATAATGATAAGTATATTTTTGAAGTGACCGGTTTAAAGGCTGGTTCTACAAACGTAGTTGTAACCGATTCAGATACCGGAACCTACGAGATGTTTAGAATTAGTGTTTATGAACCTTACACTAGTCAATATACCTATCATATAGAAGGAGTAGAAAGTTTTTATCCAGTTGCTAGAAATGAAAAAGAAAGTAACATTGAGACTAATTTCTATAATTTTAATGGATTATATGTAAATAACTATCAGTGGATGGAACAGAACGGTAAATATTGGGTTTCCTTTGACGCATATAACGAGAAGTGCCATTCCGCTTCAGTGGATGTTTATGACGCAGATGGTGACTGGTACAATAGTTATGAAATTAAAAGAAATAAAGTTCCTACGAATTTTTGCGACTTGGGAGGAGAAATATACTTCACATTAAATAACGCTGAAGATGGTAAACTAGGTACATACGAAAGCAAAACCCATACACATTTATTATTTGACATACCAATGGGTGGATACTTTGTTATATCTAATAACTATAAAGAGTCTGTTGGTGCATATTTATATAATACTTGTGAAATGTTTCTTGAAGGAGCTTTAACAATACTGGAACTTTCTGCTAATGGAATAGATTTTGATATACCAACAGTTGCAGATGCCATAACAACTGAGATTTTAAAAAATCCGGACATAAAAAAAGAATTTTTAGTTAGTTTTTTGGAATCTGTAAAAGATAAGGTGGAAGATATAGCGAACGATACTATTAATAGCAATGTCGAAGATGCCTTTGCTGATTGTGCCGGTCTGTTTGAAGATATTTTAAACAATATAAATATAGATTGGAAATGGACATTAAAAACTGCTGCCAATATCGCTCAAGATCTTCTTGAAAATTTCACCGGGCCTATAGGTGCGACTATAAAAATTGTTTTCTCTGGAATAAAGATGATAAATAAGGTTGGATTTATTAACTCAGTTATGGGGTCTCTTGATGCTCCTTATGTAACAATTCACACTATACACAATGGCGAATATGTCAGCAACGGTGTTCGAGTTGAGGCTAGTGGCAAAATAGATGCTGAAGCAAAGCTCCAGGTTTTCAGAGTTTCGAACAAAGATATTATCGATGTCGATCTTGATAAGGAAGAATATGAATTGTATAATATTTGCTTTGTTAAAAATGACAAGACAGTTCAACCTAACGGAAAAGTTGAAGTTTCAGTCCCTATAACAGGAAATTTAAAACCAGGTACATGCAAAATATACAGACAAGAAGATGATGGTAGTTGGACAATTTTAGATGCTTATGAAAAAGATGGATTTCTTGTTTTTGAAACCGACCACTTCAGTTTGTATGCTATAGTCGGCGAAAAGCAAACAATTTCAATAGCAACTAAACCGAACAAGACAACTTATCTTGTAAATGATGTTCTTGATTCTACAGGCTTAACTTTAAAGGTTGGAGATGAAATTATCGATAGTGGTTTTATTTGCAGTCCGAGTGTATTGTCAAAGAATGGTAAAGAAACTATTACAGTTACATATATGGGACTTACTGCTGAATTTAACGTGACAGTAAACGAAGTATCAAATAAAACTATTATTGAAAAAAAACAATGTGGTGATAATGTCTACTGTACATTGTATTCAGATGGTGAGTTAGTAGTTAGCGGCACCGGAGATATGTGGAATTATAGCCGTATTAGTTGTCCAAGTGAAATATATAAAGTTCAAATAGAGGCGGGCGTAACAAGTATAGGAAGCCATGCTTTTACGCAGTGCGAAAATCTTGAAAGCATCGTAGTACCTAATAGTGTAACAAAAATCAGTGATAATGCGTTTTCATATTGTTCTAAAATTACAAGTATAACACTTCCAAATAGTTTAAAAACCATTGAGAGATATGCTTTTTCTAGTTGTGACAGTCTTACTAATGTTACATTAGGAAATAACTTAGAGAGTATAGGTGATAGCTCATTCTCTTTTTGTGATAATTTGAAAAATATTGAAATTCCTAAAAGTGTATCTAAAATAGATGATGATGCATTTGCACATTGTTATAGTCTTACAGACATTTCGGTTGATTCTAATAACAACCATTATTCTAGCGAAAATGGTGTTTTACTTAATAAAACAAAAACAGTACTCATACAATATCCCATTGGCAAAACTAATATTTCCTATGAAATTCCTTACAGTGTTACCGAAATATATGCTTCCGCTTTCAAATATTGTAAAAATATTGTCAGTATTACAATTGATGGTAATGTAGAAAATATAGGCGACTATGCTTTTAGAAATTGTTTAGCTCTTACTGATGTTATAGTAGGAGACAAAGTTGCTTTTATTGGAAAAGGAGCTTTCATGGAATGCAAAGCTCTCGAAAGAATAACTTTAGGAAATGGATTAACAAATATAGGAGAAAATGCTTTTTATAA
>JAZTWC010000003.1:0-14768 GCA_045635665.1 Acutalibacteraceae bacterium
AGCCAATACTTGCATTGTCTGTATTGGTTGGTACCCGATGAGTACAGTCAGTAGTGATTTACTTATCGGGTAACACTATATTATTATTGGAGGTAAGAAGTTATGATGGAGCCCAAAATGAATTTAGTTCCTTACGTTGTGGAGCAAACAAGTCGTGGAGAGCGTTCTTATGATATTTTCTCCCGTTTGCTTAATGACCGTATAATCATGCTTAACGATCAGGTAGATAACGCTTCTGCAAGTATTATTATTGCTCAGCTTTTATTCCTTGAAGGTCAAGACCCAAATAAAGATATTTATTTCTATATCAATAGTCCGGGTGGATCTGTTTCTGCAGGTCTTGCAATTTATGATACTATGCAGTACATTAAGTGTGGCGTTAGCACAATTTGTATTGGTATGGCAGCAAGTATGGGTGCATTTCTTCTTGCCGCCGGTGCTAAGGGTAAGCGTATGGCTTTACCTAATAGTGAAATTATGATTCATCAGCCTTTAGGTCAGGCTCAAGGTCAAGCAACAGATATTTTAATCCATGCAAAGCATATTGAAAAAACTCGCAACACCTTGAACACCATTCTCGCAGTACGTACAGGTCGCGCCTTGGAAGAAATTGTAAGAGATACCGAGCGTGATAACTTTATGTCCGCGAAGGAAGCAATGGAATACGGCCTTATTGATAAGGTTATTGAAAAAAGATAAGTTTTTAAAATTTTTCGCCGCCCGTTTATAATATGGACGGCGAATTATCTAGTGTTAGGAGGAACTACAAGTGTCGGGAAAAACCGAAAAAGAAGTAGTTTGTTCGTTTTGCGGAAAAACGCAGGATGAAGTAATGCAGCTTATAGCAGGTCCGGGTGTATATATTTGTGATCAATGTGTAGAGGTTTGCTTTTCTTTAATAGATGTAGACCATGATATATTCCCTGAGTATGATAAAAAGGGCGCCAAATCAAATAAAAAATCTGCAAAATCGGAAGAAGAATTTAAACTTCCCACCCCCGCAGAGCTTAAAGCAAAATTAGATGAATATGTTGTAGGGCAAGAAAAAGCTAAAAAAACCTTATCCGTAGCTGTTTATAATCATTATAAAAAAATTAATGCACTTAATTCCAAAAACCGCGAAGTTGAAATGGCTAAAAGTAACGTTTTGCTTTTAGGACCCACTGGTGTTGGTAAAACATTGCTTGCCACCACTTTAGCTCGTTTTTTAGACGTACCAATAGCCATTACAGATGCTACTACATTAACCGAAGCGGGGTACGTTGGTGAAGATGTTGAAAATATCTTGCTTCGCCTTATTCAAGCTGCCGATTATGATATTGAAAAAGCTGAACGCGGTATAATTTATATTGATGAGATTGATAAAATCAGTCGCAAATCAGAAAATACGTCTATCACACGTGATGTAAGCGGTGAAGGCGTTCAACAAGCACTTTTAAAAATATTAGAAGGCACCGTTGCAAACGTACCGCCGCAGGGTGGTAGAAAGCATCCGCAACAGGAATTTATTAAAATTGATACCACAAATATTTTGTTTATTTGTGCTGGTGCATTTGATGGTATTGAAAAAATTATAGAGCGTAGGGTAGGTAGTGGAAGTCTTGGTTTCGGTGCCGAAATAAAAGCTTCAACCGATTTAGAGCGCGAAGCACTTTTACCACTTGCAACACATAAAGATTTGGTTCGCTTTGGTCTTATCCCTGAGCTTGTAGGTCGTCTGCCTGTTATCACAGCTCTGGATAACCTTGACGAAGATGCGCTTGTAAAGATTATGTCTGAGCCTAAAAATGCTCTTATCAAGCAGTATCAGTACCTTTTCGGTATCGATGGTATCGAACTTCAGTTCGAAGCTGAAGCTCTCAGAAGTATCGCCAAGAGTACTCTCGAAGCCGGTACCGGTGCCAGAGGTCTGCGCTCAGTAATAGAAAAGCTCCTGATGGAATATATGTATGCAATTCCCTCAAGTGGTAAGTACGGTGTTCTCACTATCACAAAAGACACTGTTGAGAACGGTGCTCAGCCTATTTTTGAGGAAAAAGATGTATCTCAGGTGAAAAATGTAAAGATACCTTTGCCGAAACGCAAAAAGTCTGAATAATCTATTGACTTTTCATATTCGGTTGTGGTAAAATACCGTAGTATAAAAATTTCGGAGGTTTAATCTCATGACAGCTCTTCAGTATGTATTAGCGATTGTTATTATACTCGTTTCTATTGCAATCATTGCATTAGTTATGCTTCAGGAAAGCAAGCAGCAGGGCCTCGGTGCTATCGGCGGTGCAGCAGAAAGCTTCTTCGGTAAGAATAAGGGTAAGACAATGGATGCGAAGCTTGCTAAGTTTACAAAGCTTTTCGGTGCAATCTTCTTCGTTCTTGCACTCGTAGCATCACTTCTTGTTCTTTTCGGTGCATAAGAATATCGGACAATCAGCAAAAGGCGTACAGTTTTACTGTACGCCTTGATTTTTTTAGTCGGTACCAGAGGGGAGTTCGGGGGCTCGGGACTGCGGCGAAGCCGCAGTGAAGCGACTGCGTCGCTTCCGAAAGCCACCACAGGTGGCTTTCGCCTGAGCCCCCGCCTCCCTCCGGCAGAAACTTAAAGATAATTCACTTTTGCTTTGTTTCTCGGTGGAATACGCTCATATTTCACATCGGGGTAGCCGATAACAAGAGTGGTTACAGGCTTAAATCCTTTTTTCAGTTGAAGCATTGAACCGATTTTGGGGTTGAGTTTTGCAGCAGCAACGAAAAATCCGCTGTAAAGTACACCGAGTCCGAGACTCTCAGCCATAAGCTCCATATAAGATGAAGCAAGACAAGCGCTGGTGTTACCCTTGCTGCTGACAACGATAACAAGAGGCGCCTTCTTAAAGAAGAAGTTGTCGTCGATGGTTGAGTTTTTGATATAAGATGAGAAAGGTGTAACTGCTTTCTGACCCCATCTGAAGAATTTGACACATTCCTTTTCGATGGAGGGGATAGCATCAGTGATGACAGTGAAAGCAAAGTCCTGAGCATTTGTGCCCGTAGGGCAGTATCTTGCAGCCTCGATGATTTTGTTTATATCTTCAGCTGAGATAGCTTTATCCTTAAACTGACGGATAGTTCTTCTTGACTTCATAGCCTGAAGAAGCTTATCAGGGTCAAACTCTGTCATATCAACTACCTTTTCGTCGGGTGTATCGGGGTAATCTCTCATAGTTACAGCACCGGTGGGGCATATAGCAAAACAGTGACCGCACTGTATACAGCGCTGATATTTAAACTGTGCCTTGCCGTCAATGATAGCGAGCTTTTCGCTGACGCAGTCTTTTACACATATACCGCAACCGACACATTTTTCTTTGTCGATGATAATTGGTTTAGTTTCAGTATTCATAGTGTTTCTCCTTTAAGTTGATACTGTCAGTATAAACCAAAGTATGTTATATGTCAAGGTGTTTATCTTTTGCTAAAAAGCTGAAGTACACCGATACCAAGAAGAAAAACGCCGAAGATTTTAGTCAGCAAAGAAGTCGGAATGTACCCTAGAATCAGAAAGCCTATAACTGCACCGGCTATTGCCCACATAATGACAGGCAGAGTCTGACGAAAGTCGATAAGATGACTTTTTCTGTAGGATATAACACTCAGTATGGCACAGGGTACAAAGAAGACAAGGTTAATGCCCTGAGCCTGCTTTTGTGAGTAGGCGAGAAAGTTTGTCAGGTATATTATCAATACCGACCCGCCACCAAAACCCATTGCTCCCAGTAAGCCGGCAAGAAAAGAAGAAAGTATCATATATAAATCCATAGTTTACCTCATAAGCATACGAACGCCCGTATAAATCATAAACAAAGAGAAAAGTTTTCTCAGAAGTTTGTCGGGTATCTTTTTCATAAGAAAGCTACCGACGAGAGTGCCGACAAGACCGAAGGGGATATAACCTATAGCATCTCTGAAGCTGAAATATCCCATATGATAATACACGGCTGTACTTAGTATACATAAGGGGAGTATGACACTAATAGCTGATGCCTGAGCCTGTTTCTGAGACAGCCCCTGCTTTTTAAACAATGGCACCGCTATAAGGCCGCCGCCTGCTCCGAGAAGAGCATTTATCAGGCCTGTGAGTAAGGATAATAATCTGATGGTAAGAGTCTTCATCTGAAAAGTCTCCTTTGTTAAGAGTCTGAAGTTATATAAAAAGGCAGAAAATATGCATAAAAGATAAAATATTCTGCTAAATTCTTCATTTTTCCTATTGCAAGAGGGAGAAAATAGTGTTATAATTTATGCATAAATAAAAGGAGGAATTTGGTTTATGGTATGTAAGTTTTGTGGCAACACAATTGAGGATAACTCAGAGTTTTGCTTCATTTGCGGCAACAAAGTTTTGAAAGAAGAAGCTCCCGCTGAGGCAGTTTTCACTCAGCCCGCTCCTGCAGAAGTACCTGTTGTAACAGCTGAAGCTCCCGAAGCAGTTGAAGCTCAGGCTATCTACGCAGCTCCTCAGGGTGCACCTGTTTATACACAGCAGGCTCCCATCTATGCTCAGCAGGTTTATGTACAGCAGATCGCTGAACCTAAGAAGGCTAAGAAAAAGTCAAAGAGCACATGCTCAAAGGCTGCTAAGTTCTTTGCAGCACTTTTCGCAGCTACATTTATTCTTCAGTTCATTCCCTGGATCTGGTACAAGAAAGCTAAGAAAGCAGGCTATGAAGAAAAAGCAACTTCAATTCTCAACTCAACAATGGTTGGCCTTTGCATTTTCATGGCTATCATCTGCGGCGTACTTATCAAAATGAATATGCTGTAATAAAAAAATCGTATTTTCCCTTCGCTTTTGCGAAGGGATTTTTCTTTTATATTTTTTCTCATTTTTCATAGAATATTAGTTATATTTTGGGCATAAAGATTAATCAGATAACTTTGAGAAAAGAGGACGAAAATATGACAAGTGAGAATATTTATAATTCCATTGCTTCGAGAACCGGCGGTGACATTTATATTGGTGTAGTGGGTCCTGTGAGAACAGGTAAATCCACCTTTATCAAAAGGTTTATGGATGTGCTTGTGCTGCCGAATATTGATGATAAAAATAAAAGAGAACGTGCCAGAGACGAGCTTCCTCAGTCCTCAGGCGGCAGAACCATAATGACAACAGAGCCAAAGTTTATACCTGAAGATGCGGCAGAGGTTACGGCTGATGACTCTATGCGTTTCCGTGTGCGACTTATAGACTGTGTCGGTTATATTGTACCTGGCAGTCTCGGATACATAGAAAATGACGAGCCGAGAATGGTAAAGACTCCCTGGTTTGATAAAGAGGTGCCCTTTAATATGGCGGCCGAAATCGGCACAAAAAAAGTAATAGACGAACACTCAACTATAGGCCTTGTAATCACTACAGACGGTACTATTGGCGACATTGCAAGAAGTGATTATGAGCAGGCAGAAGAGAGAGTTATAAACGAGCTCAAAGCTATCAGAAAGCCGTTCATTGTGCTTCTCAACAGCAAAAATCCTGACAGTGAAGAATGCAGAAATCTCACTGCAAAGCTGACGGAAAAATATAAGGTTGGTATAATTGCAGTCAACTGCCTTGAATTGAGCAAACAGGGAATCAAGGATATTCTCACTCAGCTTCTGTATGAATTTCCTATAAAAGAGATGAAGCTTAGTTTTCCTAAATGGATATCTGATCTTGAAAAAGACCACAGCCTAAGAAAGGCTCTTTATGATAATATAATCAAGTCAGCCTCTGAGTTGAAAAAGGTAAAAGATGCCCGTGAATTTACTGCCAAGATTTCATCTGGAGAGAACATCTGCTCTTGCAGAATTGATGATGCTGATTTATCCTGTGGCAGTGTAAGGGTGGCTATAGATGTTGAGCCAACTCTGTTTTATAAGGTTATGAGCGAAAAGACGGGCCTTGATATAAAAGATGAGCAGCAGCTTATGGCTGAGCTTATAGCTTTGTCAAAAGCTAAAAAAGACTTCGAACGCTTTAAGTTGGCACTCGATGAGGTGGAAGAGACAGGATACGGCATAGTATTGCCTACAATGGATGAGCTCTATCTCGATGAGCCTGAAATTATGAAGCAGGGCGGAAAGTACGGAGTACGCCTTAAAGCATCAGCACCGTCAATCCATATGCTCAGAGCCAATATCACAACCGAAGTCGCTCCTATAGTTGGCAGTGAGAGTCAGTCAGAGGAGCTGATAATGTATCTGCTCAAAGAGTTTGAAGAGGATCCGTCAAAGATATGGCAGTCAAATATCTTCGGCAAAACTCTCGACAGTCTCGTCAATGAAGGACTTCACAACAAGCTGTATAAAATGCCCGTCGAAGCCCGTATGAAGCTACAAGAAACACTGGAAAGAGTAATAAACGAGGGTTGTAGTGGTCTGATATGTATAATATTATGATGCAATCAGGCTTGTATTTAAACTAAGGATGGTATATAATGGTAAAGATAAAATGACAAGGGAGAGAAAAATATGTCAAAGAAAATTATTATTGCCGGTGGCGGTCACGGCGGTATCACTTGCGGTGCTATCCTTGCTAAAAACGGCTATGATGTAACCTTATATGAAAAAAATGATGCAGATAAAATGGGTCATGACTGGACTGATATATTTGACCCTAAAGCTTTCAAGGCTGTGGGTATGGATATGCCCGAAAGAGAAATGTATGAGTTCAAAAACAATATGACATTTTTCAGCCCTGATATGAAAACCAGTATGACTCAGGATGTGCCTGAGGATGAACTCGAAATCCAGATGGAAAGAAGCGATATCTACAAGTGTCTTGTGGACTATGCAGTAAAATGCGGTGTTAAGTTTGAGTATGGAGTAAAGGTTGAAGGTCCCATAATGCTCGGTAACAGAGTGGTGGGTATCAGGACAGACAAGGGTGCTCAGTACGCTGACCTTGTAATCGACGCCTGCGGTATCAACTCACCCGTAAGAATGAACTTACCCTCATATCTCGGTATACAGAAAGAGCCTGTTAAATTTGAGCGATTCTATGTTTACAGAGCCTTCTATGAAAAAGATATGAGCGTCGAAGTTATCAACAAATACAGAGTTCTCCTGTTCTATCAGGGCAAGCTCGGCATTTCATGGGTTGCCGATGATGGTGAGTACACTGACGTGCTTATCGGTCGCTTCAATGAGTTCCAGATGGATGAGGTTGAAAAGACTCTCGTGAGCCTTCGCAGTGAATTCCCCGACCTTGGTGAAAAGAAGCTTCGTGGCGGTCAGTTTGTTCAGATTCCTGTCAGACAGCCTCTCGGTGTACTCGTTGCTGACGGCTATGCGGCTATCGGTGACAGTGCCTTTATGACAGTGCCCATTATCGGTTCAGGTATCGCTAACAGCATGAAGGCTTCAGCTATACTCGCAGAGACAATTATGGCTGATAAAGACGAGACCTACAGTGCCGAAACTCTCTGGAAGTATCAGAGAGAGTTCTATTCCAAGATGGGTAACGGCCTTGCTCCTCTCGCATTAATCAAGTTACTGCTTACAAAACTTACACCTGCAGAGCTTGACTATGTTTTTGCTACGGGTATACTCAATGCTGATGATATGACAATCACCGCTGACTCAACAAGTCTTTTCGCGATGGTAAAGGGTATGCTTACACCTGAGTCACTCAAGGATAAAATCAAGGGTCTTGCAGGCAATCCTACTGTTCTTGTCAAGGTGATGAGTATGATAAAGGATATCGCTGCAGTTTACGCTGTGACAACTGCAATGCCTATTAAGTATGATGTCAAGACTGTGAGAAAATGGGTCAAGGCATATAACAAATGCTTCAAATAATAAACATAAGCTGTCCTTTCGGGCAGCTTTTTTTGTTGTATAGGGGCAACTCTACGCTTCGTTTGTTGCTTTTGATGTGTGTTTATGTTAAGATTTCATCGAAAGGATGTGAATTTGTGGATCAGATAAAAATAGGCGGGTTCATTTCAGAGATTCGCAAAGAGCATAATATGACTCAACGGGAGCTTGCTGAAAAGTTAGGCATTACAGACAGAGCAATATCAAAATGGGAAAATGGCAGGGGCTTGCCTGATGTTTCTCTGATGAAGCCTTTATGCGAGATTTTGGGTATAACAGTAACTGAGCTTTTAAACGGTGAACGTACCGAAGCGAATGTTACACTAAATGAGGTAGAAGAAACAGTTTACGAAGTGCTGAGTGACAGAGAAATACAAATAAAAAACACAGAACGGGTGAAGAAAAAATATTCAGCTTTGCGTGTTGTGACGATAAGTTTCGGCACTGTAATAGGTTTAGTGTTGGCGCTTATGGTTTTTTCTGGACTTCGAGGTGAGGGATACTCAATATATTCCGCCATACAGACTCAGAAAGCAAGAATTGTGAGTAATCTTATTGTGGAAGAGGAATACGAAAAAGCAGTAAAGCTTATCGGTTTCAGTAAATGGAGACATGGAGATAATGCTGAAGAAAGCTGGGTTGCAGGAATGAAATCACTGAGTGAAAGAATTGAAATTGAAAGAATAGATATCAGCCGTATAATACTGGATGATTATTTTCCTGCAGGTCAATATTTTATGACGGTTTATGATAAACAAAGTCAGGTCAGACATATTTATGAGGGCTTTGTAACTTATCAGAACGGTGGTATAACATTTGCAGGAACAAATATCCCTTATGCAAATAAAGACTATACGAGAGGCGAAATTGCCTATAGACTTGAGGATGTATTTTTTACATATGATCCCGGATAATATGATAGCTCCCGATAGTTTGGTACTGTCGGGAGCTGTACTTTATTTATTAATAAGCTTCTTTATAATTTTTGTACCGACTGCAATTGTACCAACAAGACCGAGGACTCTGCTGATATCTGTGATTGCCTGGTCGGGACTTACGGGAGCATTTCTGAAAACAAATTCGAGGAAAGGCTTAGCAGGCTTATAGTCGCAAAGCTCACCCATTGTCACATCATATGTCTTATAGTTTCTGACATCGTTTTCCTTAAAGGTGAAAACTCGGACACCTCTTTTGTCTGAGGGGCCATAGGTGTTGAAGCCTGCACCCTGACAGTAGCCGAGGTCAATACCCTTGTAGTTGGTATAAAAGCTGTTGTTGTGGTCGTGACCGACAAACATAGCAAATACGTCGCCTTTTTCTCTCAGAGCGTCAAACTGACCTGAGTTCACATCGGGGGTGGCAGGAGCCTCGTACATAAAACCGCCTCTTGCAAGAGTCTCGTCATTGAGCTTGTAGAAGGTGTTTTTTCGGCTCTTATATGCTTCGACTCTGCCTTTTGTGAAGAAGTTTACTTTTTCGATGGCGTCAAAATATTCGGGTACGGGTATGTGCTGGAAAACAAAGCCCGGGAGATATTCACCAAGGGACTCTTTGAAGGAGTCTCTTTTATTCTGGTACCACTCAATCTGCTCTTTCTTTACAGGCGGAAATGCTGCACCGTTCATATTAGCTTTGCCTGAATCGAAGAAATAAAGAGCGAGTGCATCTTTTTTGCCATCTGAGTCCTTGACCGTTACAGCAAAAGTACCCGGATCATTTTCACTTCTTGATTCGGTCCAGATGCAGTTTTCGAATGCGGTATAGTATTCTTTCTGAAGCTGTTTGCTGCACTTGCAGTCGTCATCGTGGTTGCCGAAGGTGACACAGAAAGGAATTCCTCTCTCAGCGATAGGCTTGATAAATTCACCGATAACGTGTTTTACCTTAGCTTCGGCATCTTTGAGATAGCAACCGCTATAGCCCTGAATCTGGTCGCCTGTGAGGACAACAAGGTCGGGATTTTCTTTATCGAGCGCAAGATTTATAAGTTTAAGTGTGTCGGGGTTAAGCTGATAATTTTCCTGGATATCGGCAATCTGCATAATTTTGAATCTGCCGTTTTTGAAAGTAAGTTGTTTCATTTGCTTTCTCCTAATTTTAATATTGAAATTATACTATATCCCATACCTATTGGTCAAGTCATTGAGGATAATAGTAACATTTGTTTAAGATTTGACACTAAAATCCGACATAAAACAGAGCCTGCTGAGCTTATAATGTTATAGGTGATGAAAATGTCAGGGGTTATATATGCCGATGTGCTCTTTATACTCAATGTCTATATAACTTATGCACTGCTGATGCTGACGGCTATGTTTCTCGGCATAAGTCCCAAGAGGGTACGGCTTTTATTGGCAAGTATCATCGGTGGTGTAAGTAGCTTTTTAATTCTCATTGACGGCCTGAGTGCCCTGGTGTCGGGAGCTATCAGACTTACACTGTGCCTGATATTCTGCTTTATCAGCTTCTCTTTCAGGGGTACAAGGCAGTGCCTTAGGCAAGTGGCGACTTTCCTTGGAGTCAACTTCCTTTTTGCAGGGCTTATGTTTGCCATATGGTACTTTGTAAGTCCCACGGCAGTGTACTATAACACAGGTGTTGTATATTTTGATATTGATGTGATGAGTCTTGTTACGGTGACGGCAGTGTGCTATTTTGCTATAAAGGTTTTCGGTGCCATTTCACAGCTCAGACGCCCTGAAAATGTCCTCTATGATGTAACTTTGCATATACTCGGTGATGAGTTTATTCTCAAGGGATTTCTTGATACGGGCAACAATCTTAAAGATCCTTTTACTTCGGCTGATGTCATAGTGGTCTCAAGGTCGGCTCTTGAAAAGTATTTCCCGAAAGAAAAGAGTTTAAACGAGATAATAGGGGAGTCACCTCTTAAAATAAGATATCTGCCTTGCAATACTGTGTCGGGGAATAAACTTCTGCCGGTTTTTAAGGCTGAAAAAGCCAGGATAAGGGGTATTTCAGCTGATTTTTTTGTAGAGGGAGTAATGGTTGCTGTCAGTGATGAAAACATCAGAAACGGCGATTTTCAGGCGCTTTTGCCTATGGACATTTTTCAGAATAATTATAGTGACAGGGGAGCAGATTATGAAGAAGCTAAAAGATTTACTCATAAAACTGGTGTTTAAAATTGCAGATAAGTTATACCACAGCGATGTGTATTATGTGGGGGGAGCTCAGAATCTTCCGCCACCGCTCAGCAAACAGGAGGAAGAAGAAATACTGTCTGAAATCGAAGAGGAAAACTTTGAGAGAAGAGAAAAACTGGTGGTACATAACCTGAGACTCGTAGTCTATATAGCAAGAAAATTTGAAAATACCGGTGTGGGTATCGAGGATCTTGTGTCAATCGGTACAATCGGACTTATAAAGGCAGTCAACACTTTCAGACCGTCAAAAAAGATAAAGCTCGCAACCTATGCTTCAAGATGTATCGAAAACGAAATACTGATGTATCTGAGAAAAACAGCTTCGAGAAAAAATGAAATGTCAATCGATGAGCCGCTGAATGTCGATTGGGACGGTAACGAATTATTACTCAGCGATGTCCTTGGTAGCGACAGCGACAGTGTTAACCGTAATATAGAATATCAGGACGAAAAGAGGCGACTTCTCTGCCTTGTGAAACAACTCTCGGAAAGAGAGAGAAACATAATGACAATGCGCTTCGGACTCTTCGGCTCAAAGGAGTACACTCAAAAGCAGGTAGCCGATATGATGGGCATATCCCAGAGTTACATATCACGACTTGAAAAGCGCATAGTGCAGAAACTGAAATATGAAATAGAGAAAAACTAATGGGTAGGAAATGCGCGGGGTTGCTAAGGACAGTTCATAAAAACAGTCATTAGATACCGTGCATTGCAGAAGGAAAAGAAATAACCAAGAGAGAGTAAAATCTTTCTTGGTTTTCTTTTTTATTAATATTTGTACATTCGACAAATCCTTCTTTAATTTGTACAATGAAAGCACAAAATTTAAAGGAGGACTTTTTATGTCAAATCAAAACAAAATCCAATATCGTCAGGTTGGCGACTATCTCATCCCGAATCTTGTATTACCGTCCGAAGAAGAAAGTGTCAGGCTTGGTAAATGGGGAATGTTACACAAAGACTATCTTCTAAAACATAAGAAAGTAGTTTTTGCAACACTACTCGCAGAAGGCAAACTGTGGCAGTATCTCTCAGATGTTGATACGCAGGCTCAGCAGATGTTCGATAATCTGATTGAGCAGATGAAAAAATCTGAAGGTGTTACAGAAGAACTCAAAGAACAAAACCAATGGGAATGGGTTCAGAGAATGGAAAATATTCAGGAACAGGCAAGAGAGATTGTATGCAAAGAATTGATTTTTAACTAAAAACAGAAAACAGGTGGTCACAAAAACCACCTGTTTTCTACTATATGAATCCATCTTGCTCAAAAAATTTTTAGTCTATTATAATGTTGTCCTTTCGCTTATACAGTATTACTAAACTTGGAATAAACGAAACAACCATAAGCACAAACACACTTAGGACAACGAACAGATAATCGCTTTGCGTAAAGTAGTGAGTTATTGTGCTTGAAATATTGAAGCCCTTTTTAATTATCAGCCATGTCATTGGTGCTGACAATATAGTTCCGATGGTAAAAACCGCTACTAACTGTAGTAGCAAAGATGCTATTAGTTTTCGGAAACTCAAGCCGTTGATTCGATAAAGCGTATATGTCGAAAGGCTTAATCTTGTCTTAATAACAAGCTGAATTAGAAGCATCGTAAAGGTTACTACTGTTAGTATGACCATAAATGTTACAGCGAAAATAGCCACAAGCAGATTGTAGATTTTATACGTCCTAACATCACTTGACCAATTTTCAAATGTCATATTGGGATAATCAAGCCCCAATACTTGCAGTTCTTTCGCAATTAGTGTGTTGTTTGCATCAACATCGGTATAAATGCTAACCACGCTGTAAGCGGCGGGGATTCCCAACTCGTCCAATACTTCATTTGCAGTCAGAACCGAACAAGCTGCTCCGGCTCTGCTTGAAATGAGTTTACCATCGGTACTGCGGATAATAGCTCCGATTTTTACCGTTACATCCTTTCGGTAAAACAAAGATATATCCGATTCTGCAACGCCGCCGTTTAACGGCTCGTCCGTAAGCAATCCCGAAAGTGTGATTTCATCACCGACCTTAAACTGTGTCATATTGATTGCATCCGGATCATCATACTCTGCAGGGATAATTCCTCTTAGTATCGTTCCACCAAAATCTTGCTCCGTTATTTTGTATGCGGGAACACGGAGAATGACTTCTTCTCCCGACATTAGCTTGTCTATGTTAATTTCACCCTCAATGACAGATGCTTTTAACTCTTCCAAACTTTGTTGGCTGTACCCCACAATCTCACTGCATATCAGCACATCGTCATCTTCATATTGGAATGTATCCCAAATGAGATTATAATTGTTGACTTGCATAAATGTTTCCATACTATATCTGCCGTCAGGCATTGAGTCGGAACCGTCAAAATACGTGTCAATGCTGCTCTCCTTTACAAGGAGATTCATTTTTTGATTCTCTCTGTATGATAAAATCTTCGACACACCCGGAATAGATGCAATGGAATCAATAAAGTCTTGATTTGCACCGTTCTTTTCGTAATTGTTTGTAAAAAGCAAGGGGGTTAATTGTTCTCCCGTGACTTTATCTGTAAGAGGTGGTGCATTGATTAGCTTTGAGGAAAACTGAAAGTCATAATCATTTTCTACATAGTTTGAATTGGTTTCCGTTACATCCTCGGTGAAATAGTTTTTATATGCGATTCCGTAGGACAATAACGTACACGACAATGAAATCAGCAGTACAATCGCTATAATGGCTTTGCGGTTTTTGAACATATCCAATTTGAATATGCTGATTCTTGCCTTCGTGTTTTTATAATGTCTTCCGCTTACCTCACTGTCAAGTGCAGTCTGCTTTACGATGTATGCAGCATAGATTGTAAAAGCGATAATGAACCCTACGCAAAGGGAAAATATCAGTGCCGTGTTCAACTGCATATCGAAATCAAACACCGGAGAACTGTATTCGTTATTCAGAAGAAAGTTCAAACAAGCCTTTGATGCAAAGAAACTCAGCACACTTCCCACCGCAGCACCAATGATCAGAATGCATATCATTTCGAACATAAGAATAAAGAAAATACTGTCTTTATTCATGCCGAGCAAGAGGTAGTTGCGGATTCTTGCAAGAAGCTTCGTCTTGTTCATAATCAGAATCGTTGTCACGATCAACAACGATATTACATACATCAAGATCATAAAGCTCTGAGGAATGGAGAAATTCTCACTCACATCAAAGGATTTGTTGCTTGAAAATAACCTTGTTGTATCATCGTTGGAATTAACGATTCCCGCTTCTTTAATGATAACAATTTGTTGTGTGATGCTGTGGGTTTCTTCAAAAACTTGTTCAAGACGGTTTTGAGTGATAAATGCATTGACAGGCGTAATGTTGTCTTTGATTTGCAATTCGCCACGGGGCCATAATCTTCCGAAGTCATTTACGATTCCGCACAGAGAATACGTTTGATTTTCAATGGTGATTTCCTGCCCGACACTATAATCGCCTAATTCTTGTGCGATACCTTCAGTCAACGCAATTTCATTGTCGGTTTCCGGCAGGCGACCTTCTTTTATGCTTATACAACCGATCCGTATTGCTTCGGAGTCTGCAAAGCCTAAGTTTAGACTTTTGTTTCCCTCCAAAGGTAAGGTTTTAGCTGTATAGAATACACCATAACTTTCGTATCTGTAATTGGGCAGTAGTCCCTCAAATGTTTCGTCGGTGAATGTTGATAATTCCGACACTTGCTCACGATAATAAATTTCATCAAAGATCCCGTAAACGGCTGTTCTTTGCTCTTT
>JAZTWC010000004.1:0-84235 GCA_045635665.1 Acutalibacteraceae bacterium
GCGCACCTGGTCTGACAGCAATAACAATTACAGAGAAACATCTTTTTATGACTGTTACAGAAGCGGTACTATGGATTTCTATAATATTCCTGTTGACGGCTCATCAAAAATGGATGACACACTTATGGAATCCGTTGAGCCTTTCAATGTCAGTGAAGCAGTACCCTTCAGCACTGCATATATGGTTGGTTATCTTGCCGATAAATATGATGTTGATCTTAATGCGAGTATTCCCAGAGCAAACGAGAGAGTAAAGAACAGCGCTGTTTCAGCTCTTGAAAAGACTGTCAGAGACCGCATGTATTCATCGGTAATTCCTCAGTATTCTCAGGTTAATATAGCAAACGGCTCTTATTCATATGCACTTTATCCTGTGTGGATTCTCAACACCACATGGAACGGCAAAAAGTACACATTTGCAATGAACGGTCAGACAGGTAAGTTTGTGGGTAACCTTCCTCTTGATAAGAGTGCTTTTTGGAAAAAAGTTGCCATGTTTACGCCTTTGATGAGCGCTGTAGCTTATGGCATCATCTGGGCATTAGGTAATATGTAAGGGGGGAAGAATAATGAAAAATAAAGTTTTTGCAGTTTTAACAGTAGTTGTTCTTTGCCTTACAATGATTATACCCGTATCAGCGGCAAGCACACATATTTTTGACCAGACGAATGTCATTGGCAGTTTCAGTACTCTTGAAACCTATGCACAGAAAATAGAAGATGACTACGGCTACAGTGTTCTAATTTCAGTTATTGACGGTGTAGGTACAGAGGGTACATATGGCTATTGTGAAGACCTTTATAACGCCAATGCAGCAAAGGAAAACGGTATCGCTCTTACATATAACTACGGCGATAATCTGTATGCCTTTTACTGTGCAGGTGAGGCCGAAACTCTTTTCCCTGAAGATATTCAGGATAACACTCTTTGGAACGCATTTGCCTATACCGAAACCTATTATGAGGGTGCTTATGCTTATCTTGCAGCAGTTGAAGGGATTCTCAGCAAGGCTCCTGTAGCCACAGAGCCTGTGACAGATGCTCCCGAAACAGAGCCGACAACTGAGTTTGTACCTGTTGACAGAACTCTCAGTCTCGTTGAAGACTATGCAGATGTGCTTACAGACACTGAAGAAGCTGAACTTCTTGCGAAGCTCGAATCACTTGGCGAAGCAAACGATATTGAAGTCGGTGTTGTTACTGTTGACTCCTATGACGGTAAGGATCCTCAGGCATTTGCTGACGATTTTTACGATTACAACGGCTACGGCTACGGCGAAAACGATGACGGCTTTATCGTTGTGTTCAACACAGGTGAGGGTGACGGTAACCGTAACATTGCCATTTCAACCCACGGCAAGGGTATCGACCTTCTCACTGATATGGAAATAGATGTGATTATCGAAATGATGATTACTCCCATAAAAAACGGTGACTTTGCAGGCGCATTTGATAACTTTGTGACCGAATGTGAAAATGCAATTGACCCAAGTATCTCAATTATCTGGATTCCTGTGAGCGTTTTAATAGGCTTTGGTCTTGCTTTCCTGATTGTCAAGATTCAGGCTTCAAAGCTCAAGACAGTGGTACAGAAGGCTGATGCTGCTGATTATGTTGGTAATGTAATTCTTACTTATCAGGATGACCGTTTTATGTACAGAAATGTAACAAGCTCACCAAAAGTAAAGAGCGACTCAAGCTCAACACATACAAGCTCCTCAGGCCGTACCCACGGAGGTGGAAACAAGAGCTTCTGATAAAAGACTTAAACGGTGTATATAACTGTACACCGTTTAATGTTTAGGAAAGGATGAAAAATATGGCAAAGAAAATCATTGGCATAGTTTTGATTATTATTGGTTTATTTACCGCTTTTTTAGGCTTTAAGGCAATGAGTCAGGCTCCCGAGGCTGCCGAAAAATTAAAAGAAGCAGTTTATGTTGCCGATGCAAAGGTTTATCCGGAAAACGAGGGTAAGGTTGTTATCGTACCCGGTAAGATTGAAGCTGAGCTGCCCTTGGTTGATGTGAAAACAGGATTAAAGCTTCCCACAATCAAGGCGACAAAACAGAGTTGGTACGCAGTGGGCGTAAAGTCTGTGGATACAGGCTATGACTGGTCGTGGATAGCTGATGGCTCAATCCAAACGCTCACAGCAGAATGTACTGTAGGTGAATTCAAGCTCTACGAGGGTATGCTCAACGGTCTTAATGCCAGCGTTGAATATGATGATTTTTCTTCGTCACAGCTTAAAAAGGCAGGCTTAATGGATTATTATGCTTATGTTGTTACCGACGGCGTTTATATCAGTGACGACAAAGGCGGACATACACGTTATAAAGATGAATATGAAGGTGCTGTAAGATACAAGTACAGAATTATGCCTATGGACGGCGAACTTGAATATACCTTTGTGGGTGTTCAGAAAAACGGTGCACTCGTAAGAGATGATTCATTAGGTCTGATAGCTTCGACTGAGGGTATTCTCAATCACGAAGAAGTTATTGCAAAGAATGAAAGCAATAACAATGGTGGGTATATTTTCTCCTTTGTAACAGCTGCTCTGTTTATTGCCGGTGGTGTGGTTTGCATTGTAATTAAAAAGAAAGAGGAATAATACATTCATCTGCTGAAAGGATGGTAATATGAAGAAATTTTCAAGTATTATTGCAGTAGTTTTAAGTCTTCTTATACTTGCTTCCTGCGTTGGCGGTGGCGAAAATCCCACTACAACAGTACCGACAACTGAGTCAACCACAGAGCCTGTAACTGAATCAGAGAGCCAAAAAGCACTTTTTGAATTTCAGAAACATATGAAAGATGAAGGTTATCTTTGTGGTGTTGCTTACCTCGGTTATTACAGTGAAGATATCGGTGTAATTATAGAAGACCTTAAATACAAAGGCATATACGACAAGCACAAATTCCTTGACGAAATAAAACGTAAGGATTTCCATTCTCTTGAAGGCAGTGAGTTTTATGCTGTTGTACCTGCCGAGGGAGTAAATATAACCGTGAATGAATACGGCTTCAACGAAGAAGGTATTGGTTACGCAATAAAAGAAATTGTGAAAATCACAGACGGCACACCTGTATTTATCAGAGGTAATATCAGCGACATAATGCCGAATATTCAGCTGATTATAACCGACGAAAACGGAAGAGAAAAAGAATATCTGCCGTCAATGAGCCTTGAAAATGGTCTTCTCAGTAAGGGTCAGCAGATTTATGATTTCTCGCCTTATGATTTGATTGGCGGTCATTTCGAAAATATAACCACATCAGAAGATGCACCTGCCATTGTAGGTGAGTGGTGGGGCGAACATTATTCCGATGATGAGCTACTGAGTCTGAATCTCTCTCTTAAAGAAAACGGCGAAGCCGAGTACAGCTATGGTTATGGCAACAGTGAGGTTCTCGAACTCTTCAACGGTTCATGGTACAAAGAGGGAGACGACAAAATCAACCTTATTATGTACGGCGGACCTTGCAGTACAGAGGACGCTGAGGCTGACAACGCTGAGCAGTATAAAACTGATAGTGTTTTCAGTTGGTATATTAATGAAAACACAGGTGAACTTGAGCTTACTCACGAAAGCGGCAGTGTATTTATTTATGGCACTGACGGTCAAAGATTTGTTTTCTCAAGCTTAGAATAAATATTTTTAACGGGATCTCGTATAGGGTCCCGTTTTTACGTGTTGTTCAACAAGTGTTTAATCTTTATATAATTATCAAACTGCATCACATATATTTCTTGTTCCCAATGCTTTCATAACTAAGTCTAAAAGTAACAATCAGCACTTAACGATGAAACTATTAAAGACAGACCAAATCTTAAAGTGGCATCATAACTATATTTGTGCGCCCCGGTGATAGGATTTCGTTTTGATACATCTTGCTGTGTAAGTGGCAAGGCGAGTGCCCTTGTCAGCATCGAAGCTGTCGATAGCCTTGATAAGTCCGATGGTACCGATAGATATCAAGTCCTCCTGCTCGTCGTAACCTACGTAGTAATACATATGCATATAAAATGAATGATGGATATCAGAATGCACTTGGCCATAATCTTGGCGCTTATAGTGTTGTTAAAAATGCTACTTGCATAGAAAATGGTTCAGAAAATACGAAATGTGTAAGATGTACATATACTGAGTCAAGAACCATTAATGCAGTAGGTCATAACTATCAGAACGGTGTTTGCTCAAATTGCGGTCAAGACAAGACTATAGGTTGCTCATGTAATTGCCATAAAGGCGGATTTGCAGGCTTCATTTGGAAGATTCTATGCTTCTTCTATAAGCTTTTTAAGATGAATCCTGTTTGTACATGTGGAGTTAAACATTATTAATATCTATTAACCAGGATCTGAATTAAGGTCCTGGTTTTTGTTGAAATTTAAGCGAAAAAATGAAGTGAATTTATACTTGTTAAGCAATTTGCTGCAATAATGCAGATTATCAAATTGTTTAGTTTGTATTCGCTGGATAGTGAAATTTTACTCCGTGGTATTATTCTCGGGTATTTTGTTGTTTTGGAGGATAATCATTGTATTTTGCTTGTAATTGTGATATAATCAATCAGGTGATTTTATGAAAAAAATTCTACTACTGACAATTTTAACAATAATGATATTTTCACTGTGTGGCTGTGGAACTGACAAAGACTTTTTTAAGCCACAAATTTTAAGTGACAGATTGGTGGATTTTGATATGAAAAACGTTACTCTGCTTGATCCTTATGAGGTTAATGCCTTTAACCTTGAAACTGAATATCTTAAATTTCTTGATGCGGATAGATTGCTTAAAGGTTTCTGTGAGAGAGCTGGTGTTGAACTCGATGCTGAGAAATATGGCGGTTGGGAAACCTCTGCAATTCAGGGGCATACTCTTGGTCATTATCTGACAGCAGTGTCTCAGGCATATGCATTGTCGGGAGATGAGGGTCTTAAATCTATCAGCGACTATATGGTTAGTGTTTTGGCAAAATGTCAGGATGAAAGTGGTTATCTCGCTGCTATACCGGAAAGCCATTATGACCAGATTGAAAGTGGCAATACTTCGGGAACATGGGTGCCTTGGTACTCATTGCATAAAATTCTTGCAGGTATCATCGCGGTATATGAATTTACAGGTAATGATGAGGCGCTGGCGGTTGCAGGTAACCTTGGCGACTGGGTTTATAGTCGTACCTCCAAGTGGACTGATGAGGTACAAACAACTGTGCTTAATGTTGAGTATGGTGGTATGAATGATGTGCTTTATGAGCTTTATAAGCATACAAAGAATAACAATCATTTATCTGCTGCTCATAGCTTTGATGAAATGACCCTCTTTGAGTCTCTTTATAACGGTGAAGATGTTCTCAATGGTAAACACGCCAATACAACTATTCCTAAAATTATCGGTGCACTTAACAGATACCGCATAATGGGTGAGGAGTATTACTTGCAGGTCGCTGCAAATTTCTGGGATATCGTTATAAATAATCATACTTACATTACCGGTGGTAACAGTGAATGGGAACATTTCGGTGAATCTCAGGTGCTCGATGCTGAGCGTACAAACTGCAACTGTGAGACTTGTAATACATACAATATGTTAAAACTCAGCCGTGAGCTATTTAAGGTTACGGGGAATACAAAATATTCTGATTATTATGAGAGTACATTTATAAATGCTATCCTTTCATCGCAAAATCCTGAGACGGGTATGACTACATATTTTCAGCCTATGGCAACGGGGTATTTCAAGGTTTACAGTTCACCAACTGACCATTTCTGGTGTTGTACCGGTTCGGGTATGGAAAATTTTTCGAAGCTGTCTGATAGCATATATTTTCATAATTCTGAGAGCATTTATGTGAATAGATTTACATCGTCGAAGGTTGAGTGGCAGGAGAAAAAACTGTCCATTACCCAGGAAGTAAACCTGCCTACAGTCAAATTATCAATAAAAGGCTCAAATTCGGCTCGAATTGTCCTACGTGTGC
Organism: Acutalibacteraceae bacterium; assembly: GCA_045635665.1. Taxonomy (GTDB): domain Bacteria; phylum Bacillota; class Clostridia; order Oscillospirales; family Acutalibacteraceae; genus UBA6857. Next base: position 5,992 of record JAZTWC010000004.1, read on the forward strand.
CCGATTGGACAAGTAACACGACTTTGAAGATAAACGGCGAAAATGTCGATTTTGAAGCTAATAACAATCTCATAATTCTTGAAAGAAACTGGCAGGATGGTGACACTATCGAATACACTATGCCTATGCATATTAAAGTGTATAAATTGCCTGATAATAAAAATGCTGTTGCTTTCAAATACGGCCCCTGGGTGCTCAGTGCTGATATGGGTAGTAATGAGATGGAAACTACAACAACAGGCGTTGATGTGACGATACCTCTGTGGGATTCGGCTATAAGTGACACACTGATAATAGCCGAGGGCACAATTGAGGAGTGGCTCGATAATATAGACAATAATCTTGTTAGAGTCGGTGAAACCCTGGAGTTTACACTTAAAGGTACAAATCAGCAGTTGACATTCTCACCGCATTATAAGCAGCATAAAAAACGCTATGGAATTTATTTTCATCTTGCTGATAAAAATACCGAATTACCGGTAAATGAAGCCGATAACTATGTTGTAATTGACTCGCTTCCTGTCGGCAATGATCAGTACGAATTTTCACATAGCTTAAAATCTGAAAAATCCAATTCCGGTAATTTTAAAGGTCTGATGTTCAGAGATGCCGCACCTGATGGGTGGTTCAGCTATGATTTAAAGGTAGAGAGTAACACTACAAACTATATTGCTGTGAAATATTACAGTGGTGATGTCGGCAGAAAATTTAGTATTTATGTTAATGATGTTCTTCTTGAAGATGTGGAACTTCAGGATCCGAACCCTAATGGATTTTATGATATGTATTATGAGATTCCTGAAAAACTTATCAATGGAAATGATATCATCACCGTGATGTTCAAATCTACGGATACGAGTTATGCCGGTGGTATATTTGATAAACTCAGCACTGTAAAAACAAAATAAATTTAAATCAAACAACCACGCGTTAAACGCGTGGTTTTACTATACAACAAAAAGCAGAGAGTTGAAAAAACTCTCTGCTTTAATGTTAAATTTTAGTATGCTTAATAATATTTTTGAGGCTTTCTGCGCTGTTTTGCAGAGCTGAGATTTCACTGTCACTCAGGGGTAACATTACTTTGCTGTGAGCTCCGTTATGACCTACAACATTAAGGAGACTCAAACAGACATCATCGATGCCGTATTCGCCGTGAAGCATAGTTGAAACTGTCATTGTCGTGTCAATACCGCTCAGAAGACACTTACAGATGTGGCATACAGACATTGAAACCGCATAGAAAGTAGCACCTTTTCTTTCGATAACTCTTGCACCTGACTTTCTAACATAGTCCTCAACTTCGGGTGCGCTGAGCTCGGGTACAAGAAGACCGCTTGGTCTCTTATAAGATTTACTGTACTCGAGAATGGGTACGTTTGAAATGTTGGCTGTTGACCAAGGAATAACCGAGGTGTCACCATGTTCACCTAAAACATATGCATGTACATTCTGCTGATTGAGTGCAAAGTACTCGGCAAGACGGCTTCTCAGACGTGCTGTATCGAGAATTGTGCCTGAACCAATAATTCTTTCTTCGGGGATGTCTGAGCACTTACAGAAAGTGTAGGTGAGGATGTCAACAGGATTACTGACAATAACATATGTAGCATCGGGTGCATATTTAGTAATCTGAGGTATGATGCCCTTGAGTATATCAACATTAATCTGAGCAAGGTCGAGTCTTGTCTGACCGGGTTTTCTCGCAACACCGCAAGTAATGATGACGATATCTGAGTCTTTAGCATCAGCATAACTTCCTGCATAAATTGAGCAAGGTGCGCAGAAAGGAGTACCCTGACGGATGTCGAGAGCTTCGCCCATCGCCTTTTTATCGTTGACGTCTATCATTACGATTTCTGAAGCAATATTGGTTGCTGTGAGAGTGTATGCAATTGTTGAGCCCACACTGCCGGAGCCTATAATTGTTATCTTGTTCATATGTATCTCCTTTACTTGCATTTTATATAATTATATGGATATTTTTTGATGTTGTCAATAATTTGGCGACAATTGCGTTGATTATTTACTTAGAATGTGATATAATTAGATTGATTACAGATATCAACTTCGTATGATTTATAAAGGAGAGTTAAAATGAAAATTACAGTATGTATTGGTTCTTCATGTCATATCAAAGGCTCGCGTCAGGTGGTCGAAAGTCTTCAGTCTTTAATTAAAGATAACAATGTCAGTGATAAGGTTGAGCTTGGCGGTACCTTCTGTATGGGTAAGTGTCAGCAGGGAGTATGCGTTACTGTTGATGATGAATTTCACTCAGTTACTCCCGAAACTGTTGGTGAATTTTTCAATAATGAAGTTTTGGCAAAGGTGTAAAATATGATAATACAGATTTGCGTTGGTTCATCATGTCATTTAAAAGGTTCACCTGAGATAGTAGAGCTTCTACAGAAAGCGGTAGCTGAAAATCAGCTTGAAAGTGAGATAACACTTTGCGGTAGCTTTTGTATCGGTAAATGTAATCGTGTTGGTGTTACAGTCCAGGTCGATGACGAAGTTCATATAGGTGTTACCAAAGAAAATTTCAAGGATTTCTTCAAAGAGAAAGTTTTAGATGTATTAGCTGAAGAAAGGGGTTGACGTCAATGTCCAACTGTCTTACTTTAAAAAAATCAAACTGTAAAAACTGCTATAAATGCATCCGTCATTGCCCCGTTAAAGCTATACGTTTTTCAGGTAATCAGGCACATATTATTGATGATGAATGCATTCTCTGCGGTCAGTGTTTTGTTGTATGCCCTCAGAATGCTAAGCAGATTGTTGATGAAACAGAAAAGGTTAAGGTGTTTATTCAAAGCGGTGATCCTGTATTTGTTTCAATAGCTCCGTCATTTATTGCTAACTATGACGGTGCAGGTATCGATTCTATGAGAAGAGCTCTTAAGAAAATGGGCTTTTTTGATGTTGAAGAGACAGCTATCGGTGCCACCATTGTCAAGAACGAATATGAAAGAATGCTTGAAGAAGAGGATAGAGACGTTGTGATTTCTTCTTGCTGTCACTCTATCAATCTGCTTATTCAGAAACATTTCCCGGCTTGTATCGAGTATCTCGCGGATGTAGTATCACCTATGCAGGCTCACTGTATGGATATAAAGAGAAGATACCCTGATGCAAAGACCGTATTCGTGGGCCCTTGCGTGGCTAAAAAGGATGAAGCTGACCATTACAAGGGTATCGTAGATGCAGTCCTGACTTTTGAAGAGCTTACTCAGTGGATGAAAGATGAGCAGATTGAACTCGAAGTAGAGATGGATTACAACGAGTACAGCCGTGCGCGTTTCTTCCCGACAACCGGCGGTGTACTTAAGACAATGAGTGAAAATAGCAAGTACACATATGTTGCCATCGACGGTGTAGAGACTTGTATGTCTGTTTTGAGAGACATTGAAAAAGGAAAAATACATAATTGCTTCATCGAGATGTCATCTTGTACGGGTAGCTGTGTTGGCGGACCCGTAATCGAAAAATATCATCACGATTCTAATATCAAAGACTACATCGAGGTCGCTTCATATGCGGGTACAAAAGACTTTGAGGTAACACAACCCAAGTCATCAGAGCTCAAAAAGTTTATTAAGTTTATTGAGCAAAGATTGCCTATGCCATCAGAGATAGAAATTAACAGTGCGCTTCGTCAGATGGGTAAATTCAAATCTTCAGACGAGCTTAACTGTGGCTCTTGTGGTTATAACACCTGCCGCGAAAAAGCAATTGCTATCTGTCAGGGTAAAGCTGAAATTTCTATGTGTCTGCCTTTCCTTAAAGATAAGGCTGAAAGCTTCTCTGATACTATTGTTAAAAATACACCTAACGGTCTTATTGTTCTAAATGAAAATCTTGAAGTGCAACAGATAAATGAAGCTGCCAGAAAGATTATGAATATCCGCTCAGCTTCTGATGTGCTTGGTGATCAGGTTATTCGTATCCTTGACCCGACAGCATTTATGAATGTAATTTCAAGTGGCAGAGATGTTAAAGATCAGAGAGTATACCTTGCGGAATATAAGCGCTATGTGGAACAGACTATCGTATACGATAAAGAGTCACATTTGCTCGTTGGCATTATGCGTGATGTAACCGATGAGGAATATGAGCGTGAAAGAAAAGAAAATATCAGCCGTAAGACAATAGAAGTTGCTGATAAGGTTGTTGATAAACAGATGAGAATTGTTCAGGAAATCGCATCTCTTTTAGGTGAAACGGCTGCTGAAACAAAAATTGCACTTGCCAAGCTGAAGGAGTCGATAACTGATGAATGATTTATGTGCTGACATCGGATATAAAAGTATAAATCATTTCGGTGAAGAACTTTGCGGTGATCACGTTGATGTTGTGGAAGAGAATGAAAATTCAACTGTTATTGTTCTTGCTGACGGACTTGGAAGTGGCGTTAAAGCGAGTATTCTTTCAACTCTTACATCAAAAATAATATCAACAATGATGGCTGAAGGGCTTCCTTTGGAGGAGTGCGTTTCTACTATTGCTGCAACTCTTCCTGTATGTTCGATAAGGGGAGTAGCGTATTCAACTTTTACTATCATCCATATCAAAAATAATGATATGGCTGAAATAATTCAATATGATAACCCACATGTAATTGTTATTCGTGATGAGGTTAATTACGATTATCCCAAAACTGAAATGAATATTGGTGGTAAAAAGATTTTTAAGTCAACTGTCAAGCTTCAGGAAAATGATGTCTTTGTGGCTATGAGTGACGGTTGTCCTCACGCGGGTATAGGTCTGCTTTATAATTTCGGGTGGAAACGCGAAGATATCATTGATTTTATTGAGACTCTAGTTCCCGCGGGTTACACAGCTAAAACTCTCTCAACTATGCTTGTCGATGAGTGTAATAAGCTTTACGGCGGCAAACCAGGTGATGATGCAACGGCTTGTGTTGTCAGAATACGTAAAAGGGTGCCCATGAATATGCTATTCGGTCCACCGTCAAACAGAGACGATGCTGATCGTATGATGTCGCTATTTTTCTCGAAAGAAGGCAAGCATATTATCTGTGGCGGTACAACTTCATCTATAGCAGCGAAATATCTTGGAAGAGAGCTCAGACCAACACTCAACTTTGAAAAGAGCGATATTCCGCCTATTGCTGAAATTGATGGTGTTGACCTTGTTACAGAGGGTGTTATAACCGTCAACAAAGTTCTTGAGTACGCTAAGGACTATCTTGGTGAGAATGAATTTTATGAGCATTGGAGCTTTAAACGTGACGGTGCGTCGCTTATAAGCAGATTGCTTTTTGAAGAGGCAACTGACATAAACTTCTATGTGGGCAGAGCTATTAACCCTGCTCATCAGAATCCGGATCTGCCGATTAATTTCAGCATTAAGATGAATCTTGTAAGCGAACTCTCTGATTGTTTAAAAAAGATGGGTAAAAGAATTAAAGTAAGTTATTTTTAAGGTGAAGTTACATGAGAAAATTTGATACGAAAATACAATATCTTAAATATAAAGTACTCCGAGAAGTTGCTTCTCAGGCCTGGAACGACACTCTATTAAAAAATGTTTTTGATATTCCTAAGATTATTGTGCCGGGCAAGATTCCTACTATGCGTTGCTGCGTCTATAAGGAAAGGGCGGTACTCCAGGAAAGAGTAAAGATGGCTATGGGTGGCGAAATTGATAATCCAAATGTCATTCAGGTAATTGATATCGCTTGTGATGAGTGCCCGGCGGCAGGTTATGTGGTAACCGAGTCTTGTCGTGGTTGCCTTGCTCACAGATGTGAAGATGTTTGCAAAAAGGGTGCACTTACTTTTGATCATAATCATGTTGCTCACATAGATAAATCCAAGTGTGTTGATTGTGGTCTGTGTGCTAAGGTATGTCCTTTTGCGGCTATCGTAAACAGAAAAAGACCTTGTCAGGTTTCTTGTAAGGTTAAGGCTATTAAGATTAATGATGACAATGCTGCTTCCATTGACAATGAAAAATGTATACAGTGTGGCGCTTGCGTTTATCAGTGTCCCTTTGGTGCTATAACTGACAAATCATTTATACTTGATGTAATTGATATTATCAAAAACAGCAATAATAATGAGAATTACAAGGTTTATGCGGTGGTGGCTCCGTCTATTTCCAGTCAGTTCACCTATGCAAAACTCGGACAGGTTATAACAGGTCTTAAAAAGCTCGGTTTCTTTACTGTTGTAGAGGCGGCTCTCGGTGCAGATATGGTAGCTTATGCCGAATCAAAGGAGCTTATGGAAAAAGGCTTCCTTACAAGTTCTTGTTGTCCTTCTTTTGTTCAGTATATTAAGTCGTCATTTCCTAAGCTTTTACCGATGGTTTCGCATAATTTGTCTCCTATGGCTACTCTTGCAAAGTATATAAAAGAGACTGACAAAACAGCGAAGGTTGTCTTTATAGGTCCGTGTACAGCAAAAAAAGCTGAGGCTCAGCTCGATACGGTAAAGCCTTATGTTGATGCAGTTCTGACTTTTGAAGAGTTGCAGGCACTTTATGACAGTCGCGGTATTGATATAATGACTCTTGATGAAGACGTGCTTGATAATGCTTCATATTTTGGCAGAATTTTTGCACGCTCCGGTGGTCTAACTGATGCTGTTAAGCAAGGTATTATTGAGCAGAAGCTTGATTTTGACTTTAAGCCCATAGCTTGTGATGGCATTGAAGAATGTAGAGTAGCCCTTCTTAAAAAGAGTAAGAATATCCTTGATGCTAACTTTATTGAAGGTATGGCTTGTGTCGGTGGTTGTATCGGTGGAGCCGGATGTCTTACACATGGTGAAAAGAATAAGGCTGAAGTCGACAAGTACGGAAAAGAGGCTCTTGAAAAGACAATCGGTGACGCTATTTCAATTCTGTAAAGAGTAAAATAATAACAGCTGCTTTCTAAGTGGAAGTAGCTGTTATTTTTGTGGGTAAAATACTTTCTACGGTATTTGATTTTTTGCAATATATAATTAAGTCAGAAAATAAATGTAGGAGATGAAAATTTATGATTAAGTTTTATTCGTATCTCAGGATAATATTAATATCAATTATAGTTATTTTATCTGTACTTACGACTATATATTGTTTTGGTTTAGAGAATTCGATTGCAATAGAAAGATCTGATAATGAAGAGATTACTGAATGGTGTGCTATTGATGCTGAGATTTTCACAACTGATATCGAAGCAGTAAAGTAATGTTTAAAATAAATTTATACTAAATAGTTGACCTTGAGTTCTGTTTGTTGTAAAATACAATAAGAGTATATTCTCTACCAAATTCAAAGGAGTAAATATTATGGCAAACAGATTTGTACTTAATGAAACATCTTACCACGGTAAGGGTGCGATTGCTGAAATCGCAACTGAAATCAAAGCAAGAAACTTCAAGAAGGCTTTTGTATGCTCAGACCCTGATCTTATCAAGTTTGAAGTTACCAAGAAAGTAACTGACATTCTTGACGGTGCTGAAATTGCATATGAAATCTATTCAAACATTAAGCCCAACCCCACAATTGAAAATGTTCAGACTGGTGTTGAAGCTTTCAAAGCAAGCGGTGCCGACTGCATCGTTGCTATCGGTGGCGGTTCATCAATGGATACAGCTAAGGCAATCGGTATCATCATCACTAACCCCGAATTTGCTGATGTACGTTCACTTGAAGGCGTAGCACCCACAAAGAATCCTTGTGTACCCATCATCGCCGTTCCTACAACAGCCGGTACAGCAGCTGAGGTTACAATCAACTATGTAATCACTGACGTTGAAAAGGACAGAAAGATGGTTTGTGTTGACGTTCACGACATTCCCGTTGTTGCTGTTGTCGACCCTGATATGATGGCTTCAATGCCAAAGGGTCTTACCGCTGCTACAGGTATGGACGCACTCACTCACGCTATTGAAGGTTACATAACAAAGGGTGCTTGGGAAATGAGCGATATGTTCCACATCAAGGCTATCGAAATCATCGCAAACAGTCTTCGTGGTGCAGTAGAAAACACAGCAGAAGGCAGAGAGGGTATGGCTCTCGGTCAGTATATCGCTGGTATGGGCTTCTCAAACGTTGGTCTTGGTATCGTACACTCAATGGCTCATCCTCTCGGTGCACTTTATGATACACCTCACGGCGTTGCTAACGCTATCATTCTTCCCACAGTTATGGAATACAATGCTCCTGCTACAGGCGAAAAATACAGAGATATCGCCAAAGTAATGGGTGTAGCAGATGTTGATGCTATGAGCCTTGAAGATGCAAGAAAGGCAGCTATTGAGGCTGTTAAACAGCTTTCAGCTGATGTTGGTATCCCTGCGGATCTTAAGGAAATTGTAAAAACAGAAGATATCGACTTCCTTGCTCAGTCAGCATTCGACGATGCTTGCCGTCCCGGTAACCCCAGAGACACAAGTGTTGAAGAAATTAAAGAGCTTTATCTCAAGCTTATGTAATAATAACAAAACCCACCTTTACGGCAGGGTACAAAAGAAGAGGACTTCAGATGAAGTCCTCTTCTTATATTGTCTTAAATCAGTCAACAACAACGGTGCCGTCGTCTTTAACGGTGATTTTCATACCGTCTTTTACATAATCGAGGAACTCGTCACCGAGTGTGTCGATAACAGGCATTGAGATGTTGTCAAGCCATACGTCAGCGAGTACAGCACCTGCTGCTGCAAGTGAGTCAATGGGCTTTGAGAAAAGCATACAAGCAGGCTGACGACCCATTGAGCATGCACAGTAAAGTACAAGACCACCTGTGGTTGAACCGATAGTCTGGGGAAGGCAAAGAGCTTTACCTGCCATCTGCTTGCCATAAAGGTCTTTGTTGTTCTGGTCGCCACAAGTTGCAGTTTTATCACCGAACTGAAGAGCCTTCTGGAAAGAAGCAAGTGTATTTAAACCTTCATGAGAAACAACAGCTTCAGCTGTAGCTGTGCCTTTTGCGATAACGCGTCCTTTAAATTCTCTCATTATTATTTGCCTCCCTTCGTAATCTGTACTAAGATTTCATCGTCTGTGTAATATCTTGCAGTCGTATATGTGCGAAGCTTGTTACTTGATGTGATTACAGGCATCTTGCCTGAAAGGGGATTGTTCATATACATAAGCGGGCAGATGTATGATGTGATAACACCTGTTGCTTTGAGTCTTGCTGCATAAGGAGTCTTTTCAAATTCCTTGAGTACAGCGGGAGCTGCAGTGAAGACTGTGGGGATAACAACTTTCTTGTTACCTGAAGCCTGGAGACCTTCTTCAACCTTATCAGTCCAGCTCTTGAGCTGTTCAAGTGACATATGAGGACAACCCATAAAGCAAAGCTTAGGTTTAGCGTTAGCGTCTTTCCAGATAACGGGATAGTTTTTGTAAACTTTTTCGAGCTCTGCATCGTCGATAACGTATGTCTTAGCATTTTCAGCGATGATATCTTTGCCCATTTCAACTGCTTCGGGAGTGAGGTTCTCAATGTGATAGAGACCTACTGCACCGTTTGAAGCTGTAGCTGCACCGAAGTCCTTGAGGTATGTGCAAGTTGCATCGTCAAGCTCAGTGCCGGGCCACTTGTCAAGACCAACGATATAAGGAACATCTTCCATAACCTTCATACCGATAGCTGAGCCGAGAAGCTGTGCTTCGGGTTTCTTTGTTGTTTTGATTTCGATAATCCATGTAGCTTTTCTGCCTTCGTCTGTAAGAAGACCAAAGTAGGGTACATAACCAAGAACTGAACCCATGATATCCATAATACCTGAGTTACGGTTGCAACGTGCGCCTAAAACTGAGTTAGCGAATACAACAGCTGATGATTCTGCCCAAGAAAGAACGTCGCCCTTTTTGGGTCTGTTGCCAACTTCATCCATATAGCATGTGCAGGTGAAAGCATCTTTTTTCATAAGACCGAGCTTATTAAGCTGTTTCTCGTAGAAATCCTGACGTGAGTACATGAAGTTGTTGAAGATGAAGTTTTGAAGGAAGTTAGCAGGTACATTTTTGTCGAGAGGACGTGGGTCAACAGAGAAAGTCTGCTTTGACACGTTACCTGAAGCGATAAGCTTATCCATAAGGTCGTATACGGGACCGAGAGCCTTGAGACCGAATGAAGTAACAAGGTGATTGTGCTTACCTGTTACGGGTACCATCTTTTCTGCACCGAAAACTTCACCATATTTGATGAGAGTTTCCATTACTTTAGCGAGAACTTCGCCCTGTTCGCCGTTTAATATGGCTTGTTGTTCTTTAGTAAGTTCCATTAATATTTTCCTCCTTACAGTTTCATTGCGATATCCCAAGCACCCCAGATTACGGTTCTGAGGTTACCAACAGCCTTAGCATCACCGATAACATGTACATGCTTAGCCTTAGGTGCAAGGGGAGCGGGATTATAACCAACTGACATAATTACGTTGTCAGCTTCAATTTTGAATTCTTTGCCATCTTTATCCTTGACGATTACGCCACCATCAACGATTTCCTTAAGACCTGTTTCAAGGTGTACGGGTATCTTATTTGTCTTGAAGCAGTCACGAAGGAATGATGTATTTGCAAGACAGATACCCTTTGTTGTGATGAGGTCGTCCTGCATTTCAACGATAACGGGTTTCTTGCCCTGAAGGAAGAGGTCGTAAGCAATTTCGCAACCGGTAAGACCGCCACCAATGATAACAACCTTTTCACCAACTTCTTTGTTGCCGAGAAGATAGTCAACTGCTTCGATTGCAGTTTCTGCGCCCTTAACGGGAATTCTCTTTGCTGTAGCACCTGTTGCAATGATAACTTCATCTGCACCGAGCGCAGCGATATCAGTAACCATTGTGTTCATCTTAACTTCGATAGGAAGCTTTGAAACTTCGCGGATGTACCAAGCAATAAGATCTCTGTCCTTCTCTTTGAATGAGGGAGCTGCAGCTGCTACGAATACACCACCAAGCTTATCTGTCTTTTCATAAAGAGTAACATTATGGCCGCGTTTTGCAAGAAGTATAGCAGCTTCCATACCACCGATACCACCACCAACAACAGCGATGTTCTTCTTTTTCTTAGCAGGTACGATCTTATACTTTTTGCTCTGCATGGTAAGAGGATTGATTGCGCAACGAGCAAGACCCATTGTGTCTGTAAGGTCCTGAGTGTTGTAGTGACCCTTAGTTGATGAGAAGTTAAAGCAACCGCTGTGGCAGCAGATACAAGGCTTGATATCTTCAAGTCTGTCTTCAATGAGCTTTGTGATCCACTCGGGGTCAGCAAGGAACTGACGAGCAACACCAACACCATCAATTTTACCGTCTGCAATAGCCTGAGCACCAACATCGGGTTCCATACGGCCTGCACAAACTACAGGAATATCAACGAACTTTTTAATGTGAGCTACATCTTCAAGGTTGCAGTTCTGAGGCATGTACATGGGAGGATGTGCCCAGTACCATGAGTCATATGTACCATTGTCAGCATTGAGCATATCGTAACCTGCATCCTGAAGGTATTTAGCAGCTTTTTCGGATTCAGCCATGTTACGGCCAACTTCTGTATAGTCTTCACCGGGCATTGCGCCTTCACGGAAGCCCTTCATCTTTGACTCAACTGAGTAGCGAAGGGATACGGGGTAATCGCTGCCGCAGGATTCCTTGATAGCCTTTACTACTTCAGCAGCGAAACGATAGCGGTTTTCAAAGCTTCCACCGTATTCGTCTGTACGCTTATTGAAGAATTCAATTGCAAACTGATCGAGAAGATAACCTTCGTGTACAGCGTGGACTTCAACACCGTCAACGCCTGCTTCTTTACAAAGCTTAGCTGTTTTTGCGAATGCTTCGATAATCTCGTGAATCTGCTCTTTTGTCATTTCAGGGCAGATAATGTCGGGTGCCCAACGAGCAGGTTGTGCGCTGGGTGATGCAAGTTCGTGACTTGTATCGAGGATAGGCTTAATAAGCTTACGGGTGAATTTGTTTTTGTGGAGAGGTCCAACGAGCTCTGTGATAGCCCATGAACGACCCATACCTGCTGTAAGCTGGATGAAAAGCTTAGCACCTGTTTTGTGGATTTCATCCATAAATACTTTAAGTTCTTCGAACATTTTGGGATTCTGCCAAAGCCATTTGCCCCAGAAAGTATCACGAAGGGGAGCGATACCGGGGATAATGAGACCTACGTTGTTGTTTGCGCGTTCAAGGAATAATTTAGCAGCTTCCTTATCGAAACCGCAACCTGTAAGCTCAAACCAACCGAAAAGTGATGTACCGCCCATGGGACACATTACAATTCTGTTCTTGATTTCAACGTTACCGATTTTCCAAGGCGTAAACAGTGCTTCATACTTGGGATCTGTTTTTGCTGTCATCTTAAATTCTCCTTTATGTTTGGTATACATTTGAATATGTATTACATATACACCATTATTTTAACACAAAAGATTGAATAGGGCAAGGATAATTTGGAATTAAATTTCAAGAAAACATAAAAAAGATGCATACCAATTGGTATGCATCTTAAGTTATCAGATTTAAACTCAGATAGTGCAGTATGTCTGGAGATATTCAGCAGCATCAGCTCTTGTGATACGTGCGCCGAAATCGAAGTCGTTATCAGCGATAACCTTCATTGCAAGAGCAAGTGTCTTGAAGAAGCCTTCAAAATCTCTGCTAAAAGCACCCTTAAGGAAAGCAAACATAAGATGAACAGCTGTAGCATCATCTGTCTTGTCTGTCTTTTTATCTGTACCGTTGATCTTATTGAGAGCAACAGCAAATTCACCCTTAGTCATAATAGCATCGGGAGCGAAGATGCCTTCTTCTCTGCCTGTCATAAGACCGTTAGCAACAACATATTCAACTGCGCTGTAGTACTTGTTAGCAGGTGTCATATCTGTGAACATATTGAAGATTTCTGCGTTGGGAAGAGCTTCGATAACCTTGTTAGCAATGAACACATGACCGTCAGCATCCTGGTGGTATGTAACGAATGTTGCACCGTTTGTATCAACATATGTGTAACCATATTTTTCTGCACCGCTCTTTAAAGGACCATTAGCGATACCTAAAACAATACCGAGAATGAATTCAGTAGCCTTAGCTGTTGCTTCATCCTGTTCAGCTACTTCGATTTTTTCATCAGCTGCACCGTAACCGTAGTAATAACCCTTCTTACCACTGTCGCCCATGCCCATAACCATAAGAGTTACATCGGGATTGAGAGCATAGATATCTTCTACAATGTAGTTCCAGTTTGTATAGAAATTGCCAAGACCGTATTCAAGAGCCTTGGGAAGCTTTTCGATAAGAGCGGGGAGTGCGCCTGCCTTGTGAGCGATGTCAACGATTGTTGCAACAGTTTCTGTAGGCATTGTGCTCTTGTCAAGAATTTCTTTTGCATCCTGGATGTATTCGTCAGCAACATTTTCTTCAGCGAGAATATCACCTAATACCCACTTGAGGTATTCGCCCCAGTCATTACCGCCGATACCGATAGTGATGAGGTCAGCTTCTGCGATAGCGTTCTTCATTTCAGTTCTGAAATATTCATCACCAGGTGCATGGTAACCGTTATCACCTTCTTCATAGGGATGACTTTCAAACCAATAAAGCTGGCTGGGTGTAAAAAGATAAGGATCTTCACAAGCATCTCTGTAATCATCTTCAAGCATGTAACGCATTTCGATTGTTCTGTAACCGGGAGCAGCGAATGACTTCACAGTTTCAGCTCCGATAGCTTTGCCGATGATGTCAGCATATGAATCTTTTACGATTGTATAAACTGACTGATTGTACTGCTTGTTGTAAATGTCGTTACCGTCGTCCTCTTCGAGTACGTCACGGTACCCGCTTGCAGCACTGTCGCCGAGAAGAAGGTAGTTCTTGTACTGGCCATAGTGAGCTGCAGCAGCTTCTTCGTTGAGTGAAACGTCGTTAGCTGCAAAGCATACAAATGTGCTTGAAAGCATCATAATTGCAAGCAATACAGCAAGTGATTTTTTCATAAATGTTTTCATTTTGATTGCCTCCATAAATGAATTTATTTTTAACAATAATAGCACAAGAATACTTATTAGTCAAGTGTAGCGGTAAAATTATCAAAATTATTTAAAATGGTATCATAATTATGAAACATTTTTTGCATCAAATTATTACCTTTCTGTGGCTTTTTACTTTGTCAAGTGCTCCTTTTTCTAATCTTGATACCTGTGCCTGTGAAATTCCTATTTCTTTGGCAACCTCGGTTTGAGTCATTCCATTCATAAATCTAAGGGATAGTATTATCTTTTCACGCTCATTCAGATTCTCAATTGCTTTCTTGAGAAGAATTTCATCTATCCAATCTATATCTGTGTTTTTATCACCAATCTGATCCATTACATATATTGTATCACCTGCGTCGAAGTAAACGGGCTCATAAAGAGATACGGGTTCAACGATTGATTCGAGGGCAATTACAACGTTTTCTCGTTTTACATTCATTTCCCTGGCAATCTCTTCAATGCTGGGCTCTCGTTGAGTCTCGTTTATAATGCGTTCTTTAATTTTCATCGCCTGGTATGCGGTATCCCGCATAGATCGGCTGACGCGTATGGGATTATAGTCACGAAGATATCTTCTTATTTCACCAATTATCATCGGCACCGCGTAGGTACTGAAACGAAGACCGAGTGTTATATCAAAATTATCTATAGCTTTAATAAGACCAATACAACCAACCTGGAATAAATCATCAAGATTTTCGCCGCGAGCGGAAAAACGTTGAATAACACTGAGTACGAGTTTAAGATTGCCGTTTATCAGGTTTTCTCTTGCGATTCTGTCCCCGCATTTGACTTTTTTCAGCAGCTCGTTTTTCTCTTTTTCGCTTAGAACTTTTAGCTTTGCTGTATCTATGCCGCATATTTCAACTTTATTGTAATACAAAATAATTACCCCCGAAAGTGATTCTGAGATAATTATTGGCATCACAGTAGTAAATATAATTGGTAAAATAAAACTCCCCACATAAAGTGAGGAGCTGATATTCAATTTACCACTCTCTGATAACTTCGGGGTTAGCAAAGATTTCTTCGAGCTTTTTAACGAAGGGCATTGTATCGTTGAAAGCACCAAGTCTGTGGTCAAAAACGAGGTTGATGGGAAGCATCTTCTTGGTTTCGATATCAACCTTGCCTTTTTCGTTTTTATAGGGGAAGTTCTTGTCTTTTGCAGCACCGAAGCCAAAGAGGAACACCTGAGGATAAAGAAGGGGAGTATAACCGATGTTACCTTCAAAATTTCTGTTTACACTACCCCAGTTTGTGAAGCATACAGTACCTTCGTTGAGCTCTTTAAGGAGAAGCTCAGTACCATCCTGATTGGACTTTTTGAGTATATCCTGTACCTTTGTTACTCTGCCCTTGCCGATGAAGCCTGATGCAATCTGTGATACTGTAGATATAAATTTACCGTTAAGAATAAAGCCGACCATTCTCTGTGAGATAAGGTCAAAGAGTACTCTGTTGATATCAGATTTTTCAGCACGATTAATTACATCATTGATAGCAAACTGTAACTCTTTAAGAGTCTTTTCTTCTGCGTGTAACACCTTAATCGGGAAAGTTTCGCCTGTTTCAAAAATGTAGGGCATAGCAGGGTCGATATGTTTTTTTACGATGAGTTTGCCACTTGATGAAGTGTGGTTGTACTTCATATGTGCGTTGAGTCTTGGTGCAGCTTTAAGACCCTCAACCATAACCCTCATCATTACAGTGTTGAATGAAAGCTTATAATCAACCTCACTCTGAAGTTTTTTGAATTCTTCCCAGAATTTTGTTATATCAGCTTCATAAAAATATGAAGCACCTACTGTCTCTCTTTGTGCGTTGGTGAGTACGTTGCCTGAAACTCTCTGTTTAAGTCTGAAGTATTCGACTCTGTCGCAATCCTCGGGAAGTTCAAGGGCACCTGCCATAAATTCTTTGAAGTCCATATCAATTCTCCCATTTCTCTTATATCTGTTTGTCCTTTTTATCATTATAGCATAGAATTTTCTAATATTATTAATTAATTTTTAAGTTTTGGTGTAATCGTGTAAAAAACTGTTGTAATAATAAAAATAATGCTATTGAAACGCTACTTAAATAATGATATAATGTCATAAATGACTAAAAGGTGGTAGAAAATATGACATTTGAAATTATCGGTAATCAGTTTGTTAAAGATGGTGAGCCTATTAAATTAATATCAGGTGCTGTGCACTATTTCAGAAATATGCCCGATACCTGGAGAGATATTTTCAAGAAAATGAGAGCTATGGGTCTTAATTGTGTTGAGACTTACTGCGCCTGGAATTTACACGAAAAGAAAAAAGGTGAATTTGATTTCAGCGACAACCTTGATATAGCTAAATTTATTACAATTGCAGCTGAGGAAGGCCTTATGGCTATCGTACGTCCCGGCCCTTACATCTGCGCTGAATGGGAATTCGGCGGACTTCCCTGGTGGATACAGGCTGAGGATGATATGGAAATCCGTTGCAGTAACGAAGCTTATATAAAATATTTTGACAGATATCTTGCCAAGATGTTTGAGCAGATAAGACCTCTGCTTTGCACCAACGGCGGTAATATCATTATGCTTCAGTGTGAAAACGAATACGGTTATTACGGCGACGATAAAGAGTACCTTAAACACCTTTATAAGAGCTACAGAGATATGGGTATCGATGTACCCCTCTTCACATCTGACGGTACAAGTAAGGATAATCTTCTTGACGGTGCTATTGATGGTTGTATGGCCACACTTAACTTCGGTAGCCGTGTAGAAGAAAACTTCCGTGCCCACGATGAGCTTTTCCCTGACCAGCCTAAGATGTGTATGGAAATGTGGAATGGTTGGTTTGACGCATGGGGTGACGAGCACCACCACACAACAAGCGCTGAAGATTATGCAAAAGTTGTTGACGATATGCTTACCAAGGGCAGTCTTAATATGTATATGTTTATTGGCGGTACAAACTTTGGATTTATGAGCGGTGCCAACCATTACGAGAAATTTGCTCCCGATGTAACAAGTTATGACTATGACGCTATGCTCACAGAGTGTGGTGACGTAACTAAAAAATATATGGCGGTCAGAGAAGTTATCCAGAAGCATACCAAAGAGGAGCTCCCGGAGATTCCGGCTAATAGAATAAAGAAAGCCTACGGTAAGGTTGAGCTTACAGAGTTTTCAGGTATATTTGAAAATCTAGATGTGCTCTCGACTCCCGTACGTTCTGATGTACCTCTCTGCATGGAAAAATATAATCAGGGTTACGGTTTCATCGCTTATAAGACTCGTCTCAACAGAGATTATGAAGATACAAAGCTTATCTTTGAGAGCCTTGGCGACAGAGCACAGATTTACATAAACAAAGACCTCGTTGGCATCGTTTATATCAACGATTCACTTGAAATTAACTTCTCAGCTAAAGAGGGCGATATTCTTACAGTGCTTTGCGAAAATATGGGCAGAGCAAACTTCGGTAGCAAGATGATGCGCAAGAAGGGCATCGCAGGCAGATGTCTTCTCGATAAGAAGATTCACTTTGGTTGGGATGTTTACACCTTACCTATGGACAACCTTGATAAGATCACTTTTGGCGGTACACTGCCGAAAGAGAAGTGTGTATTCTGCAAGGGTAAGTTCAGTATTGACGAGGCTTATGACACATTCCTCAAGCTTGACAATTTTACAAAGGGCTTTGTAACTGTCAACGGTTATAACATAGGCAGATATTGGGAAATCGGACCTCAGAAGACACTTTATATTCCTGCTTCACTTCTTAAAAAAGGCGAAAACGAGATTATAGTCTTCGAGTCAGACGGACTCAAGGGTGATGCTGTGATTGAGTTCACAGATGTGCCTGAGTTAGGTTGATATATTCCAAAAATACAGTTTGCTACAGCACCTCGCTTTCTCGGCGGGGTGCTATTTCGTTTCAGAGTTAACTCTATCGCGTACAAAAAAAAAAAAACAACAGCTCGGCACTAAACCGAACTGTAAGTTTTGATATCTTATTTATTTCCATCGATAAATGCGATGATTTCATCTTTGCTCTGAAGACCAACGAGTCTGTTTTTCTCTTCACCGCCTGCAAAAAGAACCATACAGGGGATTGACATAACACCGTAAAGCATAGCATAGTCGGCAGCTTCGTCGCAGTTGAGTTTGCAGATTTTTACCTGACCGTCAAGCTCGTCAGCAAGCTCTTCAATAACAGGTCCGAGCATCTGACAAGGTCCGCACCAAGGTGCCCAGAAATCAATGAGTACGGGCATATTTTTTTCTTCGATTACTTCGCTGTGGAAGTTTTCGCTTGTAAGTTCGATATATGACATTTTTAGTATCCTCCATTAATTTTTGTTAAATAATATCATATATCTTTCCTCATTTCAAGCTGAAAATACAAATAAAGTCCAATATTTGTCACCGAGATAAAATGTTTATACTTGATTTTTTCCACAAAATAGTGTAAAGTATATTTATTGTGGAAAAGTATGGGTGTTTATACCATATTTAGTGTAACTAATTTTTTCTAACTAATCATAAATTTGAAAGGAATCATAATTTTATGGCGAAGAAATCAGGATATTCCAACGATGATATTCAGATGCTTGAAGGTGCTGACCGAGTCAGAAAAAGACCTGCCGTTATCTTCGGTTCAAACGGCATTTCTGGCTGTGAGCACTCAATTTTTGAAATTCTTTCTAACTCAATAGACGAAGCAAGAGAAGGTCACGGTGACAAGATTATCGTTACAAGATTTACCGACGGTTCAGTTGAAATTCAGGACTGCGGTCGTGGTATCCCTGTTGGTTACAACGAAAAGTATGACCGTTATAACTGGGAGCTTATCTTCTGTGAGATGTATGCAGGCGGTAAGTACAACACTAACTCAGGCGGTAGCTATGAGTATTCGCTCGGTCTCAACGGCCTTGGCCTTTGCGCGACTCAGTTCGCAAGTGAATATATGGAAGCTGAAATTAAAACCGGTGGTGAAAGACATACACTCAAATTTGAAAAAGGTGTCAATATCGGTGGCCTTACATCGGAGCCTTATGCTAAAAAAGATACGGGTACCCGTATCAAGTGGAAACCCGACCTTGAGGTTTTCACTGACATTGATGTTTCTCTCGAGTACTATCAGGAAACACTTATGCGTCAGGCTATTGTTAACCCTAAAGTTCGTTTTGAGCTTAAGAATCAGATTAAGGGTGGCTTTGAAACTTTCGTATACTACTACGAAAACGGTATAAGCGACTATGTAAAAGAGCTCGCAGGTGATGATGCTATTTCTTCTGTGCAGTACTGGCAGACAGAAAGAAGCGGTAAAGACAGAGATGATCTGCCCGAATATAAGGTAAGACTCAACCTCGCACTTGCTTTCTCAAATAAGAAACAACTTATTGAGTACTACCATAACTCAAGCTTTCTTGAGTTCGGCGGTTCGCCTGACAATGCTGTTAAGAGTGCGACTGTAGCACAGATTGATGCGTACCTCAAGCAGACAGGCAAGTACACCAAAACTGACAGCAAGATCAAATTTCAGGACGTTGCGGACTGTCTGATTCTCGTTTCATCATCATTCTCAACTGAAACTTCGTACCTCAATCAGACCAAGAAAGCTATCACAAATAAGTTCATTCAGGAGGCTATGACAGAGTTTATCCGTCATCAGCTCGAAGTATATTTCATCGAAAATAAGATGGAAGCTGACAAGATTGCCGACCAGGTGCTTATCAATATGCGTTCTCGTGTCAAGGCTGAGGCTGCAAGAGTCAACATCAAAAAGACCCTTGCTTCATCAAACGATATGGCAAACAGAGTGCAGAAGTTTGTTGACTGCAGAAGCAAGGATATTGACCGTAGAGAGCTTTTCATCGTGGAAGGTGACTCAGCTCTTGGTGCTTGTAAGCAGGCTCGAGACTCTGAGTTTCAGGCTGTTATACCCGTACGCGGTAAGATTCTCAACTGTCTCAAGTCTGAATACGAAAAGATATTCAAGAGCGAAATCATTACCGACCTTTTAAAGGTACTCGGCTGTGGTGTTGAAGTTCACGCTAAGGGTATGAAAAATATGTCAACTTTCAGTATGGATAATCTTCGTTGGAGCAAGATTATCATCTGTACCGACGCCGACGTTGACGGTTATCAGATTCGTACCCTTATCCTTACAATGATATACCGTCTTGTGCCGACACTTATCAGAGAGGGCAAGGTGTATATAGCTGAGTCACCTCTTTATGAAATCACAAGTGGTAACGAGACTTGGTTCGCTTATACAGAAAAAGAAAAGACCGATGCACTTGAAGCAATCGGCAACAAGAAATATACAATTCAGCGCTCAAAGGGTCTTGGTGAAAATGACGCTGATATGATGAACCTCACAACTATGAACCCTGCAACTAGACGTCTTATCCGTGTGGACCCTGCCGAGGCTGACGCTACAGCAGAAAAATTTGATTTGCTTCTTGGTGATAACCTTGCAGGTAGAAAAGACTATATTGCAAATTACGGTCATCTCTATATTGATATGACTGACGTAAGCTAAGGAAAGGAGGAAAATATCGTGGCAAGAAAAAAGACTTCTAAAAAGAAAGATGATGACTCAAATCTTCTTGAAAACACCCATATAATCGGTGCGGGTGAAATGATTGAGCAGAGAATCACTGATACTCTGGAAATCAACTATATGCCCTATGCTATGAGCGTTATCCTTTCCCGAGCTATCCCTGAAATCGACGGCTTTAAGCCCTCTCACAGAAAGCTCCTTTACACTATGTATAAGATGGGACTTCTCACAGGTGGCAGAACAAAGTCAGCTAATATTGTCGGTCAGACAATGCGTCTTAACCCTCACGGCGATGCTGCTATATATGAGACTATGGTACGTCTTTCCCGCGGTAACGAGGCACTTCTCAACCCTTTTGTTGACTCGAAGGGTAACTTCGGTAAGGCGTATTCACGAGATATGCACTACGCAGCTGCCCGTTATACTGAAGCTAAGCTTGACAGCATATGTAACGAGCTTTTCAGAGATATTGACAAGAATACAACTGATTTTGTAGATAACTACGATAGCACAATGAAAGAGCCGTCACTTCTGCCGGTAACTTTCCCGTCAATTCTCGCTAATGTCAACCTCGGTATTGCTGTTGGTATGGCAAGCAGCATCTGCTCATTTAACCTTAAAGAGCTCTGCGAAACTACAATCGAGCTTATCAAAAATAAGGAACACGACTGCCTTACAACTATGCCTGCTCCCGACTTTATCGGTGGTGGACAGATACTCTACGACAGAGATGCTATGGCTGAGGTTTACCGTACAGGTCGCGGTAATATCAAAGTCAGAGCTAAGTACGAGTACGATAAAGACTTTAACTGTATTGATATCAAGCAGATTCCACCGACGACTACAGCGGAAGCTATAATTGATAAGATAATCGAAAAAGTAAAGGCCGGTTCAATTAAGGAAATCACAGATATTCGTGACGAAACAGACAAGTCAGGTCTAAAGATTACCATTGACCTCAAGCGCGGTACTGATGCAGACAAGCTTATGCAGAAACTTTATAAGATGACTCCTCTTGAGGACTCATTCTCCTGTAACTTCAACGTACTTATTGACGGTTATCCTAAAGTTCTCGGTGTCAGAGATCTGCTTATTGAGTGGATTCGTTTCAGAGGTAAGTGCGTATTCAGAAGAGTATCATTTGAACTGAAAAAAGCTCAGGACAGACTCCACTTACTCAAGGGTCTTGAAAAGATTCTCCTTGATATTGACAAGGCTATTAAGATTATCCGCGAGACAGAAGAAGAAAGTGAAGTTGTACCAAACCTTATGATTGGCTTCGGTATAGACGAAATTCAGGCTGAATATGTAGCTGAAATCAAGCTTCGTCATCTTAACAGAGAGTACATTGTCAAGAGACTTAAAGATATTGAAAATCTTGAAGTAACTATCAAGGATATGCAGGATATTCTTTCATCAAAGACAAGAGTTAGAAAGATAATCATCGGTGAGCTTCAGGATGTTATCAAGAAGTATGGCAAAGACAGAATCAGTGAAATCGTTGATGTTACAGGCGTTGAAGCTGATGACGATGTGGAAGAAATCCCCGATTATGCTGTAAATCTCTTCTTTACAAAAGAGGGATACTTCAAGAAAATCACTCCGCTTTCACTTCGTATGGGCGGTGACCATAAGCTCAAAGACGGCGACGAAATAATGCAGAGTTTTGAGACAACCAACAATAATGATCTGCTGTTCTTTACAGATAAGTGTCAGGTTTATAAGGCAAAGGCAAACGATTTTGCTGACTCAAAGGCAAGTGTTCTCGGTGAGTATATACCCTCAAAGCTCGAAATGGAAGAGGGCGAAAACGCAATCTTTATGGTTGTTACTAATGACTATAAGGGATATATGTTCTTCCTCTTTGACAATGGTAAGGCTGCTAAGGTAAATCTCAACTCATATGCCACAAAAACTAACCGTAAAAAACTTATAAAGGCTTATAACGATAAGTCACCTCTCAAGGGCATAATGTATCTGCCTGATGATAAAGAGGTTGTAATTGAGACGACCGGTGGCAGATATTTGCTTCTCGATACAGCCAAGGTTTCACCCAAAGCTATGAAAGATACTCAGGGTGTAGCTTGTGTAACTGTCAAGAAAAATCAGAAAATTGCTAGTCTTCGTGACTATAAAGACGGAGAGTTTGTGAAAGCATCAAGATATAAGGTAAAAAATCTGCCATCAGCAGGCTCTGTGCTTTCAAATGAAGATGTAATGAAAAAGAATAATATGACATTTGAGGGCTTTTAATTAAAGGTACTGCCGAACTAAATACAGGTTATATTTAGTTCGGCTTTTTTCATATAGATTACTAGGGTGATTTATATGAAAAAAGGTATATATCTTTTCTTTAATCTCAGGCAGTTTATAACTTTGGTTTTAGTGTTTATTTTGACTTTCTCTCTTACTCTTGCACTGAAAACTGCAACTGTTACTACGGTTTCTACAATCATTGATACAAGTAAGACTATTATAGTTGATGCTGGTCATGGTGGAGAGGACGGTGGTACTCAGTCGTCGGCAGGGGTGCTTGAAAAAGATATCAATTTAGAGGTATCTTTCAAGGTAGGCTCAATATTAAAGCTTATGGGGTACACTGTCGTGTACACACGGTCTGAGGACAAACTTCAGTATGGTGCTGACGCAATAAAACAACGTCATAAGAAAGTCAGCGATATACACTACAGAATGAATATTATGCAGATGTATCCGGATGCGGCTTTTCTGAGCATTCACCAAAATTATTATACCGAAAGCAAATATTACGGTGCCCAGGTATTTTATTCTGAAAACAATGATATCAGTAAAGTTATAGCAGAGAGTATACAGACAACAATCAGAGAGTTACTACAAAATGATAACAGCCGACAGATAAAACCTGCAGGTACAGATGTGTATCTGTTATATAACACAAAATCACCGGCTGTTATGGTTGAGTGCGGTTTTATGTCAAATCCGGGCGAAGCTCTTTTGCTAAGTGACAGTGAATATCAGAAAAAATTATCTCTCGCCATTGTGGCAGGAGTGGAAAAGTACAGTTAACTCAGTTTGGAAATGAGGAATTATAATGGCAAAATCAAAGACAGTATATGTTTGCAGTAATTGCGCATACGAAACACCCAAGTGGCTTGGTAAATGTCCTGAATGTGGTGAATGGGCTAGCCTCGAAGAGGAAGTTCGTATAGTTGAAAACAACTCTAAAAATAAGCTTACACCCGCAAAAGCTATTAAGAGTGTTAAGGCTATGGCTCTTCAGGATATTCAGCCTGATAATGAGCTCAGATATAAAACAGGTATGGGTGAGCTCGACCGTGTGCTTGGTAGCGGTATCGTCAAAGGTTCACTTGTGCTTTTAAGTGGCGATCCGGGTATCGGTAAGTCGACTATACTTCTGCAGATTTGTCAATGCCTTGGCAAGAAGCTTAAGATACTGTATGTCTCAGGTGAAGAGTCTTATTCTCAGATAAAGCTCAGAGCTGACAGACTTAAGGTAAAAACCGAAAACTTATTTATACTTTGCGAAACAGATGCTCAGGCCGTATGTGAACATATTCAGGCGACTACACCTGATTTAGTTATAATTGACTCAATTCAGACAATGAACTTCACTGATCTTAACTCATCACCGGGTTGTGTTACTCAGGTGCGTGAATGTTCTAATTTATTTATGAGGACAGCTAAAAGCTTATCTATACCGGTTATTATGGTCGGTCACGTCAATAAAGACGGCAATATAGCCGGCCCGAAGGTGCTCGAGCATATTGTTGATGCTGTGCTTTATTTTGAGGGCGAAAGAAATTTGTCTTTCAGAATTTTGCGTGCCGTTAAAAACCGTTTCGGTTCAACCAATGAAATCGGTGTATTTGAGATGTTTGACGTAGGTCTTAAAGAGGTGTCAAACCCATCTGAGATGCTTATATCCGGCAGGCCTAAAAACACTCCCGGCTCCTGTGTTGCTTGTGTTATGGAGGGTTCAAGACCTCTCCTTGCTGAGATACAGGGCCTTGTGACCTCAACAGGCTTCGGTAATCCTCGCAGAATCAGTAACGGTTTTGATTTTAACAGGCTTGCAATGCTTATCGCTGTCCTTGAAAAAAGGGGAGGATACTTTTTCAGCGGTATGGATGCTTATATTAATGTTGTCGGTGGTCTTAAACTTGACGAGCCGGCTCTCGATCTTACTATAGTTATGGCGCTTGTGTCTTCACTTAAAGATTATGCTCTTCGTGATGACGTGCTTGCTTTCGGTGAAATTGGTCTTGCCGGTGAAGTAAGAGGTGTTTCACACTGTGAGCAGCGTATAAAGGAGGCTGCTCGACTTGGTTTTTCAAGATGTATAATACCTAAAAGTAATCTGAAAAATCTTTCAGAATCAATAAAAAAAGACATTGAGATTGTTGGTGTCAAAACTATCAGAGAAGCCTTTGAGGCGATTGTATTATGATTAGTTTTGTTGCAAAGTCCAATCTTCCAAGGGGTAGGGTAGGCTCAGTTGTCTGCGGCGAGCTTTGTGATGAGCTGAATGATTATCTTAACGGTATCGGCATAGAGAGACTTGTCATCAAGGCAAATGATGATATAGATCCTGCTGTTAAATATCACGCTGATATGGCGGCACTTTATCTTGGTACGGGTAAGATTCTGCTTGACAAAAGGCAACATCTTCTAGGTGAGAACCTTCAGAAAAAAGGTTGCGATGTAAAATATACTGAAGCTAATATAACAGGTGAGTACCCTGATGATATAGCACTTAATTTTACAGTAATCGGCAATAATATTATTGGTAGGTTTGATTATGCTGATAATAGGCTTATCGATCTTATAAGTGGACTTGATAAAATTAATGTCAGACAAGGCTACTGTAAATGCTCTTGTCTTGTTGTAACTGAGAATGTGCTGATAACAGACGATAAATCAATATATAATAAAGCAACGGTAAACGGTATAGATTGTCTGCTTATCTCAAAAGGTGACATCAGACTTGAGGGTCACGAGTACGGGTTTATCGGTGGCGCATCCTGCAAATTATCTGAGAGCGAAATTCTTTTCTTTGGTGATATAACAAAGCACAAGGACTATAAAATAATAGCCGACTTTATAGAAAAGCACGGCTGTGAAATAATATCTTTAAAATTTCCGCTGACTGATTTTGGCGGAATAATTCCTATAACAGAGAAGGCACCCTGACGCGTACTCAGGATGCCTTTGATTTTTTTGCTTATTTGAGGTTGTACTTCTCGATGTAATCGTTAATCTTCTGTATAGGATTAAGGAAAGGACTAACTGATCTGTCATGGTTAAGTGTGTCAATGATAAGTGCAACATACTTTGACATATCAACTGAGTAGTACCAATCTCTTGTGAGAAGTTCAGGTGTCTGATAAACAACGTTTGTTGTGAAGATCTTATCAAATAGACCCTGCTTGTAAGCTTCGTCAAAACGTTCGAGACCTGAAGTGAAAAGACCGAATGATGAGAATACGAAAATTCTCTTTGCTTTAAGAGCTTTGAGCTGTTTGCAAACGTCGATCATTGAGTCACCGCTTGAAATCATATCGTCAACAACGATAACATCTTTGCCTTCAACGTTGTCGCCAAGGAATTCGTGTGAAACGATGGGGTTTCTGCCGTCAACAACTGTTGAATAGTCTCTTCTCTTATAGAACATACCGAGTTCAACGCCAAGAACCTGAGCATAGTATACACATCTGCCCATAGCACCTTCGTCGGGAGCTATCATCATGGTGGTTTCAGGGGAGAACTTAATGTTATTATTAAGGCTCTTTGCAATAGCCTTAATCATCTGATATGTGGGAGCAACACTTTCAAAACCGATTCTGATTGAATTCTGAACTCTGGGGTCATGCGCATCAATTGTGATGATGTTGCTTACGCCCATATTTTCGAGCTCCTGAAGTGCAAGAGCGCAGTCAAGTGATTCTCTTGCTGTTCTTCTGTGCTGTCTGCCCTCATAAAGCATAGGCATTACAACGGTAATACGCTTAGCTTTACCTGCACAAGCTGAGATAACTCTCTTAAGGTCAGCAAAGTGATCGTCGGGACTCATAGGTACCTGAAGAGGTTCACCATTGGCGTCTTTAAGATTATACATCTTGTAAGTTACGTTGTAGTTAAAGCAGTCTGAGATAATGAAAAGGTCATAACCTCTGATTGACTCTGTGATAACAACTTTACCTTCACCTGTTGCGAAACGAGGGAAGTTAGCCTTGATGATGTATGAATCTCTGTGATAGCCCTTGAGATGGAGATTGCTCTGTGATGTGTTAGCAAACTGAGCACGGCATTCGAGAATCTGATCGCTTACTTTCTGTGCAATTTCCTCGCAACCCTTCATAGCGATAATGCCGAGACGGCCCTGAGGAATTGTGTCAAGATACTCTGTTAATGAAACGGACATAAATAATGTACCCCCTGATTTTTTACTTCTTGGTATTAGTATTTCATTACATCTATATTTTACAGTATTCTACAAAGTTTTCAAGTCATTTAAGATAAATACACTCATAGAATTATCTAAAACAATTTAAGCATATTTTGTGCATTTTTACAAAAAGCACTCTAAATATAGCTGTTATCGACAGTAATTACCAGACAATAGTCGGAATTTACGGCTTTTACATGCTTAATAATCTCGTCTTTAAGCTCATTGCTTGTCAATTTATAGCGATGAGGTATTACGACGTCGAAAATAAGATTCGTGTGAGTCGGACCTTCTACTACACGGAAATCGTGCATATCAAGTTTATCGTCAAATTCTTTAATTACTTTGTGTACAATCTGATAGTGCTTTTCAACTTTTTCATCGTTGGTAATGATAGGATCCATATGTATAACAAGTTCGATACCGAAATTTTCCATAACTTTCTTTTCGATAGTGTCAATGGTATCGTGAGCCTGAAGCATATCGCCATCGGCAGCAATTTCTGTATGTATACTGGCAAAAATGCGGGTTTCACCGTATGAGTGTATCACCAGGTCGTGGATACCGAGAATTTCATCGTGTGACATAATGAAAGCTACGAGTTCATCGACGAGCTCTTTTGATGGTGGTCTTCCGAGAATAATGCCTATAGATTCTTTGAGTATTCCGAAGCCTGCATAAAGGATGAACACAGATACGAGTATGCCCATGTAGCCATCGATAGGTAAATCTGTAAAGAGTGATAGAATAAGTGCGATGAGAGTTACTGTTGTTGCAGTTATGTCACCGATACAATCTGTAAATACTGCAGACATAGCTGTTGACTCGATTTTTTTGCCCAGATAACGATTGAAAACAGCGAGCCAAAGTTTACCGCCGATTGAGATAATCAGTACAATTACAGCCGGTACTGAAAAGACAACAGCCTCGGGATTTTTAATTTTTTCGATTGATGATTTGATAAGTTCGTAACCCATAAGTTCAACAAGAAATCCTACTATCAGTGCTGCGACATACTCGATTCGGCCGTGACCGAAAGGATGCTCTTTGTCTGGCTTGATATTTGCCATTTTGAAACTTACAAGAGTGATGACACAAGAAACACTGTCGCTAAAATTGTTGATTGCATCAGCAGTAATGGCGATACTGTGGGTTATGGTGCCAATAAAATATTTGGCTAGTGCGAGTATAATATTGACAATTATGCCTGTTATACTGCCGAGATAACCGTATTTTTCACGCACTGCAGGGTTCTTGGTGTCATTGTAATTTCTTATAAAAAGTCTTACTAAAAGTTTTGACATTGAATTTTCAACTCCGATTATTTGTTGATAATGTGTACATCAAGCTGATTGAAGGGAATGCAGATGTTGTTTTTATCAAGAGCAAGCTTAACATTTTCCTGCATAGCAAAGTATACTTCCCAGTACTTGTCAACCTTGCACCATACTCTTGCAGTGAGGTTGATTGAGCTCGCTTCGTGTGACTGAACGTATACCTCGGGAAGAGGATCCTTAAGGATGTTTTCATTTGAAAGAGCAACCTCTTTAATTACAGCCTTAGCCTTTTCTATGTTGTCACTGTAGCTGATTGAGAAGGATAAGTCAACACGGCGCATACTCTCTGCAGAATAGTTGATGATGTGGTTAGTTGTAATGTGAGAGTTCGGAATTACAATTCTCTTGTTATCCACTGTAGTGATTACCGTGTTCATAAAGCGGATATCTGCAACTGAACCTGATACGCCATTGAGCTCAACAAAGTCACCTGTTTTGAACGGGTGGTTGAGAAGAATCTGTATACCGCTGGCAAATTGGGCAACAGTTGACTGAAGTCCGAGACCAGCTGTTACACCGGCAGCACCGATAGCAGCGACAAGTGAGCCGACATTTATAAACATTGATGCTGCGGCGAGAATAAATATGAAGTTGATAGATACTGATACGATTCTTTTGATAAAGTTGTAAACTGACGGGTCTACCTTTCTTGCCTTCATAGCTTTAACTACAAGTTTTTTAGCTAATTTTGAAAGGAAATAACCGATTATTATCAGAACTATAGCAATAATGATAGTCGGAAGCTTTTCCATAAATTTTTCATAAAGCTGAAGACTGTCCAAATATTCAACTATATTGTTGATTGAAGTTGAAGCATCGTTGAACTGGCCGTTTTCATCAAGTAGGGGATTGCTTGTCGTAGTATCGTCAATTATAGGTGCCTGAGTGTCACTTGTTAGCAAAAAAAATCTGAGTTTATTTAACATATTTTAACCTCCTGATATGTTTTTTATCATCATAACACAACACGAGGATATTTGCAATCTGTTTGACTTAATAACTTGACAAAATTGGTATTAAAATATATAATTTGAAATTGATAATCAGTTTCAAATTGAGGTGTTTTTATGTCAAAGGTTACCTACAATACAAGACAAAAGCAGATCATATATGAGTTTCTTGCAAACAACAGAGATGTATTTATGTCCTGCGATGAAATTCTTGATAGACTGAAAGTCTCGGGTACCCCGGTTGGTAAGGCAACTTTATATCGTTTTCTTGATAGTCTTGTTTCTGCGGGGGACGCGAGAAAGGTTGTCGATGACGGCAAGAAAAGCGCCGCCTACCGACTTGTTGATAAATCTATGAATTGCGATGGACATATGCACTTGAAGTGCATTTGCTGCGGATGTTTAGTACATCTCGGTTGTGATTTTATGAGCTCGGTAGGTCAGCATATACTTGAGCACCATCAGTTTAAGATTGATAACTCTAAAACTATGATTTATGGCCATTGTGCTGATTGCTGTGAAAAGGAGGATGAAAAATGTCTCTTATAAGCTGTAAAAATGTTTATCTTAAATATGAAAACACAAGTGTTGTTGAAGACCTGACATTTACTGTTGAAGCCGGGGATTATCTTTGCATAGTCGGTGAAAACGGTAGCGGTAAAAGCACACTTATTAAGTCTATGCTCGGTCTTAAAGAGACTTCAAGTGGTCATCTTCATTTCGGTGACGGATTGACTGCAAAACAGATTGGTTATCTTCCACAGCAGACAACGGCACAGAAGGATTTCCCTGCAAGTGTTTATGAAGTTGTTCTTTCAGGTTGTATCGGAAAAAACAACGGCAGGCTTTTATTTTCAAAACAGCATAAGCTTCTGGCTGAAGAAAGTATGAAAAAGCTTGATATATTACAGCTTAAAAAGAAGTGCTATCGTGAGCTTTCAGGTGGTCAGCAACAAAGAGTTCTTCTCGCTAGAGCTCTCTGTGCTACTGATAAAATGATACTTCTCGATGAGCCTGTGACAGGTCTTGACCCCGTTGTAACGGCTGAGTTTTATACACTTATAAAAAAGCTTAACAAACAATACGGTATTACTGTTATTATGGTGTCTCACGACCTTTACGCAGCGGTACACAATGCTACACATATTCTTCACCTTAAAAAGACTGACAGCTTTTTCGGTAAGACAGATGAGTATATTGACAGTGACATCTATAAGAAGTTTTCGGGAGGTGACAGCAATGATTGATGCAGTTAATCTGTTGTTTTCTCAGGACTTTCTAGTCAGAGCGCTTGTGGTAGGTGTGCTTATCTGTCTTTGTTGTGCACTTTTAGGCGTTAGCCTTGTACTTAAGAGATTTTCAATGATAGGTGACGGATTGTCCCATGTAAGTTTCGGAGCTATGGCTATTGGCATGGCGGCGGGTTTTGCACCGCTTTATTTTGCCTTACCTATTGTTATAGGTGCGGCATTTCTGCTTCTTCGTATGAGTGACAGAGGAAGAATTAAAGGCGATGCCGCCATTGCTCTTGTATCAACAGGCGCGCTGGCTGTTGGCGTTATGGCCACATCTATGACAACAGGAATGAATGTCGACATCTATAACTATATGTTTGGCAGTATACTGACAATGACGTCTGAGGATGTAGCAATCAGCACAGTGCTAAGTATTTGTGTTATAGGACTCTTTGTAATATTCTATCGTGAGATATTTGCAGTAACATTTGATGAGAGTTTTGCCAAGGCGACGGGTACAAAGGTGTCGGCTTATAATATGCTTATTGCAGGTCTTACGGCAGTTACTATAGTTATCGGTATGAAGATGATGGGTGCATTGCTTATTTCTTCATTGATTATTTTTCCGACTATGTCATCAATGAGACTTTGCAAAAGTTTCAGAAGTGTTGTTGTGTCTTCTTCGCTCGTATCGGTCGTATGCTTTATTGCGGGTCTGATACTTTCAATCAAGTATGAGGCACCTACCGGCGCAAGTGTAGTGTGCGTAAATATCTATCTTTTAGCTGTGCTGACAATTATCAGAAAGCTCAGAATTTCAAATCTAAAATCAGCTTTAACTAAGCTTATTACAGGTGTTGTTATATTGCTTTCAGCTGTGATTATGTTGTGCGTGTTTATTCACGGTGACAGTTTCAGATATGAAAAAGACGATGTATCAGTAGTTGCAACTAGCTTTGCCCCTTATGATTTTGCAAGGCAAATAGCAGGTGATAAAGCAAATTTTACCATGCTTTTAGCCCCCGGTGAAGAAAGCCACACATATGAACCTTCACCTGGTGACATAATGAAAATTAAAGATTGTGATGTATTTGTTTACGGTGGCGGTGAATCTGAAAAATGGGTTGATTCGATACTTGAATCTGTGGAGTCTGATATTGAAATCATACGTATGATGGATGTTGTCGAGCTGTGTGAAACGATTCACAATCACAATATATATGAAGAACATAACCATCAGAAAGAAACTGAATACGATGAGCATGTCTGGACTTCGCCTCTGAATGCTATTGAAATAGTAAAGGCTATATCTGATGCTATGGTTAAAGTTGATGGCATAAATTCAGATGTGTACAAAACAAACACAGATGCATATATCGCTGAGCTGACAGAGCTTGATAAAAGCATAGAGTCGGTAGTTAACAATGCGAATAAGAATTTAGTCGTAATAGGTGACAGATTTCCGCTTATGTACTTTACTGAAAGATATAGCTTAAACTATGAGTCGGCTTTCCCGGGATGTTCAGCTCAGACTGAGGCTAACCCTGCCACGATAGCCAGGCTTATTAAAACTGTCAAAAATGAAGAAATCAACACTGTGTTTAAGGTTGATCTGTCAAGTGGTAATGTGGCTGAAACTATCTCTGAAGCTACCGGTGCAGAGGTTGGTACCCTTTACTCTTGTCATGTAATATCTGCAGATGATTTTATGTCCGGTGAAACCTATGTATCGCTTATGCAGAGAAATCTTGATGCTCTTAAGACAGCATTGAATTAAGATTAATTT
Source organism: Acutalibacteraceae bacterium (assembly GCA_045635665.1). Classification (GTDB taxonomy): domain Bacteria; phylum Bacillota; class Clostridia; order Oscillospirales; family Acutalibacteraceae; genus UBA6857. The sequence continues at coordinate 38,313 of JAZTWC010000004.1, forward strand.
TACAGTTGATTTTTGAGTAGATGTTGTAGTATAATTAAAAGAATTAATTAACATAAAGGATGAAATTTTAAATGTCAGTAAGTTTAATATATAAGTCAATACCAACGCTTGCTCTTCGCGGAATAACGGTTTTCCCGTCTCTTCGCTTTCATTTTGAGGTGGCAAGACCAAAGTCTGTAAAAGCAGTTGATATGGCTATGCTTGACGATCAGCGTCTGTTTCTTGTTACTCAGCGCGACGTCAATATACAAAACCCTGAAATCACAGATCTGTATAAAACAGGTGTAATCGCAACAATCAAGCAGATAACCAAAGATAAAGACAGCGGTACCTATAAGGTTATTGTTGAAGCTGAACGCAGAGCTGTCATTACCAAGGTTATCTCAGTTGACGAGTGCTTTGTCTGTGATGTTAAAGAAGTAAAACCCTACTATGGAGACACTGATGCCAACCTCATTGATGCAGGTGTAAGACGTATAAAAGATCGTTTCGCTGAATATCTCGGTATGACTGAAGCTGAGCCGTCAGAGTATACAGGTAAAATTTTTGCTTTGGAAGATCCCGATGCAGTTTGTAATGAGATTGCAAATGTGATGCTCGCAAAATATGAAGACAGACAGCTTATCCTTGATGAGCTTAATATTTTGCGTCGTCTTGAGACTCTTAATCTGCTTCTCAGCAAAGAACTCGATGTTTTGCAGTATGAAATTGAAATTGAAAAGCGTACAGAAGAGCAGATGGATAAAAATCAGAAAGAGTACTATCTACGTGAAAAAATGAGAGCTATTTCGATGGAGCTGGGTGAGGAAGAGCCCGCTGAAGAAACAGCGAAGTATAAAGATAAAATTGCTAAGCTTAATTGCAGTGATGACGTCAGAGAGAAGCTTAACTATGAAGTATCAAAGCTTGCAAAACTTCAGTCAGGCAGTGCCGATGCAAGTGTTGTTAGAGTATATCTTGATACAGCTTTAGCAATTCCTTTCGGTGAATATACTGAGGATAACTACGATATACCAAGTGCTGAACAAAAACTTAACGATGACCATTACGGCATGAAAAATGTCAAAGAAAGATTTATTGAGATGCTTGCCGTAAAGTCAAGAACACAGAACATAAAAGGTCAGATTATCTGTTTAGTTGGTCCGCCGGGTGTCGGTAAAACGTCAATTGTTCGCTCTGTAGCAGATACTATGGGCAGAAAATATACCCGACTTGCACTTGGCGGTGTAAGTGACGAGGCTGAAATCAGAGGTCACAGAAAGACTTATATCGGCTCTATGCCCGGCAGAATCATTGCTGCTCTCACTCAGGCCAAATCTATGAATCCTATAGTTCTTCTTGATGAAATTGATAAGCTCGGTTCAAGCTATAAGGGTGATCCCTCATCAGCTTTGCTCGAGGTTCTCGACCCTGAGCAGAATAACACTTTCAGAGATAATTATCTTGAGTTTCCTGTTGATCTGAGCAAGGTTTTGTTTATAACAACTGCTAATGATGCTTCGTCTATACCTGCACCTCTTTATGATCGTATGGAGATAATTGAGTTGCCGGGTTACACTTCCGAAGAGAAGCTTATGATCGCCAAAAATCATCTTATTAAAAAGCAGATGAAAATGCACGAACTCACAGGCAGTCACGTGCGTTTCAGCGATAAATCTATTAGATTTCTTATTGATGGGTATACCCGCGAAGCTGGTGTACGTAGGCTCGAGCAGAATATTGCATCTCTTCTTCGTAAGTGTGTTGTAAAACTCGAAACCAGTGACGTAAAGCGTATCAGCATAACACCTGAGCTTATCAAAGAGCTTTTGGGACCAGAAAAATATACACCTGAGCTCATTGAAAAAGAGGATCTCGTGGGTGTGGTAAACGGTCTTGCTTACTCTGCTGCAGGTGGGTGCATAACTCAGATTGAGGTTGCTGTTATGCCAGGTACGGGTAAGCTTGAGCTTACAGGTTCACTTGGCGATGTAATGAAAGAATCTGCAAAAACCGCTCACAGCTTCGTCAGAAGTATCGGTGAAAAATACGGCATTGACAACAAGGCCTGGAGCGAAAAAGATATACACATCCATGCTCCTGAGGGTGCAGTGCCCAAAGACGGCCCATCCGCTGGCATAACAATGGCTACTGCGATTCTTTCTGCTCTCGGTGGATTTAAAGTTGACAGATATGTTACAATGACAGGTGAGATATCTCTTACAGGTCGCGTGATGAGAATCGGCGGACTTCGCGAAAAGAGCATGGCTGCTTATAAATCCGGCGCTAAAAAGGTGATTATACCTCTTGAAAATATGCCTGATTTATGGGAAATAGATGAAAAAGTAAAAGAAAATCTTGAGTTTATACCGGTTACTAAGGCTCAGGAGGTTTTTTCAAATGCCTTGAAATGCGATATGACTTTTGACATATCGCCGAAAACAACAGTTAATTTCACTCATAGAGGTTCTGCAAAGCCGCCTGTACAAAACGGAAGGAGAAAGCGCAATGAAGTTTGATAATGCACAATTTGAAACATCTTTTGGTGTCGCTAAACAGCTTATGCCTTCGGATCTGCCTGAGGTAGCTTTTTCAGGCAGATCAAATGTGGGTAAGAGTTCTCTTCTTAACAGGCTGATGAACAGAAAGTCACTTGCAAGAGTCAGCTCAATGCCGGGTAAAACTGTTACCATAAACTTCTTTAAGCTCGATGATTGTCGTCTTGTAGATTTGCCCGGTTATGGCTATGCCAAAGTTTCTCACGATGAAAAGAAACGTTGGTCTGAGCTGATGGAAACCTATTTTTCTTCCGGCAGAGATATAAGACTTGTGGTACAGCTTGTTGATATGAGACACGCTCCGTCACAACAGGATATCGATATGATTGAGTATATGGTCGAGTGTGAGATTCCCTTTGTTCTTGCACTGACCAAGGCTGATAAGCTCAATAAAACAGAAAGAATGAAACAGCTTGAACTTATCTGCGGAATCGTTACAAAATACGGGAATATCCCTGTTGTGCCATTTTCAGCAACAAAGGGCGATGGTACAGATGAACTCAGATCGCTGATTGAAAAATATGTCAGTGACAAGCAATGAAAAACAGGAGGGTAGTCGTATGAAAAAAAATCTGGCTGAGATTATGAAAAATAATCCTGTAATCGCAGGTGTTAAAAATCTCGACAAATTTGATGATGCTTTGAATTCACCTTGTGATATCATTTTTTTACTCAGCGGCAGTATCTTTAATATCAAAGATATTGTTGGCAGAGCTAAGGAAAAGAATAAGACTATTTTTATTCACGTGGATTTACTTGATGGCTTTTCTAAGGATGCTGTTGCTCTTAAATATATCTATGAAGAAATCAAACCCGACGGTATAATTTCTACTAAAAACAGTCAGCTTAAAGCCGCTAAGGCTCTCGGTTTTATGACTGTGCAAAGAATATTTATCATTGACTCACTTTCAATTGATACTGCTATCAAAGCATCTCAGATGATAAATCCTGATGCCATTGAAATAATGCCAGGAATAATGCCGAAGATTACTAAAAAGATGAGCGATGAGCTTGATGTGCCTGTAATTGTCGGTGGTCTAATTAGTGAAAAAGAAGAAATATCCAAAGCTCTCGAAAGTGGTGCTTTGGGCGTATCGACATCTTCAAGTTCACTCTGGAGGTAATATTATGATTAACATAAGAAAATATGAAGACAAAGATAAAGAATTACTAAGAGATATCTGTATCAAAACATCAAAATTACCTGTTGAAACAGAGACTCAGAGGAAATTCTTGACACTAATGTATAACGATTATTATACTGAAATCGAGGGGCATAATTGCTTTGTTGCAGTTGACGAAAATGATATTGCGGTAGGTTATATTCTCTGCGCTGAAAATTTTGGAAGATACTCAAAAATTTTCAGAAAAACATATCTTCCTGAAATCAAAAAGCTTGGTATGAACTATTATTTTATGGCAATTGCTGAAATGGCAGGTCACGCAATTTTCAGCAAAAAGTATCCGGCGCACTTACACATAGATATACTTGATGTATGTCAGGGTCAGGGTGTTGGTACAAGGCTGATGAACGAGCTTAAATCACACCTTAAAAGCAAAAATGTACCTGCTTTGATGCTGTCTTGCGGCGGAGATAACACTATGGCCGTCAAGTTTTATAAAAAGAACAATTTCAAGGTAATCAGAAACCTTGCAGGCAGTTACATAATGGGGATCAAAATATAAAATTTTGCATAAAGTAAGATTTACTGTCAACAATAATCTCAAAAGGAGTTGAGATTATTTATGCTTGACAAAATCGCATTGATTCTAACTATCATCGGTGGTATAAACTGGGGACTTGTAGGTATTTTTCAGTTTGACCTTGTTGCTTGGATTTTCGGTGGACAAAGTGCAATTATAAGTAGAATTATTTATACTGTAATTGCTTTGGCTGCTGTCTGGTGCGTGTCATTACTTTTCAGCACAAGAGTCGACGATGATGTTAAAAACAACGAATAATTGCATAAGGTAACCAAAAGGTTGCGGACAGAGGCTATTTGTGTTAGTTTCTGTCCGCTTTTATTTGTGTTTTAGTTGATTTTTATGAGTGAAAAGAGTATAATATTATAGATTATAATTGTTTGGAGGGTTCACTCGTGGATATTAAAGAGTTATGCTTTTCCCTGAGTTCAAAGAATGGTACTTCAGGTGATGAATTAAATGCTTCCTTATATGCAAAAGAGTTGCTTAGTAAATATATGAATGCTGAAATCGATACTCTCGGAAATGTTGTTGGTACAATGGGAGATGGCTGTATTCACATTCTTCTTGATGCACATATCGATGAGATTGGCTTAGTAGTAAGACATATCGATGATAAAGGCTTTTTACTTGTTGATAAAGTCGGTGGACCCGACCTCAGAGTCCTGACCGGTGCAGAGGTTATAGTGCACGGTAAGGAAGATCTTTTCGGTGTTATCTCATCAGTACCGCCTCACTTACAGAAAGGCGACAACAAGAATGATAATATTGATCTTAAGACTATGGCTGTTGACATCGGATTTAGCAAAGAAAAAGCTCGGGAACTTGTAGAAATTGGTGACAGAATTACACTTAAAACTCAGCAATTTGAGCTCTTAGGTGATAAAATTGTTTCACCTGCTCTTGATGACAGATGCTGTATGGCTGTGATACTTCGTGCACTTGAACTGACAAAAGGTAAGCTTAACAATATCAAAGTCAGCGTTCTTTTCTCAGCCCAGGAAGAAACAAACGGCAGCGGTGCTAAAACAGGCTCATTCTCTCTTATGCCTGATTATGCAATCGCACTAGATGTTGGCTTCGGTGATGATCCTTACACAGATAAAACTCAGACCGTTGCCCTTGGTAAAGGCCCTTCAATCGGAATCAGTCCTACTCTTGACAGAGAATTTACAAAGGAACTTAAAGGACTTTGTATCGAGAAAAACATTCCGTTTCAGCACGATGTTATGGGCGGTGGCACCGGTACTAACGCAGACTCTATTAACAATACAGGTCGCGGCATAAAGACAGCTCTTATATCAGTACCTTTACGTTATATGCATACAGGTTGTGAAGTTATTTCTGTTTCAGATCTTGAAAATGCGGCTGCACTCTTAGCCGAATATCTTCTTAAAAAGGAGAGTGAATACTGTGCTTAAGGAACTTAAAAATCTCTGCCTCATTGACGGCATATCAGGTGACGAAGGCAGAGTAAGAGAATACATTATTTCAAAAATCAAAGACAAGTGTGAGTATTCAGTTGATCCGATGGGCAATGTGCTTGCTTTTAAAAAAGGTAAGAATGAGCCTGTAAATAAAGTTATGCTTTCAGCTCATATGGATGAGGTCGGATTTATTGTTACCTATATCTGTGATAACGGATTTCTTAAGTTCACTAATGTCGGTGGCATTGATCCTAAAATTGCGGTCGGCAGAGCTGTCAGAGTTGGTGAAAACAATATCAAGGGTGTCATCGGAAATAAAGTATGGCATCTTTCTCACGGTGACGATGAAAAGAAAGCTCCTAAACTCGATAAGCTGTATATCGACATCGGTGCAAAAGATAAGGAAGAAGCTGAAAAGTACGTAACAATCGGTGACAGTGTACACTTTGTGTCGGACTTTGTTGAATTCGGTGCAGACAAAATCAAAGCTAAAGCTATTGATGACCGTTTCGGTTGTGCAATTATGCTTAAGATGATTGACAGCGACCTTGAGTATGATACTCACTTTGCTTTCCTTGTACAGGAGGAAGTTGGTTGCAGAGGTGCAGGTGCTGCTGTATTTACAATCAGACCTGACTATGCAATTGTCCTTGAAGCTACAACCGCATCTGATATTTCAGGTGTCAGTGAAGAAGACAACGTTTGCGTGCAGGGTAAAGGTGCTGTTGTGTCATTTATGGACAGATCAACTGTTTACAACAGAGACTTATTCAAGGGTGCGTTTGCACTCGCTAAGGAAAAGAATATACCCATACAGCCTAAAACAACTGTTGCCGGCGGTAACGATGCCGGATCCATCCATAAGGCTTGTTCAGGTGTGTACACTATAGCTGTGTCGCTTCCTTGCAGATATATCCATTCAGGCACATCTGTTGGTGATAAGAAAGATATGCAGGCTTGCTATGATTTGGCTGTTGCTCTTAGCGAGGAGTACGCAAATGCTTAAACTTGCATCATCTCAAGACCTCAGTGTTATACTTGACATATGTGATGGTGATTTGCTCGGTACCCGTATTGGTTGCTATGCTTTAGCCTATGGTTTTGAAAGAGATTTTTTGCAGCTTTGGTTTGATAATAATGACAACATTGTGATTGCAAAGTTTTATGACAGTATGACTCTTATCAGTGGTGCTGATAACTGTGAAGAAATCAGAAACTTCATTGAAATGATAGGTTACAGAAATCTTGAGATGTCGGTTGGTTTATGTTCTAAGCTCGGGTACACTGCTGATGCTGTAAAAAAGTCATATATATTTAACGGTGAAGCAAAAAACTGCGGTGCCATTGAGATAGGTGAGGAGTATTACAAATCGCTCTATACTTTGGTCAGTGATAACATACCCGGTTCATTTGACAGTGGAAAAGAGGCATATTTATCATTTCTTTCTGATTTTACTTTCAGAAAGTATCGTGGCCTTGCAAGAGCTAAAGGTTTTATTGTTGATGATACTCTGGTATCGAGTGTTATTACCTCAGCGGAAACTGCAGACTATGCTCTCATCAGTGCTGTAACAAGCGATAAAAACCTCAGAGGTACTGGTCTTGGCAAAAAAACAGTGCTCAGCATGATTGATGAATTGATTAATGAAAATAAGAAAGTGTTTGTTGTTGCACTTAATGAATCTGCTGAAGGGTTCTATGAGCATTTAGGTTTTGAATTTTGCGGAAACGTTGCAACAGTAAGAAGATGAATTATTTAGTATAACGATATAAAGGAAAAATAGAATGTTTAAATTTGACTCAAGAATTGAAGAATTATCAAAGAGAGCACTGGAAAGTGCAAAAGAAAATTTTAGTTACATCGATGAAATTACAGAATATAATCAGCAGAAGATGCTTAAGGCATTCATTGACAAAGGTGTAACCGAGTCTATGTTTGCTGAGAGTACAGGTTACGGATATAACGACAGAGGCCGTGAGGTTATCGATGAGGTGTTTGCTCAGGCTGTAGGTGCTGAGGACTCGATGGTTAGACACAACTTTACCTGCGGTACCCATACGCTTACAGTAGCACTATTTGGTGTGCTTCGTCCGGGCGATACTATGCTTTCGGTTTCAGGCAGACCTTATGATACAATTCAGCCTGTTATTGGTCTTGCTAAAGATGATAATATGGGATCACTTAAGGATTACGGCATAAAATATGATGAAGTTGAACTCAAAGACGGCAGACTCGACTATGAGGCTATTGAAGAGCGACTCAAAAAAGGCGATATAACTATGGTCTATATTCAGCGCTCAAGAGGTTACTCACTTCGTCCGACTATATCTGTTGCTGAAATCAAAAAGGTAGTAGAGATTACAAAACGCGTCAGCAATGCGATGGTTATGGTTGACAACTGCTATGGCGAGTGGACAGAAAAAATCGAACCTACAGATGTTGGTGCCGACCTTATGGCAGGTTCACTTATTAAAAATCCCGGTGGCGGTATAGCTAAAACAGGCGGTTATATTGCAGGTAAGAAAAAGTATGTCGATATGTGTGCGTACCGACTTACAACACCCGGTCTTGGCAGAGAGGTCGGTGCTACACTCGGACACTCGAGGGAGCTCTTTCTCGGTCTGTTTAACGGCCCCCACGTTGTCGGTGAAGCCCTCAAGGTTGCTTGCTTTACTTCAGCTTTATTTGAGCTTCTCGGTTTTGAGACAACACCTAAAAAAGATGAGACAAGACACGATATAATTCAAGCTGTGAAGCTTCTCAACAGAGATAATCTTATTGCTTTCTGTCAGGGTATTCAGAAAGGCTCACCTATTGACTCTTTTGTTGTACCTGAGCCATGGCCGATGCCGGGTTATGACAGTGATGTTATTATGGCGGCTGGTGCTTTTACCCTTGGCTCATCTATTGAGCTTTCAGCTGATGCTCCTCTTCGTGAGCCTTTTGCTGTATGGCTTCAGGGTGGACTTAATTTCCACAGCGGTAAGATTTCAGTTATGTACGCAGCTGAAAATGTACTTAAAGTTCTCGATAAAGAAGGTAATGAATAATGGGTGACTTCAAAGGTTTTGACCCCAATGGTTTTATGCTTCTCGAAATGAATAAGTTCAACGATTCGCGTGACTTTTATGAAAGCGTCAAAGAAGATATAAAACGCATGTCGATTGTACCAATGCGTCAGCTTTGTGCTGATATGGCTGATGAGTTATACAGAATTGACCCTAAAATGAATCTCATACCCACTAAAATGGTCTCGCGAGTCAGAAGAGATACCCGGTACTCAAAAAACAAGCAGATGTACAGAAGTAACGTCTGGTGTATGTTTATGAGAGACAAGCATCAGTGGGAAAATTTCCCGTGTATTTGGTTTGAATTTTTCCCAGAGTGTTATAGCTATGGTGTTGCAATGTTCCGTTTTGATGCTACGGCTCTCGGTGCTTTCCGTAAAAAGCTCATCGATAAACCTGATGAGTTCAGACGCGCACTGACAAGTGTTGATATTACAGGTGCTCAGTTGTTTGTTGAGTCTTTCAAAAAAGATAAGCCTGATATTGATAAGGTTGCCGATGACCTCAGATTATTCTACAATGCAAAGGATTTCGGATTTACCTATCATTCAGCCGATATGAATAAGCTTATAGACGGAAGTATCATCGAAGAGTTGACATATGCTGTCAGGGCTTTTGAACCTATGTATAAATTTCTTTCTGAAATAACAGATGAACTTGTAGCTAAAGGAGAATAAGCTATGGAAAACATTTATAAAAAGCTAAAAAGTGGTTCCGATATCAGAGGTACTGCTGCAGACGGAGTAATCGGAGAAGAAATCGAGCTTACCGATAAGGCGGTGTTTGACCTTACTGTTGGCTTCTGTAAATGGTTAAAGGAAAACAACTATGAAGGTGATATAGTTGCAGTTGGTCACGACTCAAGAATATCAGCTTTGCGTATAAAAAGTCAGGTTATTGCCGCTTTAGGCGAGTTTGGCTATAAGATATATGACTGTTCTTATGCATCAACACCTGCGATGTTTATGACAACTGTTTATCTTGATTGTATCGCTAGTATACAGATAACAGCAAGCCATCACCCTTTTAACAAAAACGGACTTAAGTTTTTCACAAAAGATGGCGGTCTGAACGGCGAGGATATTGAGAGAATAACAGCTCTTGCTTGTGAAGACTACGAGAAAAACGGCATTAGACCCAATGTTGAAGCGATTGATTATATGTCAATTTATTCAAAAGGTCTTCGTAAAATGATTTGCGATGAGCTTGGAGTATCTGAAGACGAGAAGCCTCTCAGTGGTTACAAAATCGTCGTTGATGCGGGTAACGGTGTAGGCGGTTTCTATGCCAACGATGTGCTCGCACCTCTTGGCGCTGATGTATCGGCAAGCCAATTCCTTGATATGGATGGTATGTTCCCGAATCATGCACCCAACCCCGAAAACAAAGATGCAATGAAGAGTATATGTCAGGCCACTGTGAATGCAGGCGCTGACCTTGGCGTTATATTTGACACTGACGTTGACCGTGCAGGTTGTGTTGATAAAAACGGTAACGAAATCAATCGTAACCGACTTGTTGCTCTTGCATCTATTATTGCTCTTGAAAACAACCCGGGCGCTACAATTGTTACTGACAGTGTGACATCAACAGGCCTTGCAGACTTTATTAATAAGACTCTCGGTGGTGTACACTACCGTTTCAGGAGAGGTTACAGAAATGTAATTAATGAGCAGCTTCGTCTCGGTGCTGAAGGTATAAACTGTCCTCTTGCTATGGAAACGTCCGGCCACGCGGCATTCAGAGATAACTATTATCTTGATGACGGCGCGTACCTTATGACCAAAATCATCATCAAAATGGCTCAGATGGGCAAAGAGGGTAAGACCCTTGATTCTCTTATTTCTGCTTTGACGGACCCTGCCGAAGAGGCTGAGCTTCGTTTTAAAATCAAACTTGATGATTTCAGAGCTTACGGCAACAAGGTTATTGATGAGCTTGAGACTTATGCTGAAAGTAAAAACGATATGCGAATAGCTGATGACAATCGAGAAGGCATCAGAATATACTTTGATGCTGATGATGAAAAAGGTTGGCTTTTACTCAGACTCAGCGTACATGACCCGATTATGCCCCTTAATATTGAGAGTGATGTAGCGGGTGGCGTAAAGAAAATCGCAGAAAAATTTTACACATTTATTAAAGAGTATGATAGTCTTGATATTACACCAATAGAAAACTTTCTTGCGTAATTTTAATTAAAATTTAAACGAAAGGAGCAGAATATGAAAAAGTATGCATTTGGATTGATTTTTCTGTCAATTTTGGCGCTTATTGCTTGCGTTGTCATCACAACTGCATTTGAGCCTCTTGATACTTTGATGAAGCCGCCTAAGATTGAAGGCGAAAATCTGGAAATTCAGCTCGCTTTCGAAAAAAACATCGGCAAAAATTATCTGCTTAAACAGCCTGTCAGCGGCAGTTATCGCAGTGCTTATTCTTTCGTTGATATATCAGGTGACGGAGAAAATGAGGTTGTTGTATTTTACTCAATGATTAATGATTTAGGCATTGTCCGTATGAATATCCTTGACAAAATTGATGGTATCTGGAAAAGTGTTGCCGACTTTGAAAGTGTCTACAATGATATACAGGAAATTGCTTTTTCTGACCTTAATGGTGACGGTCGAAAAGAAATCATTGTTGGTTGGATAGCATTACCAAATAGCAACTCAAAGCTGCTGTCAGTATATGAAATCAAAGTTGATACAGATGTCTACTTTGAAGCTATTTACAGTGGCAACTATTCAATGTTTAAAGTTGCTGATATTGATTGTGACGGCAACCATGATATTCTGAGCATCAATCAGACATACGTTGTAAATACACCGGGATATTCGGCTTTTGTTTTGAAGTATAATAATGGAAAGCTCAGCAAAAGCACGGATTTCGATATAGATAAATCTTTCTCTTCTTTGGCTGCGATTAACTTTGATAACAACAGTAAAAACACCGGAAATTGGATTTACATAGACGGCTACAATTCCGAGGGTACACTGTCAACTGATTGCATCAGATGGGATGAAGGTAATAAGTCTTTTGAAAGATGCTTGATCAATGGTGTAAGCGTAAGTGTACTTTCATCGCGAGTTTCAAATGTACTGTGCAAAGATATAAACTCCGACGGTATTATTGAAATCCCAACCGAGAAGCATTTAACATATTTCTATAGAAGCGATGACACTGAACGCGGTATGAATTTTATTAACTGGGTTAACATCGGAGAGGATAATCTAAATTATGTAACTCAGTATTTGATGTTTACTCAGTATGGGTTCAGTTACAATCTGATTGAAGATTTGTCTGAGAAAATCTGTGTGGAGAATAATTCCGATAAAGGCGTACTTACTTTTTACAGTATTGTCAGTGAAGATGATGTTTTCATAAGGGATAAGAAGCTGTTTTCTATAGCTGTAAAATCGGAGATTGACCTTGAGTCAATCAGTGAACTTTCCTTCCAATATACAGAGGTGAGTTACGTCAAAGGTAGATTTTATTTCTGCAGACTCTACGATGCTGCTGAAGAATTTGGGATTACAAACAAAGAAGTCAAAAACAGAATTATTGCGGGGTAGTATTATGAAAAAGATACTTATTGCAGAAGATGAAAGTTCAATCAGAGAGTTTATAACAATCAATCTGAGTCTCGCAGGATACGATATCGTTGAAGCACAGGATGGGCTAAAGGCAATTGAAAAGTACGATGCAGATGAGACTATAGACATAGCTGTACTCGATATAATGATGCCCGGTTGCAGTGGTATTGAGGTATGCAGACATATAAGAGAAAAAAATCCAAATACAGGTATAATTTTCCTCACAGCCAAAACTCAGGAACATGACAAAGTAGCAGGGCTTATTTCGGGTGCTGATGATTATATAACCAAGCCTTTCTCAACAACTGAACTTATCGCTCGCATAGAGGCTCTTTTCAGAAGAGTTGATTACAGTAAGAAGCTGATGAATACAGTTGTTAAAGATTGCATAATCCTTGGTGACTTTAAACTTGACCTTAAAAAACATATGCTTTATAAAAAAGGCGAGGAGATAGAGCTTACTCAGGTTGAATACAGCATACTTGAGTGTTTCTTCAATAACCCGGACGAATCCATCGAAAGATCATTATTATTGGATAAGGTATGGGGAGATAAATATTATGGTGACGATAAAGTTGTTGATGTTAACATCAGGCGACTTCGTCTTAAGTTGGAAGATAACCCGTCAAATCCTGTGCATCTTATAACAGTATGGGGGCAGGGTTACAGATGGATACAATAAAATTATAAGGAAAGGATAAATTGCGGTGAGAAATAAGCATACAAAAATGGATAATTATGTTGGTACGACAATCAAAGGCAGATGGATCAAAAATGTGCTGCTTGTTATGACCGCCGTGTTATTTATTTTTTCTTGTATTATTGTGTATTTCTCTTGCACTAAGTATTTTAACTCTGCGGAGCTAGCTATCAGAGCTAGAAACTCTAAATCGGTTGATACTTTCTTTAGTGCTTACAACACTGCAGATGAGGAAAACTTTACCATTGGTGCTTATGAATTTGTTGAAAATTTTCAGTATAAAGATATTATGGAGGTCTGGGTGCTTGATAAAAACGGTAAGTTTATAGTATCTTCAAGCGGTTTCAGTGTACAGGCCTCGTCTGAATGGGAGGACTATCTTATTGCTTTGGAGTCTGAAGATAATATAGGTGTAAAGCGGCTTAGATTGTCTTCGGGTGAGCCGGTAACGGCAATGTCTTATATACTTCGAGATTCTTCCGGTAACAACTATGGAGCTTTGAGATATCTTGTATCGATGGAAGGTATGTACAGTCAGCTGAAAATGATATTTATCATTATTATTGCTGCTTTTATAATAATTGTAACTTTGATGACTATGTCGGGTATGTACTTTGTTTCGTCAATTGTAAACCCGGTTTCGCAGATTTGCAGAACAACGTCTGAAATTGCAAAAGGTGATTTTTCAGCAAGAATAGAATATGATAACTATCACGATGAAATCGGCGAACTGTGTATGTCGATTAACAATATGGCTTTACAGCTTAGCGAAATCGACAAAATGAAAAATGAATTTATTTCGACGGTATCTCACGAAATAAGAACACCAATGACCGCAATAAAAGGTTGGGGAGAAACACTAAAAAACGTTGGTGAAAATTCGGCGATACTTGAAAAAGGTCTGAATGTTATTGTTGAAGAAACAGACAGACTGTCTACTATGGTAGAGGAATTACTTGATTTTTCCTGTATGCAGAACGGTAAAATCAACATAGTTAACGAAGAACTTGATCTGCTTTATATTATAGAGAATGTTTATGATATATTTAAACAAAATGCTTTAATTAAAAACATTGATCTTAACCTTGATTTGTGCGGTAACACAAAGATTAATATTATAGGTGATAAAGACAGAATCAGACAGGTTATAATAAATATTCTCGATAACGCTATAAAATACACGCCTGAGAATGGAAAAATCAATATTAGTGTTGCAAGAATACAAAAATATGCTAAAATAATAATCAGCGACAATGGTATAGGCATATCTGAGAGCGATCTGCCACATATCAAAGATAAGTTTTATAAAGTTGATACAAATATCCGCGGTACGGGTATCGGTCTTGCGGTTGCTGATGAAATTATAAAAATGCACTCGGGTGAAATGAATATTTACAGCGAGGTATCAAAGGGTACTACAGTTGAGATTATTTTACCGGGTATAATATAGGAGGACTAATATATGTCACAAAATAAAGATAAAACTTTACATAAAACTTCAGTTGGTGGTCAGGCACTTATTGAAGGTATAATGATGCAAGGCCCAAAGGGTGCCGCTGTATCTGTCAGAACACCTGATGGTGAAATTGATACAGAAATGGTTGATTTTAAGCACGCCAAGGATAAGTTCAAGCCTTTGGGATGGCCTCTTGTCAGAGGTGTTGTTGCTTATATCGAGTCAATGATTTTCGGCTATAAGTGTCTTATGATGTCAGCTGAAAAGTCAGGTCTTGAAGACCTTGAGGAAAATGAAGAAAATATGTCGAAACTTGATAAATGGCTCAATGACCACATTGATAAAAAGATTCTTGGCATACTTACAGGCGTTGCGAGTGTACTTGGTATGCTCCTTGCGTTTTTACTTTTCTTCTATCTTCCCACAATTGCAGTTAACTTCCTTAATAAAATTTCAGGTGAAGCGCTGACAAACTACAGAGCTCTGTTTGAAGGTATAATAAGAATGGTAATTTTTGTCGCTTATATTGCTCTGGTTTCTCTTATGAAAGATATCAAGCGTACATTTATGTATCACGGTGCAGAGCATAAGACAATCTTCTGTTATGAAAAAGGACGTGAGCTTACAGTTGAAAACGTAAAGAAAATGTCACGTTTCCACCCTCGTTGCGGTACAAGCTTCATCTTTGTAATTCTCATCATCAGTGTTGTTATCTCATCAGCGATTTCGGTTACATGGCCCGAGCTCAGAGATACAACTGTTTTATGGATTGCAATTAAGATTCTTATTCTTCCTCTTATCACGGGTCTTAGCTATGAGTTCATCAAGTACGCGGGCAGACATGATAATATATTTGTAAAAATTCTTGCCGCCCCCGGACTCTGGATGCAGAGACTTACAACAAAAGAGCCTGATGATGATATGATAGAGGTTGCTCTTGCAGCATTCAAAGCTGTAATTACAGATAATCCTGAGGACGATGCTGTATGACCGTTAGAGAGATTTTAATTGGTTTAAAAACAAAGCTTAAAGAAATAGATGACGGTGACCTTGAAGCAAGATATATTGTCGAAAAGATCTGCGGTATCAGCTACAGTGAGATGCTCTTCAAAGGCGATGAGACAGTTACTGAGGAAAAGTATAATGAAATGAATGAAATGGCTGACAGACGTCTTTCAGGTGAACCCATTCAGTATATACTCGGTTCCTGGGACTTTATGGATTTCACTTTTAAAGTGGGGGAGGGTGTACTCATTCCAAGACCAGAGACTGAGATACTCGTTGAAGCAATTCTTGACAGAATCGCTGATGTGAAGCGACCTACAGTATATGACTTATGTTCAGGCAGTGGGTGCATCGGTCTTAGCATTAAAGCTATGTGTCCCGATGCTGAGGTTTATCTTGTTGAAAAATCTGACCAAGCTATGGGTTATCTTAAAGCAAACAAGAAAGCTGTTTGCGATGGTCTTGAAAATATCACACTAATCAAGGGTGATATCCTCAGATTTAGTGACTTTGAGAGTTTACCACTCGCTGATGTAATAGTAAGTAATCCGCCTTATATCAGAAGTGAAGAGATACCTACACTTCAGAGTGAAGTTTTACGAGAACCTCATATGGCGCTTGATGGCGGAGATGATGGTCTGATGTTTTATAAAGTCCTTGTTAATGAGTGGACAGCTAAACTTAAAGACAGTGGTTTTATGGCTTTTGAATGCGGTGAAGACCAGGCAGATGACATCTGCCATCTTTTTAGTAAAATTAATTTTGACAGCGAAATCATAAATGACTATAATAATATTCAGAGAATAGTTTTAGGAAGGAGAAGTTAAATGATATTTGACTTAATGAGAAACGGACTCTCAATTGAGTTGGTTATAAATCTTTGTGTAAGAGTTTTCATTATCTTTTGCGTGCTCCCTATACACGAGTACGCGCACGGCTTTGTCGCTTATAAATTAGGTGACAACACCGCGAGATTAAAAGGCAGACTCACTCTTAATCCTCTTGCTCACGTTGATCCTTTGGGTGCACTTATGGTGTTGCTTGTCGGCTTCGGTTACGCAAAACCTGTACCTGTAAACATCGGCAGATTTAAGCGAGGTAAGAGAAAACAGTATATGGCACTGACTGCTTTTGCAGGTCCTGTATCCAATCTTTTAATGGCGACTATATTTACATTTCTGTATTGCTTGGTTTTTCATAAGTTCTTATATGTATCAGAGGCCATGGTTTATGTAGCTCTGTTTTTCTCGGTTGCAGCACAGATTAATATTTCTCTTGCGGTTTTCAATTTGTTACCAATTCCGCCTCTTGACGGCTCGAGAATTCTTAACGCATTTTTACCCGACAGAATTTACTATAAGATTATGCAGTATGAGAGATATATTGTCCTTATCGTATTTGCACTTATATTTATGAATGTCCTTGATACACCTATAGCTTTGCTTACAGGTCTTATCAAAAACTTAATCATGAAACTCTGTGAAATTCCCTTTGTATAATAAGGAGCTATAATGGAAGTTATAAATTATAAGTTAGATGTATTTGAGGGTCCGCTTGACTTGCTTTTGCATCTGATAAACAAACATAAACTTAATATCAACGATATACCTATTTTCACTCTCGTTGAGCAGTATATCGAGTATGTAAGACAGATGCAGGAATCCGATATGGAGATTGCAAGCGATTTCCTTGAAATGGCGGCTCGACTTGTGTATATTAAGTCAGTATCTCTTTTACCCGTGTACGAAGAAGCTGAACAGCTGAAAAAAGAACTGACAGGCGAGCTTATTGAGTACCGCGACTGTAAAATTATGGCTGGTAAAATAGCTGAAACTGCCAACGGCTTTGACTATTTCTATCGCAGTACAATGAAAATTGAATCAAGCAAAAAGTATGAAAGACTCCATGAAAGTGAAGATCTTTTCCGAAGTTATATTGCCGCTGTCGGCAAGGGTAAACGTAAGCTTCCGCCACCGATAGAAGCATTTACTGCAATCGTTTCAAAGAAGATCGTGTCCGTATCCTCAAGAGTATCGGGCATTGTTACTAAACTGAAAAAAGGTGCTAAGCGTCACTTCGGTGAGTTTTTTACTGATGCATCTTCACGTTCTGAGATGGTTGCAACTTTTCTTGCAATGCTCGAGCTTATCAAGGCAAACAAAATCAAAGCATGGGGCAGTGGTGACAAGGTAATTGTTGAACAGTGTGAAGAAGTGGAAGAAGATATCAGTTATATAATTGATGAGTTTTCGGTTGACGGAAACGGAGAGGAAACAGTAAATGAATAACAGTGAATTAATTCCTATGCTTGAAGCAGTGCTTTTTGCCATGGGCGAACCTATAGAGATTGAGCGATTGTGCGTAGCTCTTGAGCTTGATGAAATCGTTGTCAGCGACGTACTTTCTCAGCTTCAGGAAAAATATGAAAGTGAAGAGTATGGCATTTGTTTATTGAAGCTTGACAATAAATATCAGATTTGTACCAAGCAGAAGTATGCTGACAATATCAGAAGTGTTATTGAAGTAAAGAAAAACGCTCCTTTATCTCAGGCTGCTTTTGAAGTTCTTGCAATTATTGCGTACAATCAACCTGTAACCAAAGCTTTTGTTGAGCAGATCAGAGGTGTTGACTGTAGTGGTGTAATTTCATCGCTTTGTCAGAAGTCGCTTATCGAAGAAAAGGGCAGACTCGACCTGCCGGGCAGACCGCTTATTTACGGCACAACTGCCGAATTTTTAAGATGCTTCTGTATTTCTTCACTCGATGAGTTGCCTCCTCTTCCGGAAAACCCCACAGCGGAATCAGAACAAGCTGATGATTCAGATGAAAATGACGAAACAAAAGTAAACATTTCTGAAATTCAGTAAACAGTTTTTTAACAAACAGTTGACTAAAGTAATTGTATATAGTATTATAATAAGTGATATGAAGAAAGGGGTGACATAGTGACAGGATTTCAGATATTTCTATGCGTATTGCTTGGAATAATCGCTTTCTTTGTGTTGGTTTTATCGATACCGGTCAAGATTTCTCTTGCTTTTGATGATAAGATTCATCTGACTATCAAGTATCTGTTTATAAAACTCAACATCTTGCCTATGGGTCCGAAGAAAGAGAAAGCCCCTAAACCCAAGAAAGAACCTAAACCCAAGCCTGAAAAGCCGAAGGATGAAACTCCAAAAGAGAAAAAGCCTAATCCCATAGTTGATATGGTTAAAGCTAATGGTTATGACGGTATGATGCTGGTAATCAAAAATCTCGGCAGTGTACTCGGAACATATGGTGGTAAGATTTTTAAGAGTATAGTCTTTGATGAGATTGATGTTTATATCAGTGTCGGTACAGGTGATGCTGCTTCAACAGCTATCAAGTACGGCGAGACCTGTCAGAAGGTTTACCCGGTATTTGGTTTTATATGTTCAAACAATCTGGTAAAGAAATACGACATTCTCGTTGAACCGGATTTCCTTGCTAACAAGACAGAAAATGAACTGTTCATTGATATGAGTCTTACAATCAGAAAGATTATCAATGCAACAATTGCAATGGTGTTCAGATTGATTTTCAAGGTCGGTCTTACATTTATAAAAGGTGCTAAAAAAGGCAAAGAAGACAATCAGACACAAGATAAAAATACGGCTCAGACAGCCGAAACAAAGATTGGTTAAACAATGAAAGGATGATATAATATGGCAGAAAAATCAGCAGGCGCAATTCTCGCTTCAACAATCGAAAAAATCCGTGACCTTGTAGACACAAGCACAATTATCGGCGAAGCTATCTATGCAGAAGGCGGCACAACAATTATCCCTGTTTCAAAGGTTACATATGGCTTTGCTTCAGGTGGTGCAGACTTCCCCTCAAAGAGCAATCAGGAACTCTTCGGTGGCGGAGGCGGTGCCGGTGTTACAATCACACCCGTAGCTTTCCTTGTTATCAACAACGGCGATGTAACACTTAAGCACATCACAGCTTATGACAATGCTGCTGAAAGAGTTGTTAACCTTGTACCCGAAATGTTTGACAAGGTAACAGGTCTTATGAACAAGACAAAGAAGGACGTTGTTATTCCCGACGCTCCTATTGAGGAAGTATAATTTTCTAAAAATACTAATTTTAAATCACCCGCCTGCATATCATATAATCGGCAGGTGGTTGCTTTGTTACTGAAAAAACTGATTTTCACTTTAATATTGGTCATAGCTTGCTCGCTTTCTGTGTACGCTGCCGAGATGCCTAAGATTAGTGCTCGCAGTGCAGTTTTGATTAACGCTGAAACAAAAGAAGTAATCTTCGAGAAAAACGCTTATGAAAAGCGCTCAATGGCCAGCACAACTAAGATTATGACCAGCCTGATTGCAATTAAATCAGGCAGACTTTCTGATGTTGTTACAGCGGAAAATATGCAGGCAGAAGGCACATCTATCGGCCTCAAAAACGGTTACAAACTCACGTTAGAAACCCTTGTCTGGGGTATGATGCTCGAGTCAGGAAATGATGCAGCCAAACTTGTAGCTAATCATCTTGCAGGCAGTGAAGAAGATTTTGCAGTGCTTATGAACAATAAAGCTCATGAAATAGGTATGTTTAATACAAGTTTTGTAACAGCTTCGGGGCTTGATAGCGTAGAGCATTATTCGACAGCTTATGATATGGCTTTACTTGGTGCACATGCTATAAACAATCCGGTTTTTCGTGAGATTTGTTCCACTAAAACCAAGCGAGCCGAGTTCATTGAACCAGCAGTCGTCAGATACTTCTCGAACCATAACCGTTTAATTTCAATGTATGATGGTGTATTCGGCATAAAGACGGGCTTTACCAAGAAAAGTGGACGATGTCTCGTCTCAGCATGCGAGCGCGATGGAGTAGTACTCGTTGCTGTTACACTTAATGCCGGCGACGATTGGAACGATCATATCAAGCTTTATAGTTACGGATACGATAAATGTGTCAGCCGAGAGGTCTATATAAGGCTTCCTGACAGCATCAGGGTTTATGGTGGTGAACAGAACTTTGTGTCGGTCTCTTTGCCTGAGGATACAATCAAACTCAGCTCGGCTGATACAAGAGGCAAGGTAACCCAAAGAGTGCTTTTACCCGAATTTGCGTATGCTCCGATTAAATGTGGAGATATAGCCGGTAAGGCACAACTTATAAAAGACGGTAAAGTGATATATGAGCGCGATATTCTCTATGCTCAGAGCGTTGATGCGATTTCACCTTTACCTGAAAAGAAAAACATTTTCGAGATAATTATCAGTAAAATTAAAGATATTTTTAACTAACCGAAAGGATAATAATATGGCAGAAGTCAGACTTCAGAAGTTCTTGGCCGAAAGCGGTGTTGCATCGCGCAGAAAAAGCGAAGAGCTTATCGAGCAGGGCAAAGTGAAAGTCAACGGCAGACTTGCTATGATTGGCGATAAAGTTGACCCTAAAAAAGACACAATTACAGTCAGTGGTAAAAAGATAGTTAAAACAAAGACTTTCACATATGTTGTATTGCATAAGCCCAGAGGTTTCATTACTACAATGAACGATGAAATGGATAGAAAGTGTGTTGCTGAGCTTATCAAAGACGTACCTGGCAGAGTTTATCCTGTTGGTCGACTTGACAGAGACAGTGAGGGTATGCTTCTTTTCACTAATGACGGTGCGTTTGCAAATGCAATGACTCACCCTACCAAGCACGTGCCTAAGACTTACCGTGTAACTGTCAGACCTTCTATCAGCGAAGATCAGATTACTGCACTGACTCAGGGTGTTATTATCGATGACAGAAAAACAGCTCCTGCCGAGGTAAGAGTTGTTACTAAAGAAGAGGGCAGAGTTGTTCTTGAGATAATCTTGTATGAAGGCAGAAACCGTCAGATCAGAAAGATGTGTGAAGAGGTTGGTCTTGAAGTTGCAAGACTTAAGAGAACGGCAATCGGCTCAATCAAACTTGGTATGCTCAAACAGGGAGCATGGCGTAATCTCACTGAAGATGAAGTGAGAAAACTTATGATTGCTGCTGGCCTTGAAAGAAAGAAGAAATAAGATGATTTTCTTTAAGAATACAGTTCTTGACGGTGACGGAAGGGTTATTGAGTTTGAGGCGCTTGACGGTGAACAGATACTTGGCAAATGCACCTTGGTTTTAGGTGATAAGTTTGCCGATGTTACGAAGCTGGATTATGAGGCATCAGCAGTGTTTGCCGCGGAAGGGCTTTTGAAAAGCGCATATAATTATGCCGCTCTCAAAAATTATTATATGGCTAAGTGCAGTGTTGAGGGTATCGGTTCTCTGCTTTCACGGTTAGGATTTATCATGGAAAACGGAGAATATATCAGCGATATACCGACAATACTTATGGGAAACTGTGGCTGTTGTGGCTAACAAAAGACTTCTCAGTTGGAGGAATTTTAAATGATCAGAAGTATGACAGGCTTCGGTAGAGGCCAGGATATATTAGACGGTATGGGAATATCAGTGGAAATCAAAAGTGTTAACCACAGATATTTTGATTTTTCATGCCGTGTACCAAGAAGTTACGGCTTTTTGGAAGAAAAACTCAAGACATATATTCAGTCTCTTGTTGCAAGAGGCAAGATTGAATGTTATGTCAGTATAGAAGCTCTTGAAATCGATGAGTGTATCGTTAATGTTAACCACTCTCTGGCGGCAGGATACATAGAAGCACTGAAAGAGATCGGTGAAAGATACAATCTTCCTAATGACATCACAGTGTCAAGTGTAGCTAAGTACCACGACATCTTCTCTGTACACAAGAGCGAAGCTGACGAAGAAAGAATCTGGAATGCAGTTAAAGCTGTTGCAGATAAGGCTATTGCTTCTTTTGTTGCTATGAGAGAAAAAGAAGGCGAAAAGCTCAAAGATGATATTCTTTCAAGATGCGATACAATACTTTCTAATGTTGCTTTTATCGAAGAACGCTCACCTGAAACCGTGAAGGAGTACAACGAGAAGCTCCTTGAAAGAATGAGAAATGTACTAGGTGACGTGCAGGTTGATGAGCAAAGAATTCTCACTGAAGCTGCTATTTATGCAGATAAGATTGCAGTTGCTGAGGAAACTGTCAGACTCAGAAGTCATATCGGTCAGATGCACGAGTTTATGGAAAGCACTGTCGCAATCGGCAGAAAGATGGATTTCCTTATTCAGGAATTCAACCGTGAAGCTAATACAATCGGTTCAAAGGCTCAAGATGTTGAGATTGCTAAAAAAGTTATTGACATCAAGGCTGAGATCGAGAAAATCAGAGAACAGGTTCAGAATATTGAATAAGGTGAATAGCAAATGAAGTTAATTAATATCGGATTCGGTAATATGATCAACGCTCAGCGTCTTGTGGCTATCGTGAGCCCCGATTCAGCACCCATTAAGCGACTGATTCAGGAATGTAAAGAAAGAGGAACACTTATTGATGCTACCCAAGGCAGACGCACAAGAGGTGTTATGATTATGGATAGTGACCATGTTATTCTCACGTACCTTCAGTGCGAGACAGTAGCTAACCGTCTTGATTCCGATGCTGAAATCGGTGAGGAGGAATGTGCTGATGAATAATAAAGGTGTTCTTGTCGTTGTATCCGCTCCGTCAGGTTGCGGTAAAGACACAATTATAGCTGAAGTGCTCAAGAAAACAGATGATGCTTATCTTTCTGTTTCGATGACTACAAGACCTATGCGCCCGGGTGAAGAGGAAGGCGTAAACTACTACTTTGTGTCACAGCCTGAGTTTGAAGAAAAAATTGACCAGGGTGAGATGCTTGAGTACGCAAGATACGGCAGCAATTATTACGGTACCCCTGCCGGTCCTGTAAGAGAGATGCTCGAGGAAGGCAAAACAGTTATACTTATAATCGAAGTACAAGGGGCAGGCAATGTAAAAAGGCTTTTCCCTGATGCTTGCAATATATTTATTATACCCCCATCATTCCAGGTGCTTG
The DNA here is from genome assembly GCA_045635665.1 of Acutalibacteraceae bacterium. Lineage (GTDB taxonomy): Bacteria > Bacillota > Clostridia > Oscillospirales > Acutalibacteraceae > UBA6857. Next base: position 61,764 of record JAZTWC010000004.1, read on the forward strand.
AGAGTCGCCTTCGCGGCAGAGGTACCGATGATGATAAGTCAATAATTAAACGTCTTGAAATAGCTAAAGATGAATTCGCCAGAGCTCCTGAGTTTGACTACATTGTTGAAAATGATGTTCTTGATGAAGCTGTGGAAGATATCATAACTATTATCAAAGCGGAAAAATTAAAAACAAATAAAATGAAAAATAAATTAAGTGAGGTAATTAACAATGCTTAATCCCGATTTAAGAGATTTACTTAAAAACAATATCAGCAGATATTCACTCGTTATCGCTGTTGCAAAGAGAGCAAGAACTATTGCTGAAGACCCCATTCTCAACGAAAAATGCGGAACCGAGAAGCAGGTTTCATATGCACTTGAAGAATTTATCGACGGTAAGCTTAAGATTAGCGAACCCGAAGAAATAAGAAATATCTAAATTTAATTTTAAGGGAAGTGAAATGATATGGAACAGTCTGTTGCTCTTGTTGCGGTAGAAAATGTTGCATATCATTTTGACATTTTCTACAGTTATACGTTACCTGAAAATCTCAGAGAAAAAGCTGTAATCGGTGCTAGAGTACTTGTACCTTTTGGCCGAAGCAGGGTTGCAAAAAGACAAGGTGTAATCTTCGGCTTTGCTGAAAAGCAGGATAACATCAGATATAAAGATATCATCTCTGTACTTGACGATAAGCCTTTTTTCTCAAAGGAAAACCTCGAAATTGCTGAGTTTCTCAAAGACAGAACATTCTGCACCTATTTTGAAGCAATCAAAGTGCAATTTCCGGCAGGTTACGCCTTTAAAACTGATGTAAGATATCTTGCAGTTGCAACAAAAGAGCCAAAAAATCTCTCTGATATTGAAAAACAAGTCTATGACTATATGCTCACTATTGAGGATTTTGCAGATAAAGCTCAGATTTACGGTAATCTCGGACTTACAAAGGATTGTGACGTTATTGATAAACTTGTAAGTAAAGATCTTGTAATCAAAAGCTACGTTGCTGAGAAAACTATGGATGATGCATCTGTTAAAACAGCTCGTGCAGTTATTGACAGAGAAAACGCAGAAAATCTTAAGCTTACTCCCAAACAGCAAAGTGTTATGGATGTTTTGTGGAATATGGGACAGCTCAGCATCAAGGAAGTCTGCTATTTTACAGGTGTAACGTCGGCTGTAATCAATACACTTGCTAAGAAAAATTATGTTTTAATTGAAGATATAACCGTCTATCGTACACCTGAAACTCAACTTATTGACAAAGGTGCGAAAAAGGCGATAACTCTTACTTCCGGCCAGAAGAAGGCCTATGATAATCTGCTCAGTAAATATCGTACAGGCGGGGAAGTCTCTCTACTTTACGGTATAACAGGAAGTGGCAAAACTTCGGTTTTTCTTTCGCTCATTGACGAGGTAATCAAAGAGGGCAAGCAGGTTGTTGTTATGGTACCTGAAATCTCTCTGACACCTCAGATGATGGCTATTTTTAAAGGTAGGTATGGAAGCGAGATTGCTATTTTTCACAGTGCACTTTCTGCAGGTGAACGCAGAGACGAGTACAAACGTGTAAAAGATGGCGTTGTCAAAATCGTTGTGGGTACCCGCTCGGCTGTGTTTGCACCTTTTGATAATATCGGCCTTATCGTTATAGATGAAGAGCAGGAGCATACCTATAAATCCGAATCATCACCTAAATATCACACGAAAGATGTGGCAAGATTCAGAGCTGTTAAACATGGTGCATTGCTATTGTTGTCTTCTGCTACACCCTCAATGGAAAGTTATTCTGCAGCCAAAAGAGGTAAGTATGACCTTGAAGTGCTGAGTGAAAGATACGGCGAAGCCGTTTTACCTGATGTTAGCGTAATCGATATGAAAGCCGAGCGTCAGGCAGGTAATAAGTATAATCTCAGTTCAGAATTGCTTGAAAGACTTGAACAGAATCTGAATGATAAAAAGCAGTCGATTTTGCTTATAAATCGTCGAGGTTACAACACTTTTGTTGCTTGTGACAGCTGTGGCGGTGTTGTAACGTGTCCGTCTTGCAGTATATCTCTGACCTATCACAGCGCCAATAACCGTCTGATGTGTCATTATTGTGGCTATTCGGTGCCATTTACAAAGGTTTGTCCTGATTGCGGCAAAGAAGACGTCAGATATGCAGGCTACGGCACACAGCGAATAGAGAAGGAATTAGAGGAACTTCTACCTGAAGCTAGAGTGCTTCGTATGGACACAGACTCTACATCGTCCCGATATTCGTTTGAAAAAAACATCATTGATTTCGGTGAAGGTAAATATGATATTATGCTTGGCACCCAGATGGTTGCCAAAGGTCTTAATTTTGAAAATGTTACTCTGGTTGGTGTAATCAATGCTGACCAACAGCTAAATAATGATGACTTCAAAAGCCAGGAACGTACTTTTGATTTGCTGACTCAGGTTGTCGGCAGAAGCGGTCGCGGTAAAAATAAGGGAACAGCTGTAATTCAGACGCTTACCCCTGAAAATCACATAATCAGATTGGCTCAGCAGCAGGATTATGACGGCTTTTTTGACAATGAAATTATCATCAGAAAGGCTATGGTTTACCCACCTTACTGTGATATGTGCGCGGTGCTTTTTGTCTGTGAAAACGAAGTCAATGCGCTCAATGCGTCAAGAGACTTTTTATCAGAGCTTAAAACTGCAACTGCTGAAGAGTACAAAGACGTAAAAATTATTGTTCTCGGACCAATGCCACCGAGACTTTCTAAAGTAAATAATAAGTACAGATATAGAATTATAATTAAATGTAAGAATAACAAAAGATTCAGAAATATGCTCAGTGATTTGTTGATCTCATTTGGTAAGAATAAGAAATACAGCGATGTTACTTTTTCTGCTGATATCAATCCTGAGAATCTCATCTAACGGAGGAATAATATGGCTATCAGAAAAATTGTTACCCTTGGTGACGATGTTTTAAGAAAAACAAGCAGACCTGTTGTCAAGTTCGATGAAAAACTCTGGCAGCTTCTCGACGATATGAAAGATACAATGTACAAGGCAGACGGTGTCGGTCTTGCTGCAGTACAGGTTGGTGTGCTCAGACGAGTTGTAGTCATTGATGTCGGTGAGGGTGCGATGGAGCTTATCAATCCCGAAATAATTGAAGTTTCAGGCGAGCAGGAAGGTCAGGAAGGTTGTCTTTCACTTCCCGGCAGATACGGCATCGTAAAAAGACCTAACTATGTTAAGCTCAGAGCTCAGAACAGAAAGGGTCAATGGAAGCTCTACGAGGGTACTGAACTTAAGGCAAGAGCTTTTTGTCACGAACTTGATCATCTTGACGGTCAGTTATATATTGATGTTGAGACAAAAGAGGTTACAGCAGATGAAATTCTCGCTGAAAGAAACGGAAAGGATGAATAATTTATGCGCATAGCTTTTATGGGTACTCCCGACTTTTCCGTTGATTGTCTCAAGGCTCTCGTAGCTTCAAAGCACGAGATTGTCGGTGTATTTTGTCAGCCTGATAAACCTGTCGGCAGAAAGCAGGAGCTCACACCTCCCGATGTCAAGGTTGAAGCTTTGAAGCACGGGCTTACCGTGTACCAGCCGACATCACTCAGAAACAGCAAAGGCACAGAGATACTCGAAGAAATCAAGCCTGATCTTGTTGTGGTTGTTGCTTACGGCAAAATTTTACCTCACGATTTTCTTGTTTATCCCAAATATGGTTGTATCAATATCCATGCTTCTATTCTTCCAAAGTATAGGGGCGCTTCACCTATACATTATGCAGTGCTCAACGGCGACGAAGAGACCGGTGTAACAGCTCAGCAGATGAATGACGGTGTAGATACAGGCGATATTTTACATATCAAAAAATGTCCCATCGGCATAAACGATACAACTGAAAGAATGTATGAAATTCTGGCTCCTCTTGGTGCTGAAACTCTTATGGAAACTATTGAAATGCTCGAAAAAGGCGAGCTTAATCCTGTTGTACAGGACGAGTCTCTTGCAACTCATGTAGGACTTCTTACAAGAGATATGAGCGGTATTGACTGGACTAAGTCTGCTTTTGAAATTCACAACAAAATCCGTGGACTTTATTCATGGCCGGGAGCTTCAACAACACTTAATGGTAAAACCTTAAAGATACATTCAGCGGTTTTATCTGATAAAAAAGCAAACAATAAACCCGGAGAAGTCGTCGACTCAAACGGTAAATTAATCGTTTGTTGCGGTGACGGAAATTGTGTTGAACTTAAAACAGTACAGCTCGAAGGTAAAAAACGTATGGAAGTATCAGCTTTCCTCAACGGTTACAGCTTAGAAAAAGGTGCTGTTTTAGGTCAGTGAAAGAAGGAAAAGAATGTTTTATTTTGATTATTATTATCTGATTCTTGTTGTACCGGCTCTTATTATTTCATTGATTGCTCAGATAAATGTTAAAAACACTTACGCTAAAACGGCGCGTATTGCCAATAGAAAGCATCTCACCGGTGCTCAGGCAGCTTTAGCGGTGCTTAACAGCTATGGTATCAACAATGTGAGAGTTGAGCTGGGTCATGGTAAACTTTCAGACCATTATGACCCTAGAAGCAATGTGATAAGACTTTCTCCTGAGGTTTATAGCGGTACATCTATCGCTTCAGTCGGCATTGCTTGTCACGAGGCTGGACATGCTGCTCAGCATGCTCAGAATTATGTGCCTATTAAAGTCAGAAATGCGATTTTGCCTGTTGCGAATATAGGATCAACCTTTGGTTTTTATCTCGCTATATTTGGATATTTTTTAGGCTATGGTATGCTTATTGATATAGGTATCATCCTCTTTGCTTCGGTTACAGTTTTTCAGCTTGTGACTCTGCCGATTGAGTTTAATGCCAGCAGACGTGCAATTGCAACTATTCAGGAAAGAAATCTTTTGTATGAGGATGAAGTACCACAGGCTAAGAAAGTTCTCACAGCTGCCGCTATGACTTACGTTGCGGCTTTGCTTACATCAATCGCATCACTTCTCAGACTTATACTCAGAACAAGAAACAGAAGAAATTAAGGATATAAAATTATGTCAAATCCAAGACAAATTGCTTTTGAAGCATTGATGAAAACTGTCAGAGACGGAGCTTTTTCAAATCTTGCTCTTGATGGTGTGTTATCAAAGACAAATCTTGACACAAGGGATAAATCTTTTGTGTCTAATTTGTTTTACGGAGTTATTGAAAGACAGATAACTATCGACTATCAGCTTAGTCTTTATCTGTCAAAGCCCTTAAAAAAATTAAAACCTGAAGTTCTTACTATACTCAGACTCGGAGCTTATCAGATATTGTTTATGGATAAGGTGCCTGACAGTGCCGCTGTAAACGAGAGCATTAAACTTTCCAAGAAAAACGGAACATCTTTTGCATCAGGGCTTATCAATGCGGTGCTCAGGAAGGTTTCAGGCAAGGGGGTTATTTTACCCGAAAACAAAGATAGTGATGAATTTCTCAGCATCAAATACTCTTGTCCTGTGTGGCTTGTCAGCAAATGGATTAATGAGTACGGTTTTGAGGACACATCTGCATTTTTAGAGTCATCTCTTGGTGGCGCTGATACATTCATCAGGGTAAATTCAACAAAGATAACTGAAGATGTGCTTGCTGATTTACTTGAAGCCGAAGGTGTCGTTTGCGATAAAACTTACAACAGCAACACTCTAAAAATTTCTCTTAAAGGTCACGATATCGAGAAGTTAGACACATTCAAAAAAGGTTATTTCCACGTGCAGGATATGGCGTCTCAGCTTTGTGCAAAGGCTGTCGGCGCCAAAGATGGTGACATTGTATTTGATTTATGCTCAGCTCCCGGTGGTAAGGCTTATACTGTAGCTGAAACCATGAACGATAAAGGCAAGGTTCTTTGCTTCGATATATATGAAAATCGCGTTAATCTTATCATAAAAGGAGCACAGAGACTTGGGCTTTCTTCCATTGAAGGTAGGGTAGGAGATGCCAGTATTTACAATAAAAATCTTGGACTTGCTGACAAAGTGCTTTGCGATGTGCCTTGTTCAGGACTCGGCATAATCAGACGTAAACCCGAAATTAAATATAAGAGTGAAGAAGAGCTCAGAGATTTACCTGACATTCAGTATACTATCATAGATAATGCTTCAAATTATGTTAAAAAGGGTGGGCGATTGGTATACTCAACTTGTACTCTGTCAAAAGCGGAAAATGAAGATGTTGTAGAGAAATTTCTCGATAATCATAAAGACTTCAGTCCAGCTGCTTTATTTGAAGATAACGGTAGTTGTACCAATATAACACTTATGCCACACAAAAACTTAAGTGACGGATTTTTTATAGCTTGTTTTGAAAGAGATGATAAAAATGACTGATATTAAATCGATGACCTTGCAGGAATTAAAGGATGAAATCGTTCAGATGGGCGAGAAAAGCTTTAAAGCAGGACAGATATATTCCTGGCTTCATAAACACGCAGCTGTATCCTTTGATGAAATGACAAATATTTCTAAAGACTTAAGGTCAAATTTACAAAAAAAGTATGATATTTACAATTGTAGTATTGAAAAAAAATTAGTTTCGGTGTATGATAATACAGTTAAATATCTTTTCAGGCTCAATGACGGCGAACTGATTGAATCAGTTGTTATGAAGTATAAATATGGCTATACCATTTGTGTATCAAGTCAGGTCGGATGCAAGATGGGTTGCAAGTTCTGTGCTTCCGGTATCGCTGGTTTTGTAAGAAACCTTACAGCTTCAGAGATACTTTCCCAGGTGTATACGGCTCAGCGTGATCTTGACATCAGAATCTCGCATATAGTAATGATGGGTGTAGGTGAGCCTCTCGATAATTTTGACAATGTTATGAGATTTTTAAGTCTTGTTACTGATGAAAACGGACTTAATATATCAATGAGAAACATATCTCTTTCAACCTGCGGTGTTGTGACTGGCATTTACAAACTTATGGAAAAGAAGTTGCAACTGACACTGTCAATTTCTCTTCACGCACCAAATGATAACATCAGAAGTCAGACTATGCCTGTCAATGACAAATGGAATATAGATGAGCTTCTGAAAGCTTGTCGTGACTATACTAATGTAACATCGAGGAGAATATCATTCGAATATGCTATGATAAGCGGTGTCAACGATTCTGACGAGTGTGCAAGAGAGCTTGGCAAAAGGCTCAAAGGTATGCTTTGTCACGTTAACCTTATTCCTGTCAACAGTGTCAAAGAAAGAGATTATAAAAAAAGTAGTGATAACAGAATTGCTGAGTTTATCAAAGTTCTCGAAAGGTACGGCATAAACGTAACCGTCAGAAGAACTCTCGGCAGTGATATAAATGCCTCATGCGGTCAGCTAAGAAGAGGTGAAGGACCAAAATAAACAAGGAGTGGTTGTATGTTAATTAGCGGTAACAGCGATATCGGCAAAGTGCGTACTGCGAACGAAGACGGTTTTGACTTCGGTACATTTGAAGACGGTACATCCTGGGCTATTGTCTGTGACGGTATGGGCGGTGCTCGAGGTGGTAGGATAGCCAGCTCGGTTGCAGTTGAATTGTTTGGAGATAAAATCAGAAAGTGTTACAACAAGCTGATGCCCGTATACTCTTTTGAAAATGTTTTTCTTTCAATAATTACAACCGCAAATGTTATAATCAATGACAGAAGTTATTCCGATACTGAGCTTCAGGGTATGGGTACCACTATTGCGGCGGCTATAGTAAAAGATAACAATGCCTGCATAGCTCACGTCGGTGACAGCCGTGTTTATAAACTCAGTGCTGACGGTATAGATCAGATAACCAAAGACCATTCTCTTGCACAGCAGATGCTTGACAGTGGACAGATTACTCAGGAAGAGTTTGAAAATTATCCCAAGAAAAATATTATTACACGAGCTTTAGGAATAGACGAAAAGGTTGATATTGATTTCGATTTTACCGACCTTTGCGAAGGAGAGACTCTTTTGCTTTGCTCAGACGGTCTCAGCGGTCTTTTAAGCGACGAAGAAATATTTGAAATATATAAGAATACTGATTTCGGGCTGCTTTGTGATAAATACATACAGGCAGCTAATGCAAACGGCGGTTATGATAATATAACCGTAGTTGCTATGAAAGGGTAAGGTGACGTACAAATGGAAAATTATGTTGGCAAACGTCTCGACGGCAGATATGAAATTATGGAAGTTATCGGCGTCGGTGGTATGGCTGTTGTATATAAGGCTTTTGATAATATTGACCACAGAATTGTAGCAGTTAAAATTCTCAAATCAGAATATCTCGCAAATGAAGAATTTAAGCGCAGATTCAGAAACGAGTCTAAAGCTGTTGCTGTTTTGTCGCATCCCAATATTGTCAGAGTATATGATGTAAGCTTCGGTGATGCCATTCAGTATATCGTTATGGAATATGTTGAAGGTATTACTCTTAAAAACTACATCACTCAGCAGGGCGTTGTTGATCCGAGAGAAGCTCTTTACTTTATAACTCAGCTTCTTCGTGCACTTAAGCACGCTCATGATAAGGGTATCGTTCACCGAGACATTAAGCCTCAGAATATCCTTCTTGTTTCAGATGGTACTATCAAGGTTACTGACTTTGGTATTGCACGTATCAGTGAAAATGCAACCCGTACTATGACAGACGGTGCCATAGGTTCAGTACATTACATCAGCCCTGAGCAGGCTAAAGGCAGCCATACAGACTCGAGAACTGATCTCTATGCAGCAGGTGTAATTCTTTATGAGATGATGACAGGCAAATTGCCTTTCCAGTCAGATAACGCTGTTTCTGTAGCTCTTATGCAGCTTCAGAATGATCCTATAAGACCTCGCGAAATTAACAGCAATATTGCTGAAGGCCTCGAGGAGATCATCATTCATGCTATGCAGAAGAACCCTGCAGACAGATATCAGAACGCAAACGAGATGCTTTCAGATATTACTGCGTACAAGAACAACCCAGAAATCATCTTCGGTTATGACCTTCATAAGGCTGTTGTACCCGAGAAAGATGAGGCTACAATTTTTGTGCCTGAGACTCCCGTTGTAACTGAGCCTGAGGTTGTCGAAACTGTTGATGATAATGACTATGATGATGTTGATATTGACGACAAGAAGAAAAAGAAAACTATTGCAATTCTTTCAAGTGTACTGGCAGCTTTAGTTGTTTTTGCAGTAACTCTCATTATGCTATTTGCTCCCAATTCTGAAAAAATTGATGTTCCGAATCTTATTGGACTTAACTTCTATAATGAGGTTATGAGTCAGAGCGAATACGCTGAATATACATTTGAGCCAATTATCGACCACGATTCAGAAGAAGAGTCCGGAATTATCATTAAACAAGAGCCTTCAGGTGGCAAGATGACTGTAGGCACAAAAATTATTGTCTATATTTCAGGTGCGGATTCAACTGTAGAAATTCCAGACGTATATGGTTATGAAGCCACATCAGCATCAAATGTTCTTAAGAGAAAAGGTTTTGATGTAAAGATTGAAAGAGAATATAGCGAAGAAGAAATCGGTACTGTTATCAGAACTTCACCCGCAAGAAATAAGAAAGCTGAAAAAGGCTCGGTTGTGACAATTTATGTTGCCACCAATGAAGAAATTGAACCCGTATTAGTTCCGACACTTTTAGGTCTGACTATTGCCGAAGCTAAAGAAAAACTCGAAGAAGTTGGTTTGTATCTTGACTCATCTCGCACTGAGTACCGTTCAAGTGCTGAACCAGTCGGCAGAATTATCGGCCATGAATTTATCGGCGAGGAAGTTGAGCCGGGTACCAGCATAGCTGTTTATGTAAGTACCGGTAAGGTGCCTGAAGAAACAACTGACGAAGAATCGACCGGTGATACAACAACAGAAGAAGACGAAGAAGACAAGACTACAAAGCCTAAACCTACGAAGCCTTCTGCAACAAAACCCAGTACAAGTAAGCCGAGTACAACAAGAACCCCTGTAACTGAGCCTACTGAATCAACAAGTAAGCCTACAGAAACAACTGAGCAGACCACGACAGAGACAACAACTACAACAACCACGACTACTACAACAGAGCCCAGCACAGAAGAATCTACTCAGGCAACAGAAGTTGTTAAGACAACATCTGTAGTAACTGATGCTACTGTTGGTGGCGGTGACGATTCAGAAAATGATGACTAATGGTGTAATTCTCAAGGGTATCGGTGGATTTTACTATGTAAAAACTGATGACGGCGTCTTTGAGTGCAAAGCTAAGGGCAAGTTCAGAAAGGAAAAGATTTCTCCTCTCGCAGGTGATAAAGTCGGCATAACTGTCAGAGATGATGAAGAAAATACTATCGACGAAATTTTCGAGAGGAAAAACTTCCTTATCAGACCACCTGTCGCCAATATTGACAAACTGTTTATTGTTGTATCGGCTACTAAACCGAAGCCGAACACTGTTATCATCGACAAGATGACTATACTTGCAGAGAAAAATGATATAACTCCGGTTATAATCATAACTAAAACTGATCTCGCTTGTGCTGAAGAGCTCAAGGAAATCTATAAAAGCACAGGTTATAATGTGTATAGTTTTTCGGTTGAGGATTTTAGCGAGCTTGATGCAATAAAAGCCGAGTTAAAAGGTTGTCTTTGCGCTTTTACCGGTAACTCCGGTGTAGGTAAATCGACTCTTATAAATGCACTTAGCGATGATCTGAAACTTGAGACAGGTGAAGTCAGTGACAAACTCGGGCGTGGCAGACACACTACAAGACAAGCTGAAGTATTCCCTGTAGGAGACGGCCTCGTTATTGATACTGCGGGTTTTTCAAGTATTGATTTTACAACAGACAACAGAATTTATTCTGACGAGTTGCAGTATTATTTTAAAGAGTTTGCTGAGCATATCAATGATTGCAGATTTAACGGTTGCCGACATATGGGCGACAAAGGTTGTAAAGTTTGTGAGCTTGTCGAAAACGGAGTTATCAGTCGTAGCAGACATGACAGCTATAAAACAATATACAATGAAATAAAAGTTAATAAAAAATGGGATGTCTGAGCTGTTTTATCACAAATTTTCTGCTTTTGTGTATAATGATATTGAGCAATAAAGCTTAATAGTCAAGCGGGGATGATAGCATGGCTCACAACAGAGGTTGCCCGAAAGGTCTTGTTTTTACAGCTTTCGGTGCAGGTATACTGCTTGCTTTGTGCTTTCCGGTGAAGATTATGCTGTTTATTCTTGCGGTTATGCTTGTGATTTTAGGCGTAACATCGTGTCAGAGGTAGACTTATTATCTTAAGGAGGCATCTTATGAAAGTAGTAGTATTCAGAAGTCCCAGAGCGTTAAGCGGTATATTGAAAATGATATTTAAAATCAACAGTAAAGATAATTAAAACGTAATGCAGATGGAAAGCCATCTGCATTGTTTATAGGGTGATATTATGGAAAAACACATCGAAGTTGAGCGTAGTATTTACAAAAAATATCGCAAAGATATATGGAAAAAATTCATTGCCGGTATAAATGAATATGAACTCATTAAGCCTGGTGATTGCATTGCTGTGTGCATTTCTGGTGGTAAAGACTCTATGCTCCTGGCAAAATGTATTCAGCATCTTCAAAAGCACAGCGACTTTCCTTTCGAGGCAAAATATCTTGTACTTGATCCGGGTTATTCACCTGAAAATAGGCAACGAATAATCGACAATGCAGAAATGTTGCAGATACCGATTGAAATATTTGATGCGCACATTTTTGATTATGTTGTTGACATCGAAAATTCGCCCTGTTATATGTGTGCTCGTATGAGAAGAGGTCACCTTTACAAAAATGCACAAAAACTCGGCTGTAACAAGATTGCTCTCGGTCATCACTTTGATGATGTAATCGAGACAATTCTTTTAAGTATGCTTTATGGTGCTGAGATTAAAACGATGATGCCAAAGCTTCACAGCACTAACTTTGAGGGTATGGAGCTCATTAGGCCTCTTTATATGGTACGCGAGGCTGACATCAAAGCCTGGGTACGATATAATAATCTTCAATTTTTAGAGTGTGCTTGCAGTTTTACGGCAAAAAATGAACAGCAATCCGATCAGGAATTACTGTCAAAACGTAAAGAAATGAAAGAACTGATTTCTCAGTTCAGAAAAATCAGTCCTTATATCGATATTAATATTTTTAAAAGTGTACATAATGTTAACCTAGAAACCATCATCGGTTATCATATCGCAGAGGAAAAACATAACTTCCTTGACACTTATGACACTTAATTTTGTGATGAGTATTGCTTGATGAATGTTGCGCAGAGTTCCTCGACTCTGTTTCCAAGAAAATCATATATTTCTTCAAGGGGATATTTGTCGGGGTTTTTAGCATAATGCATAACTACACCGATGAAAGCATTGCTGTAAAATGTTGCAAAGAGCTCGACTCTCTCTGGCTGAGCATCGGGGATAATCATACTGATTTTCTCTACACAATAGTTATGTACTGCAGCTGTTAATGAAGCTCCAAGTGAGGTAGAGAACTTATTTGAAAGTATTGCTGAGAAAATCTCTCGTTTTTTACTGACAAACTCAAATATAATTTTAATAAATTTCATAAAGTTTTCTTTCAGATTGTCTGCATTTACTGCCTCAGGCGAAACATCGAAGCTGATTTTTGAAAGTTCATTATTAAAACAGTAGTTGAGAAACTCGAACTTATCGTTAAAGTGCTTATAAAATGTTGCGCGATGTACCTTTGCTGCTTCACAGATTTCAGAAACCGAAAGATCATCGAAACTCTTTTTTGTCAGCAACGAGACCAAACTTGCGGTAAGTTGTTCATATGTTCTTATAACTCTTACATCTTTTTTTCTCATTTAAATTCTCTCCTATTTCTTTACGATCCCGTAGTCCTTTAAGCTGTCGGGGTCGATATTATTTTTATATCAGATTTTGATTGTATCTTTCCAGTATAAACTCAGCCACAGCATCTTCATTATTTGAACCGATAACTCCTGTAGCAATTGCTTTAAGCTCATCTTCGGCATTGCTGACAGCATAAGACTCATCGGCAATCTCAAACATAGGAATATCATTGAGGTTATCTCCAAAAACAACGATTTTGTCTGCACCGACGATTTCTTTTACTTTAAGAGCACCACTTGCTTTGCTTACATCGCCTGAGATAATTTCAAGGAAGTACATATCAGAATAATTATCCCGGTAAAACATACACTGAGCTATATTGAGTTTTTTGACAGCCTCATATATTTCTTTGATGTTGTCATAATAATCGAGGGCAACTATATAAACGAGGTTTTTATTTTCCAAAGTAACAGGTGTAGGGGAGTGGATGAATCTTTTACCACTGCAATCAATCCGCTGCGAAACGTACTCTCTTTGATAATCATTAGTGAGTTTGGTGTAATATATATCAAGTGTCTCACCGTTCTGAAAGTACAGCATCGGTTCAACATTTCTGTCCCTGAACTCCTTGACAATCCGGTTGCCGTTTTCTGTGGAAATAGGACTACTTGCAATAATGGATTTTTTGGCTGGGTCATAGATGGTGACTCCATTCATTAAAACGAGAGGGCAGGGTAGAGAGATGTTTTCAAACATCTTCATAACAGTTGCATAAGTACGGGCTGTTGCCACTGTAAAAAGCACACCCTTGTTTGTAAGAGAGTCAATAATTTCAGCAGAACGCTGTGAAATTTTAGCTTCACTGTTTAAAAATGTACCATCCAGGTCACTGAGAAATAACGTTTTCATTGTTACACCTTTATTGTAAAATTATAAACATATTATAGCACTAAGTCAACTATAAGACAACTGTCTAATTAGTTTGTTCTATTATTATTTACAATTAGCAAATATGGAATTACAGTTATATTTTTTTAAAAAAATGTATTGAAAAAATCTTTGAAAAGCTGTATAATAACTTTATCTATTCTGTGTGGGTTTTGTATGGGGGTTATCCCTGTTTAAATAAAGCCACATTTCGTAAAAGGGGACACATATGTTAGGCAGATTTGTTAAAGTGCGTGTTACTTCCCCGATGTACTCTTATAATAACCGTTTTGGATTTAAGTATAAGCTTAATTATGGCATTATCGAAGATCACAAAACCAAGAAAAACACCGTTCAATGTGCTTATATCATGGGTATTAACCATCCTGTGAGAAATTTTGACGGTCGTGTTATTGCTATTGTAAAAAGAAACGGCGGTAAAGGTATAGTTTGGGTTGTTGCTCCGAAAAGCACTAGATTTATTGTAAATGATATTAAAGCGGCCATTGATTTCGCTGAGGGTAAAAACGGTTACAGCATTGATTGCTTGTTTGAAAGATCTTGCGGTGCTGTTATTTTCAGAGATGATGATGGCGAGAGAAAGTTCTTGCTTATACGCAACCGTCGCAGTGCTCACTGGGGATTTCCTAAAGGTCATGTCGAGCCGGGCGAGACTGACGAAGAGACAGCAAAGCGCGAGGTGCTTGAAGAGACCGGTCTTAATATAGATATACTACCTGGCTTTGTAAGAAAGTCTGATTACACCATTCAGGGTAAGATTGAGAAGTCTGTATCTATTTTTTTGGCTAAGACATCTGAAGTTCAGTACACTTTGCAGGTTGAAGAAATCGAAGAATGTGGTTGGTTCAACTATAACAGAGCTTTATCGACTCTTAATTACGAAAACGATAAGTCGATACTTATTGAGGCCAAAAATTTTCTTGACGGCAACACTGAAATGTAAAGGGGTAACGATATGTCCGAAACAATAGCTGAATATATTGTTGGTCTTCTTGGTGACAAGATTTCTCCTGAGATAGTTGCTTTTATTGTTTCTATGTTACCGATACTTGAGCTAAGAGGTGGTCTAATTGCTGCCAAGTTGATGGAGATTGACTTTTTCAAGGCTTTTGCAATCTGTTATGTCGGTAATATGTTGCCTATTCCTTTTATATTGCTTTTCATCAGGAAGATTTTTAATATGCTCAAGAAAATTCCTGCAGTTGAAAAGGCGATTGTAAAACTTGAAGCTCGTTCTATAAGAAAAGCTGATAAAATTGAGAAGTATCGATTGTGGGGCTTACTCTTATTTGTCGGTATACCTTTGCCAGGTACAGGCGCCTGGACCGGTGCTCTCATCGCTGACTTGTTTGATATCAGAATCAAGCACTCGCTTCCCGTTATTGCGGTTGGTGTTTTAATAGCAGGTATTATAATCTCTGCCTTATCTTATGGACTTTTTGGTTTAATTGGATTTTAAAATTTTAGACATCACTTCAAAATGAGGTGATGTCTCTTTTTTATTTCAGGATATACGAATTCTCTTGTGACAATAGATATTTATATTTCATCAGAACCTTTTCAAGTTTTGCTAAATCTTCAGCTGACATATCAGTTAAAGGTCCACGCAGATATCCGATATTATAACCCAGAATTTTCATGGCTGTCTTGATTGGTATAGGGTTGACGTCGCTGAAAAGTGAATCAATAAGTTCTATGACTTGGCATTGCATTACATTAGATTTATCGAGATTGCCTTCTATTGCTGTTATTGTTATATTATGAGTAAACTTTGGCAAAATATTCGAAAGCACTGAAATGACGCCTTTACAACCAAGATAAGCTGATACGGTTATAAGATCATCATTACCAACATAAAAGTCAAGATCTTCACCGCAAAGAGCTCTTGATTTTATTAACTTAGAAATATTCGGGTCGGCTTCTTTAACACCAACAATATTCTCGTGTTGAGACAGCTCTTTATATGTTTCTGGTTTGATGTTCATTCCCGTACGTGATGGAACATTATATAAAATTATTGGCTTGCTTAGCCTGTCTGCAAGAAATCTGTAATGCTTGATAAGCCCTGATTGTGACGTCTTGTTGTAATAAGGTGTAACCATCAGGTGAGCATCAACACCTGTGTATTCAGCTTCCTTAGCTAAATCGAGGGTAAAAAAAGTGCTATTACTGCCTGTGCCGCCGATTACGGGTACCCTGCCGTGTACCTGCTTAACAGCGTGTGTGAACAACTCGAGTCTTTCTTTGACACTCAACGTAGAGCCTTCGCCGGTTGTTCCACAAACAATAATAGCATCTGTTCTGTTTGTAATTTGAAATTCTATAAGTTTTGAGAATCTTTCAAAATCGATTTGACCGTCCTTGTCAAAGGGTGTGATAATGGCTACGCCTGCACCGACAAAGACAGAGTTCATAAAAGACCTCCTTATTGAATTTTAATTAGTCCATATAACCTTCAGCTGTAAGAAGTTCTGCAAGAAGAACAGCACCGCCTGCAGCACCTCTGAGTGTGTTGTGTGAAAGGCATACGAACTTGTAGTCGTACTGTGAGTCTTCACGGAGTCTGCCGATTGAAACTGCCATACCGTTTTCAAGTGTACGGTTCAGCTTTGTCTGAGGCATATTGTCCTCTGTGAAGTAGTGAAGGAACTTTTTGGGAGCTGAGGGGAGTTCAAGTTCCTGAGCTCTGCCTGCAAAGTTGTCCCAAACCTTGATGATTTCTTCCTTCGAGGGCTTCTTGCCATCTTCAAAGCGCATAAACACTGCACCCATGTGACCATCTGAAACGGGTACTCTGATACACTGTGCTGTGAAAGCAGGAGAAGTTGCATTTTTGATTACGCCATCTTCGATTGTGCCCCAAAGCTTGAGAGGTTCCTGTTCGCTCTTTTCTTCTTCACCACCGATGTAAGGGATTACGTTGTCGATCATTTCGGGCCAGCTGTCAAATGTTTTGCCGGCACCTGAAATAGCCTGATATGTGCAAACGAGAACTTCCTTTACACCATATTCCTTATCAAGGGGATAAATAGCGGGTACATAGCTCTGAAGTGAGCAGTTTGATTTAACGGCGATAAAGCCTTTCTTTGTACCGAGTCTCTTTCTCTGATCTTCGATAACTTTGATGTGGTCAGCATTGATCTCAGGTACAACCATAGGTACGTCAGCTGTGCCTCTGTGAGCGCTGTTGTTTGAAACAACGGGGCACTCAGCTTTAGCATAAGCTTCTTCGAGAGCTCTGATTTCATCCTTCTTCATATCAACTGCGCAGAAAACAAAATCAACCATTGAAGCGATTTCGTTGATGTCTGCAGTTGCGTCTTTGATTACAAGGTCTGCCATTTTTTCGGGCATAGGATCAGCAATTCTCCATCTGTCACCAACAGCATCTTTGTATGTTTTGCCTGCTGAGCGTGAGCTTGCAGCGAGCACAACAACATCGTACCAGGGATGATCTGCAAGAATCGTAGCAAATCTCTGACCTACCATACCTGTGGCGCCGATAATACCAACCTTATACTTTTTCATTTTTTAAAACACCTCTTTAATTTCGATTATTTTGCATAAAACTGTTGCTAAATTCAGCATTATGCACTATAATATAAAATAACTTTTATATAATATCACTTATTTTGTGATTAGTCAATTTATATTTTCTATTTTTTTGTGAAAATTAAAATGTTTTCTTTAATTTTGAAAGGAATTAGATAGGATTAATGAATAAGTCAGATTTTTACTACGATTTGCCTGAAGAGTTAATTGCTCAGCACCCTGTTGAGCCGAGAGATTCTTCAAGACTTATGACAGTTGACAAAGGTACAGGCGAGATTGAGCACAAGCACTTCTATGATATACTTGATGAGCTTCGTGACGGTGATTGCCTCATACTCAACAACACAAGAGTTTTACCTGCAAGACTTTTCGGTATAAAGAAAGATACAGGTGCTAAGGTTGAGTTTCTTCTGCTTACAAACAAAGGTGATGACACCTGGGAGTGTATTGTCGGCCCCGGCAAAAGAGCTAAGCCCGGTTCACAGTTCAGCTTTGCTGATGGACTTCTCGAGTGTGAAGTTCAGGAAGTTCTTGACGGCGGCAACCGACTTGTTAAGTTTTTCTACGAGGGTAATTTCTATAACGTGCTCGACCAAATCGGTCAGATGCCACTTCCGCCGTATATCACAGAAAGACTCGAAAACGGTGAGAGATACCAGACTGTTTACTCAAAAGAGCTCGGCTCAGCCGCTGCTCCCACAGCAGGCTTACACTTCACCGAAGAGCTTATGGCAAAGATTGAAGCCAAAGGCGTACGTATCGGATATGTTACACTTCACGTGGGTCTCGGCACATTCCGCCCCGTAAAAGAAGAGGATATTTCACTTCATCTTATGCACTCAGAGCATTATTGGTTACCGAAAGAGACAGCTGAGCTTATAAACGATACTAAGAAGAATGGCGGCAGAGTTATTGCTGTCGGTACAACTAGCTGTCGTACTCTTGAGTCGGTCGGTACTTTCAAAGGTAAGATTGAAGAGAGTGAAGGATGGACAGATATCTTTATTTATCCGGGATATGAATTCAAGTGCATCGATGCTTTAATCACGAACTTCCATTTGCCTGAGAGCACACTTATTATGCTTGTAAGCGCTTTCTGCGGATATGAAAATACAATGAATTTCTATAAAACTGCAGTTGAAGAAAAATACAGATTCTTCTCATTTGGCGATGCAGTTTTCCTGAGGTGACTATGAAATCAAAGTTAACTTTAATCAAAAATGAAGGCACAGCAAGACGTTGCGAGTTTGAGACAGTGCACGGTACAGTGCAGACTCCTGCATTTATGAACGTTGCAACCTGTGGTGCAATCAAAGGTGCGCTCTCTGCCCTTGACCTCAAAGAAATCAAGTGTCAGATTATGCTTAGTAACACCTATCATCTTCACGTAAGACCCGGTGATGAGCTTGTAAAGGAAATGGGAGGACTCCATGAGTTTACCCGTTGGCAAGGACCTATACTTACCGATAGTGGTGGATTTCAGGTTTTCTCACTTGCGAAGCTTCGTAAAATTCAGGAAGAGGGCGTAACTTTCAACTCTCACGTTGACGGAAAAAAAATCTTTATGGGGCCCGAAGAAAGTATGCGGATACAGTCAAATCTCGGTTCGACAATAGCTATGGCTTTTGACGAGTGCGTAGAGAATCCTGCAAAGTATCAGTATGCTAAAGAGTCCTGTAAACGAACAGTCAGATGGCTTAAGCGTTGTAAAGCTGAGATGGACCGTCTGAACTCACTTCCCGATACCATAAATAAAAAGCAGCTTCTTTTCGGCATAAATCAGGGCTGTACTTTTGAAGATCTTCGTATTGAAAACATGAAGGAAATCGCTGAGCTTGACCTTGATGGTTATGCAATTGGAGGTCTCGCAGTAGGTGAACCCAAAGAAGATATGTACCGCGTAATATCAGCAGTTGAACCATATATGCCTAAAGATAAAATCCGTTATCTTATGGGAGTTGGTACCCCCGGTAATATCATTGAAGGTGTTTACAGGGGAGTGGACATTTTTGACTGTGTAATGCCCTCGAGAAATGCACGTCACGGACATCTCAACACCTGGTCAGGCATCATTAACATCAACAATAAGAAGTATGAAAAGGATAATCTGCCCATTGATCCCGAGTGCGATTGTCCAACTTGCCGCAACTTCTCACGTTCCTATATAAGACACCTTTTCAAGGCTAAAGAGATGCTTGCAATGCGACTTTGTGTTATGCATAATTTATATTTTTATAATAATCTGATGGAAAAAATCAGAGAAGCTCTTGATAACGGTGAGTTTAAAGAGTTCCACGACAAATATGTTGATTTGCTTGATACACGTATATGAAAAAAGTGTAAAGTTTTTGAATTTTGCTTGATATAGTATATGGTATCTGCTATAATGTTTGACAGTATTTTTAATTAGGAGGAAAAGTAATATGTACTTTTTAACAGAACAGGCTGCTGCAGGCGGCAATACATCAATGATTTTCATGCTCGTTGGTATGTTTGCACTTATGTATTTCATGATGATTCGTCCTCAGAAAAAGAGACAGAAGGAAGAACAGGAAATGCGTAATGCTGTTGAGGTTGGTGACGAAATCACAACTATAGGCGGTATCTGCGGTAAGGTTGTAATCGTGAAAGAACAGCACCTCATCATCGAAACAGGCGCTGACAGAAACAGAATGCAAATTACACGTTGGGCAGTTCAGCAGAATGTAACAGCTACTGAAAGAGTTAAGGCTGAAAGAGAAGCTGCTAAGGCTGCAGCTGAAAAGGCTAAGGCAGAAAAGAAAGCTGCTAAAGGCAAGAAAGACGCTGAATAATCAGTAATATTAAGATTAAGTCTCTCATATTCATTTAACAGATGAATATGGGAGGCTTTTTTATGAGTAAACACAAGCCTGGAAATATAAAATTTTCAGATAATACCACTATAGATTTATTTATTAAAACGCAGATTTTTGCTGTGATAATATATCTGATATTATTTTTATTGTTTTCCTTTGTCGGTCTTATGGCTGATTTTTCAATTAAATATGACTTTTTTAGTGCCCTTCTCTGCTTCGCTTTAGGTAGTTTTATGGTAGGTTTTTATATTGGCAGAAAACTCAGACAAAATGGTCTGCTTGCAGGTATCGTATACTCTTCACCTATCAACACATCAGTTATCTTGGTTTCCCTAATTTTTAGTGATTTTGCTGTTGATTTCAATATAGTTATAACTGCAATCGTTTTGTTGGTAACGGCCGGAGTGGGCGGTGTTGTTGCAGTTAATAGCAGATTAAAAAGGTAGAGGAGTACACTGTGAAAATTAGTGCTGTCATAAGAAATCCAAGTAAAGATATATTTAATGCAATTAGCGAAAATAAATCAGCTGTGCAATCAGCTTTAATTATCGCATCAGGTATCGTAATCGGAACATTACTCTATATATTTGATTTTGAAAACCTTACAAGGGACTTGTGCGAGTATTTTATAAACTTTACTATGGATTTTTCGCATAAAAGTAAGCCCGAAATTTTCTCCGGGCTACTTATTCCTGATTTAATTTATCTGATAGCAATGGTAACTCTTGGCACTTGTGCCTTCGGCAAACATTCAGTTGTATGCATAAGTCTAGTAAATTCAATGGGCCTTGGAATGCTGACGTCTTATATTTATGATAATTTTGCATTAAAAGGCATCGAGTACTGCTTGATGGTTTTGCTACCCGGAAAGTTTTTATTTGTATTGGCAATGATTTTGCTGACGCAAAATAGCGTGATAACATCTAAGCAGATAAAAGAGTCGGCTTACGGCTTGGGTGATAGGGTAGTAGACTTCAGGAAATACATCATACGAATATTGGTAATCATGGTTATAATTTTATTGTCTGCGTCAGTTGATTTTCTTGCGCTGATCAGTTTTTCGTCGCTGTTTGATTTCAGTTAATTATTTGACTTTTGTTTACTCAGCGGGTTTTTCTTTGCGGCATCCCGAAGCTGTTTATTTTCAAGATGTGTATAGATTTCTGTAGTTGAGAGCTGTTCGTGACCAAGCATATCTTTTAATATCAGCACATCAACTTCGCCGTGTTGATACATAAGTGTAGCTGCTGTATGTCTGAGTTTATGAACCGAATAATGCTGACCGCTCAAACCTATTTCTTCAAGATAATGATAGACCATAAGCTGTACTGCCTGCCTGCCGATACGCTTGTTGAGACGACTTATAAATAACGCCTTACGGTCGTCACCTTTGAGAGAGCCTACCGGTCTGACAGCAAGATAATCTTTAAGAGCTTTAGTGCAAGCATCGTTCATGTACACAACACGTTGCTTGTTTCCTTTACCGGTAACTATCATAGTTTCATTTTCAAAATTTATATCATTTAGATTTAATCCACAAAGTTCAGCGAGTCTCAGGCCGCAATTAAGAAAGAGTGTGAGAATGCAGTAGTCTCGCTCTTTATTTTCGCCTTTAACGCTTTCCAGTAAAGCAATACTTTGTTCCAAAGTCAAGTATTTTGGTAATGCTTTTTTAGGTGGAGCGACTTGCAACTGTGCAGCGGGATTATGGTCAATATAGTTCATTTTCTCAGATATATATTTGAAAAATCCGCGGATTGATGACGCTTTTCTGGCTCTCGTTTTGGCTGAGTTTGAACGATCTGAACTGCAAAATATTAAGAAATTGTTAATGTCACGTAATGTTATTTTATTTAAATATGTAACATCAATATGAGTCAGGTCGAAAATTTTTCTGTCCTGACCAGGGGACAGGGTAGTATCATATTTTTCAAGAAAACAAAAAAACAGATATAAATCAGTTATATATTGATTTACTGTAGCTTCCGAACGAGCCTTAACTATAAGCAGCTCACTGATATATTCGTCAACAGTTGCAGGTAAAAGATTTCTGTCGATCACTGATAGCATAGTTTTTCACCTCGTTATTTAATGTATCATTTATTAAGATATATCTACTATACAAAATTAATTATTTAATGTCAAGTATTAAAAAATTTTATATAGTACACATATAAAACTTATAAAATTAAAAAGAAAATCTAAATAAACAAATTTTATACATTGATGTAATATTATATTAATTTTGTATGCATACAAATTTTTCATTCAATAGAAATATATATAACGATC
>JAZTWC010000005.1:0-32159 GCA_045635665.1 Acutalibacteraceae bacterium
ATGGCGACCCGGAACGGGCTCGAACCGTCGACCTCTAGCGTGACAGGCTAGCGTTCTAACCAACTGAACTACCGGGCCATATGTGGTGGGAACAACAGGGCTCGAACCTGTGACCCTCTGCTTGTAAGGCAGATGCTCTCCCAGCTGAGCTATGCTCCCACATCTACCGTTTGAGATTTCTCTCTCACAGCGACTCGTATACTATAACAGAAAACTTTCTGTTTGTCAATGGTTTTTAAAAAAATTTTTCGGTTTTTTTGAAAAAACTTATATGCTCAGATCTTTGAATAAACCTTTGTCAGATTCTTCCTGATTTGTGTCAGGAAAGTAGTTGACAAATATTACGGAGAAAATGCGAGACAGCATTTCAATGAGCAGCTTAAGACTCTCAAGTACTATAAACAATGTGTCAATCATTTCGCATTACCTCCTTTAATCAGTCTATTTTAATTCAGTAATTATACAATGGCATATTGCTTAACATTTTAAATATATGTTAAAATTATATTAACTATATTAAATATATCGATAAAGTGAACTTA
Source organism: Acutalibacteraceae bacterium (assembly GCA_045635665.1). GTDB lineage: Bacteria > Bacillota > Clostridia > Oscillospirales > Acutalibacteraceae > UBA6857. Next base: position 543 of record JAZTWC010000005.1, read on the forward strand.
TATGTCAGCTCATTTTGTATTTAATTGCATATACAATTAATTTTTGAGGCAGACTTTTCAAGAGGTGAAACTAATGAACATAATCATAAAAGGCCTGATAATCTACATTCTTCTGGCTATGGCTATAAGATTTATGGGCAAACGCCAAATCGGCGAGTTGCAACCCGGTGAGCTTGTTATAACAATGGTACTCTCAGAAATTGCTACAATGCCATTGCAGGATAAAAACTTTCCTATGCTCAGCGGTATCGCTCTGATATTCCTCTTCGTAAGCCTCGAACTGCTCTCGTCATATCTTGCTATGAAATCCCGGGCGTACCGCACTATAATGCAAGGCCACAGTGTACTTATCATAAAAGATGGGCATCTGCTGATAAAAAATCTGGCTATGATACGTTACAGCACAGATGACCTTATGGAAGCCCTCAGACTTAAAGATGTTTTTGATATTTCAGATGTGCAATATGCCTACATTGAGACTAACGGCTCTGTCAGTGTCAAACTAAAAAAAGAAGCTGAGGCAGTTACGCCAAAAGATTTAGAGGTACCCTGTCGCGAAAACGCACTCCCCTGCCTTGTGATAAGCGATGGTGAAATTATTGAGCGCGACTTTGAGCTTTGCTCTATGACAAAGGAAAAACTGCAGAAGATACTGAAAAAGAAAAATCTGACAGTATCAGAAGTCTTCCTGATGACAGCAGACAAGCAGGGCAACACCTATACAGTGAGAAAGGCTGAAAAAAAATGAATCGGATAATATTATCTTTTACAATACTCGGCCTGTTGCTTATTTATAGTGCTTACAGCGAGAGCTATCTTATGGATTACTGTGAAGAAACTCTCACAACCCTCGAAACCTGTGCCGAGCAAATAAAAAAAGAAGTTTATCCGCAGGCTGAAAAAACCGCAGATAAACTTCTTGCAGATTTGGAAAAGCGTAATACATTGCTCAGGGTAATCATAGGCGACTCAGATATTTCAAAAGTCTATAGTAAAATAGTTGCTGTCTCACGCTATATTGATGATACCATATACGACGAGTGTATTGTTGCAATCCGGGAGTGCCAAGGCAATGTACGCGAAATAAAGGAGCAAAACCGTACGGGTTTTGGTAATGTTCTGTAAAAATATCAGTCGATCAGGCACATGGCGTGAGCTGATATACCCATACCTTCACCGGTGAAACCCATACCCTCTTCGGTGGTGGCTTTAACATTGATGCAGTCAACATCGCACTCGAGGACCTTGGCGATATTTTCTCTCATAGTGTCGATATACGTACGCATTTTCGGACGCTGAGCAATAATAGTCGCATCAACATTGACTATCTTGTAACCCTTGGCTTTTACGTTTCTGTAAACCTCAGACATAAGCACCATACTGTCGGCACCCTTGAACTGAGGGTCAGTATCAGGGAAAAGCTTACCGATATCTCCGAGAGCTGCAGCACCTAAAAGAGCATCTGATATAGCGTGAAGAAGCACATCAGCATCAGAGTGACCGAGAAGACCTTTTTCATAAGGTATCTCAACACCGCCCATAATAAGCTTTCTGCCCTCGACGAGCTTATGCACATCGTATCCGTGACCTATTCTCATAAATCTATCTCCTCAAGATTTTCTATAAATTCTTCATATGTAACAAATGTATTGAGTATCTTAAGCAGTGACGAAGTTGAAAGTCTCTCAGGCAGTGCCAGAGCTTTCATCAGTCGCTGTCTTTTTTCTTTGCTGTTGTCTTTGCCCATAAGACCTGCATCATAGAGGTCTATGTTGGTAATGATCCTTCGGCTCTCGTCAGGTGACTCACTACATATTACTCCGGCTCTCTTAAAACCTTCAATCAGTATTTCTTCACTTATGCCCTCTACTCCGAGCTTACCCTCTTTACCCGCCTGAGTTTTGCGTTTTTCTTTGCCATAAATATCGGGAATATAGACGTGTGTTATCTGCTCATCGGGTATAGATGACTTGAGAAACTTTCTGATAAGAAAGCCCGCAGAGTCGCTGTCTGTCAGAACTATTATGCCTTTTTCTTTGGCAAGACGTCTGAGCAACTGTTGTTTTTCTTTATCTTTGAATATGCCGAAGCCGTCAGTTTTTATGATAAGGGTATCAACTATACGGCTGAGCTTAATTATATCGTACTTGCCCTCGACTATTATGGGTCTGTCAATTTTTATCATACTCTTTCACCGTTTGTAACAAGGAAAAGTCTAACCATCAACTGTTCGAGGACAAGAACCTCATTATCGTGACTCTTTTTAATTTTCATATCAGCCTCATAGAGTACATCGAGACATTTGCGAAGAGTGGGCAGATCGAGCTTTGACGCATCTCTCGCCCCGTTTGTAAGCCTGTAATCCGGTTGTTTATAGCCGAAATCAGATGCAAGTGCGTCTGCACTGCCACCGCAGAAAAGCGACACCTTTGCCCTGTACATATCAACATAAGTGCCGATGATTGAGCCTAAGATATATTCAACAGACACCTTTTGTCTGAGCAGAACGTGAAGTACCTTATAGACCTTATCGAAGTCTTTTTGTATAAGCGCCTTGGTCAGGTAATAGATTTTTGCATCGTCAGTTTTAACGGCAACAGCATCTATATGAGCCTTGGTGATTTCTCCGCCACCTGCATAACCGCAGACCTTGTGAAGCTCATTGACGAGAACATTAAAATCATCGCCCACCTGTGAGACAAGGTAGTTAGCCATAGGCGTCGTCAGGGTACAACCCTGCTTTGAAGCGGCACTGATGAGAGGCTTTATCAGATCGTTGCCGGTACGCTTATCAAGAACACAGACAGCACCGTGCTTGGAAATAATCTCAGCCGCCTTTTTAGCTTTGGAAAGAGAAAAATCAGCACTTTTCTGGTGAAAAATAACTATGGAGGTGTCGGTACAAGACTCAGCATAGTCTCTGATGAGACCGATATCTCTGTCATTTGCGCCCTCTAATTTATAATCCTCAACTATGATACAGCGCTTGTCACTCATCATAGGCATTATACTCGCCTGCTCAAAAACATCGGCAAGGTCAAGGTTTTTGCCCTCAAACTTCTGCAGATTGAAGCTTTCAAAAGCACTGTCAACATTCTTTGATGCGATAGTATCCGTGTAGTTTTTCTTAAGGTAATCCTCATTACCGCAAATGAGATATATGCTGAAGAATTCCTTTGCTTTTATATGAGCTTTGAGAGCTTTTTCATCAAACTGTGCCATAGTTTCACCTCGCTTTATATAACCTTGACATTATAGCATATTTTTAATGGCTATGCAACACTAACTTAACTTCAGGGTCTTTAAAATACAAAAAAAGAGGCAGGATTACACCTACCTCTTAAATTAAATCGCTCGCCGCGGGGCATTACTGTTTTTGTAAAAAAGTAATCAAAAAAACTTGCTCGCTGTCAATTCTTTCTCAGATAATCCTCAAGTATCATAACCGCTGATACGGCATCAACCACATCTTTACGTTTCTGACCTCTGACATCAACAGTGCTCAGGGCTCTGTGAGCTGAAACCGTAGTGAGTCTTTCATCATACATAACAGTTTTTATACCCGTAAGCTCTTCTATAAGCTTACCGAAGTCACGGCACTTCTCTGCTCTTTCGCCCTCTGTACCGTCCATATTTTTCGGCAGACCCACAACTATAAGCTCCGCCTTTTTATCTTCAGCTATCTTTCTGATTTCTTCGGCAACCTTTGGAGCATAGTCGCCTTTTACCACACCAACAGGTGAAGCAAGTATGCCCATCTTATCGCAGACAGCTACCCCCGTACGCATATCGCCGTAATCGACGCTGAGAATAACCATCTTAGCCCTCCTGACTCATTGCAATGAGGTTGTCAACAGCGGTCTCTACCTGGTCAAAGGACTTAGCAGGAAGACCCGGATGAATCTTTGAGAATACGCTGTAGAATACTGTCTTAGCGGGGTTTGATGAGCCTGTGCGAAGGTCTTCGGGTGTATTGAAGCCGTACCACACTGCAGTTACATAGTGAGGTGTACCGCCACAGTACCATTTATCGTGGTTGTCTGATGTTGTACCGGTCTTTGCGAATGTCTGGAAACCGCTGATTTTTGAGCCGTAACCTGTACCGTTTGACTGGGTAACAGCCTTGGTGAGCATATCAAGCATACTCTGAGCAGTTTCATCCTTAATTGACTGCTGAGCCTCAGGATTGCTTCTGTCAAGAAGAACATTGCCGTTTCTGTCGGTTACCTTGTAGTAGCTGTAAGGCTCGAAGTATCTGCCACCATTGCCGAATGTAGCAAAAGCTGCCGCCATTTCAAGTGTAGTAACACCTGTATTTGTACCACCAACAGCAAGGGGGCTGAGGTCTTTATCTTTTTCTGAAAGATTGAGGTGGAATCTCTCGTTAGCGTACTTCATACTGTTTGTTGTACCAAGTGACTCCTTGAGAATTCTTACGGGAATGGTATTAAGTGAGCGAACCAATGCTTCAGATACTGTCAGATAGTCGCCTGAACCGTGGTCACCGTTGAAGTTTCTCGGCCAGTCTTTACCGTTATTGTACTTCTCAAGAGCCTTGTCGAGCACGAGTGACGAAGGTGTGATATATCCCATATCAATAGCGGGAGCATATACACCAAGGGGTTTGATTGATGAACCCGGCTGTCTCTTTGCACGAGGGTCTGTAGCTCTGTTGTAAGCGCGGTTAGCAGTCTTTTTACCTGTACCGCCCACAAGTGCAACAATTCTGCCCTGATAGTCCATAATTGTCATTGACGAGTCAGGGAGCTGACCTTTTTCATTTTTATGTGAATACGGGAAGCCTGTTCTGTTTTTATATACGCTTTCAAGAGTCTTCTGAACCTCAAGGTTAACAGCAGCATAAATTTTCAGACCGCCATAGTAAACCTTTCTCCATGCCTCCTGATAGTCATAGTTATATTCCTTCTGCAAGTCAGCGACAACCTGATCGATTACATATTCCTCATACCATGAAAGGATTTCTGCATCGTCTTCGTTATTACTGTTAACAGTGGCACTGCCCTTCGGCTTAACCTTTGTATCAATGTTGGTGTATTTATCATACTGTTTCTTTGTAATTTTGCCCTCGTCATACATATACCAGAGGCAGTCATTCTTTCTCTTCATACACAGTTCAAAGTCTGCATATGGGTTCTTGCTGTAAGGTGACTGAGTGATACCTGCAAGAGTCGCACACTCGAGGAGAGTCAGATCTTTTACATCTTTGCCGAAGTAGGTCTCAGCGGCAGTTTTTACACCGTAACAGCCTGCACCGAGAGAAACTGTATTAAGGTAAGCCTCGAGGATTTCTTTCTTTGAGTAATGTTTCTCAAGGTTGAGAGCTCTGATAATCTCGTTGAACTTACGGTTGAAAGTGGCCTCGTTATCTTTGGTAAGGTTTTTGATGAGCTGCTGAGTAATAGTTGAACCACCCTGACCCCAACGGTCGGGAATTACAAGTACACCAACGGTACGGATAAAGTCAACACCCGAATGTTCATAAAAACGCTTATCTTCAAGACAGATAAAAGCATTGAGCAGATTCTGGGGCATCTCATCATAGTCAACCCAGATACGGTTTTCTACGCCGTGTAATCGCGCAAGTTCAACTACATTGTTTTCTTTGTCATAGCCATACATAATAGATGTCTGATTCTGAGAATTCTTGTAGTTGTCAAGGTCGATAGCAATACCACCGTTGACAAATGAGTCTACATAGCTCAACACAGAATTACCTACCGAGATAAAGGTAAGCATGCCTGCCACAAAAACGCAGAAGAATATCAGGAAGAAAGTAAAGAGTATCGGATGCTTCTTTCTTTTCTTTGTCTTTTTTGCTTTTTTGCCCTTTGGTTTTCTTACTACCTCAGGTACATTTTCCTTTGAATTTTTTGCCATATAGAGCGATCCTCCAAAAAGCATATATTAAGTGAAAGTCAAATACTGACCCATTCTCGTCTATTATAATAAATATCTTTAACTAAATCAACCTTAAAAAAACATTTTTTGTTAAATTTAAGGAATTTGTAAGAAAGTTTTTGGGTAAAAAGAAAAACTACTACCCATTTGGATAGTAGTTTCTGGTGCCGGTGGCGGGGGTCGACTCTCGCACTGCGGTGCTCGGTCATTCGCGGTCACAACAGTCCACTGGACTGTTGCTCTGTACCGCTCCTACTTCGACCCCATTTAGTTACACAAAAAAATGAAAAAAGCACTTCATTGGAAGTGCTTTTTTCTGGTGCCGGTGGCGGGGGTCGAACCCGCACGGTATCGCTACCAACGGATTTTGAGTCCGCCTCGTCTGCCAATTCCAACACACCGGCTTAAGCGACTCAATAATTATATAACAATATTATTATCTTGTCAATGATAAGATTCAACTTTTATAATATTTTTCTTATCGCTCGCCGCGAGGCATTCTTTTTCCTGTCGCGGAAAAAGAATCAAAAACGCGATGTCATTTTCCATAAGGGCAGACTTTCATACAGATACCACACACTGCTCCCCTACCGATATGCTTGAAGTGAGTCTTCATATAATTACTGCACTTCTCAGGGTCAAACATATACTCTCTGTCACAGCCAACCTGCCACACATTACCCGTTATAGCGCCACTGGGACAAGCTTTGACACATCTGTCACAGCCATTGCAAAGGTCAGGCGGTACAACATCAGAAACATCGAACTCGCAATTTGTTACAACTGTACCAAGGCGCACCCTCGCACCGTAATCTTTATGCAAAAACATAGAGCTTTTGCCGATGGTACCAAGCCCTGACAAAGTCGCTGCCTTTTTATGGGAATATCTTCCTTTGTAGTTCCAACCATCTTTGTTGATGCTCTGAGATGCAGCAACAGTAATGTATCTGTAGCCATTTTTCTGCAGGTAAAGACCCGCTTTAAGCAAAAGCGAATCTATGAAAGCGTTGACACTTCTGTAGTGATTGAAATAGGTATGGGTCGGCTCTGCATCAATCTCATCGACAATACTCTCGGAAAGGCGCACAACTATACTGATACCGTATCTGCACTCACCGAAGTCGCCGTCATCAATTTGGCAAAAGCCCACATCACTTGCGCCCTGAGACAAAAGATATTCTTTCAATTCATCCTGAAATCTCATTCTGCCACCTCAATGCCAAACATAGTTATGCATTGTTCAACCTTGCTTTCATCGCTGTTTTCGAAGGAAATTATGCCCTCTTCTTCGCTGTCATTGAGCAAGTTTCTGTCAGCAAGCAAACGCTGACACTGCTTAGCAGCACCCATTGAGCCCTCAAAAACAAGTACTTCTTCACCTAAGATTTCCTGTATAGGCTTACGCGCAAACGGAAAGTGAGTACAACCTAGTACAACAGCATCAACCTTATTATCAGCATATGGCTCCAGGAGTTTCTCCAGGTACTCACGACACTCTGCACTGTCAGCCATACCCCTTTCAACAAAGCCTACAAGTTCAGGCGCAGGGAGCTTTATAAACTCAGCATCATCCTCAAATCGAGCCATAAGCTTATTGAATTTTTCTTCTCTTAAGGTCAGGTTAGTTGCAAGCACGAGAACTTTAGGCCACTTTGATGAAAGAGCTGCAGGCTTTAATGCGGGTTCAAGACCCACAAAAGGAAAGTCGGGATACTTCTCTCTGAGAGTATCTGCAGCGGCACTTGTGGCTGTATTGCAAGCGATAACAACACTCTTTGCACCACGCTTCATAAGAGCTTCTACAGCATCAACAGTGAGGTTTTTGATTTCCTCTTTTGTCTTTGTGCCGTAGGGTGAATTGGCCGAATCGCCGAAATATATATAGTTTTCATTGGGCATAATACGGTGAAGCTTTTTGAGCACCGTAATGCCACCCATTCCCGAGTCAACAACGGCAATGGGACTATTTTTAGTTATCATATTTTTCCACCTTGATTCTTCTCGCAATCGAAGATTGCATATCGAGTTGCCGTAGGCAATATATCGAGCCGTCAGGCATATCGAGTTGTCGCAGACAACATATCGAGGACACGGCACGCCGTGTCCCTACGATAATTTATCTTTATTATATCCTCGCTCGCCGCGTAGCGTTACTTTTTGCTACCGCACAAAAAGCAACCAAAATGCGGAGTTATTTATTATTCAACTGCCAGCTGTGTTACGCTCTGTGCCACTTAACACCCTGAGGTGTGTCCTCAAGAACAATGCCCTGAGCTTTGAGTTCATCGCGAATACGGTCAGCTTCTGCCCAGTTCTTAGCCTTTCTTGCATCGTTACGAGCCTGAATAAGAGCTTCGATTTCATCGTCAAGGCTCTTTTCAGCGTTTCTGTTGTAAAGAAGACCGAGAACATCCATAAGCTCATCGAACACCTTGATAGCATATTCTACAAGAGCCTTTGACTGAACACCGTCGTTAACATTAAGGTTGATTTCCTTAACAAGCTCGAAAATAGCACCGAGAGCCTCACCTGTGTTGAGGTCGTCTTCCATTGCTTCAATGAACTTGTCTTTCTTAGCGTCGATAGCAGCGATGATTTCTGCATCCTTTTCGCCTGCAGCGTCTACAGCATTCTGAAGAGCGAAGTCCATATTATTACGGCAGGTGTAAAGTCTTTCAAGTGAAGCCTTGCACTGCTCAATAGCGTCGAAGCTGTAGTTGATGGGGCTTCTGTACTGGCAGGAAATCATAAGGTAACGGATAGGCTCATAGCCATACTGATTAGCGACATCACGAACTGTGAAGAAGTTGCCAAGTGACTTTGACATCTTAACCTTGTCAACAGTGATGAAGCCGTTGTGCATCCAATATCTTGAGAAAGGTGCACCATTGCAGCATTCGCTCTGAGCAATTTCGTTTTCGTGGTGAGGGAAGATAAGGTCCTGGCCGCCGCAGTGAATATCGATAGTTTCACCAAGATAGTTTCTTACCATAGCTGAGCACTCAATGTGCCAGCCGGGTCTGCCGTGACCCCAAGGTGATTCCCAATAGGGTTCGCCGGGCTTAGCGCTCTTCCAAAGAGCGAAGTCCATAGGTTCTCTCTTAACTTCGCCAACATTGATTCTTGCACCTGCTTCAAGGTCTTCGAGAGGCTGATGTGAAAGCTTGCCGTACTCATTAAACTTCTTGGTGCTGAAGTATACGTCGCCGTTTGCTTCGTAAGCGTAGCCTTTTTCGATAAGAGTTGAAACGATATCGATGATTTCGTCGATGTTTTCAGTTGCTTTGGGGTGTACTGTTGCTTCACGGATGTTCATACCCTTAGCATCTACCCAGAACTCTTCAATATACTTCTCGCTGATATCTTTGAAGGTTACGCCCTCTTCGTTTGCACGGCGGATAATCTTATCGTCGATATCTGTGAAGTTCTGTACAAAATTAACCTTGTTACCTCTGTATTCAAGATAACGGCGCATTACATCAAATACGCAGAGGGGTCTTGCGTTACCGATATGGATAAAGTTGTAAACTGTGGGACCGCAAGCGTATATTTTATACTCGCCGGGTGTAAGAGGGATAAGCTCTTCCTTGTTTCTTGAAAGTGTGTTAAAAATTTTCATTGTTGTTCCTCCAACTCTTTTATTTTCTTTTCTAATTTTTCTATCTGATATTTGAGTCTGCAAAGCTCCTGTGATACCGGGTCAGGGGTATGCACATGGTCGAGCTTATCGACTTTTTTACCGTTTTGCTTGACAACTCTTGCAGGTGAACCAACAGCCGTACAGTTATCGGGTATCTCGTTGAGTACCACTGAGCCTGCGGCCACATTTGAGTTGTCGCCAATTTTAAAAGGCCCGAGAACCTTTGCACCTGCACCTACAAGAACATTATTGCCCAATGTCGGATGTCTTTTACCTGTATCTTTACCGGTACCGCCAAGGGTTACGCCCTGATAGATAGTGCAGTCGTCACCGATGATTGCGGTTTCACCGATAACTACACCTGTACCATGGTCGATGAAAAAGCGTCTGCCTATCTGCGCACCGGGATGAATCTCGATATTAGTTTTCTTTACACAGTGCTGAGATATAGCACGGGCAAGGAAAAACATTTTGTGTTCATAGCACCAATGGGCTCTTCTGTAGGCTCTGACAGCCTTATAGCCCGGGTACAAGAGCATAATTTCAATATTACTTCTTGCTGCAGGGTCTCTGTCTTTGACACACTGCAGGTCTTCTTTTAATCTTTCAAACATAAAATCACCTTTATCAAGTTAGGAGTTAGGAGTTGCATCGATTCTCCCACCGACGGGAAATTTGAACCCGCCTATGAAAAATATTGTTATTTATATAAAATTGAAGTCATTTATGTGTTTTGTGAAAAGGACAGTCACTCAGAATACATTGATTATTAAGGTGAGAGCGAGAGCATTTAATCTCTCCTGACTCCATTTGCACATTAAATTTTTCAGCTGTGAAAGAAACAGCTTCAATAATAGCAAGATACGAATCTCTTTTGCAACAACGAGGTCCGCCATTGTGACCGATTGCATTTAAAGCTTTTGAAGTCATCTGATTGGAATGTCCCCATCCTTCCTTAGCTAGCGGTGTAGCTTTGGAGATAATAGAAATATACATACCTGCACTGATGCCTGCTCCGCAAGCGCCCCAAAATCCACAAGCGCCACCCGGCACCTGTTTGCCTCGTTTATACATTTCGGAAAGCGCTGTTTCAAGATTGAGAACTCCACCTGAATTTTTGTAAGCAGTAAGCAGCGATGCTCCAACCATGACATGATGTTCGGGTCCGTGCATATGACAAAAATCGAGTGACATTAATTCTTCTAAAATCTCAATTGGATTCTTCAAATTTGAATTAAGACAAACAGAAAAGATTTTATCCATACCCTGAGTATGACAATCGTTACACACATAATGTCCGTTTTTACATCTAGTCTTACTGTTTTCTTTTTTGTGACATATCTCACATTCCATAACTTCATCAAAATCAAGATATTCTAAAAGTTCATTGCAAATCAAACATTCATCGCTCATATTTTCACCCACAAACTTTAACTTATCTCAAACCCTTTCGGCGGGAAAAATCTCACCGCTTCGACGGGTGTAGCCCGCGATTCCGAATTTCTGCTGACGAGTAATGTAAACCCGACTATTTATAAATAAAGGGAAAGTTATTAAGCACTTTCTATATTAGCATTTATTTCTTTGACTATCTCAAGAACTCTAATTTCGCCATTTACAAGTATTTCGCGAACAGTCTGCTGATTTTCTGTATCGGATTTATTTCCCCAATAAATCTCAGCCAGCCTAAGATTTTCAGCCTTGCTCAACTGCCCTTTGAAGCATTTTGTGGCATCTCCCATAAAGCAATTGCCTCTGACATCTAATTTTACAATACTATATGTGGGTCTGCCTATTTCAGCAAAGTATTTCCCCCAGCTTTCTGCTTCTTCGAAAGTTTCAGACACGTATAAGCACGACATTCTCGAAGGATATTGAGGATACTTTTTCACCCTGATTTCTTCAAGAGCAAGTTCTCTCAAGGCAACCGATATATGGTGCTCTAATGTTTCAGCATCATATTTATCAGTATTGGCATAGATGTCATTCACAATATCTGTTTTCTCGTATACTCTTTGATATACTCCACTGTGATGCTCGTCATTAAATATAATCTGCTGTCCGACATACATCGGTCTATCCGTCACTACATGATATACAATCACTTCAATAGCTCTCCTGCAAATTCCGACTTATCTCAAACCATCCCAGCGGGAAAAATCTCACCGCTTCGACGGGGTTTCCCGCGATTCTGCATAAAAAAATCGCCCCCAGTGCTACAAAGCACCAGAGGCGTTAATACGCGGTTCCACTCTGATTTATAACTTACGGGCAACTAATATTGCCTTACCGTTAACGCCGGTTTACGCCCGAAGATACTAACTTTCCCCACGGGTGCTGATGGGTGCATTTCGTCACGTCTTCCACAGGACACTTTCACCTTGCTGTCCCTCTCTGAGAAGAAGAGTATGTGAGTACTTCTCCCTTTTATCGCATTTCGCTATTATAGTATATTATATACAGTTTGAGTAGAAATGTCAATGGGTAATTTTAAATCCTCGCAACGAAGTTTCATATAGCAACTGCGAAGCAGATATCAACAATTCTATTTTCTTCGCCCTCGCCGGGCAGGCGTCACTTTTGCTAGCGCCCCAAAGTGACCAAAACGCGCTGTTATTACAGCATATCAACAGGTGTAATCTCCGCTTCAACTATCAGCTCACCGTTAAGATTACCCTTAACAATACCCTTAACAAACTGACCTGCTGTCAATTCCTCTTCACTTGAAATGATAACCACAGTGTCAATTTCGGGAGCATCCATATAACTTCTGCCAAAATACAACATCTCGTCCTCGTCAAAGCCGTCGACAATAACCGTCAGCTCCTTGCCCACAAGTGCTTCAAGCTTATCTTCAAAAATGCGCTGTTGCTGAGCGTTCATAATACTTGCTCTCTCGACCTTCACATCTTCGTCAATCTGATTTTCCATTGTCGCTGCGGGGGTATCCTCTTCGGCAGAGTACGCAAAACAGCCGTATCTGTCAAACTGCATCTCATCAGCAAACTCGCAGAGACTCTCGAAGTTTCCGTCAGTTTCACCGGGGAAACCAACAATAAAGGTTGTTCTTATAGTGATGTCGGGGATTCCCGCTCTGAGCTTATTTATAAGTGCAGTCAGGCTCTCTCTGTCGCCACGTCTGTTCATTCTCTTGAGCACGTCACCGTCGCAGTGCTGAAGGGGAATATCGATATATTTGCAGATTTTATCTTCATTTGACATAGTGTCAATAAGCTCGTCTGTGATTGACTCGGGATAGCAGTAAAGAGTTCTTATCCACTGGATACCGTCAATTTTGCAAAGCTCCCTGAGTAGCTCAGCAAGCTTCAACTCACCGTAAAGGTCAATGCCGTATTTGGTAGTATCCTGAGCTACAACAATCAGCTCTTTTACACCGTTTTCAGCAAGGCTCTTAGCCTCAGCGATGATATTTTCCATCTCACGGCTGCGGAATTTACCACGGATTTTAGGTATAGCGCAATAGGTACAGCAGTTGCTGCAACCCTCGGCAATCTTAAGATATGCATAATGTTGTGGTGTTGTGAGTACCCTGCCACCCTCTAATGGCAGAGATAATTTTGGCGGGAAAAGATTTACCTTTTTGCTGCTGAGTACGTCGCGACATACCGACGCAATATCAGCATTAGCACCGATGCCGATAACAGCATCAACCTCAGGGATTTCGTTCATAATCTCGTCTTTGTATCGCTGAGCGAGACAGCCCGTAACAACTACAGCACCAACACTGCCCTCGTCTTTGAGCTGACAAACCTCTAAAATTGTGTCAATAGCCTCTTTTTTTGCGTCGCCGATAAAACCGCAGGTGTTGATGATGACTATATCACAGCCTTCAACCTCGCCTGTTATCTCAAATCCCGCTTCGCAGAGAGTTGAGAGCAGCATTTCAGCATCAACCTGATTTTTAGGGCAACCAAGAGATATCATACCAATCTTATTCATATATTACCTCATTATCAAATTCTGAATTTTCATTTATAGTTTTCAGAGCATCCCGGATTTCACCGTAGCCATAGCCCATTCTTAAAAGGCCATTAACGGTCTTTTGTATACCTTTTTCGTTGCCGAGATACCTCCCGTATTTTCTTTCAATAAGAGTCACTAACTCGCTTTCGTCAAAGTTGGTTTCATCGAGGACCTCACTTATAATATCTCTGTCAATACCTTTTCTGTAAAGCTCCTGCTCAATACGTCTTTTACCATACTTTTTAAGAGTACGAAGTTCTCTGACATAAAGCCTTGCAAATCGCTCGTCACTGACGTACCCACCGACTCTGAGCTTATCTATAGCTTTTTCTGCGCCATCGGTGTAACCCTTTTGAGTGAGCTTAGTCATCAGCTCTTTTTCGCTATGGTCACGTCGGGCAAGGAGACTTACGGCATAGTTATAGGCTCGTCGTACATTGACGGTCTCACGGATTTCTTCCAGCTCGTCGCTGTCAACCTCTTTACCATTATATATGCCCATTGACAAAAAATAAGTTTCGTCGACGGTAAAGCTATACTCACCGTCGACTGAAATGTGAATCTTATCCTGTTTTCCTTTTTTATATGTCAGTTTCATTATTCGTCATCGTCGTCAACAAGGATGTCAATTTTTGCTCTGACAGAACTGGGACGTCTTGCGGGAGCCTTAGGAGCTTCAGCTGAAAAAGCAGGTGCTTTATCTTCCTCATCCTTGTCCTTAAGCTGTTCTCTCTTGCTCTCCTGCATAAATCTGTCTCTTACTTTCTTGTCGATTTCGTCAGCAAGAGCTTTTTCTTTTGAAAGGAGAATCTTTACATTATCTCTGCCCTGACCGAGTCTTGTCTCACCATAAGAGAACCACGCACCACTCTTATTGATAATATCATACTTAACGGCAAGATCGATAATCTCACCTACACGTGAGATGCCGGTGCCGTACATAATATCAAACTCACCCTCTTTGAACGGAGGAGCAACCTTATTTTTAACAATCTTGGCTCTTGTTCTTGCACCGATAAACTCGTTGCCGGGAGCCTTGAGCTGTTCTGTCTTTCTGACGTCAATTCTCACTGAAGAATAGAACTTGAGAGCTCTACCGCCGGTAGTAACTTCGGGGTTACCATAGATAACACCAACTTTTTCACGAAGCTGATTGATGAAAATAACAAGAGTGTTTGACTTAGCGATAACTGCTGTCAGCTTACGAAGAGCCTGAGACATAAGTCTGGCATGAAGACCAACGTGGCTGTCACCCATCTCACCCTCGATTTCAGCACGGGGTACAAGAGCCGCAACGGAGTCTACTACAATAATATCAAGAGCACCTGAGCGGGCAAGTGCCTCAGTGATAGACAGAGCGTCTTCACCGTTGTCGGGCTGTGAAACAAGAAGTGAGTCTACATCTACACCGATACCCTTTGCGTAAACAGGGTCGAGAGCATGCTCAGCATCGATAAAAGCAGCTTCGCCGCCTGCCTTCTGAGCTTCAGCTATACAGTGAAGAGCGAGAGTTGTCTTACCTGAAGATTCAGGACCGTAGATTTCAACGATTCTGCCCTTAGGTAAACCGCCGATACCTGTTGCAAGGTCAACTGAAAGTGAGCCTGTAGATATAGCTTCAACATTCATTTCTGTATTCTGACCGAGTCTCATAATAGAGCCCTTACCGAATTGCTTTTCTATCTGAGCTACCGCCGCATTGAGGGCGCTGGATTTATCTGCCATAGTGTTTCCTCCGTATCGTACAAATGTTCGTTTGACTTATTATACTACATTTAAATCTAAAAATCAACTGTTTTTTTGAATATCTGAAAGTTTTATGTACAAATATATGGACTTGGCCGATTTATTAGTGTATAATACACCCTATATTGTGATGTTGAAAGCAATTTAACTATAAATATTGCGAATATAATCGAATTTTCAAAAAAAATTTCAAAAAACTATTGCATTTTATATTGTTTTCTGCTATTATATTTCAGCATTATGTAGTTTAATATTTTTAAGGAGGTGCGACACATGGCAAAATGTGATTTCTGCGGCAAGGATGTATCCTTCGGCATCAAAGTATCCCACTCACACAGACGTTCAAACAGAACATGGAAACCCAACGTAAAGCGTGTTAAGGCTATTGTAAATGGCTCACCCAAGAGAGTTCACGCTTGCACACGTTGCTTACGTTCAGGTAAGGTAACTCGCGCTATCTGATTTTAGATATGACGGCAAGACTCCCAATCGGGAGTCTTTTTTCTTTTTCCTTAAGATTTACTTAACTTTTTCACCTGCACTTGAAATTTACAAGTTTTTGTTATACTATATAATTATCGAAAGAGAGATGAAATCCCATGATCAAAAACAAACTGATTAAAATATCTTTATCAATACTTGCTCTGAGTCTTATATTCGCTTTCAGTGGTTGCGACAACAAAGAACCTGAGATGACTGAGTCGACAACTGAAAGCACAACAACCACTTCCCCCACGGTAAATGTAACCGCACCGCCAATTACGGAAAGCACCATACACCTTACCACCCAACACTCCGACACTTCCATAGAATACGTAGAAAACAAAGTCAAAGTCTGGGCGAAGCAGGACGTAAACATAAGAGAGAAGCCTACTACCGATAGCAAAAAGCTTGGTGTCTTACACGAGGGTAACGGCATAAGCCGCATCGCAAAAGGCTCTGACGGATGGAGCAAGGTTATATTTGACGGCAAAGAAGCTTACATCAGCACCTCGTATCTCACAGAAAAAGAGCCTTCACGAGTTGTATCATCAGACCGAATACTCGTTGACCCTGACACAGATTTATGGTATCTGGTAGTGGTCAACACTCAAAGAGAAATCCCTGCCGACTATGTACCCAAGCTTATGGAAGTTGCATCATCAGGAAAATATATGGACGCGAGGGTAGCGCCCTATTATAATGATATGTACGCCGCCGCCAAGAAAGACGGCATCACACTTACCCCCTACTCAGGATACAGGTCATATGCAAGACAGCTGAGAAACTACAACAACCTGACTGATACCTATATGTCACAGTATAAACTATCAAGAGAAGAGGCTGCAAAAAAGGCGGCTACGGTTATTCTTCCTCCAGGCACAAGCGAACACAACTTAGGTCTTGCTATGGATATCTGCAACACCAACTCAACATTCAGCACTCAGAAAGAGTACAAATGGCTCACTGAGCACGCTCACGAGTACGGCTTCATTCTCAGGTACACAGCCGAAAAACAAGACATTACAGGTATAATTCCCGAACCATGGCATTGGCGTTATGTTGGTGTAGAGCACGCCACTAAAATCAAAGACAGCGGTCTTTGCCTTGAAGAATATCTCGAAAGAGAAGGAATTGCATACTAAAAAGATACGGACAAGCTTTAAAGGCTTGTCCGTTTTAATTATATCTGAGGATTATGTCTGATTTTTATATAGAATGTGTTCTTTCCGTTTTCACTTATCAGATCAACTTCTCCACCATGTAAATCTGCTATACGCTTAACTATAGCAAGACCTATACCGTGACCGCCGGCACTACGATTTCTGGCTTCGTCATTCTTATAGAATACATCCCAGATAAGCTCTTTTTGTTCATCGGTTATCTCTTTACCCTCATTAGTGACAGCAAAGACATAATACTTATCCTCAATGTAACCTCTGACCTTAATTTCACTATTATTTTCATGGTGTTTGATAGCATTGGTGATGAAATTCATCAGAGCTCTTTTCATAAGATTGATATCGGCTACAATTTCGGCAGGGTACATATCAACAGTGATATTTTCACCGGAGAACTCGTTTTCCATTCGGCCGAGAATATTATCTTTAAGCATATCAACATGGAAATTACCCATATTACACTCAATATCAGACTCGAGCTTTGACATATAGAGAAGTTCCTGAACAAGGTTGTTGATTACATCACACTCTTGAATCATTATGTCGCAGTACCTTTGCACCTTGGGGTTATCAGGCACAAGGAGCTGTATAGTTTCGGTATAACCGCTTACCGTAGTAATAGGAGTTTTCAGCTCGTGGGAAATATCTCTTATGAGACGCTTTCTTCTCTCTACGTCTTGTTGAAGCTTATTGATACTCCTTTTAAGTTCATCTGACATTCCGTCTATACTGTCGGCAAGCTGTCCGACCTCGTCGGGATTGTCGTAGTTTATCTTTTCATCAAAGTCCAACTGAGCCATTTTCTTTGTAACACGGCTCATTTTTTTCAGCTGTATTACAAATGATCTTGTCAGCATATACCACAGACCAGTACCGATAATGATAAGTATAAAAGCACCTATAGTGACAATCTGGGTTATCATATTTACATTATGGTCGATATTACTGACAACCTTACTCATACACAGATACACACCGTCAGAAATCTCTGAAATATACACGGCATGAGAAAGTGTATCTTCATTTTCTTCAATCTCGTCAAAGAAAACACCGTCAGAGTTTTTCTCTTGCTTATATATGTCGTTCCAGTTTTTCAGCATCATCATTCTTGTTGACTCAGGAAAAACATATTCACCGCTGTAATCAATAATATCCAGCTCATCACTATAAATAATCGAGTTGATATTCTTCGAAGAGCTCCACATATCAAGGTTTCGTTTAACATTTGTCGAGCCGTTTTCATATGCGTTTAATGTGAGCTTAGTATAAGCAACCATAGTATCGCGGATATCAAGTACAAGTATAGGCTTATAAATGAAAAACACAGCCGCAATCAAGGCCAGCATTACCAACATAACGCTGACAATAAAGTTCAGCACAAGCTTTGTACGAAAGCTACGTTTAATCATCTTTCTTTTACCTCACCATCAAAGCTGTAACCCATACCTCTGATAGTTCTGATTCTTACACCATAATCTCCCAAGGACTGTCTGAGCATCTTGATATGGGTATCGATTGTTCTGTCGTTGCCGTCATATTCAAAGCCCCAGACTTTATTGAGTATAGCTTCACGTGAGAGCGCAAGCTTTGCATTTTTCATAAGTAAAAGCAGAAGCTGATACTCTTTAGTTGTCATTCTTATAGGCTCACCTTTTATGTAAGCTCTGCACTCATTCTGACTGAGTATCAAATCTTCGCAAACATATGTGATATTGCTTCTGTCTTTGAAGTCATTGATAAGTCTCTTGACTCTCTCAAGAAGAATCGCTCTCTTGAAAGGCTTGACAATGAAATCGTCAGCACCGCTTCTGATGCCTCTGACTTCATCTTCCTCTTCACTAAGAGCTGTGAGCATAAGCACCTTGACATCAAAGTGAGTCTTTATATAGGCAAGCATATCCCAACCATCAATTTTAGGCATCATAACATCAAGTATAACCACCTGGATATCATCAACATTATCGAGTATTTCTATAGCTTCTTCACCGTCAAAAGCCTTATACACTTCAAAGCCTTCCATAGTAAAAATGTCTTCAAGCAATTCATTAATTCTCAGGTCATCATCGACTACTAATATTTTATGCATATTTTATCCCTCCGTAAGTTTTAACTTTACATTTTTAATACTATAACTTCTGTATAGACATCATATTATATAAATGTGAAATTTAGGTGAAAATTGTCGGCTACTTGGAAATATTTTCCAAAAAAATTTCCACCCGTACGAATAGTACAGGTGGATGGTTAAATGCATTATTTTCTTAGTATTCCGCTCGCCGCGGGGCGTTACTTTTCTTGAAAGAAAAGTAAACAAAAGAACTTGCTCGACCTTTTAAGTGGTCACTGCATATTATTCAGCCGCTGCAGCTTCTCTCTTTGCTCTGTTTTCAGTAACAATCTTTGTTATGTTATCCATAAAGTCGCCGTGAAGCTTGAACTTCTTGGTGAAGATAATAAGTGAAATGAAGAACAGTACGGGTGGAATAACTGTAAGCATAATTGTAATAGCAAGCTTCGCACTTTCGGGGTTAGCGTTATGGAGTGAGCCGTCGTACTTCGAAATACCAAGGCTTGTGAAAAGGATAATGGTCTGCATTGTATAAGCCATCTTCTGAAGGAAGCCCTTCATTGAGAAAGTGATACTCTCAGCTCTGAAGCCCATCTTTACCTCACCGTAGTCAACAACGTCAGCAAGGAAGATAGTCTGAGCAATAAACATTGATGACATACCGATAGCGCCGATGCAGTAGCATATATTCATTACAGCAGACATTTCAGTAAATGCACCGATAGCCATACCTGTATAACCCAAAGTACAAAGGATAAGTGATGTCTGATAAGCCTTTCTTTTTGACATAATCTTTGTCAGGAAAGGAAGAAGAAGCATACCGACAACTGAACCGACAGCCTGGCTTGTTGAGAACATTGACTGCTTATTGGGATCACCCACAACAACGTCAAAGTAGTATGTTGCAACGCCTGAAGTAAGGTACCAACCTGCATTTGAAATCATAGCAAAGAGCATAAACACAAGGAGCTGGTCGTTTGACTTAATAATTTCAAAGGTGCGTTTGAATGAGAATTTTTCAGCTGACTGAGTCTGAACAGTCTCTTTAGTTGTAGCAACACTGACACTTGAGAAAAAGATAAGCGCGCAAGCGCATACAATAGCGCAGATAAAGTAGCTTCGTGAGTCGTGAACCTTGGTCATTACACCGTCTTCGCCCATAGCAGTGGTAACACTCACAGCTGTCATAACGATAGGAGCAATAATTGAAACGATACCCTGACCGAGACCTGAGAAAGTTCTTGCAAGAGTTGAAACAAGGTTTCTCTCTTTGGGATCACTTGTAAATGAAGGTACCATTGACCAATAAGGAATATCAGCAAGTGTGTTTGTCATACCCCAACCTACATACATCACAGCAACATAAGCCATAAGAGCTGCACCGCTGAGTTTGAATGGGTTGGAGAAAAGAAGTACAAGCACGATAGCATTGAGGATAGAACCTCTTAAAATCCAAGGGCGGTATTTACCCATTTTTGTGTGGGTATTATCAACGATTGTACCCATCATAGGGTCATTGATACCGTCCCAGAGACGTGCAATGGGAGTAAGTATAAGCAGGAATGAAGCACTCAGGCCAAGTACATCAGTCAGATATTTAGCGAGGAATGAGTAGAACATACCGTAGCTAAGGTCAAGACCGATAGCACCGATACCGTAACCAAGCTTACTTTTGAGATATTTGATAGTTTCCATTTTGATCTCCTTTCGGTTTACAGATCCATTTTTTCTAATTTAAACTCTGCATTTTTATGGCACAGAGCAAAATACGTGTTTTCGATTTTCTTTACATAAAAGTTACAGCCAAAAGCCGTAAAACTTTCTTCACCAACATAAGGTGAGAAGTCATAGCTTGCAAGACCGCCTGACAAACCCTTACCCGTAAACTTGAGTATACTCTCTTTAAGGGCCCAGAAACGGATGAACACATCATCTTTATCACTGCTGTTTTCAATCAGCTCGGTTTCATTTTTGCAGTAATGTCTCACTGCAACTTTTGGGTTATAGGGTCTTATCTCCTGAATATCACAGCCCACCTCATCACTGCTCAGAGCAAGAACCACATAGTCATCACTATGACTGATATTGAAAAAAACGTCTTTTTCACATTTGAGTACGGGTTTATCGTCATCGCTATAAATGACACTGTATTCCCCCGTCTCAAGCTCCGAGAGAGCTTTATTGAGCATCAGTCTGCCAACAAGACTCTCTTTTCTCTGAGATATTCTTCCGCTACCCGTAAAACGGTCTTTTATCTTTTCATAGCGAGAGCTTACCTCATCGTCAGGGTACTGGGAAAGTGAAGCTATATAAACTTTAGTTATCATATTATTTCTCTTCATTTCATCGCTCGCCGCGGGGCATGACTTTTTCCTGTCGCGGAAAAAGTAATCAAAAACGCGATGATGCTCTATTACTTATTTTGATTTTTATAGGCAACCAATGTATTTTTCATCAACACAGCTATAGTCATAGGACCACAGCCACCGGGTACGGGTGTAATGAAGCTTGCCTTTTCCTTGACATTTTCAAAATCAACATCACCGCAGAGCTTACCGCTGTCGAGACGATTGATACCTACATCAACTACAACAGCACCATCTTTGACCATATCAGCAGTGATAAAATTAGCTCTACCTACAGCGGCAACGATGACATCAGCATTTTTGGTAAAGGATGAAAGGTCTTTGGTTCTGCTGTGACAAACAGTAACAGTAGCATTTCTTTCAAGAAGCAACGCAGCCATAGGCTTGCCTACAATGTTACTTCTGCCGACGATAACACAGTTCTTACCCTCAAGAGGGATTTTATAGTAGTCGAGAAGCTCAATTACACCCATAGGAGTGCAAGGTGAAATTTCATACTTGCCGAGCCATATTTTGCCCACATTTACAGCACTGAAGCCGTC
This sequence comes from Acutalibacteraceae bacterium, assembly GCA_045635665.1. Lineage (GTDB taxonomy): Bacteria > Bacillota > Clostridia > Oscillospirales > Acutalibacteraceae > UBA6857. The sequence continues at coordinate 22,469 of JAZTWC010000005.1, forward strand.
TACATCCTTTTCGGGGGCAATAGCATCAATGATTTTGTCTTCATTTATGTGCTTCGGAAGAGGAAGCTGACAGAGGATACCGTTGACATCTTTGTCATTGTTAAGCTTATCGATGAGCTCTAAAAGCTCAGCTTCACTTGTATTTTCATCGAGAGCGTACTCGAGAGACTTCATACCTGTCATTTCACAGGCTTTTTTCTTGTTACCAACATAAACCTTTGATGCAGGGTCATTACCTACTATTATAACAGCAAGTGATGGTACACTGCCGTTTTCAGCGAGTTTAGTAACTTCATCTTTAACCTGCTGTTTTACATAGGCAGATACGGCCTTGCCGTCTATAATCTGATACATTGTAGTTCTCTCCTTTATATTTAATGAAGCGTCAGCTTCTTTTCATGGCGTAGCCATTTCATGAATTCATTCATTTCATGCCGTCAGGCATTTCATTCTCGCAACGAAGTTTCATATTAAATGCAAAGCACATTCGCTCGCCGCGGGGCGTCACTTTTGCTGTCGCCCAAAAGTAACCAAAACGCGATGTTGCTTTATTTGCCTTTTATTTTATTCCAGATAGCTTTTCTCTTATCCTTGGCTCTCTGTCTTCTTGCTACCTTTCTCTCGTGAGCCGCCCACTCTTTTTCGCTCATCGGAGGATAAAAGTCAACGCCCTCAATAGGCTGAGGATTTTTAATATACTTAATAAGCTTGATAACAAGAAGAGTACCGCATATCAATACTATACCGAACGATAAAGCCTGAGAGACTCTTATACCTGTATTGCCGATGAAAAGGCTGTCTGTTCGCATGCCCTCGACAATCATTCTCTCAAGGCCGTACCATACTCCGTAGCAAAGGAATATCTGACCGCTGAACTTACGGAACTTTTTCATTATAATATAAAGGACAAAGAAACCTAAGATGCACCATACACTCTCATAAAAGAACGTCGGGTGTACGTATAAGTCATTTTCTGCTATATATGACGGTATATCGCTGACACCCTCAATACCAAATGACTCAGGGTGACGCTGAATGTAATCGACTACCTTGTCACTCATCATACCGAAGTTGCCATTTGTAAAGCCACCGAAGGCTTCCTGATTGGCATAGTTACCCCAACGACCGATACCCTGACCGATAAGTAAGCTGGGACCCACCATATCAAGCAGGTTATATATATTGATTTTCTCAATCTTACAGACTATAAATGCCGCCAACAGACCGCCGATTATACCGCCGTATATGGCGAGACCGCCCTCCCATATTCTTGGTATCTCACTCAGGTGAGAACTGTAATAGTCCCACTTGAAAGCCACATAATAACCTCTTGCTCCTACGATGGCACCAACTGTGCCGACGAGAAGAACATCTATCATTTTATCAAGGTTAATTTCCCAGACATAAGCAGTTCTTCCGCCGAAGAGTACAGCCAATAAAAAGCCGAAAGCTATGATAGCGCCGTACCAACGCACTTGAGTGAAGCCTAAATCAAGAACTGAGGAAACCTCAAATTCCTGAGCTATGCCCGCAAATTTAACTAAAACTGTATCCATTGGATTTCCCTCCAATTCAATGACCCAGCAGGGTCAATTCATGCAACTGAGTTGCAATTCATGGCGTAGCCAATTCATGAAGCAAAGCTTCAATTCATTATTAATTATTGTATCCGCTCGCCGCGGGGCATTACTTTTTCCTATCGCGGAAAAAGTAATCAAAAACGCGATGACTTTACCAGGTCAGCTGTGTAATTGCTATAATCACCGGCATTGTAAGTATTGATAAAAACCTCACCAATGCCACTGTCTTTGAAGCCGTAGCAGTGTCTCTGCCGTATACTGAAGCGAACATAAATGTGTTGTTTGCCGACGGCACACTTGCCGTGATGATAACTGCCGTCAGAAGAGTACCACTGAGACCGAAGGCATAGTAGACGCCCATACATATCATCGGCAAAACTATCAGCTTCATCAGAGCTACGGCATATATCTTTTTATCAGTCAGCATTGTCTTAAGGTCAGTTTTCGACAGATATGTGCCGAAAACCAACATAGCTACGGGTGTATTAAGGTCAGCTAACATCTCAACGGGTCTGCCTATAAGATAAGGTATTTCGACCCCTGTGAGGAATATGGGTAAACCTATTACCGTAGCGATAACACCCGGGTTGATGAGAAGCTTTTTTAAACTCAGCTTGGTACCTGCTTTACCCATAAGCTTGACACCGTGGGTAAATGTGAAAAGGTTAAATACTACCGCTCCGCCGGCGCAATATAAAACGCCTTCATCACCGAGGACAGCCTGAGCCAAAGGCAGAGCCATAAAGGCTACATTGCCATAAATTGAAGCGAATTTATATACGGCATTTCTCTCATTCTCTTTATTTCTGAAGGTCAGAGTGTTAATGAGGATAGCTATCGTGTGTGTTGCCACTGACATCGCAAATGCCGTAAAAAACTTACCAACTGTATCGGGGGTAGCCTCTATCTTGATAAAAGAGTTTATAAGGGTACACGATGCGACAAAATACAAAAGGAAGTTTACGGTTTTCTTTGCCGTCTCTTCAGTGTAAATGCCTGCCTTGTCGCATATATAACCAACTGCGACTATGATATACAGCACTCCTACATTGGTGGCGGCAGTAATGAGATTTTCTAAAAACATTGACTTTGCTCCGAAAGATTAATATTATTCAGCCTTTTCCTCTGCCGAAGCAGGAAGGCTCATTTTAGCATCTTCCTTTATTTTTACCATTAAAGTGACAATAAATATAACAAAAAGCAAATCTGTCAAAGAAAAAGGATAAGCTTTGTTTACGAACTCTCTTGCTGTAATTGCAACTATCATTCTAGGTACGCTGACAGTTGCTGCTATAACTGCAGCAGAGAGGCCGAGTCCGGGGATTCTCCACTTGAATGAGTCTTTGTATACACCTGAAGCAGTCTGACTCAGAGCCATAAAGAACATAATCATAAATGCTATCATTACAAGCTCAAGTAAAAGGTCTGACACCTCAACAAAGCTGATCTGTCTGAGGAAACGGTATATGAGTCTTGCACCTGCCCAGAATACAGGAGCTGTGGCTAAAAACTTTCTGTTGTAAGCTTTAGCTGTACCTTTTGCAAAATCTGAGCCCAGGATAAAGAAGTATATTGCTGAAATGAATGCAAATATGCCCTGAAGCATCATAGGCACTGTACCGTTTTTCATTACATCGGTATAAGCTGAAGCAGCACCTGAGTTGAACATCGCCTGATAAAGGCAGTAATATGTGTCACCTAAAAGTGAAACAGCGAAAAGTCTTGTGCCTATAGCGGCAAGCTTATGGTTGCTCTCTCCAATAGTTATCTTCTTACTGTCGGCACTTAAAAAGCTTGTTGTACAGATAAAAAGTGAAGAAACGACGATTAAAACATATAAAACTATGCTGAGTGCATTTCCGCCTGTTGTAAAGCCTGTCTTCGGATCGATGAACTTAAGCATCTGTATATAGCGTATAACCATACCTGCTATAGCTGCTATAGCAAAAACAGTAAGCGTTGGAGCAACTTTTATATTTTCTTTAGAGCCTTTGATTAAAGGCTTGTTGTTTTCTGTGCTCATTATTATACCTCCTCGTTATAGAGTCTCTGGTCTGAGGGAATATACTCACTGTTGGACTTGAAGTTTTCAATTCTTTCATCAATGGGAACATACTTCTTGGGAAGGGCAATATTCTTATAAGCAGGTCTGATAATTCTGCCACCTGAGATAAGCTCTTCAAGTCTGTGAGCTGACCAACCAACTATTCTTGCTGTCGCGAAGATAGGTGTATATAAATCCTCAGGTATTCCGAGCATTCTGTAGATGAGTCCTGAATAAAGGTCTACATTAGCGCACATAATCTTGGTTTTACCCTTGACTTTTCTGAACACCTCAGGAGCAAGCTTTTCAACGTTATTGATAAGCTCGAAGTCCTTTTCATAGCCGTATTTGTATGCGAACTCTCTTGCTTTTCTCTTGAGGATTACAGCTCTCGGATCTGAGAGTGTATAAACAGCATGACCCATACCATAGATAAGACCGCTGCCGTCACCAGCCTGCTTTCTGATAATCTTTTCAAGATAAGCTGCAATTTCATCTTCATTTGTGGGGTCAGCGACATTTTCTCTGATTTCGTCAAGCATAAGGCTTACCTTGATGTTCGCACCACCATGACGTGAACCCTTGAGTGAGCCGATAGCACCTGCAAATGCTGAGTATGTATCTGTACCGCTGGAAGTGAGAACTCTATCTGTAAATGTTGAGTTGTTACCGCCGCCGTGCTCAGCATGAAGCATAAGGCAGATATCGAGAAGCTTTGCCTCTTCGTCAGTATACTTTCTGTCAGCTCTGAGTGAACGAAGAATAGTCTCAGCTGTTGAGAGTTCTTTCTTTTCGGGGTGGATATACATACTCTTGTTATAGAACTTCTTACGTTTTACCTGATATGAATAGCACATCATAACGGGAAGCTGAGCCATAATCTGCACTGACTGACGCAGTACATTTTCGATTGAAAGGTCATCGGGATTTTCGTCAAATGAATATGATATGAGAATACATCTTGCAAGCTTGTTCATAACATCGATTGATGCGTTTTTCATAAGTACATCTTCGATGAAAGTTTCAGGAAGGAAACGGCAGGTACCAATAGTATCTTTGAAAAGCTCAACCTGCTCTTTTGTGGGAAGAGTGCCGAAAAGAAGAAGATATGCAACTTCCTCAAAACCGAAACGGTTTTCTTTTTCGCAGGCATCGATGATATCATTGATATTGATACCTCTGTATTTCAGCACACCGTGCTTGGGTACTCTTTCACCGTCTTCCATATAGTAACCCTCAACACTGCAGATGTTGGTAAGACCTGCCATTACACCTGTGCCGTCGGGATTTCTCAGACCTCTTTTTACACCGTACTTCCAGAAGTCCTCATGATTGATGTGGCTCTTCTTTTCTATTTTTTCGCTCATTTTCTCCAGAAGCTCAGGAGAAATCGGGTTAATTTTATCGTACATTATTTTACCTCCCGTAAAATGGATATAGTTATACATTATAAATAATCATTAACCTATATTTTATAACATAGTAATAATAAAGTCAAGAATTTAATTGAAATTAAAAATTATGACCGGCGGTGCAAATATGAAACTTTACCTCATTCTTACTTCAATAACCTGCCTTATACTACTGCTGTTTCCTCTTGGTTGTGTGACAATAAAGAACCAGTATGCCGACAGCATAAAGCCTACCGAAACGTCAGTGTACCAAAACAGTGAAAAAGAGTCTGAAACCGTAAGCGTTTTTGTTGTATCGGCTGACAAGACGGTGGATATGAAAGTTTTTGACTATCTTGTGGGTGCCGTTGCCGCTGAGATGCCCGCCTCATTTCAGACCGAAGCTCTCAAGGCTCAGTCTGTAGCATGCTACAGCTATATAATGTGGCTGAAAAATAATGCCGACAATGCTGAATACGACATCACCTCCGATCCCCAAACTCATCAGGGATATCTTACAGACAGTGAAATGAAAGAGAAATGGGGCGATAAATATGAGTTTTATAAAGACAAAATCTCCAATGCCGTATCAGTTGTGCAATATCAATATCTCACCTATGAGGGCGAAGCTGTACTTGCTCTTTTTCATGCTATTTCCCCCGGTATGACTCAGGACAGCGAGAAAGTCTGGAATACTCCCCTACCCTACATAAAATCGGTATCTGCTCCCGGTGACAGTCTTTCGCCTGACTTTGACTCAGTTGTCACTGTACCCTGTCGAAAAATAAGAGAGACATTTGAAATTAAAAACGATATCAAAGACAGTGAGCTAGTTGACATTTCCCCTATGAGTGACAGCAGTTTTATCAAAGAGATATCAGTGGGTAATAAGAAAGTTTCTGCCGGTGATATTTCAGCTAAGTTCGGTCTGAAAAGTCCGTATTTTACGGCAGAGTACAAAGAGGGAAATTATATATTCTCTGTCAAAGGCAAAGGACACGGCCTCGGTATGAGTCAGTACAGTGCCGACTATATGGCAAGGCAAGGAAGCAGTTATGATGAAATCCTCAGGCATTTCTATGAGGGTACAAAGCTGGTCAAAGACTCATAACTCTCTTGTACTCTGCCATATTGTTTGCCATTGTTTACATTTTTTTGCAATAATCTTGTATACACCCTCATCATCGAGAAGTACGCCACCGCTTCTGCCGCACTCGTAAGCAAAACACCTATCCTTAACCTGAAGCTCAACATCTTTTCTAATATAAGCAGAAATAGTTCTATATCGATAACGACCTTGACTTCGTCCGTCTTAAGAATATAATTCCAACTGTAACGCCACAAGGCCTATACTTTCGGCAATATCTTAACCTCTCAACCACTTGATTTTTTGCTTCAGTTAAATATTTGTATTATGCATTATTTAATTATTAAACAAATTAAGCAACTCCTAAGCGAACAAGAATAGTTCAGGAGTTGCTTTAATTCAAAACCTCACCGTAACAGTTGTTCCTTTGCCAACATTACTATCAAGAGTAACCTTGGCTTTATGGAACTGAACAGCATGTTTTACAATTGAAAGGCCGAGACCTGTGCCGCCTGTTTCTTTTGAATGGCTCTTATCAACTCTGTAAAATCTTTCAAAAATACGACTATGATGTTCAGGAGCAATACCGATCCCTGTATCTGAAACTGATATTTCAGCACTTCCAGATTCCTTTGAAATTTTTATTGTAACCTTTCCACCGTCAACATTGTAACGAATAGCATTATCACAAAGGTTATAAATTATCTCATAAATATAACGGCGGACACCCGAAATATTGCAAGCCTCACCCTCTACACTCAGATTAACGTTTTTCTTCGATGCCAATGCAGTAAGCACCTCCACAACCTCATTGGCAACACCCATAAGCTCTACTGCTTCTGTTGCAACCTCATTGTTTTCATCAAGCTGTGAAAGACGGATAATATCATTGATAAGACTGACAAGTCTTGAGGCTTCCTTGCGGATGTTGCCGATAAACTTACCCTTATCTTCTTCCTTTACAAGACCTGTTTCAAGAAGCTCGGCACTACCGATAATCGACTGTAAGGGTGTTTTAAGCTCGTGACTGACATTTGCGGTGAACTCCTGACGGTTACGCTCTGCAAAGGCTCTGTCAGTAATATCAAAAACAAGAATGATTACACCCTTGATTTTACCTGAAGACTCAATAGGATTAACCGTAAACTGATACTCCATACCGTTTCTATGCTCGATATATTCGGAGTGATTACCCTCAAGAGCGTCCCATATAGCCTTGCTCATTTTAGTTGTGCTGTCATATAAAAGGAAATCGTGTCCATTTGCGTCTTTGTTTATACAAAAAATATTCTTTGCCGCCTGATTCATACTCAGAACCATAGCATGTTCATCAAGCAGAACAAGACCCTCATTCATAGAAGCCACAATCTGCTCAAATTCGTCTGATTTTCTGCGGATTGACTCCATCTGCTTCTTGATTTGCTTATGCTGCTTGTGTAATTTTGTAAGTATGGGAGCAAGCTCCTCATAAGCTACATTATCGGCAGGGTGTTCCAGGTCAAGTTTCATAAGCGGATCTGTAACCTGTTTTGCCATTGTAAGAGAGAGTACAATAGCAACAATTGTTGCGACTAGAATAATGGCAAAAATCGCAGGTATCATTCCAAAAACAAGAGCACCTATTGTCAGCTGACTTACAGAGATACGAAGAACATCGCCATTTTCAAGCAGCACTGCTTCATAATAAGTTTTCTTTGTCATGGTTTCTGAGTTTCTCACACTGCTGCCATTACCCGTTTCAAGAGCCTCGATAATTTCTTCTCTGTCTGCGTGGTTTCCCATTTCGGCGGCATTGGCTTCGGTATCATAAAGCACAGTGCCATCGGCATCAACAATAGTAAATCGGAATACGGTGGAGTCAAAATTTTCAAAGTATTCAATGCCAACCTCGTTTACTGTATCAGCCACAAGAGAAAGTTCAGCTTTAAGCTGATTTATCTGCGAATCATTAAAATAGTCATAGAGAAAGCTTGTTGCAATACCTATACTTGCAAGAAGTACAACTAAAGCTACGGTAAAAATAGATCGAAAAATCTTTTTTGTCATGCTTCATTCTCCAATCTGTAGCCGACTCCGATTACTGTTTCAATCTGACCACCACAGCTACCGAGCTTTTGGCGGAGAGTCTTGATATGCATATCAACAGTACGGGTTTCACCCACATAATCAACGCCCCATATTTCACTCATAAGTTTATCTCTTGAAAATACCATGCCGGGATTTTTGATAAATAGTTTGAGCATTTTAAATTCCTTATGAGTAAGCTCAACCTTTTTACCGTTCGCAATTACCTTGTGCTCTTTTTCGTTAAGCGTAATGCCACCAACAGTAATATTATCTGAAGAAGCCTCTCTTACACTGCGACGGAGAACGGCATTTACACGGGCAACCATTTCCATAACACCGAAGGGCTTGACAAGATAATCGTCAGCTCCTGAATTAAGCCCGCTGATTTTATCCATCTCAGTACCCTTGGCAGTGGCCATAATAACGGGAATATCTTTATAGTTTGACTCTGAACGAAGTCTTTTCAAAACTTCAATACCATCCAATTCAGGCATCATAATATCAAGGATGATGAGCTCTGGAATTTCGGTTTTAAGAGCTTCAAGCATTGAAATGCCATCTGCAAATCCGCGAGCCTCAAAGCCTGTCTGCTCTAATGTATATACCTCAATTTCGCGTATTGTATTGTCGTCGTCAACACACCATATCATAATTCGCCCTCCTTTAAGGCTGCTTTTATGATTATATTATATATTTCTTTCAATTTCAATCAGATAATCTTTTATTATACAAATGAAAGATACTTTTTTGTATATTCAGTATATTTCGTTCTGTAAACAGGATTGTCGCTTCTGAGATTTTTAAGTGATTCGTGGAGATTCATATTCTGCTGCTTTGTATCAATGACACAGCCTGCGATATTTGAACAGTGGTCAGACACTCTTTCCATATTGGTAATAAGGTCGCTCCATACAAAGCCTGCTTCAATACTGCATTCGCCAAGACGAAGTCGGTCAATATGTCTTGTACGAAGAAGCTCCTTCATTCTGTCAATAACCTGCTCAAGAGGCTCGACAAGAGTAGCCTTTTCTGTATCTTCATTTATGAATGAAAGATAAGACATTTCTGTTATTTCGGACGTTGCAGCTGAAAGTGAATCCATTTCTGTTTTTGCACTGTCGGAGAATACAATTCCCTTATCACGCATTTCTTCTGCTGATTCAAGAATGTTTACGGCGTGGTCGGAAATTCTTTCGAAATCACCGATTGCCTTAAGAAGCATAGACGCAAGAGTACCCTCGTTTTCATTCAACTGCTTGGTGCTGATCTTAATGAGGTATGTTCCGATAACATCTTCGAGATGATCGGTTTTATCTTCAATTTCACGTATCTTTTCAGCCTTGTTTTTATCGTACTCTGTAAGACATTCTATACTGCTTTTAAGAGCACCTGTTGAAATTTCAGCCATTTCGCAAGTGAGCTTATGAGCACATTCCTGAGCGATAGCAGGAGTAACAAGAAGACTGTCATCAAGCTCTGCTGTTTTAACATCCTTATCCCCGTCGGGAATAAGCTTGTAAGC
>JAZTWC010000006.1:0-60319 GCA_045635665.1 Acutalibacteraceae bacterium
AAAAAAGGGAGGATATTACAATGTCAGTAGTATCAATGAAACAGCTCCTCGAAGCTGGCGTTCACTTTGGCCATCAGACAAGAAGATGGAACCCCAAAATGAGCAAGTACATTTATGTAGAAAGAAACGGTATCCACATCATCGACCTTCAGAAGACTGTTAAGAAGCTCGAAGAAGCTTATGCTTTCGTTCGTGAAGTTTCAGCAGAAGGCGGCGAAGTACTCTTTGTAGGTACAAAGAAGCAGGCTATGGATTCAGTTCGTGAAGAAGCTATCCGTGCAGGCATGCCCTACGTTAACGCTCGTTGGCTCGGCGGTATGATGACAAACTTCGGTACCATCAAAAAGAGAATCAAGAGACTTGAACAGCTTAAGGCTATGGAAACAGATGGCACTTTCGCTCTTCTCCCCAAGAAGGAAGTTATCAAGCTTCAGCTTGAAACAGAAAAGCTCGAAAAGTTCATCGGCGGTATCTCAGGTATGAAGAAGCAGCCCGCTGCACTCTTCGTAGTTGACCCCAGAAAAGAAAAGATTGCTATCGCTGAAGCTCACAAGCTCGGTATCCCCGTAGTAGCTATCGTTGACACAAACTGTGATCCCGACGAAGTTGATTACGTAATCCCCGGTAACGATGACGCTATCAGAGCTGTAAGACTTATTGCAGGTGCTATGGCTGACGCTGTTATCGAAGGCAGACAGGGCGAATCAAACGCTCCTGTAGCAGAAGCTGCTGAAGAAGCAGAAGTTGCTGCTGAATAATTTTTGATATAAACTTTACTATTATATAATAGGAGGAAATTAATTATGGCATTTACAGCTAAAGACGTACAGGCGCTTCGTGAAAAGACTGGCGTTGGTATGATGGATTGTAAGAAAGCTCTTGTAGAAGCTGACGGTGATGTAGATAAGGCAATGGACATCCTCAGAGAAAAGGGTCTTGCTTCAGCAACTAAGAAGGCAAGCCGTGTTGCTGCTGAAGGTATCGTTGCTGCTTACAACGACGGTAAAGCAGGTGCTCTTGTTGAAATTAACTGCGAAACAGACTTCGTTGCTAAGGGTGAACCTTTCGTAAACCTTGCTGGCAAGATTGTTAAGACTGTTGTTGCTGCAAAGCCTGCTGATGTTGAAGCTCTTCTTGCTACAAAGGCAGTTGATTCAGAATTCACAGTTGAAGAAGAAGTTCAGGAAGTTTTCCTTGCTCTTCGTGAAAACATGAAAGTTCGTAGATTTGCTCTTGTTGAAGGTCACGTTGCAACATATATCCATGCTGGCGGTAGCGTAGGTGTTATCGTATCATTCGACGTTGACGACGAAACAGCTGCTAAGGCTGAATTCGATGCAATGGGCAAGAACGTTGCTATGCAGATCGCAGCTATGAGCCCCGAATATCTCGGCAAGGCTGACATCTCAGATGAAGAACTTGCTAAGATGAAGTCAATCACAATTGACAGCGCTCTTAATAAGCCTGATTCACTTCCCATCCCTGTTCTCAACAGCCTCATCGAAGAAGCTATCAACGAGAAGAAGTGGAGCGAAGATGATATCACAATCTATCAGGGCCTCGATCAGAAGCAGAGAAAGAACTTTGTAAACTTCATTTCAGAAGCAGCTTATGCTAGTCTTGTTGAAATTGCTATCGCTCACAAGGCTGAAATCGCTGACAATAAGATCTTCGTTGGTCTTGTTCAGGGTCGTCTTTCAAAGCAGATCAAGGAAGTTTGCCTTCTTGAACAGACATTCGTTCGTTCAGATCTCTTCGAAGGTGATGTTAACGGCTATATCAATTCAGTTGCTAAGGCTCTTGGCGCTGATATCAAGGCTACAAGCTTCACACGTTTCGCTAAGGGCGAAGGTATCGAAAAGAAAGTTGACGATTTCGCTGCTGAAATCGCTTCAATGGTTAAATAAGTTTGACCCCTTTATTCCTCCTCGGATTATCCGGGGAGGATTTTTCTTTAATTACGATTTATTGCTTTAAATTAGTTGAGTTTATACAAAATCATCTAATAATTATACAAATACTCTTGACAAATATACATTTAGATGTATAATAATAACATTAAAATGCAATGCAGTTGCATAAATATACCCTAAAGAAGGTTTTAGAATGAATAAAATCAAAGTCTTTATAGACGGTCAGGCCGGTACAACGGGTCTGCAATTAAAAAGCAAATTGGTAAATCACCCGGGCGTGACTTTACTTGAAATAGATAATGACAAGCGTAAAGACACTGACGAGAGACGTAAGCTGATGAATGAAAGCGATGTTGTTTTTCTCTGTCTTCCCGATGCGGCGGCTATTGAAGCTGTCAAACTTGTCACCAACGATAAAACTGTTATAATCGATGCAAGCACCGCTCACCGTACCAACGATGAATGGACTTACGGTTTTCCTGAGCTTTCAGATAAACATTTCGAGGCTATCAAGTCTGCTAAGCGCATTGCAAACCCCGGTTGCCACGCTACCGGTTTCATTTCGATTGTGTACCCCTTAGTCAGTGCGGGAATTATGCCTGCTTCTTATGCTGTGACTGCTCACAGCATAACCGGTTACAGCGGCGGCGGTAACAAAATGATAGCTGACTACGAAGATCCTGACAGAGCCGAAGAAATCGGCACGCCCAGACAGTACGGACTTACTCAAGCGCATAAGCATCTGCCTGAAATGAAAAAGGTTACAGGCCTCGACTGTGAGCCTGTTTTCAATCCGATTGTCAGTGATTATTATTGCGGTATGGCGGTGTCTGTACCTCTTTATACAAAACTTTTAAATAAGCAAATGAGTGCTGATGAGCTCTATGAATTCTTCAGCGATTACTATAAAAACAGTGAATTTATATCAGTACACAAAGCTCCCGAGAGCGGTTTCCTTTCGCCTATAGGCCTAGAGGGTACCAACAAAATGAAAATTCATATCTGCGGCAATGCTGACAGAGTTACTATTACATCTGTCTTTGATAATCTCGGTAAGGGTGCATCATCGGCTGCTATTGAAAATATGAATATTGCTATGGGATTTGATATCTCAACGGCATTGTAAGAAAGAAGGTTAACTATATGAAATATATTGACGGTGGCGTAACAGCCGCTCAGGGTTTCAAAGCTTCGGGTATCCATTGCGGTATCAGAAAAAATCAGACTAAAAAAGACCTGGCTATGATAGTCAGCGACACAAAGTGCAGTGCTGCGGCAGTGTACACACAGAATAAAGTTTATGGTGCTCCTATCACAGTTACAAGAAACAACATCGCTGATGGTTTTGCACAGGCTGTAATTTGTAACAGCGGTAATGCTAACACTTGCAATGCTGACGGTGTGGAAAAGGCTCAGATGATGTGCGACATCGCATCAAAGGCTCTCGGTGTTGACAGCAAAGATGTTATTGTTGCATCAACAGGTGTTATCGGTATGACTCTTGATGTTACTCCTATTGCTGAAGGTGCTCCATCACTCGCCAAACAGATGAGTGAAAACGGCGGTCATGACTGTGCCGAAGCTATTATGACTACTGACACTATTCCCAAAGAAGTGGCTGTAGAAATCGAAATTGGCGGCAAAACAGTTACTCTCGGAGCTTGCTGTAAAGGCTCTGGTATGATTCACCCTAATATGGCGACAATGCTTTGCTTTATGACAACTGACTGCAATATCAGCTCGGCTTATCTTCAAAAGGCTCTTAGTGATGTTGTTAAAGATACATTTAATATGATCAGTGTTGACGGTGACACTTCAACCAACGATATGGTTTGCATTATGGCAAACGGCAAGGCTGACAATGCTCTTATTGACAGTGAGGGCGCTGATTATGAGACTTTCAAACAGGCTCTCATGTCCGTATCAGTTAAGCTTTCACGCCTTATTGCAGGTGACGGTGAGGGTGCTCAGAGACTCCTCGAGTGTAATGTTACAGCATGCACAGATGAAGCTACTGCAAAGAAAATTGCAAAGAGCATTATCTGCTCATCACTTGTAAAAACCGCAATGTTCGGAGCCGATGCTAACTGGGGCAGAATTCTCTGTGCTATCGGTTATACAGAGGGCGACTTCAAGGTCGATACAATTGACGTTTATCTGTCTTCCAGCAAGGGTACAGTGAAAGTCTGCGAAGCAGGAGCAGGTATACCTTTCAGTGAAGAAAAAGCTAAAGAGATACTTCTCGAAAGCGAAATTACTCTTGACGTTGATATGAAGCAGGGCGAATACTCAGCTACAGCCTGGGGATGCGATCTTACATATGATTATGTTAAAATCAACGGAGACTACAGAACATAAGAGGTGCAAACTATGTCAGAGAAAATTTCGGCAGCGCTCAAGGCTCAGATATTAACAGATGCTCTGCCATACATACAGAAATACTACGGTAAAACAGTTGTTGTCAAATACGGCGGAAATGCTATGATAAACCCCGAACTCAAATACGCAGTAATGAGCGATATTATTCTGCTTTCAATTGTGGGTATAAAGGTTGTGTTGGTACACGGCGGTGGACCCGAAATCAGCGGTATGCTCAAAAAGCTCGGCATTGAGTCGAAGTTTGTCAACGGACTTCGCTATACAGATAAAGATACCGCTGAGGTTGTGCAGATGGTACTCTCAGGCAAGACGAACAAAGACCTTGTATCTCTCATTGAAACAGAGGGCGGTAAGGCTCTCGGTCTTTGCGGTATAGATGGTGCTATGATCAAGTGTGTCAAAAAAGAGGATGACGGCTTTGATTACGGCTATGTTGGTGAGATAACAGAAATCGACCCTGCTCCCATATATAAAGCTATCGAAGACAACTATATCCCCGTAATCGCTACTGTTGGTATCGATGCTGAGGGTCAGGTGTACAATATCAATGCAGACACTGCTGCCGCTGAAATCGCTGCTGCTCTTGGCGCTGAAAACATTATCACTCTCACAGATATTCCGGGTCTTCTTCGTGACGTAAACGATGTTGATACTCTCATCAGTGAGATTCACGTTGATGAGGTTGCTAATCTTATTGACAGCGGTATAATCTCAGGCGGTATGATACCCAAGATGCTCTCTTGCGAAAAAGCTGTACGCTCAGGCGTTAAGAAAGCGGTTATGATAGACGGCAGAGTGCCTCATTCGATACTAATTGAAATGTTCTCAAGTGAGGGTATCGGTACTCTGATGACAAAGTGAGGAATGACATAATGAGTAATTTTGATATTATTAGTGCTCAGGACAAAGAGTATGTAGCTAATACCTACGGCAGATTTCCTGTGGCTATCAAAGAGGGCAAGGGTGCTCTCTGTAAAGATTTCGATGGAAAAGAGTATATCGACTTTTCGAGTGGTATCGGTGTGAACTCACTCGGTTTCTCCGACGAGGGATGGGTGAGTGCTGTTACAAAACAGCTGACAACTCTCCAGCATATCTCCAATCTTTACTATACCGAGCCTTGTATAAATACTGCTAAACTTCTCTGCGAAAAGACAGGAATGAAGAAAGTCTTCTTTTCAAACAGTGGTGCTGAAAGCAACGAGGGTGCTATCAAGTGTGCAAGAAAGTACAGTTATATCAAATACGGTGAGGGCAGAAACAAGGTTATCACTCTCGTCAATTCTTTCCATGGCAGAACTGTAACGACTCTCGCCGCAACGGGTCAGGATGTTTTCCATAAATATTTCTTCCCGTTTACAGAGGGCTTTGAATATGTAGTAGCTAATGATCTTGATGCTCTTAAGAGCACCATTGATGACAGTGTTTGTGCAGTTATGATGGAGCTTATACAGGGTGAGGGCGGCGTTATGCCTCTTGATAAGGAATATGTAAAGCAAGTAAGACAGCTCTGTGATGAAAAGGATATTATCCTCATTGTTGACGAGGTGCAGACAGGTGTCGGCAGAACTGGTAAGCTCTTCTGCTTCCAGAACTATGATATTATGCCTGACGTTGTGTCAACTGCTAAGGGTATCGGTGGAGGTTTGCCTCTCGGATGTGTAATGTTCTCAGATAAAACTGAAAATGTTCTCGTTGCAGGTGATCATGCAACAACTTTTGGTGGTAACCCCGTAGCAACTGCTGGTGCTGAATATATACTCAAGACGATGGACGATGACTTCCTTAACGAGGTTGAAAAGAAGGGTGAGTATATGAGAGAAAAAATCCTCTCAATGCCACACGTAGTCGGTATCGACGGTCTCGGTCTTATGATGGGTATACGTCTTGACGACAGCATAATCAGTGCTGATGTTGTTAAAAAAGGCATTGCTAATGGTGTGCTTCTTCTTACCGCCAAAGCTAAAGTCAGACTTCTTCCGCCTCTTAATATCACGTATGATGAAATCGACAGAGGTCTCGAGGGTCTCAGAAAAGCTTTAAGTGAATAATTTATTGTTAAAACGGATGTGATTTTTTATAACATCCGTTTTATTTTTATTGAAAATGTTTAATTTGTGTGGTATAATCAAACAGAATATAAATTAATTTGGAGTTTTATGCTCTGAATTATAAAAAAGGAGAAAAGTATGAAAATCAGTTTAAACGGTTCATGGAAATTTAAAAACACAACCGATACCAATTGGTTTGACGCAACTGTGCCTGGTTGCAACTATCTTGACCTTATGGCTTGTGGACAGCTTGCAGACCCCTTTGTAGGCCTCAATGAAAAGAACAGCTATTTTGTTGCTGAAACTGATTGGGAATATACAAAAACTGTTGAGCTTACAGCAGATGACCTTGATCATCAGGAGGTTTATCTCAAATGTGATATGCTTGATACACTCTGTGATGTTTTTGTCAATGACACCAAAATCGCGTATACTGAAAACTGTCACATCAGATATGCATTTGAGATTAAAAATCTTCTTAAAGCAGGAGAGAACACTTTCAGATTTTATTTCCACTCACCTGTTAATTATGTTAAAGATATAGCTAAAAATCAGCTTGTACCCCCAAATGCTAACGGACAGAACGGTGTATGCTTTGTGCGTAAACCTCAATGCCACTTCGGTTGGGACTGGGGTCCCGTGCTTCCTCCCAGCGGTATCCAGGGTGATATTTATCTTGAGGGCATCGATGTTGCACAGGTCAAAGAGATTATCACAACACAGACTCACTATGACAACAAGGTTGATGTTGATGTGAAAGCTGTTATCAGAGAACTCGGCAAAAAAGATATCGAATGTGTGTTGACTCTGACTCATCCTGACGGCAGTGTACAGAAAATCGACAGTGATAATGGCATCTTCACAGTTGAAAATCCCGAACTTTGGTGGACATATGAGCTTTCAGGCAAAGACAAACAGCCTCTTTATACAGTAACGGCTCAGGTTCTTTCTGACGGTAAAGTCGTCAGTGAAAAGGAAATTCGCATCGGTCTTCGCACTGTTTATCTTGACAGAAGCCGTGATAAGTGGGGTATGAACTTCCAGTTTGTACTTAACGGTGTGCCTGTGTTTGCCAAGGGTGGTAACTATATCCCCTCAGACAGCTTCATCACTCGTTTCACAGATGATAAGCTCAAGGCTATGCTTGAGGCTGCAAGATTCTCCAACTTCAACATCATCCGCGTATGGGGCGGTGGCTACTATGAAAGCGACGCTTTCTATAACCTTTGCGATGAGATGGGTATTCTCGTTTGGCAGGATTTCGCTTTTGCTTGTATGCCTTATCCTTTCTTCGAGGAAGATTTCCTTGCTAATGTAAAAAATGAGATTGAGTGCAACGTAAAACGTCTCAGACATCATGCTTCACTTGCTCTCTGGAGTGGTAATAACGAAATCGAAACCATGTCCGGTGGCTGGATGAATATGAGAAAATACATAAAGTGGACCGAGATTTTCTTCTATCAGATACTCGAAAAGGAAATCAGAAAGTTCGATACTGTTACATCATTTATCCCCGGCTCACCCTGCGGTCTCGATTACGGCAAGGGTATAAACAGTGACAACGTCGGCGATACACACCTCTGGAGTGTATGGCATGGTATGGCTTCAATGAAAGAGTACAGAAACAGAATGACACGTTTCTGCAGTGAATTCGGTTTCGAAAGCTTACCCGATATCAAGACAATCAGACTCTTCGCAGAAGAAAAAGACTACAGCCTTACAAGTGATGTTTTCACCAACCATCAGAAGTGCGGCAGCGGTAACGATAAGATGTTCTACTACATCCGCTCAAGATTCAAGATTCCTCAGAGATTTGAAGATTTTATCTATCTGTCACAGGTAACACAGATGGAATGCATCAGTGATGCTACAGAGCATTGGAGAAGAAATAAAGGTCGCTGTAATGGTGCGATTTATTGGCAGTTCAACGATTGCTGGCCCGTATGCTCCTGGGCAAGTATCGACTACTACGGCAACTACAAAGCTCTTCAGTACACAGCTAAGCATTTCAACGCACCTCTGAGTGTTTCAGTTGAAGATACTAAGGATTACATAAAACTTCACGTACTCAATGACCTTGCTGATAAACAGGAAGTAACAGTGCGTTATGATATCTTCGACTTCTCAAAGGGCATCATCAAGACAGAAGAAAAGACACTTACGGTTGATGCGGTTGCCAATGCCGAAGCATTCACACTTTGGCTTGTTGAGCTCAAGAAAAAGTACAGCTTCAAGAAGTCAGGTATTATCGCGAGACTTTATAAAGACGGCGAAGTAATCTCAAGAAAGACTTATCTTTTCGATGTTGAAAAGAATCTTATGATGCCTAAAACTAAAATTACAAAAGAAGTCACAGCTGATGATACAATGATTACAGTCAAGGTAACAGCCGATAAATTTGCTAGAATTGTATGTGTATCATCTGATGTTTCTCTTGAGCATTTCAGTGATAACTATTTTGATTTGCTTCCCGGTGAGAGCAAGGTTGTTACTATACCTCTTGCTAAAGATATCGATACACAAAAGCAGATTGATGCAATCGATGCAATTTCACTTACTGATATTCCTACACGCAAGATGACAAATAAGGAGCGCGTCGAGACTTTAAAAATGATGCTGTCACCGGCAAATATCGGCAACTGTGTATTCCATAGAAGTGTACCTAAAGACGTAGAAATTGACTCATAACAGGAGGATATTATGAAATACCAGATTAAAAAGCTATTAATCAATAACTTCGATTATTACGAAGAAAACAAGCTTCCCGGCAGAAGCTATTTTATCCCTTACACCAACAAAGATGAGCTCAGTAAAAAGTCAGCTCTCAACGAACGTTACGGCTCTGATATGGTGAGTATACTCTCAGGTGAATGGGAATTCAGATATTATGAGCAGATTTCACGTCTGCCGAATATCATTGACACTGATAATATCACTTTTGACAAGATATCAGTGCCTTCAGTCTGGCAGAGAACAGGTTATGAACAGCCCTATTACCTCAATACAAGATATCAGTTCCCTATGACACTTCCAAATGTACCCGAAGAGATGTCCTGCGGTATATATGTCAAAAAGTTCAATATCAAAAATACAGCTAACCCCATCATTACTTTCCTTGGTGTATGCTCCAGCCTTACACTTTATGTAAACGGTCAGTATGTTGGTTATAGTGAGGGAAGTCATAACAGCGCTGAATTTAACCTTAAAGGCATTGTTAGTGAAGGTGAAAATGAACTGCTTGCTATAGTTTCAAAGTGGTGTAACGGTACATATCTTGAATGTCAGGATATGTTCAGAGATAATGGCATATTCCGTGATGTTTATATTACAGAGAACCCCGCTGAATACATTAACGATTATTTTGTCAAGACAGTAAAAGTTGACAGTGAGTATAAGCTCACACTGGATGTAAATGTAGTTGGCGATAACCTTAAAGGCAAGTCAATTAAAGCCGAGCTTTATTATGATGATGAGCTAGTTACAGAGAAAACCTGCGATGCTGACAGAGCCTCATTTATAAATTTCGGCTCACTTCAGGTCAAAGAGTGGAGCGCTGAAAAGCCTGAGCTTTATACACTATATCTCACTCTCGAAGAAGATGGTAAGATTATCGAATGCATCAGAAAGAAGATCGGCTTCAAGACTGTCAAAATCAAAGGCGAGGTATTCACATTCAACGGTGCACCTATCAAGTTCAAGGGTGTAAACCACCACGATACCCACCACAAAAACGGTTATGTAATGAGCGCAGATGATCTTCTGAAAGACGTTGTACTCATGAAAGAGTTCAACTGTAATGCAGTTCGTATGTCCCACTATCCGCCTGATCCTATTTTACTTGACCTTTGCGACGAGTACGGTCTTTATGTTATTGATGAGGCTGATATTGAGACTCACGGTACACAGAACAATATTGACCTGAAATTTACAGGTAAGCCTAATATTATCTCAAACGATAAGAATTGGCTCCCGAGGTATAAAGACAGAGTATGGCGTATGTATCAGCGTGACAAGAACCATCCTTCAATTACAATGTGGAGTTTGGGTAACGAGTCAGGCGGTTGGAAAAACCACGACGCTTGCTGTGAAATGCTCAAGGCAGTTACGGATATCCCTGTACACTATGAGGGTGCTATCAGAACACCCAGAGGCTCATATGATGTCATCTCTGAGATGTATCAGATTCCTCAGCTTCTTGAGAAAATCGGCGAGCATAAGCTTACAAAGAGATATATGAATAAGCCTCATTTCCTTTGTGAGTACTGTCACGCAATGGGTGTCGGTCCCGGTTCACTCGAAGATTACTGGAATCTCATCTATAAGTATGAGAACCTTTCAGGTGGTTGCATCTGGGAGTGGGCAGACCACAGTGCTTATGATGAAAGTGCAAAGTATAAGTTTACTTACGGTGGTGACCATGGTGAACCTTATCACGATGGTAACTTCTGTGTTGATGGTCTCTTCTATCCCGACAGGAGACCTCATACCGGTGCTTATGAAATGAAAGCCGTGTACAGACCTATCAGAGCTGAAAAAGCAGGGGATAAGGCGTATCGTTTCAGAAATACCAATGCTTTCACTAAGTCAGATATATATAACGTTGAGTATAATCTCGTTATTGACGGCGAGGTAATAGAAAAGGGCAGTGTGGTTGTTGATCTTCAGCCTCTTTGCAGCGCTGTAATTAAAATCGATCACGCAGATATCGATCGTAGTAAAGATGTGTTTATCAACTTTATCTATACTGATAAAGACGGCAATGACATCGCAAAAGAGCAACTTGTACTCAATCAGAAAGTTAAAGAGCCTGAGTACATTGAAAAGAAAAAGGCTGAGTTTACCCGTAAGAAAGATAAGCTTATTGTCGACTTTGAGGGTGGTACAGCTGTGTTCTCCCTTGAGACAGGTGCACTCACAAGTTATGTTATCGGTGACAAAGAGATGCTCACTGATAAAAACGGCTTCACTCATAACCTTTACAGAGCGTTCCTTGATAATGACAGAAATATCGTCAAACATTGGGAGCCCCTTGAAAAGCTTGTATATGACGGTAGACTTTCATCATACGAAGCCAAGGACAAAGAGGGCAGAGTAAAGATTGTTTCAAAGGGTACTCTCTCATATAAGGGTAAAGTCATATTTGAAGCAGAAATTAAGTACACTATTTTCCCAAGTGGCATTATGAGCGTGAAACCTCAGGTCAGATACAAAAGCATATTCCAAAAGAGATTTGAAGTGCCAAGATACGGTTTGTCAATCAACCTCGACCAGAGCCTGCAGAATGTAAAATACTACGGTCTCGGTGAACTTGAAAATCTCAACGACTTCAAGGCTCAGTCAATTATTGGTGTTTATGAAGCAAAGGTACCCGAGCTTAATGTTGACTACATCAAGCCACAAGAAAACGGTACCCATGGTGAATGTCGTTATGTTACTCTCAAAGATGATGAGGGCAAGGGTGTTATGATTCACTGCAGAAAGGATTACTTCACTTTCAATGTTCATAATTACTCAAACGAAACAATCAGAAAGTCTAAACATATCGAAGATATTAAAGATGATAACCTGGTTTGTCTCAATGTTGACGGCTTTGTCAGAGGTACAGGTACAAACAGCTGTGGACCTAATACCCTCAAGCAGTACAGGGTAAACTTCAAAGATAAGCTCTCATTCAGCTTCTATATTATCCCTATAGCATAAAAGCTGATATATAATGTAAAAAGTAAACAATAAAACCTCTCAATATTCGTTATAATCAACAATTGATTTTTACTTGAATATTGGGAGGTCTTGTGTTATAATAAGCATAATTGGGTATATAATATCCATCAATTTTCAACATAACGGAGGCTTTAACATGAAGCAGTTAAACATTGGTATCATCGGTGCCGGCAGAATCGGCAAGGTGCACGCACAGTCAATTACATATAATGTACCTACAGCTAAGGTTCTTGGTATTACTGACGTATTTAAAGACGGTCTTCAGGAACTTGCTGACAAGTATGGTATCGAAAGAGTTTATAACGATTATAAAGAGATGCTCGCAGATAAGGACATCGACGCTGTTCTCGTTTGCTCATCAACAGATACACACGCAGATATTTCTATCGAAGCTGCAAAAGCTGGCAAGCACGTTTTCTGTGAGAAACCCGTTGACCTTACACCTGCTAAGGTTCAGGCTGTTATCGAAGCAGTTGCTGAAGCTGGCGTAAAACTTCAGGTAGGTTTCAACAGACGTTTTGACCACAACTTCGCTCAGGTAAGAAATCTTATCAATGAAGGTAAGGTTGGTGATCTTGAACTCATCAAAATCACATCACGTGACCCGGCTCCCCCACCAGCTGAATATGCTGCAGTATCAGGCGGTATGTTCCTTGATATGACAATTCACGATTTCGATATGGCTCGTTTCCTTGCAGGCGCAGATGTAACAGAAGTATACGCCAACGCTACATGCCTTGTTGATCCCGCTATCGGTGAAGCAGGCGACGTTGATACAGCTATCATCAACCTCAAGTTTGAAAACGGTGCTCTCGGTGTTATCGACAACAGCCGTCGTGCTGCTTACGGTTATGACCAGAGAATCGAAGTATTCGGCTCACTCGGTGCTGCTGTTGCTGCTAATGACACACCTACAAACGTTACAATCATGAACGAAAACGGTGTTACAACAGACAAGCCTCTCTACTTCTTCCTTGAGAGATATATGCAGTCATTCCGCGATGAAATGATTCAGTTCGTTGACGCAGTTCTTAATGATAAACCCACACCTACAACAGGTACAGACGGTCTTAACTCAATTCTTGTTGCTCTCGCTGCAAAGAAGAGTGTTCAGGAAGGCAGACCCGTTAAAATTTCAGAAATTTTATAATTACTTCGGAGTGTCTCTTCGGGACACTCCTGTAAGTGTTTTTAATGATAGTATTCACTTTAAGGTGAATGAAAGGATTTGATTACATATGAAACTTACAATGGCACAAGCTCTTGTCAAATTCCTTGACAATCAGTACATTTGCTTTGACGGTAAAGAGAGCAAGTTCGTTGATGGTATCTTCGGCATTTTCGGTCACGGTTGTGTTGTTGGTATCGGTCAGGCTCTCGAACAGGGCGGTCACAGCCTTCGCTATTATCAGGGTCACAATGAGCAGGGTATGGCTCACGCAGCTATTGCTTATGCTAAACAGATGAAAAGACGCAAGATCATCGCTTGCACCTCATCAATCGGCCCCGGTGCTCTCAATATGGTTACAGCTTGCGGTACTGCTACAGCTAACCGTATACCTTTACTTGTGCTCCCCGGTGACACATTTGCTTGCCGTCAGCCCGATCCGGTACTTCAGCAGATTGAGCAGTACGATTCCTGCGCTATCACAGCTAACGATTCATTCAAGGCTGTATGCAAATATTGGGACAGAATCAACCGTCCCGAACAGCTCATGACAGCTTGCATCAATGCTATGCGCGTACTCACAGACCCTGCTGATACAGGTGCAGTTTGTATCGCAATGCCTCAGGATGTAGAAGCTGAAGCTTATGATTATCCCGACTACTTCCTTCAGAAGAGAGTCTGGTATATGGACAGACGTGTACCTTCAGACAGAGAAATCGAAGCAGCTTGTGAGCTTATCAAAAACGCTGAAAAGCCTATGATTATTGTTGGCGGTGGCGTTACATATTCAGACAGTGAAAAAGCCGTACTTGCTATGGCTGAAAAATACAATATCCCCATCGGCGAGACTCAGGCAGGTAAGGGACAGATTGCATTTGACCATCCTCTTAATATGGGTGGTTGCGGTGTAACAGGCGGTCCTGCTGCTAATGCTATCGCTAAGCAGACAGACCTTGTTATCGCTGTCGGTACAAGACTTACCGACTTTACAACCTGCTCAAAGTGGGGATTCCATAATCCCGACTGCAAGATGCTTTCAATCAATGTTTGCTCATTCGATGCATTCAAGATGGATTCTACAGCAGTTATCGCTGATGCTAAGGCTGCCTGCGAAGCTATTACTGCTAAGCTTGACGGTTACAAGTCAAAGTGGGCAGATGAAATTGCAGATGCAAAGACAGCTTATGTAAAAGAAATCGATCGCTGCTATGCAGACGAGTCACACGATATGCTCTCACAGATGAAAGCTCTCGGTATTATCAATGAGGTTGTTGCAGATGACAGTGTAATCATCGGATCATCAGGTTCGCTTCCCGGTTGCTTACAGAGAATTTGGAAGACTAAGGCTCCCGATACTTATCACGTAGAATACGGCTTCTCATGTATGGGTTATGAAATCTGCGGTGCCCTTGGTGCTAAGCTTGCAGCAGGTGACAGAGAAGTTTACTCAATGGTTGGTGACGGATCATTCCTTATGCTTCACAGTGAGCTTTACACAGCAATTCAGGAAGATAAGAAAATCAACGTAATGCTCTTTGACAACAGCGGTTGGGGATGCATTGAAAATCTTCAGAATAATCAGGGTACAGACACATTCGGTACAAGATTTACAAGAAGAAATGAAAACTCAGGACTTCTCGATGGTGCAATCATTACAACTGATTACGCTAAGATTGCTGAAGGCTACGGCTGTAAAGCTTATCGTATCACAACAGCTGAAGAGCTCTATGCTGCTCTCGAAGATGCTAAAAAGCAGACAATTTCAACTCTCTTTGATATCAAAGTAGCTCACAAGTCAATGACTGACGGTTATGATTCATGGTGGAGAGTCGGAGTTGCTGAAGTCAGCACAAGTGAAACGGTAAAAGCTTGTTATGAAGATATGAAAGAAAATATTGCGAAAGCTCGCTTATATTAATTGAAGGAGTAATTTAAAATGCTTAATAAAGATAAAGTTTATCTCGCATGTGCACCTATCGCTTGGACAAATGATGACCTTCCCGATCTTGGTGCAGAAAACACATTCGAACAGTGTGTAAGTGAAATGGCACTTGCAGGTTTTACAGGCAGTGAAATCGGTAACAAGTACCCCAAAGATGTTGAAACTCTCAAGCATAAGCTCGACGTCAGAGGTATGAGAATCTGTAATGCTTGGTTCTCATCGCTTCTTCTCTCAGATGGCTACGAAGCTACAATCGAAGCTTTCATCAAACACAGAGACTTCCTCCACGCACTCGGTGCAAAGGTTATCGGTGCTTCAGAGCAGGGTAACAGCATCCAGGGTAAGGATGTTAGCATCTTCGGCGAAAAGCCTGTTTACACTGACGAACAGTGGGAACTCATTGCTAAAGGTTTTAACGAAATGGGCAGACTTGCTAAGGAAAAAGGTATGTACTTCACTGTTCATCATCATATGGGTACAGGTGTACAGACTGAAGCTGAAATCGACAAGCTTATGGAAATCACTGATCCTGACCTTGTTTATCTTCTTTTCGATACAGGTCATCTTTCATTCAGCGGTGAAGATGTTCTCGGTGTACTTAAAAAGTATGTCGGCAGAACAAAGCACGTTCACCTCAAGTCAATCCGTAAGGATATCATTGAAGATGCTAAGGAAAAAGGTTACAGCTTCCTTGATTCTGTAAGAGCAGGTTCATTCACAGTACCCGGTGACGGTGATTTTGATTTCACACCTGTATTTGACATTCTTGACGAGGCCGGTTACGAAGGTTGGGTAGTTGTTGAAGCTGAGCAGGATCCTGCAAAGGCTAATCCTTACGAGTACGCTGTGCTTGCTAGAAACTACATCAGAGAAAAGACAGGTCTTTAATATTTAAGCATATTGACGGCAAGACGCCGTTACAATATAAAATCTATTTTAGAAAAGAGGACGATTTTATGAAAAAAATAATTTCATTATTGCTTGCGATCGTGATGGCTTTTTCTGTTGTAGCAATGGCTGTTTCTGCTGTTGACTATGCTGAGCCTTTTGCACGCGGTACATTGGGTTCAAGTGAGTATCGTATTCCTGCTCTTTGGACACTCAACAACGGTAACGTTCTTGCTGTTGCTGATATGCGTTATGATCATGGTAGTGACTCACCTAATAACATTGACATTCTTGCGGCTTTCTCAGAAGACGGTTACAAGCCCTGGGATTACAACTTAATCAACTACTTTGATGACTATGCTGATGACGCTACAGGTCTTTACAGTGCTTCATTCATCGATTCAGCTGTTGCTCAGTCATCTACAGGCAGAATTTTTGTTGTCAGTGATGCATGTCCCTCAGGCGGCGGATACTGGCAGGCTAAGGAAGGTACAGGTTTTGTAAAGGTTGGTGATAAGAATTATCTCCTTCTCACAGATTTACAGCGTGACAACAAGACCGCATCTTTCAACTATTATATGGGCGAATTTGATGAAAACGGTATGGCTACTGTATTCTACAGATATGGTGAAAAAGCCGGCACAGCAACTGCATACACTGTAGATAAGGATTTCAACCTTTACAAGGACGGCGCAGTTCTTAAGACAAAACAGATCAACAAAGATGGCAGTGAAGGCAAAGAGATTAATCAGAATATCTTCTATGGTTCATCAGAGCTTACATGCTACCTTACAACATATCTTCTTCTTAAGTACTCAGACGACAACGGTGCTACATGGAGCAACCCCATCTTCATCTCAGCTGATGTTAAGAGTGAAAAAGAGGACTTCCTCGGTATCGGCCCCGGTAGAGGTCTTGTAACAAACGTAAACGGCAAAGAACGTATTATTTTCGCTGTATATGATAACGTTGGTTACGGTGCTACAGTACACAATGAAAATGTAAGTACAATCTATTCAGATGATAACGGTCTTACTTGGAACAGAGGCGCTGAAACACAGTGCAGAGCTTTCATGACAAAGACAAGTGAAGCTCAGCTTGTAGACCTTGGCAATGGCAAGCTTCGTATGTTTGCTCGTAATCAGGGCAGATATGTTGCTTATGCAGACAGCACAGATGGCGGTCACAGCTGGACAAAGTTCCGCTCAGATCTTGATCTTCCCTCAAATGCTAACTGTATGATGAGCTTCATCAATGCTGAAGTTGACGGCAAGCAGTTTGTACTTGGCTCATATGCTTCAAGCAAGCAGTCACGTAAAGATGGTGTTATCAGAGTAGGTGTTGTTGAAAACGGCGATATCAACTGGATTAACACATACTATTTCGGTGGCGACTTCTTCGCTTACTCATGTATGACTCAGCTCGCTGATGGCAACATCGGTATCCTTTATGAGAACGAAGCTTCAAAGATTTCATATATGATTCTTACTCTCGACAAAGACGGTAACCTTAGTGAAATCAACGGCAACAACTTTGAAGGTTATAAGAATGCTCCCAAGACAATCAATGCTTTTGTAGCTTTCTTTGACAAGATCTTCTCAGCACTCGGTCTTATCTGATGAGATAATAGAATTAAGACAGCACTCAAATCGGGTGCTGTCTTTTCATATAGATTATTTATTTAAGATTGCTTCAGCAACAATCAGGTCATGTGGATATGTAATCTTAATATTGCTGACGTGTCCCTTCACCAAATACACATCCTGACCTTTCAGCAGATAAATCTTACAGCCATCGGTGAGGATTTCCTTTTCATCATCGCTGAGACCGTTGTATAATTCTCTGAGTTTTATAGCTTCAAAGCATTGCGGAGTCTGAGCCTGATAAAGTTTGCTTCTGTCAGGTATACTGTTGATGACTTTTCCGTTATCGCTGTAAAACACAGTGTCGGTTGCAGGTATAACTGTACCGGTTGCCCCATAGGTGAGCATTGCATCTATATTTGCATTGATAATATCATCGCTTACAAAGGGGCGCACAGCATCATGGGTGAGGAGATAGGTGTTCTCTGATAATCCATCCGTATCTTCAATATAATCTATGGCTTTCATTAGTGTTTCATTGCGTGTATCGCCACCAGGGATTACAATGACATCTGTCTGCTTGAAAATCTCTTTTGTGTAATCAACCCAATCTTCGGGTACCAGCACGATAACCTTATCAGTGCGGCTGTTGTTAATAAACTTTTCCGCAGTGTGAAGAATAATCGCTTTACCGCCGATTTCAATATACTGTTTCGGTTTGTCAGCACCCATACGGCTGCCGATGCCACCTGCTGCTATAACTGCATAAATCATAGTTTCACCTCAAAATATTTATGACTAAATTATACTATAAAGCAAATCTTTGTCAAGGCATACTTTTTTTGATAAAACTATTGACTTTTTTGTTTTAAAGTGATATTATTCTTGCAATATCACAAATGCGATGAAGAAATTATGAATTATCTTCTGTGCTTTCAGAGAGTCGGTGGTTGGTGCGAACCGATACAAAGAGTTAATTCAGTCTCGTTTCTGAGCAGAACTGCTGAAGACGTTTTGTTGTGTAGGTAGTTCCGGATGCCCCGTTATCATGGCTAAAGGCTTGTTTGAGCTTAAAAGTGACTGTAAATACAGTAATCAAGGTGGTACCACGGATAACAATTATTCGTCCTTGAAGTTACACGAGTAACTTCGGGGCTTTTTTTATTGGTTGGTGCCGTAAGCATATTGTGATAAAATCAACTAAACAGAGGAGTTTTACAAATGCAAAAGTTATCCATCGCAGACGTAACATTAAAGCAGGCTGCAAAATCAGGAGGTTGTTCACTTTCGTTCAGAGAAAAAATCGAGATAGCTAAGCTGCTCAATAAGATCCACGTGTCAGTAATTGAGCTTCCTGCTATCGTTAAAGAGAAGACTGATATGCTTCTCGTTAAATCAATCTCATCATGCGTTACAGCAAGCAGTGTTATTGCTGTACCTGTTAACCTTGCAGAAGGCGATGTAGAAAGAGTAGCTCAGGCACTTTCAGCTGCTAAGAAGCCTCGTATCCAGATTGAGGTGCCCACTTCAACTGTACAGATGGAATATATCTGCGGTAAAAAGCCTGCAGCTATGCTTGAAATGATTGCTGATTATACACAAAGAGCAAGTGCTCTTTGTGATGACGTTGAGTTTATCGCTGATGACGCAACAAGAAGTGAGCCTGATTTCCTTTATAAGGCTATCGAAACTGCTATCGCTAACGGTGCGACAACAGTTACACTCAGTGATACAGCTGGTAAAATGTTCCCCGAGGATATATCAGCACTCATTTCAGACTTATATAAAAATGTTCCCACAGCTGAAGGCATCAATGTTGGTATTCAGTGTGGCAATGAACTCGAAATGGCTACAGCAGGCAGTGTAAGTGCTATCAAAGCCGGTGCAAATGAAGTTAAAGTTTCAAGCGTACCATCAATGCTTGCACCCTCAATGGAGTCAATCTGTCAGATTATTAAAAACTTCGGTGACGAATTCGGCTATATGACAGGTGTAAGAACAACAGAGTACCATAAGGCTGCTAAGCAGATTTCTTGGATTGTAAATGCACGTACATCAAAGGGTCTTATATCAGAGGGCGGAGCACTTGCATCTGAAGATTTTGTACTCAGCGAGCACGACGATATCACTGAGATCAGCAAGGCTATTGCAGTACTCGGCTACGACCTTAGCGCAGAAGATATTTCAAATGTCTACACCGAATTCAAACGCATCAGCAGTAAGAAATCTGTTACCGCTAAAGAGCTTGATGCTATTATTGCTTCAGTTGCTCTTCAGGTACCTACCACATATTTCCTTGAAAGCTACGTAATCAACAGCGGTAACATCATCCCTGCTACTGCTAATATAACTGTTAAAAAGAACGGTGAAACTATCAGAGGCCTTTGTGGCGGTGATGGTCCTATCGATGCAGCTTTCCACGCAATTGAGCAGATCATCGGTCACCACTATGAGCTCGATGATTTCCAAATTCAATCTGTAACTGAGGGTCAGGAAGCTGTAGGTTCAGCTGTTGTTAAGCTTCGTTCAAACGGCAAGCTTTATTCAGGCAAGGGCCTTTCAACAGACATCATCGGTGCAAGTATCAGAGCATACCTCAACGCTCTGAACAAGATTGTTTACGAGGAGGCGTAAAATATGTTAAAGCTCTCTTTCAGTGTTAAGGGCTGGGAAAATTATTCCTTTCAGGATATGATTGACCTTGCTATTGAAAATGATTATAAAGGCATCGACCTTTGCGCAAGCGAATACCCCTCATATTTTGAGAAAAACGGTGCTTTTGATAAATATAACAGTGGCGCAACAATGCGTTCACTTAAAGATAAGGGCCTCAATATACCCGTTATAAACTACAGTGATGACATTGCTGGTGACAATGCCGATGAGATTGTTTGTAAAATTAAGTCATATATTGATTTTGCCGCTTCAATCAGAGTTCCCTATGTTTCATTCTTCGCTTCAGAGTCAGAAACAGCAAAAGCTAATGTTATCAGTGTTCTTTCTCAGGTACACGAGTACGCATATGAAAAGAATGTAACAATTCTTCTTAAGACTAAAGGCTTATTTGCTGATACAAGTGTACTTCGCGATGTCCTTATGGAGTTCTCTTGTGACTCAATCGCTGCACTCTGGGATATGTATCATACTTACTGTGTTAAGGGTGAGGAGCCCGAAAAGACTATCACAAACCTTGGTGCATATGTAAAACATGTACACATCAAAGACTCAGACGGGGAGTACTGTCTTATCGGTGAGGGTGATATCCCCACAGATATTATGATCAATGCTCTCGCATCTGTAAACTACAGCGGTTACATTTCACTTGACTGGAATCTCGATTGGATGAGCGACCTTGATGAACTCGACGTTATCCTCGCACACTTCAGTCAGTATATGCAGAAGTTCCACGCTCCATCAAGAAGTAAAAGTCACCTTTATTACAACAACCGCGGTAACGGTAAGTATGTATGGAAAAAAGAGACTCTTGTAGAGAAAACCTTCTCTCAGGTTCTCGACAAAATGGTTGAAGAATTCCCTGATCAGCTTGCTTTCAAGTACACAACTCTCGACTATACAAGAACATATGCAGAGTTCAGAGATGATGTTGACGAGTGCTGCAGAGCTTTCCTTGACCTTGGTATCAAACCCGGTAGCCACGTTGCAGTATGGGCTACAAACATTCCTCAGTGGTACATTGCTTTCTGGGCGGCAACAAAGATCGGTGCCGTACTTGTAACTGTTAACACTGCCTATAAAATCCACGAGGCTGAGTACCTGCTTAAGCAGTCAGATACTCACACTCTTATCCTTATCGAGTCATACAGAGACTCACACTATTCAGATATTATCAGTGAGCTTTGTCCTGAGCTTGAAAACACCAAGCCCGGTCAGCCCCTCCATTGCAGAAGACTTCCCTTCCTCAGAAACGTTATCACAGTCGGCTTCAAGAAAAAAGGCTGTCTTAACTGGGAAGAAGCTATGGAAAGAAGCGAAAATGTACCCGTTGAAGAGGTTTACAGAATCGCTGCAGGCGTAAGCCCCAACGATGTATGTAATATGCAGTACACTTCAGGTACAACAGGCTTCCCCAAGGGCGTTATGCTTACTCACTATAATGTTGTTAATAACGGTAAGTGTATCGGTGACAGAATGGACCTTTCAACAGCAGACAGAATGATGATTCAGGTGCCTATGTTCCACTGTTTCGGTATGGTTCTTGCTATGACTGCTTCGATGACTCACGGTGCGACACTTTATCCTCTGCCTTACTTCACACCGAAGCCTGCTCTTGCTTGCATCAATCAGGAAAAGATTACAGCTTTCCACGGTGTACCCACAATGTTTATCGCTCTTCTCGAGCATCCTGACTTTGAAAAGACTGACTTCTCATATATGCGTACCGGCATTATGGCAGGTTCTCCTTGTCCTATCGCAACTATGAAAGACGTCGTAGGCAAGATGCATATGGATGAAATCACTATTGTTTACGGCCAGACAGAAGCTTCACCTGGTTGTACAATGAGCTCAACTGATGACTCACTTGAGGTGCGAGTTTCTACTGTAGGTAGAGCTCTTCCTGAAATTGAGTGCAAGATTGTTGATCCTGAAACAGGGGAGGACTTACCGGTAGGACAGATTGGTGAGTTTGTGGCAAGAGGCTACAACATTATGAAGGGCTACTACAAGATGCCTAAGGCAACGGCTTCAGCTATTGATAAAGAGGGCTGGCTTCACACAGGTGACCTTGCATGCAAGACAGAAGAGGGTAACTACCGTATCACCGGCAGACTTAAGGATATGATTATCCGTGGTGGTGAAAACATCTACCCGAAAGAAATCGAAGAGTTTATCTATACTAACCCGAAAGTCAGTGACGTACAGGTTATTGGTGTACCCGATGAGCAGTATGGTGAAGAAATCGCTGCTTGCATCATTCTTAAAGAGGGCGAGACTATGACTGTTGAAGAAATGAAGCAGTTTGTACGTGACCATATGGCTAAGCATAAGGTTCCTAAGTACGTTGACTTTGTTGAGGCATTCCCGATGAATGCTGCAGGTAAGATACTCAAATACAAAATGAGAGAAGAAGCTATTGAGAAGTACGGACTTCAGAAAGCTAATTCTGTAGAAACAGCATAAAGTAATTGGCGGATCCGCATAGGGTTCGCCAATTTAAAACTTAAATGAAGGTGATTTTTAATGAATTATCCTATAATTGATGCTCACTGCCACGTGTATCCCGACAAGATTGCTGATAAAGCTGTTGAGGGTATAAGTAAGTTCTATGATCTTGATATGTCTTATGACGGTCGTTATTCTACCCTTGTTGAGCATGGCTCTGAAATAGGCGCGAAGCACTATGTTATATTCTCTGTGGCAACAACACCCAAGCAGGTTCATTCTATCAATAGCTTTATTGCAGACACTGTCAGACAATCCGGTGGTATTATGACGGGTCTTGGTGCGCTACATCCTGACAGTGAAACAATAGAAGAGGATATTAAGGAAATTATCGCACTTGGACTCAAGGGAGTAAAAATGCATCCCGACTTCCAGAAATTTGGCATAGATGACAAGAAGTGCTATAAGATTTATGAAATTTGTCAGTCTGAAGGCTTACCCGTACTTTTGCATACAGGTGACAGCAGATATGATTATTCCAATCCTCAGAGAATGAAGAAAGTTTTGGATGATTTCCCTGAGCTTACAGTAATCGGCGCTCACTTCGGTGGGTGGTCTTGTTGGCAGGAGGCTGCAGATACTCTCAGCGTCTACAAAAACTTTTATGTCGATTGCTCATCATCCTTTGATTGGCTTACTCCCAAAGAGCGCAGAGAGCTCGTAAAAAAATACGGAGCAGATCACGTTTTATTTGCTACTGATTTCCCTATGTGGAATTACGAAACTGAGCTTAAGCGTTTTATGGAAATGAATCTCAGTGATGAAGAAAATCAGCTTATTTTCTTCAAAAATGCCCTTAAGCTTTTCGATATTGACGAAAGTAAATTTTTGGTATAAATTAATTTAATTAATTTTCAATAAACTATTGACAATCGGATTTTAAAGTGCTAAAATATTACCAATTTCATATAAAAGCTATGACGAAGACGGATGAATCTGAGTATTTACAGAGAGCTGACGGTGCTGCGAGTCAGTATTACTGATTTTCAATATCCTATCACTTCCGAGCTGAGGGTCCGAAAGTTTATATCAGTAGGCGCCCTTCGTGATTGCTGCGTTAATGCATAGAGCTTATTAGAGCTTGAGGTGGCGATTTTATATCGCAATTTGAGTGGTACCGCGGGTATAATTTAGATTTTTACTCGTCTCAAAGGTTTACTTTGGGACGAGTTTTTTTGTTTCGAATATTTATTGTTGGAGGCTTTTTATAATGGAAATGAACAATCAGCTTATGGAAGTTGCATTTCGTATTAAAGAAATGCGTGAAGTATGCGGTTTCAGCGAAGAAGAAATGGCT
Organism: Acutalibacteraceae bacterium; assembly: GCA_045635665.1. Classification (GTDB taxonomy): domain Bacteria; phylum Bacillota; class Clostridia; order Oscillospirales; family Acutalibacteraceae; genus UBA6857. The sequence goes on from JAZTWC010000006.1 coordinate 24,124, forward strand.
GTTAAAACTGACATAACAGTTGAAGAGTACCGTGAATACGAAAGAGGCGCAATCGACTTTCCTTTCTCATTTATACACAAATGCGCTAAGGCGTTCGGTATCGGTAAGACTGATCTTTTAGAGGGACAGAGCAGCAACCTTTCATCCTATACAGTAACAAGAAAGGGTCAGGGTAAGATTACATCGAAAGAAGATGGCATCGAAATTAACAATCTTGCACCGCTTTTCAGAAATAAGCTTGCTGAGCCCTATCTTGCCAAATATGAATACAGAGAAGAGCTCCAGAATAAGCCTATACACACAATTACACACGGTGGTCAGGAGTTCGATATCGTGCTCTCAGGCAAACTCAAGGTTCGTGTCGGCAACCATACTGAAGTGCTTGAGGAAGGCGACAGCATTTATTATAAGAGCTCATCACCTCACGGTATGATTGCTGTAGATGGTGAGGATTGCACATTCCTTGCAGTTGTTATTTCTGAAGATGAAAAGGCTGATACCAAAGAAATTGAAAAGACTTTTGTTACAGCAAAGGCTGAGCATAATCTTGAAGCTAAGAAGTTCATCGTTACTGAAGAAGATGAAAACGGCATACTTAAGAAGCTCGACTATAAGAACGAAGACAACTTCAACTTTGCATTTGATATCGTTGATGCAGTGGCTGACAAGTACCCCGACAAGCTTGCTATGCTCCACATCTCTAACGACAAGACAGAGAGAAGATTTACTTACAATGATATGAAGAAAGAGTCAGCTCGTGCTGCTAACTACTTCCTTTCACTTGGTATCAAAAAGGGTGACAGAGTTATGCTTGTACTCAAGCGTCACTATCAGTTCTGGATTACAGCTCTCGCTCTTCACAAGATTGGTGCTGTCATTATTCCCGCAACAAATCAGCTTGTTGAGCATGACTTTGAATATCGTTTCAAGGCTGCAGGTGTAGCCGCTATAGTATGTACAGCTGACGGTAAGGTTGCAGAGCATGTTGATGCTGCAGCTAAGACCTATGGTGAGCTTAAGTACAAGATTTTAGTTGGTGCTGACAGAGATGGTTGGCACAACTTCGACAAAGAGTATAAGCTCTTCAGAAGCATCTATGAGCGTTCAGCTGATACAGCCTGTGGCAACGATACAATGCTTATGTACTTCACTTCAGGTACAACAGGCTATCCTAAAATTGCTGTTCACTCATTTAAATATGCTCTAGGTCACTTCATTACCGCAAGATACTGGCACACAGTTCAGCCCAACGACCTTCACCTTACAATCTCAGATACAGGTTGGGGTAAGGCAATGTGGGGTAAATTCTATGGTCAGTGGATGTGCGAAGGTGCAGTATTTACCTATGATTTTGACAGATTTGATGCTGCAGAAATTCTTCCTATGTTCGCTAAGTAACATATCACAACCTTCTGTGCTCCTCCCACAATGTACAGAATGCTCATCAAGGAAGACCTTTCCAAGTACGATCTTTCATCAATCAGATATGCTACAACAGCAGGTGAAGCCCTCAATCCTGAGGTATTCTATCAGTTTGAAAAAGCTACAGGCATCGTAATTATGGAAGGTTTCGGTCAGACAGAGACAACTCTTACAATCGGTAACCTTGCAGGTACTACTCCAAAACCGGGCGCTATGGGTAAACCCGTACCTTGCTATGACATCGCAATTGTTGATCCTGACGGCAACGAATGTGCTGTAGGTGAGACAGGTGAAATCATTGTACGTACACATGAGAAAATCCCTTGCGGTCTCTTCAAGGGCTATTACAACGATGAAGAAAAGACCTCAGAGGTATGGTATGATGGTATGTATCACACAGGTGACACAGCTTGGTGCGATGAAGATGGTTACTACTGGTATGTAAGCCGTATTGATGACGTTATCAAGTCATCAGGCTACCGTATCGGACCTTTCGAAATCGAAAATGTTATTATGGAGCTTCCTTATGTTCTCGAATGTGGTGTATCGGCTGCTCCCGATGAAATGAGAGGTCAGGTTGTTAAAGCAAGTATTGTGCTGACAAAGGGTACCGAACCTACAGAAGAGCTCAAGAAAGAAATCCAGAACTACGTTAAGAAAAATACCGCTCCTTATAAGTACCCGAGAATCGTCGTATTCCGTGACGAGCTTCCCAAAACTATCAGCGGCAAAATTCAGAGAAATAAGCTTTAATTTATAAAAAATATGACACTTTCTATTGAAAAATAAGTTGAAGTGTCATATAATGAAAGGTGTGATTTTTATGCCTAAACGCTTGACTTTATTTGCAGGTCACTACGGAAGCGGCAAGACTAACATAGCTGTTAATTATGCCATTGAGCTAAAAGACAAGGGCTACCCGGTGGTTATAGCTGACCTTGATATTGTCAATCCCTATTTCCGTACCAAGGACAGTGAAGATGAACTGAAAGAAAAGGGGATAGAACTTCTTTGTTCACCTTATGCAGGTTCTAACCTTGACATTCCATCTCTTCCTCAGGAAATGTACAGAGCTGTTCAGGATAAAAACACCTATGCCGTAATGGATATAGGCGGCGATGATGCAGGTGCAGTTGCCCTTGGCAGATTTGCTCCTTTCATTAAGGAAGAGAACAACTTTGAAATGATTTTCGTTGTCAACTTCTTCCGACCTCTTACCCGTACAGCTGACGAAGCTTTAGAAATTATGCGAGAGGTTGAAAATGCATCGCATCTTAAGTTTACGGCTATAGCAAACAACTCAAATTTAGGTGAGGACACTACAATTGAAGATATTCTTTCAACTGTGTCTGAAACTGAAAAGCTCAGTCAAATGAGCGGTTTACCGATAGTTATGACAACGGTAAAAAAAGACTTTGTAATTGCTCTGGAAGAGAAAATAGATAATCTGTTTCCGCTTTCATTACAAAATAAAATTATTTAATATTGGAGGTATAGTAATGCCTAAAGTTACATTTAAAACAGATATGTGCAAAGGCTGCGGACTTTGTGTCAACGCATGTCCCAAAGGCATACTGATTATCAACAAAGAAAAAATCAACGCCAAAGGTCATTCACCTGCCGAAATGACAGATGAAAGCAAGTGCATAGGTTGTGCTTTCTGTGCTACCATGTGCCCTGACTGTATTATCAAGGTAGAAAAGTGAGGTAATGAAAATGGCTGAAAAAGTACTTATGAAAGGTAACGAAGCTATTGCTGAGGCTGGTATTTTAGCAGGTTGCCGTCACTACTTCGGTTACCCCATCACTCCTCAGACTGAAATCGCTGCTTATATGGCAAAGAAGATGCCTAAAATCGGTGGCTGTTTCCTTCAGGCTGAAAGTGAAGTTGCAGCAATCAATATGGTATACGGCGTAGCCGGTACCGGTAAGAGAGTTATGACATCATCATCAAGCCCCGGAATTTCACTTAAGGCTGAGGGTCTGTCATATATGGCAGGTTCAGATCTTCCCTGTCTCGTTGTTAACGTACAGAGAGGCGGCCCCGGTCTCGGTGGTATCCAGCCCTCACAGTCAGACTATTTCCAGGCGACAAAGGGCGGTGCACACGGCGACTTTAAGATGATCGTTCTTGCTCCCTCATCAGTTCAGGAAATGGCTTCACTTACAATCAAGGGCTTCGACCTTGCCGATAAATACAGAATGACTTCAATGATTCTTGCTGACGGTACTATGGGTCAGATGATGGAGCCTGTTTCACTTGAAGAAGCTCAGGTTGAGTCATATGATAAGTCATGGGCTGTAACAGGCACAAAATGTGAAAGAAAGCACAACATCATTAATTCACTTTCACTTGTACCCGAAGAGCTTGAAAAGCTTAACTTCGCAAGATTTGAAAAGTATAAGGCTATCGAAGAAAACGAAGTTATGTATGAAGAATATATGATGGACGATGCTGAAATCTGCGTAAGCGCATTCGGTATTGCTGCTCGAGTTGCTAAAAATGCTATTGCTATGGCGAGAGCTGAAGGTATCAAGGTTGGTATGATCAGACCTATCACACTCTGGCCATTCCCAACAAAGGCATTCAAGGCAGCAGCAGAAAAAGTTGACTCATTTATCAGCGTTGAGCTTTCAATGGGTCAGATGATTGAAGATATCAGAGCTTCAGTTGAATATAAGAAACCCGTAACTCTTTGCAATAGAGCAGGCGGTATGATTCCTTCACCTGAACAGGTTCTTGAAGCAATCAGAGAAGCAAACAAAGGAGGTAACAAATAATGGCAGTAGTATTCGATAAACCTAAATCACTTGCAGATGTACCTCTTCACTATTGTCCCGGTTGTACACATGGTATTATCCACCGTCTTGTAGCAGAAGCACTTGACGAACTCGGTATTGAGGGACAGGCTATCGGTGTAGCTCCCGTTGGTTGTTCAGTACTCGCTTACAACTACTTCAATTGCGATATGGTTCAGGCAGCTCACGGTAGAGCTCCTGCTGTAGCAACAGGTGTTAAGAGAGCAGATCCCGACAATCACATTGTATTTACATATCAGGGTGACGGTGACCTTGCTTCAATCGGTATGGCTGAAACTGTACATGCAGCAGCAAGAAACGAAAACATCACTATCATCTTTGTTAATAATGCTATTTATGGTATGACAGGCGGTCAGATGGCTCCTACATCACTTCCCGGTCAGGTTACCCAGACATCACCCTACGGCAGAGATACTTCACACTGCGGTTTCCCTGTTAAGGTTAGTGAAATGCTCTCAACTCTTGACGGCGCAGGCTATATCGAAAGAGTAGCAGTAAACAACGTTAAAAACGTAAGAAATGCTAAGAAGGCTATCAAAAAGGCTTTCCAAAATCAGATTGATAAGAAAGGTTTCTCACTTATTGAAGTTGTTTCGACCTGTCCCACAAACTGGGGTATGACTCCCATCAACGCACTCAAGTGGCTTGAGGATAATATGCTTCCTTACTATCCCTTAGGTGTATATAAAGACAGAGACGCTCAGAAGGAGGCTGAATAATATGGCAACAACTCAAGTATTAATTGCAGGCTTCGGTGGTCAGGGTGTACTTTTTGCAGGTAAGTTCCTTGCTTATAAAGGTCTTATGGCTGATAAGCAGGTTTCATGGCTTCCTTCATACGGCCCTGAAATGAGAGGTGGTACTGCTAACTGTAGCGTAATCATCAGCGATATGCCTGTAGGTTCACCTATCGTTACAAATCCTGATGTACTCGTTGCTATGAATCTTCCTTCACTCAAGAAGTATGAAAATGATGTAGTATCAGGCGGTATCATCATCGTTGACTCAGCTCTTATTGCTGAAAAAGTAGCAAGAGATGACGTAACAACATACTATGTACCTGCTACAAAGATGGCAAATGATGAAGGTTTCTCAACTCTCGCTAATATGATTCTTATGGGCAAGCTTATGAAAGTGTGTGAAAACATCGGCTTTGACGGCACAGAAGAGACTGTCAAAAAGGTTGTACCACCCAAAAAGGCTAACCTCATAGACGTTAACCTTAAAGCTCTTAAAACAGGCTATGATTTTGAATAATTGAGGTGTAATTATGGATATTAAAATTACTAAAACAACATCACCCAAGGCTAAACCTCAGAAGGGTGAAAAACTCGGTTTCGGTAAAACCTTCACTGATCATATGTTTATGATGAACTACACAGAGGGCAAGGGTTGGCACGATGCAAGAATCGTACCTTACGGCAATATCTCACTTGACCCCAGCGCAATGGTTTTCCATTACGGTCAGGAAATGTTTGAAGGTCTCAAGGCATACAGAGGTGCTGATGATAAAATCTATCTCTTCCGTCCTGATATGAACGCTAAGAGAGCTAATGCTTCAAATGAAAGACTCTGCATCCCTGAAATTCCTGAAGATATGTTTGTTGAGGCTGTTAAGGCAGTTGTTGACATTGACAGAGACTGGGTACCCTCAGACGAAGGCACATCACTTTACATCAGACCTTTCGTTATCGCAACCGACGAGTTCCTCGGTGTAGCTCCCTCAAAGACATACCTCTTTATGGTTATTCTTTCACCCTCAGGTGCTTATTACGAGAGTGGTCTTGCTCCCGTAGGTATCTGGATTGAAGACGACTATGTAAGAGCTGTAAAGGGCGGTATGGGCTTTGCTAAGACAGGTGGTAACTACGCTGCTTCTCTTATTGCTCAGGTTAAGGCTCACGATGCAGGTTACTCACAGGTACTCTGGCTTGATGGTGTTGAAAGAAAGTATATCGAAGAAGTTGGTGCTATGAACATTATGTTCAAGATTAATGGTAAGGTTATCACACCTGCACTCAACGGCAGCATTCTTCCCGGTATCACACGTAACTCAATCATCAACGTATGCAAGGCTTGGGGCTATGAGGTTGAAGAGAGACGCATCAGCGTTGACGAGCTTGTAGCTGCTGCTAAAGACGGCAGTCTTGAAGAAGTTTGGGGTACAGGTACAGCTGCAGTTGTATCACCCGTTGGTAAGCTTCGCTATATGGACGATGTTATGACCATCGGCGGTGGCGGAATCGGCGAGCTCACTCAGAAGCTCTATGATGAACTCACAGGCATCCAGTGGGGTAAGAGAGAAGATCCCTATGGCTGGAGAATTGAAGTTAAATAATTTTTATGGGACGCGGAGTAGTAACCGCGTCTCTTTTATTTTCGTCCCGCCTATAAGCCAAGTGTGAACTACTAGCTATAATTCCTAACTAAAAAAGCTCCCCAATGGGAGCTTTTTGTCAATTGTAGGGACTTCTCCGCTGACAATTGTTTTATATAGCGGAAAAGTCACAAACGCTTAGTAAGTACCAAATAAACTAACGGCCAAAGCCTTGCTCATTCGGCAGAGTACTGAACTCAACCGCTGATTATATTATAGACTGAGAGTTGGCTTATACTCTCGGAAAAATATGGTAAATATATTGCTTTGACTAAAATAAAAGACGGTCAATGACCGCCTTATATTTATTTGTTTTGTAATTTGTTAAGCATTATCTTTGCGGCTTTATATATATCACCGCAACCAAGTGTGATGATTATGTCGCCTGAGGATGCATTTTTAACTACATAGTCGCTTACTTCTTCGAAGGTGTTGAACCATACTGAGCCAGGTATCTTGTCGGCTAAATCCTTTGTGTAAATGCCGTATGTGTTGACTTCTCTTGAACCCATAATCTCAGTCATAACGCATCTGTCGGGTATCTGAAGTACCTTTACAAAGTCGTCGAAGAGTATTTTTGTTCTTGAGTAAGTGAAAGGCTGATGCACTGCCCATACGGTTTTGTAACCCATTTTCATCACAGCTTCAAGGGTAACTTTCAGCTCCTCGGGGTGGTGAGCATAGTCATCGGCAATTGTTATGCCGTCAACCTCACCGAGTATCTCAAATCTTCTGCCTGCTCCTGAAAACGCACCTATACCTTTTTCACAATCCTCATAGCTACAGCCCACGTTTACTGCTGCTGCTAATGCTGAAAGTGCATTCAAAATGTTGTGTGTACCGGGGATGTTGAGCTTTAAGTGAGCAACTTTTTCGCCCTTACTCATAACATCAAATTCTGCAAATGCACCTCTGTTATAGGTGATATTAGCGGGGTAGTATGTACATTCATCACTGTAACCGAATGAGATCTTTTTAACATCAATGTCTGCAACAGTGTCAACTGTGTTTTTATCGTTTGCGTTGTAAATAACAGTCTTTGAGCAGAGTGAACAGAACTTATTGAATGATGCCTTTATGTTGTCGAGATTTCCGAAAAACTCAAGATGGTCTTCGTCAACATTGAGAAGTATAGCTGTGTCGGGTGAGAGCTCGTGGTAGTGGTTTTTATATTCACAAGCTTCGCAAACAAAAATTTCGCTTTTGCCTGCTCTGCCGTGACTCTCAATGAGTGGCAGTCTTCCGCCAATGAGACAGGTAGGGTCTTTTTCAGCTTCAATGAGCACCTGTGACAGCATAGCTGTTACTGTTGTCTTACCATGGGTACCGCATACTGCAATACAGTCACTGTACATTCTTGTGATTGCTCCGAATATAGCAGCTCTCTCAAAGCAGGGTACACTGCCGTTTTTAGCAGCTACAAGCTCAGGATTGTCTTTGAGAATAGCGTCAGTATAAACTATAAGCTCTGCACCCTCAAGGTTTTCGGGCTTCTGACCTAATATTACTTTCATACCAAGATCACGAAGCTTGGTTATATTATCACCATCATTGTTGTCGGAGCCTGAAATCTCATAGCCCCATGAGTGGAGTATTTCGGCTATGGGACACATACCCGAGCCACCGATACCGATAAAATGTATCTTTTTAACTTCTTTGAGAATCTTATCTATTTCGTTCATAGAGTTGCACCTCTTATAATAGTCTGAGTTTTATTATATTGCAAAACTTCAAATTAGTAAACACTTTTTTATAATTAACGAAAAAATTTTTTCTGCATAGTATGTAGTATCTTATATTTCGGGGTGTTGTAGCTTGTGCAGACGGTTTCTGATAATAGGCGGAGATAAACGTCAGGAGTACTTGAAAAGGTTGCTGAGTGACAAATTTTCAGATGTTTATCATATCAGGTACCCTGCCGATATATATGAGGTTGATAATATTGGTCAATATAGTGATGTAATTTTGCCGTTACCGGTGTCTAAAGACGGTTTTACTGTATTCAGCGATAAAAACCTTAACCTGAAGCTTTCTGACTTATACGATAAAATTCAGCCTTTTCAGAGACTATATGGTGGCGGTATGAAAGATGTTCCCGATTGCATTGTCTATGACTTTATGAAAAATCCTACATTCAAACTTATCAATGCCCACTACACCGCTCAGGGTACACTAAGGCTGTTACTGGAAAACACAGATAGCTATATTGTTGGAAAAAAAGCTCTGATTATAGGTTATGGAGATGTGGCGACAACTTTGGCGATGATGCTCTCAAATATTGGATTAAAGGTAATTGCGGCTATGAGAAAAGCTGATAAAAGACTCGAGGCTATGGCTTTGGGATATAAAGCAATAAATCTTGATGAAATCGGAAATGTCATAGATGGCTGTGACTATATTTTTGGCACTGTACCTGCCCGTATACTCACTGAAAATCATATAAGCAAAATGAAAGATGACAGTATATATATTGAACTCGCCTCATCACCATTTACGGCTGATAAGAGTATATTTGAAATATATAGCAAAAATTACATTTTCGGCGGCGGTCTACCCGGCAGATATCTGCCGAAAGCCTCAGCTGAACTTATGGCTGATTACATTCTTACTCATTGTGATAAAGTGGAGGGAGTATTGTGAATAACATCAATATCGGTTTTGCAATGACGGGATCTTTTTGCACCTTCAATAAAGCTATAAATCAGATAGAAACTTTGGTAAAGGACGGTTACAATGTCATTCCTATAATGTCCTTTAACGCTAAAAGAATCTCGACCCGTTTCGGTAAAGCTGAAGACTTCGTATCCCGGATTGAAGAAGTTACTTCAAATAAGGTGATATCAACCATCGTCGATGCTGAGCCTATAGGTCCGAAAAATATGACAGATGTAATGGTTGTTCTGCCTTGCACAGGTAACACTCTTGCCAAGCTTGCTTTCGGCATCTATGACACCCCTGTGACACTTGCTGTCAAGTCTCATCTTCGTAATCAGAAGCCTGTAGTTATCGGTGTATCCACCAACGATGCTCTCAGCACCACGGCTAAAAATATAGGTTTGCTTCTGAGTTGTAAGCATTATTACTTCATACCTATGAGCCAGGATGACCCTGAAAAAAAGCCTTTTTCAATAGTTTGCGACTTTGAAAAGACAAGTGAAGCAATCAAATATGCTCTTAAGGGCAAACAGATTGAACCAATTATATTTTAAAAAGAAAAGCAGCCCGTAAGGACTGCTTTAAGTTTACATATTAGTGAAAAGTTCCTTGATTTCACTTGCTCGACCGCAGGTCATTTTGCCCTCGGGGCAGTAGCCTAAAACATAACAGCTCGGGCCGTAAAGTGAGAATAAATCGGGGGAGAGAGCACGGAGCTTTTTGAGTAAATCGTTTGCATAAATCTGGATTTCCCACTGAGCTCTTGTGCAACTGCGAAGTCTGAAGAAAAGCATAAGTTCTCTTGCGTTCATTGTTGTTACGATGTCAACAGTGTTACCGCTGAGTACACAGTAGATAAGTACATTATTATCGTAACCCTTGGCTTTCAGATTCTTGTAAAGCTCTTTCATTGTGCTGAAAGCGTCGTTATATGTGGCAAGAAGCTCATTGTCAGCTTTGATTGTCTCGGGTAAACAGTAGTTGTCTCTGTCTGCCTTAATGAGATTTGGAATACAGATATTCTGTATTCTGTGTCTTGCGAAGTGAGTGAGTGTTGAAAGTGATACACCGTTAAATCTGACTGTACAGTTGTAGCTTTCAAGTGCTCTGGGCCTTGATGAGTATACGAGAGCCTTGAGTATCTTTTTTACATTTTCATCAGATGCGATAATCTTTTCGATGCTGTCAGCTGAGTAGTCACCTTTTTCGATAAGAGCGCATCTTGCTATATTTTTTTCACCATCGGATGTTACACTGAGTATCTGACAAACATCATCAGATGCTGTTTTGTCATCACTTGCAGGTATATCAAAGTCAGGTTCATCGTTATATTTTGCGCCTTTGAGCTCGAAGTCAGTGAATACACCGGGAGCATACTCTCTGCATTGCATGAGAAGAGACAAGCCTAAATCGTATATCTCTTTTATCTTTTTGCCTCTGCCGTAAATCATAGCTGTAAGTACGTTTACCATCTCTCTGCCATTGAGAGAACAAAGGAAATTTGAGTAGAAACAATAGGGGAGTACAAATCTTGCATCTTCTTTTGGTACACCTTTTTCGGTGAGTTTTGCATAAGCTGAGAAGAGTTTATCCATAGCAGTGGTGTAAGATTGCTTGTCTTCGTCGCTCTTGAATTCGGGAATATGATATCCGCAGTCAGTGAAATCCACATATCGTCTTGACTTGACTGTAAAAGAAGCCAGTCTGAACTCTATCATAAACTGCTCAACTACAACGCTGACGTTTTCGAAAGCGATGTTAAAGAATATATGCTCAACAGTTGATGTATGTCCGGATTTTGTCACCTTGCTGATAAGCTTGCTGTTTTTTTCTTTATCGTGGCTTCTTTCAAATATTTCGAGAGCTGTACCGCTCTGAGTTGAAATTCTGCCTGAAGCTGCACAGACTTCTTCACCGCAATCTGTACAACCGATTATATAAGCACCATATTTCATAGTCTTCACTCCATTGAATATTTATCTTATCTATTTTAATAAAAAAAATCAGATTTGTCAATAATTATAAAAACAGCCGTTGCGCTTAAAATTTAAGTCTTTTGTAAGAACTTTTTGCCACAAAATCATTGAAAAATATAAAGAAAGTTGATATAATTACAAAGAATATGATAATGGGGGTACCATGTAATGATTAAGAGAAATGAAAATATGACTACAGTTATAAACGAGAATATGCGTGGCGGTGATGGTAGTGTCAAGATTACCCATGTTCTTGACAAAGGTGAATACAAGGGTCAGAGCCGTCTTGTAGGCGTAATCACTCTTGAACCCGGCTGTTCAATCGGTGCTCATATCCACGTAAATGAAGAGGAAATTTTCTACATTATGGAAGGTACTGCAACATATAACGACAACGGTGAAACTGTTATCCTCAATGAAGGTGACAGCTGCATCTGCCTCAACGGTGAAGAACACTGCATCGCTAACAGAACTGACAAGACAGTGAAAGTTTTCGCTGTAATTCTTACATATTAATCAGAGGTTACCTATGAGTAAAATGATTGTTATTGATGGTCTTGATGGCAGCGGTAAAGCTACTCAGGCCGAAATCCTTACAAACTATCTTAAAAGTCAGGGGTATGAAACATATACCCTCGATCTGCCTTTTTACAATGACCCGTCCAGTACCCTCGTAAAGATGTATCTTGGCGGCGAATTAGGTGAGAATCCCGGTGACGTAAACGCATACGCGGCATCAACTTTTTATGCAGTTGACAGATATGCAAGTTTTAAAAAGCATTGGGAAAAGGAATATCTCAGCGACAAGATTATCGTTGCTAACAGATACACAACCTCAAATGCTTGCCATCAGATGACAAAGCTTCCCAAAGAAAAATGGGACGAATATCTCGATTGGCTCTTTGTGTTTGAATACGAAAAAATGGGTATACCCAAGCCTGACGGTGTAATCTTCCTTGATATGCCTACAGATATTTCTCAGAAATTACTGTTAAAACGCTATAAGGGTGACGAAAATAAAAAAGACGTACATGAAAAAGATGTCAGCTATCTTGTCTCTTGTCACGAGGCCGCTGTATACGCTTCTGATAAATTAGGATGGAGTCGTATCATCTGCGGCAAAGATGGTGAACCTCTGAGTGTCGATGAAATATCCGAGCTTGTGAAACTTGAAACAGAAAGGATGCTTTTTGGCAATGTCTGATTTACATGTTGTAAGTCTGAACGATAAGAACTGGATAAATGAAATACTCTCTGAAGTAGACTTTTATACTTGTGAGTACCCTTTTGGTAATATATTTTCTTATGGTGCCAAGATGGAAATTCAGGTAGGTAATATTGCCGGTTGTCTTGTTACCAAATGTATAAAAGATGACTATGTAATGTACTGCTGTCCCATCGGAAAAGGTGATATTAAAAAAGCTGTAAAGTTTATTCTTGATGATGCCAATATAGATGGCAGAGACTTTGAAATTTTCGGTATCAATCCCGATGCTGCTGAACTTATGAGTAGAGAATTCTCGGAGATTCTTGATATAAGTCTTGAGCGAGACACCTTTGATTATATTTATTCAAGTGAAGACCTCATAAACCTTACTGGAAAAAAATATCAGCCTAAGCGTAATCACATCTCTTACTTTATGAAAAACAACAACTGGTCATATGAGAAACTGACCAAGGATAACATCCCTGAGTGTTATGAGATGAGTAAACTCTGGCTTGAGGGTTCTCTTGAAGAATATCGCGAAGAACTTGAAGCTGAATTGAAGATTATCAGAAGAGTTTTTGACAATTACGATAAGCTCGATTTTGTAGGCGGTCTTCTCAGAGTTGACGGCAAGGTTGTGGCTTACACTATGGGTGAGTCTGCTTCTGAAAATGTCTTCTGTGTTCACATTGAAAAGGCCTTCGCTGATATCAGGGGAGCTTATCCTATGATAAATCAGCAGTTTGTCAAGAATGAACTCTCAGGATATAAATACATTAATCGTGAGGATGATACGGGTGCTGAAAACTTAAGAAAAGCAAAGCTCAGCTATTATCCCGTTATTCTTGCTGAAAAATATGAGGCTAAGTTAAAAGATGCTCATTAAATCTGAAAATGAATATATACCCATGCTCACTGACTTGTGGCATAAGGTTTTTGGTGACAACGAAGAATATATAAAACTGTTTTTCCGTAAAGCTTATTACGATTGTGATTGCTTTGCTGAATTTGACGGTGAAAGAATTGTCAGTGCATTTTATCTTCTTAAAAGTAGTATCAGATTTGACGGAAAGACTTATAACGGCAGATATCTTTATGCCGCTGCTACCTTACCTGAGTATCGTAGTAAAGGTCTGATGTCGAAGCTTATAAAAGAAGCTCTGACATACGGCAAAAATGAAAAGCTTGACTTCATCGCCCTTGTACCTGCTGATGACGGGCTTTATGACTATTATGGTCGCTTTGGCTTCAAAGAGTCAATGTATAAATATATGGCTAAAATTGACTTGAAGATAAATGATATTGCTTCAATAGTCGATGCTGATAACTTCGGTAAAATCAGAAATACAAGTGGCTGTAATATGCTGGTGTATAATAAAATCGGCTCTGAGTATGCATTTGACTGTTTTGGGTTTTACGATACTGAGATATTGAGTATTGGCGATAGAATCTGCTATGCCGAGGGTGAAGAGCTTTTTGTCGGTGATTGTGCTTTGTACCTTACTGATATCTTGAGTGAAAACGAAGAGGGTAGTGAGGTGGTTTATACAAACTATCCCTTTAAAAATGCCGTAAAAATCAGAAACGGTATGATTTATAATTTCAGAAATGATATTGAATTTAAAGATATATATATGAATTTTGCTCTTGATTAAGGAGGAAGAATAATGGTTTATTGTTTTTTAGCTGACGGATTTGAAGAGGTAGAAGCTATAGCTCCTATCGATATGCTCAGACGAGCAGGTGTCGAAGTTAAAACTGTCGGTGTTACAGGTGATATAATTGACGGCAGACATGGCATTAAGGTCATTCCCGATATTGACATTAAAGATATTATTCTCGATGAGGAACTTGAAGCTGTAATTTTGCCCGGTGGTCTGCCCGGTGCGACTAATCTTGAAGAAAGTGCTGATGTTCAGAAAGCTATTGATTTTGCAACAGCCAACTGTAAATATATCTGTGCTATCTGCGCTGCTCCTCAGATACTTGGTCATAAGGGGCTTGTTAAGGGCAAAAAAGCCATCGCGTACCCCGGCTTTGAAAGTGAACTCGAGGGTGCTGTAATCAGTGAAGAGCATGTTGTGCATGACGGCAATATTATCACTGCCAAAGGTGCGGGTGTTGCTACTGAGTTTGGTCTTAAGATAGTCAGTGTACTTAAAGGTGCTGAGCTTGCCGATGAAATCGGTAAAGCTATTCAGATGAAATGATAAATCAGGAAAAGAAAGTTCTCAGAGCTGAATATAAGGCTTTACGCAACAGTGTTAAAAATATCGAAGCTAAAAACGATTGCATTTATGAGTTGCTGATTAACAGTAATTTCTATTATGATGCAGAGACCGTTTTGCTGTATTGGTCTATAGACAGTGAGGTTGCCACTCATAAGATGATTGTTAAGGTTTTATCTGACGGCAAGAGACTTGCTTTGCCTAAGTGCGTGGACTCCAAAGGTAATATGCTGTTTTACTTTGTCAGATCGTATGATGATATCGTTGACGGAATGTACGGTATAAAAGAGCCGGTTGAAAATGAACTTTATACTACTTCAGATACCCCTGCTCTGTGCCTTGTGCCGGGTTTATGCTATACCTTGGATGGTTACCGTCTTGGATACGGCAAAGGGTATTATGACAGATTTCTTGATAAATTCAGCGGTGTAAGTGTCGGTTTATGCTATGACGAGTGTCTGGCAGATCGCTTACCCATAGATGAGTACGATAAAAAAGTAGATTTTATAATTACAGATAAAAGAATTTATAACATAAAATAAAGGAGGAATAATATGGCTGACCGTTTCTATTCAGAGGGTTCAAAAAACAACGGTGCTGCAGGAAGTGATATCAGTTCAGGCGGCCCCAGACCTCAGAACACCAACCCATATTCAAGAACACCCTCAAAGGCATTAGGTGATTTCAGCGAAAATATTGATTCCAATAACTCTGTTAAAAGAGGTTATGCACAGCCTCAGAAAAAGTTTGAGGTTCATATCAATGACTTTGATAACTTTATTGGTATGCCTGAGCCTCCGAGTGAGCCTAAGGCTCCGAAGCCTATAAGTCAGAGAGAGAGACCCTTGCAGCAGGAGAAAAAATCTATACCAACAAGAAGACCTAACCCTGCAGAGCTTGATAAGACTATACCCTATAAAAAGAAACAGGTGACAGTTAATAAGCAGTGGGTTGATGAACGAAAAAAGGCTGAAGAAATCAATAAGGAAAGACGCGAAGCAAAAAAGAGAGTCACCGAAAAGAAGGCAAAGGTCAAGGCTAAGAAAAGATATAACTTTGTCAAGACAGCTCTCATAGCTTGTGTGTGCATATTCTTCATCTCAATTATGACTGTATCGGCTTCAACTATAGCTATGCAGTTTATCAATGATATTATCGTTATAGATAAGCAGGGCGGTTCTGTCAATGTTACTATTCCTGAAAATTCAAAGTTTGATGATGTTTTCAACATTCTTGAGCAGAATGGTCTTATCAAGCAGAAAACTTTATGCTATCTTCTTCTTAAGATCAGAGACTACGATACAGTTGATTATCAGCCGGGTGTGTACTATCTCGACAAAGATGCAGGCGTTGAAATCAATATGGAAAGTATCATGGTTAAGAACACAGGTAATAAGGGAACTGTAAGACTTACCTTCCCAGAAGGTTGGACAATTGCTCAGATTTTCGAAAAAATTGAAAGATATGAGGTCTGCACCGCTGATAAGCTTTATGCTAACCTCGATATCGTCGGTAAGCAGTACGGTTTTATCAGTGATATCAAAGCTGACAACGATCGCTATCTTGAGCAGGAGGGTTATCTCTTCCCTGATACCTACGATTTCTTCATCGATGAAAACCCCTCATCTGTACTCAAAAAGCTCTTTAACAACTTCAACAGCAAGTGGTCTTCTGAGTATTCAGCAAGAGCTAAGGCTCTCGGTCTTACAGTTGATGAGGTCATAAACATCGCTGCTATGATTCAGAGAGAGGCTAAAGACAGCTCTCAGATGTCGGTTATTTCTAGTGTTATTCACAACAGACTTAACACTCCGTCCACATATCCTATGCTTGATATGAACTCAACAAAGGACTACATTGTGTCACTTGAGAATTATAATCTCTTCTCAGATTTCTATTACGAACTTTATCTTGGTAGTTATAACACTTATAGCTCAGAGGGTCTGCCTCCCGGACCTATCTGTAATCCCGGTGCTTCAGCTATCAAAGCGGCTTTGTACCCGGCTGACACTGATTATTACTTCTTTATGCATAGCCCCAGCGGTGAGATGTATGTTGCAAGAACAGCATCAGAGCATAATAAGAATACACAGTTATATCTCTATGATTGATAACAATGGATAGGTGAAAGAATTAATAATGTCAAATATAATTAAAAAACCGGAGCTTCTTGCTCCGGCAGGTGATATGGAAAGATTGATGGCTGCTGTTAAATACGGAGCTGATGCGGTTTATCTTGGTGGCACCATGTTTGGTATGCGTGCTGCGCCTGCTAACTTTGGCCCTGAAGAGCTTCCGAAAGCCGTCAGATATTGTCATGAAGGAGGCGTAAAAGTATATCTGACTTGCAATGTGTTACCTCGCAACGATGAACTTCCTGAACTTCCTGAGTTTCTTCTCAACGCTCAGAAAGCAGGTGTAGATGCGCTGATTATTTCTGATATCGGTGTACTCGCTATGGCTAAGAAATATGTTCCTGATATGGAAATTCATATTTCCACTCAATCTGGTGTAGTTAACTACGCTACAGCCAAAGCTTTTTACGATATGGGTGCTAAGCGAGTTGTTACAGCTCGTGAGCTCAAGATGACTGAAATAGCTGAAATGAGAGCCAATATACCCGATGATATGGATATTGAGTGCTTTGTTCATGGTGCTATGTGTGTGTCATTTTCAGGCAGATGCCTGATTTCAAACTATCTTGTGGGACGAGATGCCAACAGAGGTGAGTGTGCTCAGCCATGCCGTTGGAAGTATACTCTTATGGAAGAAAAGCGTCCGGGTCAGCACTTCCCTGTTGTCGAGGATGACAGTGGTACCTTCATCTTTAACTCCAAGGATATGTGTATGATTGAGCATATACCGGATATGGTTAAGGCAGGTATAACATCATTCAAGATAGAGGGCAGAGCAAAATCCGCTTACTATGTTGCGGTGGTTACTAATGCTTACCGTAAAGCTATTGACGGCTATTTTGAGAATCCATCCGACGATTACAAACCTGAAGAGTGGATTGTTGACGAGATGCGTAAAATCAGCTATCGTGACTATTGTACAGGCTTTTTCTATGGCGATGTACATGAGGATGCCAACATCAGTTATAAAGGCGGGTACAACCGTGAATGGGATGTTATGGCTATAGTCAAGTATTGGAAGGATGGTATTGCTTACTGCTCTCAGAGAAACCGTTTCTTTGAAGGCGATGAGCTTGAAGCTATGTTTGTCGGCGAGAAACCTTTTAAGGTGACAGCAAAAAATCTGAAAAATGCTGCCGGAGAAGCAATAGAAAGCACCAACCACCCGATGATGGATTTTACCTTTGAGTGTGATATTCCTCTTGAAGATGAGACTATACTCAGAAAAGAACGTGGCGAATGTGCCAGAGTTATAATTTAATAAAAAGTTATCCCCGAACCGCTTGGCTCGGGGATTATTATATTATTCAGCGTTTTTCATTTGTTCGCGTTTTTCGATTACTGCATTGTGGATATCTTCCTTGGTTTTACCTGTAAGCTTGTAGAAGAAGAAGGGTACGCCTGCAAGGAACATCATAATGCCGTGCATAATTGTATAGAAGAACAGAAGTGTTACCTTTGTTTCAAGGCTCTGAACAGGTGTCGGGTCGAGGTCGCTAGGCTGAATATAACCAATAATTGAACCTTCACCGTAAAGAAGCAAGGGAGCAACAGCACTTGCTATTGTACCGCTTATGAGGGTACCGATACCGATAACAAAGGGGAATGAAGCGTCAAAACGCTTGCCTGTTTTAACTTCGATATCTTCGAGTACGTCAGCCTGGAACATTGAGGGAAGAAGGTTTGAAGCACCGAACTGAAGGCCGATGAGGAAAAGGAATACGATAAAGACAATCTGAAGGATTGCAGTGCCTGTTTTGAAGTAAGCATAACCTACACCGAAAGCTATACAGTTAGCACAAACTGAATAAATACCGCTTGCGATATAAAGCTGTCTTGCATCGAATTTTTTAAGAAGGAAATTGATAACAAGCATACCGACGGCAGTACCTATACCAACAGGAAGAACGAAGAGTATCTTCTTTGATATATCACCGAGTACTGCAGCTGCAATAAAGGCTTCCATATATGTTGCGATACCTCTGAAGCTCTTTAAAAATTCTGAGATGATAATTGTCCATGCGTATTTATTTTTGATAATATCAATGAAACCGATAAGAGGGTTCTTCTTTTCTGCTGTGTAAACAGTTCTTTCGCGTACCATTTTCATACCGATTAAAACTGTGATAATGCCGACAACACCGCAGAGGCCTGCTGAAATTATGTACTGTAAGCCTTCAACACTTCGGATACTTGTGCCTGCAACTGCTTCAATGAGACTCTGATTATCCTTCTTCCAGATAAGACCGATTACGAGAAGAATAACAACAGGTGCTGAGTTGCCGACAGCACTTGAGATTGAACGGAAAGAAAGAACATGGTCACGCTCTTTAAGGTTAGGTGTCATAACATTGGCAACCATATTGATTGAGTTGCCGAAGGTGCAGAAAACAGCCCAGAGTACAGCGAGAGTTACGATATAAATCATAAGCATTGCGCCTGAAAGTCCTTCGGGAGCCCAGAATGAGAGCATCATAACAATTGCCATTGGTATAGCAACGAGCATTGCGATAGGTCTGAATTTACCGCTTTTACCCATTTTTCTTCCGTCGATGTACATTACAATGAAGAAGTTAAGAATAAAGGGGATGACTGCAGTGAGTACATTGAAAAGTGATGTCTGTTCTTCGGGGAGTCTTAAAACGTTTACAAGGTATGCGTTTCTGTTACCGCCGACCATACCTGTCATGGTTGTATAAAAAAATACACCCATCAGATACATAATAAACTCACCGGTTTTTACGTGTTTTTGGTTCTCTTGTTGTAGTATTGAGTTGTTCATATATTTTTCTCCTTTTTCAAATATGTTGTTATTATACATAAATTCTCTTTGCTTGTCAATTTAATATGTATATTATTGAGCTGTTTTAATATAAATTTATAATATATAATGTTTAATAATGTAAATAAGGCAAAATCCCTTGCAAAATCAAAGAAAATAGGGTATAATTGCTACATAAAAATTATATAAGGAGTTCAGAGAAATGAAAAAGATTATCTGCAAAGTTGAGTACGATACTGAAAACGCAGAGCTTGTATCAAAGTACACAAGTGGCGAATTCGGTGATGCTCAGGGTTACGAAGAGAGTCTTTATGTAAAAGCTGATGGTAAGTACTTCCTTTACACCAACGGTGGTGAGGACTCAATCTACAAGACTGAGAACATCACAAGAATGTCAGCAGCTAAGGCTCAGCAGTGGCTTGATGACCACAAGGCATAATTATTGCTAACTAAAAAACAGGCGGTAAATTTTACCGTCTGTTTTTATTTGCTTTTGGGCAAACTATTTTTGGTGATGATTATGTATAAACAATTTGAAGAAAAACTTTCAGATATTTCCCGTGAAAAATTCGGAAAGAGCCTTAAAGCTTTGGATAAAGACGAGATTTACACCGTAATCGGTGAACTTGTGAAAGAAAAATGTGACAGCCATAGAAAAGAAACCGATGGCAAAAGAGTCGCTTATTTTTCAATCGAGTATCTTATTGGCAGGTTGCTTTGGGCAAATCTCTATAATATGAACAACATCGATTATGTCGAAAAAGCTTTGAGCGATAACGGACATAGTTTAGCTGAGCTTGAAGATATAGATGATTACGCTTTCGGTAACGGCGGTTTAGGTCGACTTGCTGCTTGTTTCTTGGATTCTGCGGCATCCTGTGAGTTACCATTGGACGGATACGGCATCAGATATAAGTACGGTTTATTCAGACAGAGTTTTTCAGATGGCGGTGAACAGATAGAGTCTCCCGACGATTGGCAGAAGTATAAGGATGCTTTTGCAATTAAAAAAGAAAAAGAGTGTGTCAATGTTGAGTTTAGTGATTATACAGTAAAGGCAGTACCTTATGATTATGACATAATCGGATATAAATTCAAACGGATAAATACACTGCGTCTTTTTGAATGTAAAGCCGTGAATTGTAATGATGAGGATGCTGAGAAAATTTACGAGTACCTGTATCCTGATGACAGTAACTACGAAGGCAAGAAGTTGAGACTTCGTCAGCAATATTTTTTAGTCAGTGCATCGTTGCAGAGTATTATTAATAAATACGGACTAGATGATTTGGAAAACAAAATCAAAATTCAGCTAAATGATACTCATCCCGTATTAGCGATACCTGAGTTTATTAATATCTGCATAAAAAATCAAATGAGTTTTGATGATGCGTTATCTAAGGCAAAGAAGATTTTCGCATACACTAACCACACTGTTATGCCTGAAGCTCTCGAAGTGTGGGATGGACATATGCTACGTGAGGTTATTCCTCAGGTCTATGGCATAATTGAGAAGATAAACGATATGCTAAAACTTGAAATCAGCAATAATGAAAACATTTCGCGTGATAACTGTGTTATTATAACAGACGGTAAGGTCAAAATGGCAAATCTCGCTTGTTTTGTTTGCTCTCATATAAACGGTGTTGCCAACATTCATACAGAGATACTGAAAAAAGATACCTTGTCTCAGTGGTACAGTCTTTACCCTGAGAAGTTTACTAACAAAACCAACGGCATTTCACAAAGAAGATGGCTCGGACTTTGCAATAAATCTCTGACTGATTTTCTGTCAAAACTCTGCGGTTGCGACATAATTGAAGAGACAGAAAATATTGTTGAGCTTGAAAAATTTAAAGATGACAGTGAAGTGCTCAAGGCTTTAGTTGACATAAAATTAAAAAATAAAGAGGTACTATGCGAGTTTGTAAATAAGAAATACAATGTTGACCTGGATAAGGAAAGTGTATTTATAGTACAGATTAAGCGTATACACGAATATAAACGTCAGCTGATGACAGCTTTTGCTATAGTTCACTTATATTTCAGAATGAAAAAAGGTGAGCTTTCCGATATGCCCGGTATGACATTTATATTTGGCGGTAAAGCTGCGCCGGGGTACAAAATCGCTAAATCTATCATCAAGTATATAAACAATGTCTCGCGTGTTGTAAACAATGACCCTGACACAAAGGTAAGACTTAAAGTAGTATTTCTGCCTGACTACAATGTTACTCTCGCTGAAAAGATAATTCCTGCTGCTGATATTTCACTGCAGATTTCTCTTGCAGGTACTGAGGCTTCGGGTACGGGTAATATGAAGTTTATGATGAACGGTGCGGTTACTCTTGGCACCTATGACGGCGCCAATATTGAGATTTGTCAGATGGCAGGGGAGGAAAACAACTATATCTTCGGCCTAAGAGAAAAGGAAGTAAATTCCCTTAAAGAGAGCTATTCGCCCGAAGATATATACGACAGAAATCCTGAAATCAAAGATATTGTTGACAGTCTCGTCAGCGGAAAATTCGGAGAAAGATACGGGTTCAAAGATATATACGACTCTCTTATAAATGATGAAAATCCCGACAGATATATGGTGCTCGCAGATCTTGAAAGCTTCATAGAAAGACTGAAAGACTGCGTTTACGATACGTCAGACAAGAAAAGCTTCAGTCAAAAATGTCTTATGAATATTGCTCATTCTGCATATTTTTCTGCTGACAGAACAATCAAAGAATATGCTGAAGATATCTGGTTTAAGTAATATAATAAAGAAACGCGGTTTATATAGAGTCACAAAGCTGAAATTTTTAATAAAAATCTGAAAAAATTCATCAAAAACAGTTGGCAACCTTTAATTTTTGTTATATAATGTATTGGTATAACTATGTGGCTTCACATATTTGGAGGTGTCACTTATGGCGTTCAGATATTCAGTTTCACTGGCTAAGATTTTGAAAGATAACACTTTCGAAGTTCTCCATATGCCAAAAGATCCGGCTGAAATTTTCATATCTTCAAGAGATATAAACAGACCAGGTCTCATACTTTCAGGTTTTCAGGAATTCTTTGACAATACAAGAATCAACTATCTCGGCAAGACTGAAATAGAATATATCCTTTCTTTCTCTGAAGAACAGCAGAGAGAGAGAGTTGAACTGTTTATGTCACAGAGACCTGCTTGTGTTGTAGTTGTAAGAAGTCTGCCTTGTCCAGATGCTCTCTATGATTTAGCAAAAAAATACGAGGTACCACTTCTTCTTACTAACGATACAACATCTCGTTCAATGGCGGCTATTATCGCTTATCTCAATGTTGAACTTGCAGAGAGAATTACCCGTCACGGTGTATTTGTTGAAGTATACGGTGAGGGTGTACTTATCCTTGGTGACAGTGGTGTCGGTAAAAGTGAAAGTGCGGTTGAGCTTATCAAACGAGGCCACCGTCTTATAGCTGATGATGCTGTTGAAATCAAAAAAACAGGCACAAAGACTATTGTTGGCTCTGCTCCAGACAATATCAGACACTTCATTGAGCTTCGCGGCATCGGTATTATCAATGCCAGAAGAATCTTCGGTATGGGTGCTGTTAAACTCGCTGAAAAGATCGATATGGTTATTCAGCTCGAGCCTTGGGACAGCGAAAAAGTATACGACAGAATGGGTATGGATAACGAGTATACTGAAATACTTGATGTTAAAGTACCCTATACGGTTATACCGGTAAAACCAGGTAGAAACCTTGCGGTTATTATCGAAGTTGCTGCTATGAATAACCGTCAGAAAAAAATGGGTTATAATGCCGCAAGAGAGCTTATGCATAATCTCGGCATGACTGATGATATAATGCCACAGGAAGATGAAATCAAAATGTGGGGAAATTTTTAAGAGGTGATTTAAATGTATAGAATTGGTGTAGATTTAGGCGGTACTAATATCGCTGTTGGTGTAATCAACGAAAATTATGAAATTATTGCAAGAGCAGGTACTAAGACAAATATTCCCAGACCTGCAGAAGAAATTTTTGCTGACATTGTTAAGTGCTCAAAAGAAGCAGTAGCAAAAGCTGGCATCGAAATGAGCGAAGTGTCAAGTATCGGTATCGGTACACCCGGCTCATGCGACAAGAAAAACGGTGTGATCCTTTACGCTAATAATCTTTATTTTGATAATGTACCCGCTGTTGAGCTTGTAAACAAAGAACTTCCCGGTATTCCCGTATACATCGAAAACGATGCTAACTGTGCGGCTCTCGGTGAGGCTCTCGCTGGCTCAGGTAAAGGTAAAAAGAGCTTTATCGCTGTAACTCTCGGCACAGGCGTAGGCAGCGGTATTGTACTTGACGGTCAGGTTCTTACAGGTTGCAACGATGCAGGCGGTGAGCTCGGTCATATGACAATTAAGTTTGACGGTGAACCCTGCAACTGTGGCAGAGTAGGTTGTTGGGAAAGATATGCAAGTGCAACAGCTCTTGTTAACCAGACAAAGGCAGCTATGCTCGCTCACAAAGACAGTGTAATGTGGCAGCTCACTTCAGGTGATGTTGAAAATGCAGGCGGCAGAACAGCTTTCGATGCTATGCGTATCGGTGACAAGTGGGGTACAGAGGTTGTTAACAACTACATAAGATACATCGCTGTCGGCACAACTAACATTGTAAATATCTTCCAGCCTGAAATGATCTGTTTCGGTGGTGGCATCTGCAACGAAGGCGAAACTCTCCTTACTCCTATCAGAGAGCATGTTGCAAGAGAGCGTTACAGTAAAAAGCAGGAAGTACAGACAGAAATCTGTCGTGCAACCCTCGGTAATGATGCCGGTATCATCGGTGCAGCTTGTCTTACAGAATAATTGCGGAGGTCATATCTTTGACTAATCTGATTAATGAATTCAACAATCAAAATATAAGTTATAAACTTGATGAGCCTATGTCAGCTCACACATCCTTCAAAACCGGTGGTAACGCGGCTATTTTAGTTGATATTGCAGATTTTGATACTCTAAAAAAGGTTCTCAACATCTGTAAGGATACAGATGTTTTTATCTTGGGCAAGGGCAGTAATCTTCTCGTCAGCGATGACGGCATAAGAGATAAGGTGGTTATCCATCTCTCGACTGATTTTGCTGAGATGAAACTTATTGACGAGACTACTATTGAGGTTGAAGCAGGTGCTTCACTTGCATCACTTTGCAAATTTGCACTTGCCAACTCTCTTACGGGTCTTGAGTTTGCTTACGGTATACCCGGTTCCTGCGGTGGCGCCGCATATATGAATGCTGGTGCATACGGCGGCGAAATGAAAGATGTTATCGTGAGAGTCAATCACATCGACAGAGATGGTAACATCGGCTCATACAGTGGTGACGAATTAAAATTTGCCTACAGAAAGAGTGCTTATACTGATTCAGACCTTGTTATTACTTCTCTTGTGCTCAAACTTGAGAAAGGAAATAAAGAAGAAATCGAAGCTACAATGACTGATATTATGGGCAGACGTGTGGAAAAACAGCCCTTGGAATATCCCAGTGCAGGTAGTGTTTTCAAACGCCCTGAGGGTTATTTTGCAGGTGCTCTTATAGAGCAGTCAGCCCTTAAAGGAGTAAGAATCGGTGGTGCGATGGTCAGCGAAAAGCACGCAGGTTTTATCATTAATTATGATAAAGCTACTACTACTGACGTAATCAATCTCATCAGACACTGTCAGAAGACAGTTTACGATAAATTTGGTGTAAACCTTGAAACAGAAATTAAGTTTGTTTAAATAATGAAAGGAGGTTCTGTATGTCGTTTTCATCCGAAATCAAAAGCGAGCTTATGAAAAGAACTGATTTATCTGATTGTTGTCATCACGCTATGGCATATGGCATGCTTCTTTTTGGCAGAAGCTTTAACGAGCAGGATATATCAATTATGACAGACAACCCTGCAGTTGCTGAAAAGTATGCAGAACTCTCTTTTAAAATAACAGGTGTTGAGGCTAAACGTGTGGTATCTGATGCAGGTAAAACCACAGTGAGCTTTGATAAATCTGCAGACAGAAAAGCTGTGCTTGATTGCTTTTCAAATTCCGGTAATGAGAAGACTCTGCGTATAGACAGAGGTAACCTTCTAAACGAAAGTGAAGCAGGTTTTGACGAAGCGATTGACAGTATAAATTGTTGTAATGCGGCTTTTCTTGCAGGTGCATTCCTTTCTTGTGGCACATGCAGTGACCCTAATAAGAGTTATCATATTGAGTTTATCGCTCCGTATAGAACACTTAGTCTTGATCTTCTCAAGATACTTACAGATTTTGGTCTTAATGCAAAACATATGCTCAGACGCGGTATCAATGTAATATACATAAAAGATAGTACAAGTATTGAAGAACTTCTGACTCTTATGGGTGCTCATATGGCGGCTATGGAGATTATGAACATCAAGATTTATAAGGATGTCCGCAATCTGACCAACAGAAGAAACAACTTTGAAAATGCCAATCTTACCCGTACTGTATATGCATCGTATGATCAGGTTGAGTCTATCACTAAACTCAAAGAAGATGGTGTATTCCCAACTTTGAGTGATGATCTTAAAATGATCGCTCAGCTTCGTATAGACAATCCCGATTCTAGTCTGAGAGAAATAGGCGATATGTGTGATCCGCCTCTTAGCCGTTCGGCAGTTAATTACCGCCTGAAAAGGCTTATGGATATTGCCGAAAAGCTTGAAAAGTAATTCCTTTTGGAGGACAAAACGTTGAATAATGATAAATTTGCTGTTCCTCAGGAGGAATTGAGCAAACAGAAAGAATATATGAACCTTGTTAAAACAGTTATCTCTTCAAGATATACTGAAGCACCTAAAGCTTTTGTGCATACATATGGTTGTCAGGGTAATGTTGCAGACAGTGAAAGAATACTTGGTATGCTTGAAGAAATGGGTTACGGTTTCTGTGACACACCCGAAGAAGCTGACTTGGTTTTATATAATACATGTGCCATCAGAGAGCACGCCGAAGACAGAGTTTTCGGTAATGTCGGTGCTCTCAAACCAATCAAAAAACATAAAAGTGATATGATAATTGCTCTTTGCGGTTGTATGATGCAGCAGCAAAGTGTTGCCGACAGAATAAAGAACAGCTTTTCGTTTGTTGATCTTGTTTTCGGTACCCATACCGCTTATAAATTCCCCGAGTATATGTACCGCATACTGTGTACAGGCAAGAGAGTTTTTGATATACCTGTCAGTGACGGCAATATTGTTGAAGGTTTGCCTGTAAAACGCGAAGGTAAACTCAGAGCATGGATACCGATTATGTACGGTTGCAATAACTTCTGTTCTTACTGCATTGTACCTTATGTACGTGGCAGAGAGAGAAGCCGTGACTTCGACTGTGTGATAAACGAGGTTAAAGAGGTTATTGCGGCAGGATACAAGGAAATTACACTTTTAGGTCAGAACGTTAACTCTTACAATAAAGACCTTGACGAAAGCAAAAGATTTCCGGCTCTTTTAAAGGCTATCAGTGAAATTGATGGTGATTTTATTGTCAGATTTATGACTTCTCATCCCAGAGACTGTACCAAAGAGCTTCTCGATGTAATGGCGTCAAGCGATAAGATAGCTAAGCATTTGCATCTGCCTTTCCAGAGCGGTAATGACCGCGTGCTGGGGGAAATGAACCGTCATTATGACCGCGAGAAGTACCTTTCACTTATTGATTATGCCTATAAGGTAATGCCAGATCTTTCAATTACAAGTGATGTAATTGTAGGTTTTCCCGGTGAAACTTATAATGAGTTCTGTGATACTCTGACGCTTATTGAGCGTGTCAAGTACACGTCATTGTTTACTTTCATATTCTCTGCAAGACCCGGCACCAAGGCTTATGATATGCCTGACCCTGTGTCAAGAGAAGAAAAAGGTAAGTGGTTCAAAGAGCTCACAGACCTGCAGGAAAGAATTGCGGGGGATCGTACAGCCAAAATGAAAGGCAGAACTTACCGTGTACTCGTCGAAGGCGCAGCTAAAGGCGAAGGTATGCTCTCAGGCAGAACAGGTGGCAACATCATCATAGAGTTTCCCGGTGATGAAAGTCTCATAGGTGAATTTATTGATGTAACAGTAACTAATCCGAGAACCTGGATAGTTTACGGTGAAATTGCGAAATAACTACTCGGTTGAGTATTTATTAATAAAAAAATTTTTATATAAGGAGTAATAACAATGAGCGTTATTGAACTTACAAGACAGCTCGGTGCTGCTATTCAGCAGGACGAGCGTTATCTCGCTTTTGCAGCAGCAAAAGAAGCAAATGAAAAGGATGAAGCACTCAATGCACTTATGGGTGAAATCCAGATGATCCAGATGAACTATCAGATGGAAGCATCAAAAGAAACACCTGACAGCGCTAAGATGCAGGCTTTTGAAGCTGAATTCAACGCAAAGTACGAAGCATTTATGGCTAACGAAAATATGCAGAAGTATGACGAAGCTAGAGCTCAGGTTGACTCAATGATGAACTACATCATGCAGATTCTTGGTCTTTGCGTAAACGGTGCTGACCCTGCAACCTGCGAACCCGAAGAGCAGCACGATCACTCATGTGATGGCTCATGCTCAAGCTGCAGCGGTTGCCACTAATTTTTAATTAAGTTGAAATCTCAGGAGGAAAAACAATATGTCTGAAATGACACCGATGATGTCTCAATACTTACAAATTAAAAAAGATTACTCGGATGCGATTTTGTTTTTCCGCCTGGGTGACTTTTATGAAATGTTTTTTGACGATGCGCTCACAGCCTCAAAGGTGCTTGAACTCACTCTTACTGCAAGAAGTTATTCCAAGGGTGAAAAGGCGCCTATGTGCGGTGTACCATTCCACTCGGCTGATGGTTACATAGCAAAGCTTGTATCTGCCGGTTATAAAGTTGCTATATGTGAGCAGACTGAAGACCCTGCCACTGCTAAAGGCATCGTTAAAAGAGATGTTATAAGAGTTATTACCAAGGGTAGTATTATCGAAAACAATATGCTTGACGATTCTAAAAACAACTACCTTGCCTGTGTTTATTACGACACTGAAAATGCCGGCGTATGTTTTTGTGACGTATCAACAGGTATACTCAACCTTACAACCTTCGACAACAAACACACTGCTGAAAATAGTGTAATCAATGAAATCGGCACATTTTCACCCAGTGAGATTCTTCTCAGCAGAGGTGCTGTCAACAGCAAAATTATCGCTAACTTCATTTCAAAGCGTACCGAGGCAGCCTGCGAAGTGCTTGATGAAATCGATTTTGATTATAAAGAGTGCCTTGAAATCTGCATTGAACATTTCGGTAACGAAAAATTTGCAGGCTTCGGATTCAGCGATAAAAATATTGCAGTCAGTGTAGTTGGTGCAATTATCCGATATCTTAAAGATACACAGAAAAATAACCTTGATAATATAAGAGAGATAAACTATTATTCCGAGAGTCAGTTTATGAAACTTGACTACAGTACTCTCAAAAATCTGGAAATCATTGAAACAATGCGCGGCAGAGAAAAGAAAGGCTCTCTTCTTTGGGTGCTCGATAAGACTCATACATCTATGGGCAAAAGATTGCTCAGAAGCTGGCTAGAAAAACCTCTTGTCAGCATTGCTCAGATTACAAGACGACATAATGCTGTGTCTGAGCTTTACGATAAAAATATAATGCTCACTGATATTTCCTCTTCGCTTACAAAGGTATTTGATATAGAGCGACTTATTACGAGGGTAATGTTCGAGTCTGCCAATGCAAAAGACTTGAACTCACTTAAGCAGACTATTGAGTGTATACCTGTAATCAAGAGTTTACTTCAGGATGCTGACAGTGCATATCTTCGTCAGCAGTACGCTAATCTCGATCTGTTAGAGGATATCAGAGGTCTTATTGATGCCGCAATTAAAGAAGATGCTCCTTTCTCAGTACGCGAGGGTGATATGATCAACGACGGCTTCAATGCTGAACTTGACGAGCTTCGCAATATTCAGGGTAACGGTAAGCAGTTTATTCTTGATATAGAACAGCGCGAAAGAGAAGCGACGGGCATCCCTAAGCTTAAAATCGGTTACAACAGAGTATTCGGCTATTATATTGAGGTTACTAACTCATATAAAGATATGGTGCCTGATACTTACTTCAGAAAGCAGACTCTTGCAAACTGTGAGAGATATATCACTGAAGAGCTTAAAGAACTTGAAAGTAAGGTTCTTGGCGCTCAGGAAAGAATTGTTAAACTTGAGTATGAGATTTTCTGTCAGATAAGAAGTGCAGTTGCCGCTGAGTTTACCCGTATCAAGGCGACATCTCAGGCACTTGCTACAATAGATGTACTCTGCTCACTTGCAACTACAGCTCTTGAAAGAAATTATGTGTGTCCTACAATGCTTGCAGGCAGTGAACTAAAGATTACAGACGGCAGACATCCTGTTGTTGAAGCTGTATTAGATGCACCATTTGTACCTAATGATACATTCCTTGATTGTGATAAAAACCGTTGTGCAATAATTACAGGCCCCAATATGGCAGGTAAATCAACATATATGCGTCAGGTTGCGATTATTTCTATACTCGCTCAGATCGGCTCGTTTGTACCAGCCAGATCAGCAGAGCTTTGCATTGTTGAGAGTATTTTTACCCGTGTTGGTGCTTCTGATGACCTTGCAACAGGTCAGTCAACATTTATGGTTGAGATGAATGAAGTGTCTTCTATCCTGAAAAATGCTACTAAAAACAGCCTTATTATACTTGATGAAGTCGGCAGGGGTACCTCAACATTTGACGGTATGAGTATTGCGAGAGCTGTACTCGAATATATTGCCGATAAAAAGAAAATCGGTGCTAAGACTTTGTTCTCAACTCACTATCACGAGCTTACTGAGCTTGAGGGTTTGCTTGACGGTGTAAATAACTACAATATATGCGTCAAGAAACGCGGGGACACGATTACCTTCCTTCGCAGAATAGTCCGCGGCTGTGCCGATGGCAGTTATGG
Source organism: Acutalibacteraceae bacterium (assembly GCA_045635665.1). Lineage (GTDB taxonomy): Bacteria > Bacillota > Clostridia > Oscillospirales > Acutalibacteraceae > UBA6857. The sequence continues at coordinate 54,739 of JAZTWC010000006.1, forward strand.
CATCGAGGTAGCAAAACTTGCAGGTATACCTAACTCTGTGGTGTCACGTGCCAGAGTAATCCTCAGCGAGCTTGAAGGTCAGGCTCCCGTGAGAAACAGCGTTAGTCAGAGCAGCATTCCTGCTAATGATGACGATGAGCTTCAACTCTCAATGACATCAACTATTGATGATGAAATTATTGAATCTATTAGAAATATTGATATAAACACTCTTACTCCTCTTGAAGCTATGACAACTCTTCACGAGCTCATCAAGAAAGCGAGAAGAAGTGATTTCTGATTAAAGAAAGGATGACAGCTTATGGCTAAAATCAACGTACTTCCAAGACATATTGCTGAACTGATTGCAGCCGGTGAAGTTGTCGAAAGACCGGCAAGTGTTGTAAAAGAGCTTCTCGAAAACTCAATTGATGCCGGTGCCACAACCATTACAATTGAAATCAGAAACGGTGGTGTACAGTATATCAGAATCACCGATAACGGTTGCGGTATTGATCACGATGATGTACCCAAGGCTTTTCTCAGCCACGCCACAAGCAAGATAAAAGATGAGAATGACCTCAATTCCATTTTCACACTTGGCTTCAGAGGTGAAGCTTTGGCTTCTATCGCTGCTGTATCACGTACAGAAATTCTGACTAAAACTGAAGATGAAACCCTCGGCACTTCTTTCGCGGTTGAAGGGGGAGTACAGACCCGATACGATCAGGCGGGTTGCCCCAATGGCACAACTATCGTTGTCAGAGACTTGTTCTATAATACTCCTGCCCGTATGAAGTTCCTTAAAAAAGACGTTGCTGAAGCTAATGCTGTGGCTGATGTTGTTGATAAGATTTCACTTTCACACCCTGAGGTAAGTGTCAGATTTATTCGCGAGGGCAAGCAGGCACTCATCACCCCGGGTGACGGAAAACTCATATCAGCCATCTATTCGGTTTTCGGTAGAACTTTCGCTGAAAGTCTCTTGGAAGTTGACTATAAATTAGACGGTGTTGAGGTCAGCGGATACGTATGTAAGCCCATGTCATCAAGACCCTCAAGAGCTATGCAGTACTTCTTCCTTAACGGCAGATATATCAAGTCGCGTTCCTGTGTCGCTTCAATGGAAAACGCCTATAAAAACTCCATTATGGTCGGTAAATTTCCTAGCTGTGTACTCAATGTAAAAGTGCGCCCTGATGTTGTTGATATAAACGTGCATCCCGCTAAAACGGAAGTGCGTTTCAGCGATGAAAGAAAAGTATCTTCAGCTGTATATTTTGCTGTAAAATCGGCACTTGAAACATTTGATACTATGCCCGAGCTTAACCTTTCACGAGCTGTAAAAGCTCCGCAGAGAGCTATGCCTGAAAGTGTACAACTCAGTATGCTTGACGATGAACCTGAAAAGAAAGCAGATTTCAGCAGAAGTGTTTTTAATAATAAATCTCAGCAAGCTCCGAAAACTTCGGTTAAGCCTGAACCTAAAAAAGACTTCTGGCAGACAATTCCTGCAAAAGATTTTTCTGCAAAAGCTCAGGAAAAACCGCAGAAGCTTAACAAAGATGAAAATGAGCCTGATCTTATCAGCTCAGCTATAAAGAATATAAAGGTAAAGAACGAAGAAGAGCGCAGAAGTGTACCGCAAGTAAATCAGTCAACTCGAGTGCAGAATAATAATCTCAGAGTCGCTGAAGATGTCAGCTCTTCTAAGATTGATATGAAAACCGAACTTGTAAAACATGTGCCAGTGCAGCAGAATACATCTAAAAACAGTGAGCCTGTTAAAACTGTTCAAGCACCCGTACAACCAAAACCTCAGACTGAAAACAAACCTGCAAATAAGCCGATCAGATTGCTCGGTGAGGTTTTCAAGACGTATATTATCTGCGAATTTGACGGCAAAGTTGTTATGATTGACAAGCACGCCGCCCATGAAAGAATAATTTATAACAAAATGAAAGCTGTCGCTAAAGAGAACATCGCTTCTCAGGTGCTTCTTTCAGCCATTAAGGTTACACTTAACAAAAATGAGTACACTGCCGTAATTGAGAATATTGATGTATTTAAGTCGGCAGGGTACCTTATTGAAGATTTTGGCGACGGTGTAGTTGTCATCAGAGAGTGTCCTATGCTCATTTCAGGTGACGATGTTGAAGATACTGTTATCGAGATGGCATCATATCTCACTGAAAACCGTACTAATATCGAAACAGAAGTAATTGATAAAATCCATCATACAGCCGCTTGCAAAGCAGCAATTAAAGCCGGTTACAAAAACTCAACCGCTGAAATGAAAGTCCTTGCTGAGCAGGTGCTCTATGATGATAATGTGAGGTATTGTCCTCACGGCAGACCTGTTTTAATCGAGCTTTCAAAATATGAACTCGAAAAACAGTTTGGTAGAATACAGTAATCAGGTGAACGAAATGAATAAACCATTGGTGGTTGTTGTCCTTGGCCCTACAGCTTCGGGTAAAACATCCCTCGGTATTGAAATTGCAGAGAGATTCGACGGTGAAATCGTCTCCGCTGACTCAATGCAGATATATGAAAATATGGATATCGCAACTGCTAAGCCTACACCTCAGGAGCAATCGAGGGTCAGGCATCATCTTGTGGGTTTTGTGCCTATGGGCGAAAAATTCAGTGTTGCGAAATATAAAGAAAAAGCCATTCAGGTTATCGATGATATTTTAAGCAAAGGCAAGCTTCCTGTTGTCGTCGGTGGTACAGGGCTGTATATTGACACTCTCATCAATAATACCGAGTTTCTCGATTATCAAGATAGTGATATAAGAACTAAACTCGAAGAAAGATGCCGTAAGGATGGTATTGAGGCTTTACTTAAAGAGCTTGCTGAAATCGATCCTGTGACGGCTGAGAGACTTCATATAAATGATACAAAGAGAATAATCAGAGCTCTTGAGGTATACTATTCAACGGGCAAAACCATAAGTGAACAAGACAAGCTTTCTCATATGAATGAAAGCAAATACCGTTTCTGTATAATTGGTTTAAATGCAAACAACAGACAGTATCTCTATGACAGAATCAATCTCAGGGTTGATCTTATGATGAAAGCAGGTCTTTTGGAGGAAACCAGAGCATTCTTTAACAGTGATGTGTCTGCCACTGCTGCACAGGCTATAGGATACAAAGAACTTAAACCATATATTGATTCCCTGGTATCCCTCGAAGAGGCAACCGAAAAACTAAAAATGGAAAGTCGCAGGTATGCTAAGCGACAGCTTACCTGGTTCAGAAAAAATAGCAGTATTAACTGGCTTTATATCGATGATATGTCGTCTGAAGAGCTTATAGATACAGCTTGTCGCATTATAGAAAATGAAAGGTAAATTGGCATGAAGCTGAACAAAGACTCAAAAACTGCATTAATTCTCGTTGGCGCTTTTCTGTTGATGCTTGTCTGTTATGGAATTGATTCAATCTATAAGAATCACACCGGCAAGCTCGAAACTGAATATATTCTGCCTTATAGCGAAGTTCAGACTGTCAGTGTAAATGGGTTTGCTGTCAGAGACGAAAACATAAGTGTTGACGGCAAAAACACATCGGTTTTTTATAAAGATGATTCTCTTGTTTATGTACCGGTTATATCTGACAGTGAGAATATAGCAAAAAATGGTGTGATCGCCTTAGGCTTTGCTGATGAAGAGCAGGCATCTGCTTATATCAAAGAAGTCGAAATGCGCGAAAAACTAAACAACATTAAAGAAACAGCAGGTAAAACGGGTCTTAATCACAACAATGTAATTTTCCTTAATTCACAGATAAGCTCACTTTTTTCAAAGTATATGAAGAGTATTTCAACGGGAAATATCGGTAATTCTGATAGTCTGATCGACAGTCTTGAGAGCAACATTACAACAAGACAGTCAGCTATCGGTGAAGATATCAGCTACGATATGATTATTGAGGATTACACTAATCAGATCAATCAACTCAAAGCCTCATATAATATCAAAAAGAAAATAACATCGCCGTATGCAGGTTATTTTATCAGTAAAGTCGACGGATATGAAAGTGCGGTATCTTATGAAGATGTAAGCAAAAAGAAAGTCATAAACGGCGCAGGTAAAAAATATCGTTCCCTTGAGCAAGTGGAAACCGAAAACGCATACGGCAAGCTTATTGCTCAGCACACATGGTACTATGTGTTCGATATTGGCGTATCAGATGCATCTGTAATAAGGCTCGGATATTGGGTGAGTGTGGCTTTTGAAAATCTTGGAATACACGATGTCGATATGCTTGTTTACGATATCACTGATGAAAAAGACGGTGTTGTTACTGTTACACTCAAGTGCACATCAATGAATGAAAATCTTGCAAAAATCAGAAAAGATCCTGCTGAGATTACCGTCAAAAAGTATAGTGGATTTAAAATCAACAATGAAGCAATCAGTGAAAATGAATCCGGAGTGGTCGGTGTATACGCTATAGTAGGTAACATTATGAAATTTGCACCTATCGATGTTTTGTATCATTCTGACGGATACGTAATAGCCAACGGCGTAGCAATGCTCAAAGACGAAAATGATAACTCTCTCGGATACTATCACAAACTTAAGCATTATGACAAGATTATAGTGAAAGGAGTTAACCTTGAAGATGGAAGTCTTATCAATTGAAGAAAGATTCAGCAATATTGAATATAACATAAAAGTAATCAAAGAAAGAATTGCCGCTGCAGCTAAGGAAGCTGGCAGAAATCCTGATGATATCAAGCTTATGGCTGTAACAAAAACAGTTGAGCCCATATTTATTAACCACGCTATCGATTGTGGTATTGACCTTATCGGTGAAAATAAAGTGCAGGAATTTCTCTCAAAGAAGCCGTTCTTAAAGCTTGATAATTGCAAAGCGCATCTTATCGGACACCTTCAGACAAATAAGGTAAGACAGATTATCTCTGAGGTTGATATGATACAGTCGGTTGACAGTGTAAAGCTTGCAAAGGAAATTTCCAAAAGAAGTCAGATGGCTGGTATCACGACACAGTGCCTTATTGAGGTTAATATCGGTGATGAAGAGTCCAAGACAGGTCTCGACCTTAATCTGCTCACTGAAGCTCTTGATGAAATTTCACTTTTACCCAATATTGAAGTAAAAGGTCTGATGACAATTCCGCCGATTTGCGACGATGAAGCAACTTTAAATAAATATTTTTCAAAAATGCACGAAATATTTATTGACATAAAGAGCAAAAAGTTAGATAATAACAATAAGTATATACTTTCAATGGGTATGTCAGGCGATTACGAAGCCGCAGTAAGAAACGGTTCTGATCTTGTCAGAGTCGGCTCTGCTATATTCGGGCCCAGAATATACTAAAAAAGAGGAGATATAAATATGGATATTAAAAATATATTCGGCAAGGTTCAGGATTTAAGAAATTCAAGAACTGATGAAGATATTCTTGACAGTGCTCTCGGAAACGAAGATTACGAAGACTCAAGAAAGCCCAAGAAATTTGCTAAAGATATTTTCGGAGATGATGATACACCTGTCGGTCATTTCGCTTCACCTTCATTTAATTATTCACCTACTGCAGCTTTGCCAGATTTCACAGAGGATA
>JAZTWC010000007.1:0-35303 GCA_045635665.1 Acutalibacteraceae bacterium
GTATGCCGGCTTCATTCCCAGAGACGAATACAGTAACGACCCCACAGCTGACCCCATGCAGGAACTCAAGGTCGGCGACAAGCTTAACCTTACCATCATGTCAACAAACGACAATGAAGGCACAATGAAGCTTTCAAAGCGCATCTATGACAGAAAATCTTCATGGCAGAACATCCTTAACGCTAAGGAAACTGAAGAAGTTATGGAAGCTGTTGTTGCTGAAGTTGTTAAGGGTGGCGTTATCGTTTACCCCATGGGCTCAAGAGTGTTTATCCCTGCTTCACTTACAGGTGTTGCAAGAGGCGAAGAGCTTGACGTACTTCTCAAGCAGACAGTTAAGTTCAGAATCATCGACATCGATGAGAGAAAGAGACGCGTTATCGGTTCAATCCGCAGCGTATCAGCTGAAGCTCGCAAGGCTGCTGCTGATGCTTTCTGGGCAACTGCTGAAGAAGGCAAGACTTACACAGGTACTGTAAGATCACTCACAAACTACGGCGCATTTGTTGACCTTGGCGGCGTTGAAGGTATGATACATATCTCAGAGCTTTCATGGACAAAGATCAAGCATCCCTCAGAAATCGTTAACGTTGGTGACACTGTTGAAGTTTACATCAAGGCTATCGAAGTTAAGGATGACGAAAAGAAAAAGATCTCACTTGGTTACAAGAAGATCGAAGATGATCCCTGGCAGATTTTCACAAGCAAGTATGCTGTAGGCGATATCGCTGACGTTGAAATTCAGGGTCTTGCAACATTCGGCGCATTCGCTAAGATTGTTGAAGATGTTAAGGGTCTTATCCACATTTCACAGATCGCTGACAGACACATCGCTTCTCCCAAAGAAGTACTTACAATCGGCGACGTTGTTAAGGCTAAGATCACAGAAATCGACTATGACAGAAAGCGCGTAAGCCTTTCAATCAGAGCTCTTATCGAAAAGGATGAGAACACAGAAGTTGAGAGCTACGAAGAGTATGCTCCCGCTGCTGAAGCTACTGTAGAAGAAGCTGTTGAAGCTGCTATCGAAGCTACAGACGCTGAATAATTAAATTCATATTCAAGGCGAGTAGGTCAAAATACCTGCTCGCTTTTTTCGTACGCGGAGAGTCTCTGCCAGAGGTGGGCGGCGGCTCCATAGACGAAGCGAGGGCTTCGTCTCAAGGGATCGCCCACGGGCACTCCCTTGCAAATCGCACCGCGATTTAATGGAGCCGCCGCCCTCCCGATACCGCCGAGTTGACATTGAAGTAAAAAGAGGTTAGAATAATAGCAGAAACTAAAATTTCAGGAGACAGCAAATGATAGAACTTGCCGAAAAGATAGGACTTCACGAGTCAGTGATATATGAACTTAAAAAGCTTGTCCGTGACAAAAATAACAGCATTGATAGGGTAGCCGACAAATGTATGAATAAAGGTTTTCATATCCTTAAAACAAAATCGCCTATGCTGGCTCTTGCAGTCATTCTCAAGCTTGCAGTTGATGTCAAATCTCAATATGACAAGTCAGGCATCGATGAAAAGATATACTTTGACACTATGAGCGACATAAAAATATGGTGCGAAAAGACAGGTAATAAAGGCATCAGTGAATATATGTGGCTGAGAAATCACGTGAAGTTTGAGCTTTTCCGACTTGGCAGACTTCAGTTTCAGCTTTACCAATGCAAAAATAAGACTCTGCTTTACAATAAACTACCTTTCAGATATGGTGATAATCTCATCTATGTCCATATACCTGAGGGAGAAAAACTCAGTGAGAATAAGTGCAGAGCGTCTTTCGCTATGGCAGGGGAGTTTTTCGCAAGATTTTTCCCAGACTATAAGTATGAGTATTACTTCTGCGAAAGTTGGCTCTTATTTGATGGAAACAGAGACTTTATGAAAGAGGACAGCAATATAGTGAAGTTTATGAATCTTTTCGAGCATTGTTACAGTATGAAAATTGATGTTCAGGCCATAGAGAGAATATACGGCAAACGAAAGTTTATGAAGAAAAACTACAGTGAAAACACAGACCTTCAAAGACGCGCCAAAAGATATATGATGAACGGAAACAAGCTTGGAATAGGCATAGCAGTGCGCAATTTATAAAGAAATCACGTCGCGTTTTGGTCACTTTTGGGCGCTAGCAAAAGTAATGCCTGTCCGGCGAGGACTGATGAATTGACCTGCGGTCATGAATTGCCTTCGGCATGAATTGACCTGCGGTCATTATATTCCTTGTAATATTGAAAAATCTTATACATTGTGCTATACTTAAAGGATAAAGGGGGAGTAGCGATGAAAAAAGCACTTATGGTTGCCCACGTGGCATATGCCATTGAGATGTTTAACATACCCAACATAAAGCTTCTCATATCAATGGGCTATGAGGTGCAGGTTGCCTGCAATTTTGACGACAGAAGTTCACTGAGTGACGAAAAAGTCGCTCTGCTTAAAGACAAACTCACTGCTTTGGGCGTGAAGTATCACAATATACCCTTTGAGCGTATGCCTATTAAACCTCAGAATCTTAAGGCTTACACTCAGCTGAAGAGTCTTATCGACAGCGAAAACTTCAACCTTATCCATTGCCATACTCCCGTCGGTGGTATTATAACGAGACTTGCCGCCATTTCTTCTAGAAAAAAGAACGGCACCAAAGTGATTTACACAGCTCACGGCTTCCACTTTTTTAAGGGTGCGCCCATCATCAATTGGCTTATCTACTTCACCGCCGAAAAGCTCTGCTCCTACTTCACCGATACCATCATCACCATAAACAAAGAGGACTACCACAACGCAGAAACTAAGCTCAATGCTAAAAAAGTCGCCTATGTTCCGGGGGTCGGTGTTGATACAGCTTTTTTTGCCGGTAAGGCGGGTAAGCGAGAGGAATTACTCAGCGAAATCTCCGCCGACAAAGAAAGCATAATACTTCTTAGTGTCGGTGAACTCAGCGACAGAAAAAATCACAGTGTGTCAATTAAAGCACTTGCTGATATAAAAAATGAAAACGTTCATCTTGTAATAGCCGGTACAGGCGAAAAGAAAGAAGAGTTTTTATCTCTTGCCAAAGACCTGGGAGTCGACGGCAGGGTACATCTTTTAGGCTTCAGGACAGATATTGCCGAGCTTTTAAAGAGTGCAGATATTTTCCTTTTCCCCTCAATTCAGGAGGGCCTGCCTGTAGCATTAATGGAAGCTATGTCTTGCTCACTGCCTGTCATCTGCTCTGAAATCAGAGGTAACACTGACCTTATTGATGATAGTTGCGGTGTACTGTGTGATGCTACTGATGTTGGTGCATTTTCCAAAGCTATTGAAAATCTCATCAGCGACGAAAACAAACGAAAGGCTATGGCTCAAAACACCTTCGAAAAAAGCAGAAACTACGATATAAAGATAATCGAAAACCATATGAAAGATATATATTCAGGTGAATGATATGAACTATAAACCACTTGTCAGCATAGTTATCCCCGTGTATAACGGCAGTAACTATATGGCTGAAGCTATCGACAGTGCCCTTAGTCAGACCTATGATAATATTGAAGTTATAGTGGTCAATGACGGCTCAAAAGATGACGGCAAAAGCGACGAGATAGCAAAAAGCTACGGCGATAAAATCAGATACTTCCCAAAAGAAAATGGTGGCTCTTCATCTGCTCTAAACTGTGGCATAAAAAATATGCAGGGTCAGTGGTTTTCCTGGCTGAGTCACGATGACTTATACTATAAAGATAAGGTTAAAAATCAGGTAGAGTACCTGAACAAACTCTTGGACAGCGGTATAGCCGAAGACGACTTGTGGGAGCATATGCTCTTTACTGCTACAGACTTTATCAACGGTGAGGGCAAGCTCATCAAAAAAAGCAAGTTCGATGCTGAAAAAGCTCTCTCTGATAAAATCGCAATGTTTGAGGGCAACGAGTATCTTGTCTGTGAGCCGACCAAGTATAACTTTTACGGTTGCGGATGCCTTATCAATAAAAAAGCTTTCGACAAAGTCGGCGGTTTCGACGAAAAGCTCCGTCTGATAAATGACCTTGATATGTGGTACCGTCTCTATGCAGGTGGTTTTAAGCTCCACTATATGCCTGAAGCACTCACTATAGGCAGAATTCATAAGGGCCAGATTTCACGCAGTATCGGCTTTTCTTATCACAACCCTGAGCAGGATATGCTCTGGCAGAGAAGCCTCAATTATCTCAAAGACAACCGCAAGGATAACTACGAAGTATTTTATCTTTTCGGCTGTAATGCTTTCACCAAAACCAGAGACAAAGAGGGCGAAGAAGCCTTCCGTATAGCCGGTGAAATTGCAAGTAATAAGTCCGCTTTGCTTCGCAGGACAAAACTCAAACTACAGCTTAAAGCCAAAGTGCGTACCCTTATGAAAAAGGTGTATATGGCTATCTTTATGAGGTGAGAATGATGAAAATTGTTCAGCTTAATGTCACCTGCGGTGTGGGCAGTACGGGTAAGATCTGTCTTGCTGTCAGCGAGCTCTTATGGGGCAGAGGAGTGGAAAACTACATCCTTTTTTCTGAGGGTGACAGCGATTATAAATACGGCATAAAATATGCCGACAAGCTTGAAATCAAATTTGAAGCACTCAAGTCGAGAGTTTTCGGCAACTACGGTTTCAATTCAAAGGCCCTTACCAAAAAGCTCATTTCAAAGCTCGATGAGATACAGCCCGATATAGTGCATCTTCACAATCTTCACGGTCACGGCTGTAATCTGCAGATGCTCTTCAATTACTTCAAAGAAAATAAAATCAAGCTCTATTGGACTTTCCACGATTGCTGGGCATTTACGGGTTATTGCCCCCACTATGATATGGTGGGTTGTGACAAGTGGCAGACTCAGTGCGCTCAGTGTCCTCAGAAAGGTTCATACAGCTTCTTTTTAGATAAAAGCGACAAGTTATACTCCAAGAAAAAAGAGCTGTTTACAGGTCTTGATCTGACCATTATCACACCATCGCAGTGGCTTAAATCTCAGGTGGAAAAATCATTCCTGAAAGACTACGAGGTGAAAGTCATAAATAACGGTATTGACCTCGATGTCTTCAAGCCACGTGAAAGCGATTTCAGGAAAAAGCACAATCTTACCGATGAGTTTCTGATTCTTGGTGTTGCTTTCAATTGGGACGAGCGTAAGGGTATAGATGTTTTCTCGCACCTTGCGAGCACCTTGCCGAGTGACTGCAGAATAGTTCTTGTGGGTACCGATGAAAATGCAAGAAAACTCTTGCCCGACAATGTCATAACCATAGACAGAACTGAAAATCAGCAACAGCTTGCAGAAATTTACTCGGCTTGCGACCTTTTTGTCAATGCCACAAGAGAGGACACCTTCCCTACGGTAAATATCGAGTCACTTGCTTGCGGTACACCTGTGCTGACCTTTGAGACAGGTGGCAGTGCTGAAATAATTGACAGCACCTGCGGTATGACAGTGGAAAAGAATGATGTTGAGTCTCTCAGCAAAGCCGTTCTGGAGATTAAAAATAACCGACCTTTTACCGAAGGGGCATGTCTGAAAAAATCCTCAGAGTATAAAAAAGAGGATAAGTTCAAGGAATATGCAGATCTATATTAAAGCTTTTGGGCACCTTCATGGTGCCCTTTTGTTGTATGCGGGGAAGTCAGTGCCGGAGGGGGGCGGCGGCTCCATAAAAATCGCAAAGCGATTTTCACACAAGCCCTGTAGGCTTGCGTGTGCCGAAGCCTTCGGCTTCGCCAATGGAGCCGCCTCTCACCGCCACCGTAAATTCCGAAATTTACCGCTAACTACCCTTGACAAAAGTAGAAGTTTCAGCTATAATATACTCATCAAGCGAACAAATGTTCTAATACAAAGCGAGGGTAAGACAGTGGAGAGAATCATCATACATTCGGATATGAATTCCTGCTATGCGTCTATTGAGTGCAGTCTTAACCCTGAGCTTAAGGGCAAACCCGTTGCAGTGGGTGGTAGTGTGGAGGACAGACACGGCATCATCCTTGCCAAAACCGCTGAGGCAAAAAAGTTCGGTGTTACCACCGGCGAGGCCATATGGCAGGCTCAGAGAAAGTGCCCCGACCTTATTGTTGTACCGCCTCACTTTGATATATATGCCAAATATTCGGCTCTTGCAAGAGATATCTATCGCCGTTACACCGACAGAATTGAGCCTATGGGATTGGATGAAGCATGGTGCGATATTACGGGGAGTCTTTTGCTTTTCGGCAGTGTAGAGAATATAACCGACGGCATACGCCAAGCCTTTAAAGAGGAGCTTGGCATAACTGTATCTATAGGTGTGTCCTACAACAAAATTTTCGCAAAACTCGGAAGTGACCTTGCGGGTATCGACGAAGTTGTTACTATAACCAAAGAGAATTACAAAGATGTGGTCTGGCCGCTGAGTGTAGGCAGTATTATGGGTGTCGGCAGAAATACCGAGAAAAAGCTGAGAGGCTACGGCATTTATACAGTGGGCGATCTTGCAAAAACCGATAGCGAGTGGTTGAGACTTACCTTCGGGGTAATGGGAGATGAGATGTGGCAGTACTCAAACGGCTATGACAACAGTAGAGTAATACCTGATAATTATAAGCGTCAGGTTAAAAGTATCGGTCACGGAGTCACTTGCAGAGAGGATCTGACTAATGATGAGGAAGTGTGGCTGGGTTTTCTTAAGCTCTGTCAGGATGTATCCAGACGTCTGAAAAACGAAAAACTCTCCGCTACAGCAGTACAGATAGCCGTGAGAGACACCATGCTGATGACAAAACAGTATCAGTGCGAGATTTCCTATTACACACAATCGGCTATGGATATCGCAAAGACCGCCTATAAGCTGTTTAAAGAGAACTATCCGTGGCTCAATAATGTCAGGGCTCTGAGTGTGCGTGCAATAAACCTTGTGGACGAGGATGCGCCGATGCAGCTTGATTTGTCGGGAGAGTATCTGATACACGAAAAGCAGAAGTGTATAGACGATACGGCACTTGCAATCAGAGAGAAGTACGGCAGTGATGCGGTTTTTAACTGCAGTATGATGATGGAAAATAAGATGCCTGATATGAAAGGCAAAAAGTCGCCGTTACCCATAAGAATGTATAAGTGAAAGAGTGATAATTTTGAGCAGAAAGGTCTATGTGAAGGTCATTTCGCAAACCGACGAAGAGGGCAACGTCAGCCCTATAAGCATAACCTGGGAAGACGGCAGATGTTACAATATAGATAAGGTGATAGATGTAAGACGAGCTTGTGCTAAAAAGGTCGGCGGTACAGCTATGCGGTATACTGTGCTGATTGCAGGTAAGCAGACGTATATTTTTATAGATGACGGCAAGTGGTTTGTTGAGAGTAAAGTCTGAACATTTTTTTGCAAAACAGTTGATTTTTAGCATCGTATCGTGTATAATACTAAAAGTTACGTCGGGGTGTGGCGAAGTTTGGTATCGCGCTTGGTTCGGGACCAAGAGGCCATGGGTTCAAGTCCCGTCACTCCGACCAGAGCTCAGTAGTAGAAAGCTACTGAGCTGTTTTTTGTATGAATTAATAAAAAAGATGAGGGACTTGAAGTAGGAGCGGTAGTGAATGACAGTCCGGTGGACTGTCAGAGCCGCGAATGACCAAGGCCCGCAGGCCGAGAGTCAAGTCCCGTCACTCCGACCAAAGCTCAGTAGTAGAAAGCTACTGAGCTGCTTTTTTATCCATCTGCAATTGTAATTACAATATTTATATGCTATAATCATCTCATCAAATCACGGAGGTGCAAACAATGAAACTTTCCGAGTTTATCCAACGACGTTACGACTACTGGCGACCTAACCGATACGAACTCAAGACCTATCTTCTCGACGACGGCAAGCCACATCCCTTTGCGGTGATCTGTCCCGGTGGAGGGTATGGTATGGTCTGTTCTGCAGGTGAGGGAAAGCCCTTTGCTGAAAAACTCAACAAGCTCGGCTATCACGCCTTCGTTGTCTACTATCGTGTAAAATCCAAAGCCAAGTACCCTGCACCTCAGGAGGACCTTAAACGTGCAGTTGAAGAAATTTTTGCCCACGCCCATGAGTGGAAACTCGACACCGACAATTGGTCCCTGTGGGGAAGCTCTGCAGGCGGTCATCTGGTTGCGAGCTATTGCGCTGAAAAATGGGGGATGCCTAAACCTACAGCTGTTATTCTCCTGTACCCGGTGATCACTATGGGTGAGTATACTCACCGTGGTTCGAGAGATAATCTTCTTGGCAAAAATGCTGATGAGGCTATGGTTGATAAGCTCTCGGTGGAAAAACAGATCGATGGGGATTATCCGCCGACGTTTATGTGGTATGGTACAGCCGATGATGCTGTACCACCCTATAACAGCAAGATGTTAGCAGAAGCTCTCGACAAAGTCGGTGTACCCAATAAGGTCGAGGAGTATGAGGGTATCGGTCACGGTGCAGGTCTGGCCAAGGGTACAATTGCCGAAGTGTGGTTTGAGCACGCTGTTGATTTCTGGCAAAGTCATAACAAAAATTGATAAATATATCAGGGTACTCACCTCAGGTGGGTACTTTTTGTTTGTAAACAAAACTTAAATTGTTGTCTATTATCTTGACTTATTATTACAAATAGTACTATAATTCAATTATCAAGCAAAAAGGAGAATACATCATGAAAACAAGTAAAAAAATCATCATTTCAATCATCGCAGTACTAGTCGTAGTTATACTTGCGGCATTAGCTGTTTTTCAGGGCGAAGCAAGAACCTTGTTGTCTGTGAAAGAAAAGGGCGACACCGGTATTTATGAAGTAAACTATGCAGCTGACTATAAGCTCGACGAGCTTCTCGAAGCAGGCGGTGCCTCAACGGAAGAAGAGCTTGTGCAGTACATAATAAAGACTATGCTCAAGGGTCTGCCTATCAATGTCGCCTACGAGATTCCGAATCTCGCTTGCTCAATGTTCTATGCTCAGACTCCCGAAAACGGTTACATCATCGGCAGAAATCTTGACAATCAGACTACAGACCTCGCTGTTGTCAGAACTTCACCCAAGGATGCTTACAGTTCTGTGTCTGTTGTTAACCTTAGTTTTTTAGGTTACAACGAGACCTATACCCCCGATAAACTGATGGACAGAATCAACGCCCTTGCAACTGCTTATTTCCCACTTGACGGTGTCAATGAAAAAGGTCTTGCTGTAGGCGTATTACAGCTTCAGGCGCCCGCAACGGCTCAGGATAACGGCAAACCCGATGTTGGTACAACACTTGCAATCAGAGCGATGCTTGACACGTGTGCAACTGTTGATGAGGCTATAGAGTTCCTTCAGAGCGTTGATATGTACGCTGCCGCTAAGGGATGCTATCACTTCCAGATAGGCGATGCGACCGGCAAGAGCGTTGTTGTGTCCTATGTGGATAATGAAATGGTCATCACCGAAGAGAAAAACGACTTCATCGCTGCGACTAACTTCTATCTCCACGAGGTACCCTTTGAGTATGAGGCTCAGGGTATGGATCGCTATGAGATTCTTGAGAAAACCCTCACAAAGAAAAAGTCAATCCTCACAGCCGAAGAGGGTATGGACTTGCTCAAGGCTGCAAGAATTACAGGTACTGACCCTGACGAAAAGGGCAGAGTGTACTCAACACAGTGGTCATCAATTTACGATCTGACCAATCCCTCACTTAGCCTTTGCGCTGATATGAACTATGACGATGTCTATGTTTATGAGGTAAAATAACCGGTTAATAAAAAATAAGAGGTTGTATCATCGCGATACAACCTCTTTTAAATATCAAACTAAAAATTCAAATCCGAGCAAAATCACGAGACCAACTAAATTTGCCAATGTAAAGACGCTTATGAACTTCATAACTTTTGCGCCCTTGGTGTTCATATAAAGCTTCAGAGTGATGAGGCTCGCTAAAGATGCTATAGGTGTGCCGAGTCCGCCGATGTTTACGCCTGCGAGAAGTTCTTGCCAGTTGTCTGTGAATGATGACAGCAACACCGCTGCAGGTACGTTGCTAATGACCTGACTTGTCGCTACCGATGTCAGCAAGGTGCTTTTGCTCAGTAGTGCCTGCAGAAAATCTTTCACTGCATCGACTCTGCCAAGGTTACCCGATACCACAAAAAAGCACACGAATGTCAGCAGCAACATAAAGTCGATGTCGCCGAAAACTTCGGTTTTTGTTGCCTTGTTCAGTATCAGGAAGCCGACGAAAATTGCCGCCAGGAGTATGTAATGTGACATGACTCTGAAAACCGTCAGCAGGCAAAGTACAAACAAAATCGTAAATAAGGTCAGATATCTGATGTTGGTGATTTTTTCTGCTTTGAGTTCTTGCTTCGGCAGGGTACGCGGGAGAGTTGGTAGCGAAAATAAGACAAGGGCCGCCAGGCTGACGAGAGTCAGAGGCAAGGTTATGCGGAAAAATTCTCCTGCGGCGAGATTGTATGCCGAATACAAAAAGAGATTCTGAGGGTTGCCTACGGGAGTCGCCATACTGCCGAGGTTAGCCGATACGGTCTGAAGAACGATTACGGGAATGATATTTTTTTCGCAGCCGAGATTTGACAGAAGCAGTATTGTGAAAGGTACAAAAACCAAAAGTGAGACGTCATTTGTGACAAGCATCGATGCGAAAAAGGGGAGTAAGACCAGGGTCACACCGAGAATTCGGCCGCTGTTTGTGCGTCTGAGGAGCTGATATGTCAGCCAACGGAATGCTCCGACACTTTTGAAGCCGGCAACAACAGCCATAAGGCATAGAAGAAGAATCAGCACATGGAAATCTATATAGCTGATGTACTCTGCACTTGGCGGCACGATAAACATTGTGGCGATTGCACACAGAGCCGATATACAAAAGACGGCATCTTTTTTGACAAATGATTTTAATTTTGACATAAGTCTTACCTCTGATTACAAAAAAATAAGTACCCACCGATTGGTGAGTACTTTAATCTGGTTGCGTCAGACAGGATTTGACTCTCGCACTGCGGTGCTCGGTCATTCGCGGCTCTCGATGTCCACCGGACATCGATTCAGTACCGCTCCTACTTCAAATCCAGTGGAAGTTACCTCACATAAAAAGTAAGTACCCACCGATTGGTGAGTACTTTAATCTGGTTGCGGAGACAGGATTTGAACCTGCAACCTCCGGGTTATGAGCCCGACGAGCTACCGGGTTGCTCCACTCCGCGATATATCACTTTCTCAAGTGCTTAGTTATTATATACTATTCACCTGAGAAAGTCAATACTTTTTTTGAAAAAACTTAAAAATTATTTAGTCAGTATTTTTCTTGGTTGAGCTTTCTTTCTTTTTAGCTGTTGTTTCTTTTGATGAGGATTCCTTATCCTTTTTCTTTGTGGTTGATTCTTTCTTTTCAGTAGTTGTTTCTTTGATAGTTGTCTCTTCAACCTTATCCCAGACTGTGAGGATAATCTCTGTACCCTCGTCAAATTCGAGACCTGCAACCTTGCTCATAAGGAAAACTTCACCTGCAGTCTGCTTGCCGTCATTTTTACGAAGGTCCTGCTTAACTTCAAAGCCGGCCTGCTCAAGTTTTTCTTTGGCAGCCTGATAAGGCATACCGATAACATCAACGAGTTCTATCTGAGCGACGCCTTCGCTGATGACGAGAGTGATCTGAGAGCCGCTTAGTACGCTTTCACCGGGAGTGAGAGACTGACTAATGATGGTGTTTTTCTCGTACTCTTTGCTTGCTTGGAACTTATATTTGATTGTAAAGTTGCGGTTGAAAACCTCGTTTGTCTTGACGCTGTCATAAGTATGTACCTTGAAATCAGGCACGGTTACATATGAGCGCTCGTAGTCAACGGGAGTCTTGGTTGTTGTGATGTCGTCAACGTTCACATCCACATCTTCAGTGCCCTTGTTCATAGGCAGGAAAGAGAAGGACGAGAACACGCTGTTCATGAAAGGTATATCATAATTCTTATAAAGAACTGTTGTGTAAAGAATACTGAAAATAATGAAGCACGCTGCGATTACAGCTGAGAAAGTGCCCACCATCAGTGGTATCATACTGCTGTTTGATGATGCCTTTGCCTTTGGTGTTTTAGGTGCCTTAGGCTCTCTGACGGGTTTCTCTTTTTTCTCGGGCTTCGGAAGCGATATTGCGGGAAGTTTCTTTTCTTTGGGCTTCTTTTCGGGTGCGCTGATTTTTTTGGTAGGCGTTTTAGGGGTTCTGACATTCTGAGGTTTCTGCCCGCCTGCCTTAGGCGCATACAAAAGAGCCATAAGACCGCCAGCATCGGGGATGCGGTTTTCGGGCATTACGGCAAGACCTCTGATAATACCGGATATTTCATTTTTAGCAAGTTTTTCAGCAACCTGTGAGGGGAGTACCATATCATCTTTGACAGCTCTCTTTATACTGTCGGTGGGTACTGTGCCTGTAACAGCAAAATAGAGAAGAGCTGTGAATGAGTAAATATCACTGCAGGGTGTCGGGTCAGGCTCGTTACCGTAAAGCTCAACGGGAGCAAAACCTGATATGGGGCGGGCTCTGAGCTCGCTTGTGGCACTGTGGCACTGCTTGATGGCAAATCTGTTGAGATGAATTTTACCATCGGCGCCAACGCATACACTTTTGGGTGAAATGTCACCGTGTACGATGCCGATATTGTGAAGCTTTCTTAAAGCTGTAAGTATACCCTTGAAAGCGGCAAAAGCCTTTTTGGGGGCAAGGGGAGGCTTGTCCTTGAAATAAGACTCAAGTGTGATACAGTCCTTATAAGCGCATACAGCATAAGCTGTGGAGTTGAAAAGTAATATGTCTGATACCTGAGGTAAGCAGGGGAAACCTGTAACATCTTTCAGATCTGTCCAGAGGTCGATAAAGCTCTGAAGAGTGCTTCTGAAAAGCTCTTCACAGCCGATTTTGATAGAAACCTCAGTGACATTCATACCGCGTGAAACTATCTTTTCCGGATAAAATTCGATAATGTTGACAGTGGTCTGCGTCTCGGTGTCAAGGCCGATATAGGTTATTGAATCTGTTGCGAAAGACTCAACCTTACCAACGAGATATTTGCCCGAAATCATACTACCTTTAGCAAGGAAAGGCGGATTTTGTGAGGAAAGGGCATTATAGCTGCAGTGGGGACAAACTGTCACATCTTCACCGATTTCTTTCATACAGCCCATGCAGTATTTTTTGTTTTCAGTCATTTGAAAACCCCCTGACTTTTAACTTTCATAATATACAATTTTAGCGAATTTTATATAAAAAGTCAAGAGCTGTGTTTTATGCTGCAAAACCTTCGCGGGAAGCTGTTTTGTTTGACTGCTTTTTAGTCACTGTAACAGGCTTCTTTTTCTGTGTCTGTACGGGTTCGGCTTTGCGCTGAGCCTTGAGTGAAGCAACATATGCATCAAACTTATCTTCAAGTGCGAGGAACTTCTCCTCGAAGATAATACCGATCGCCAGGATAACTCCTACGATAACAAGTGTGGTTGTAAAGTTGCTGAAAATTGCTGCCATGATATGTACCTCCGTTATAGAACATTCGTTCTGTTGTTATGGTTCTATTATACACCATATATTTCATTTGTCAAGACAAATGTTCGTTTAATTTTATTTTAGAGTCCATTAAAACGGACTTAGATAAAATTTTGACATTTTATCTGTTTTTATTGAGCAAAAATAGTGTAATAATTTTGGTTATTTTGACACAGCGTCATTTTTCAAAAAATGATGAAATGTTTGTTTCGTTGTGATATAATATATCTGTATAATTCTATTCAGTTGGAGGAGTAAATATGAGTTACATTAAAAAGGAATTTACATTTAAATCAGTTTCAGGTCTTGCAGACATTCACTGTGCATCATACCTTCCCGAAAACGGCGAAGTCAAAGCAGTGCTTCAGATAGCTCACGGTATGGCTGAGCACCTTGAAAGATACGAAGCTTTCGCAGATGAGCTTTGCAAAAACGGCGTAGCCGTATACATCAATGACCACCTGGGTCACGGCTTAAGTGTTGCCGCAAAGAGTGAGCTCGGTTACTTCGGCGAAAAAGACGGCTGGAAGAACTTCGTAGAAGACTGCCACAAGCTTATGGAAATCGCTAAGAGCGAAAATCCCGGCAAGCCTTATATATTCTTCGGACACTCAATGGGCTCATTTGTTGCAAGAGCTTTCTCGGCTAAATATGCAGGCGAGATAAACGGTGCTGTTTATTGCGGCACAGCAGGTCCCAACCCCGCTGCAGGTGCAGGTCAGATTGTAGCTAATCTTATCATCAAGCTCAAAGGTGACCACTATAAGAGCAAGCTCATTGATAAGATGGCGTTCGGTACATACAACTCAAAATTTGAAAAGAGAACAGCTTTTGACTGGCTTACAAGAGACAACTTCCAGGTTGACAAATATATTGCTGATGAGTACTGTGGTTTCCTGTTTACTACAGCAGGTTACAGAGACCTTTTCTCACTTCTTGCATATGTTTCATCAAAAGAGTGGTTTGAGAGCCTTTCAAAAGAGCTCCCTGTACTCATCATCTCAGGTGCTATGGACCCTGTCTGCAACTACTCCAAGGGTATCGACCAGGTTTGCGGTGCTCTTAAGGCTGCAGGCAAGACTAACGTAAAGGCTATCCTTTACCCCGATGCACGTCACGAAATTCTCAACGAAAGTGCTTGCTTCGATACAGTATGCAAGGATGTACTCAATTTTGTCGATTCGGTAATAGCTTAAGGAAAACAATTTTATGGACAATAATACTATTATTATAGAAAACGCAGGTCTCAGAAAAACTCTCACTCTTAACAAAGACAGAATAGTTTCTTCTGAGATATACAATAAAATCAGCTCACGTACTGTCAAGGCTCAGCAGGGTAGTGAAGAATTCATCCTGAAATTCAGGACGAGTCTTTTCTCAAAGCCTGAGATTAAATCTTCTGAATTGAAGATTGACTCAACTAAAAAAGAACTCACAGATGACGGTATTATATATACTATAATATTTGCCCCCTTTAAGGTCGCTGACAGTAAGCTCAGTGCAAAGCTGGTCTATACCATTAAAAATGAAAGCACCTTTATGAGAAAGCATATTGAGCTTTCTTACGATAAGAGAGGAAACAAATCATTCATACTCGACCATATCAATTTCGAGGCTTTGATTTTTGAGAGTACTCTCAGCTACTGGAGCATACCCAAGCAGGCAGATTCTCACGTACCCGGCTACGCCCTTGAGATGGGTCAGCCATTGTATGTTGACAGCTTGTTCTTCGGTGTAGAATTCCCTGCGGCACTCAATAAAATCGAAAACAGCACCACATCACTTCGCTATTACAGTGGCAAACAGCTGATTGATATAATGAAAAACAATCTTTATATCAGCCGTGAAGCCGTTATAGGTGCTGCCGACGGAAAGACATTCCCTCAGGTGCAAAGAGCTTTCTTCGAGTATATCAAGACAATCTCCAAGCCTATTAAGCTCAGAAGACAGTATAACTCCTGGTATGACCATATGCTGAATATCACCAAGGATAACCTTTACGGTTCATTCCTTGAAATTGAAAAAGCTATGACAAAAACAGGTGAAAAGCCGCTTGACTGTTATGTTGCTGATGACGGTTGGAACGACTACTCCAAGGGCTTCTGGGGTTTTAACGATAAATTCCCGGATGAGCTCTATCCTATATCAAAGCTGACCGGTACCCTTGCCTCAAACTTCGGTCTGTGGTTAGGTCCAAGAGGCGGTTACACAAACGACACTATCAAATTTGCAAAGCACATAGAAAAAGCAGGCAACGGATACGTTAATAAAAACAGTAAAGATATCTGTGTTGCCAGTGATAAATACATTGCAAAAACCGCAGAGTTATTGCTTGACTATCAGAAACGCTTTGACCTTAACTATTGGAAGCTTGACGGCTTTGCACAAAGGCCTTGCAAAGATAAAAAGCACGATCATATGGTCGGTGGCGACAGTTATATGTACTATTACAGCGATGTCTGGGAAAAGTGGACAGCTGTATTTGACAAGCTTTATGCAAACAGCAAGGGCAACTACTGGATAAATCTCACCTGTTACGCACCACCGAGCCCTTGGAATCTGATGCATGTAAGCAGCCTGTGGATGCAGATAAGCGATGACGTAGGTTTCATCGGCAAAAAAGATAAAATCAGCGATAAAGACAGAATGTTGTCTTATCGTGATGACAGGTATTTCGACTTCTACAACGGCAGACAGTTCCAGTTCCCGCAGCGTGCTCTTTATAATCATGACCCCATTTACGGCAACGAAGCCAAGGTCAGTATGAGCGACGAAGACTTCAGAGTTTACCTTTTCACCATGGCTATGAGAGGTTCTTGTTTCTGGGAACTTTACTACAGCTACAATATGATGAACGAGGCAAAGTGGCGCATCAACTACAGTGTTCTGCGCTTCCTTGAAGACAATATCGATGTACTCGCAAACTCTGTCATATTCGGTGGCAGACCGTCTAAAGAGCAGGTATACGGCTTCAGTGCTTTTTCTGATAATGAGGGCATACTGTGTCTGAGAAACTCATCAGGTGAAACTACAGATTACACTGTCAGACTTGACGAAGCTATAGGTGTCAACAAAAACCTTATCTACGCGCCTATGATTCAGCTTTTACCTTATAATACAAAGGGTATCCATGATATCTATAACTACGGCGACACAGTAAAGGTAAGTCTTGCACCTTATGAAACCAAGATTATGCACTTCGGCAGAAAGACAAAAGAACTTGAAGCTCAGTACATAACACCTGTCAGCGGTAATACTCTTCAGGTTACTTTCAATCAGATGGTTGATGTCTCAAAAATCACCTGCGAAAATAACGGCATTAAGGATATTAAGCTCCTTGAAGACTATATGACAGCAGAAATTATATTTGAAAACAATTTCAAATATGAAAACAACTTGAAATTATGTGAAATTAAGGATATAATTGGTAATAGTTTTCACACAGATATCACTTTTGCGTGGTATGATGATTTTATTGTAACCGACGCATTCAGCGGTAAAGGTGAATTTTCCGTCAAGGCTACACTCAGCTCAGAGCAGGAGTGTGAGCTTTTCAGACAGGGTGATGAAGTTAATCTCTCAGTTGCAAAGGACGGATATGTATACTTTAAAGTCGGTAATGTCACCCTCAGATCAGACGCAACTGTCAGAGATAAAGTGCAGGTTATGGCAGTCAGAGAAAAGACCGGTGTACTCAAGCTTTATATTGACGGCAATCCCACCGGAGGTATTTATGCGGGTCTTCACTCAATTGAAAAGCTCGAAGCAGAGCGATACAATGAGGGCAAGGTAGTACTTTATAATAAAGCCTTTGCTTATGACGAGGTTTGATTATAAATATATATTACAATTTAATATCTGAAAGGAGAAATCCATGACGAAACATTACAGAAAAATTGCACTTACTTTTTTCGTAACAGTTATACTTGCTGTATCGGTGTTTGCTTTCAGTGCATCAGCAGCTAACGAAGGTCCCTTTGTTTACGAAATCAGTAACGGTGAGGTTATCATTACCAAATGTGACCCCACAGTGTCGGGTGATCTCATCATCCCTGATACACTGGGCGGTATGCCCGTAACAGCAATCGGAGACAGAGCCTTCTACTATTGCAGTGAAATCACAAGTGTCACAATGAGTGAAGATATCAGATACATCGGCAAGGGCGCATTTGCTTATTGCGGTGCACTCTCAAAGATTTATCTTCCCACTGAAATCACTGAAATAGCAGATGAAACATTTTATATGTGCTTCAATCTCAGCGAAGCGAGTCTCTCCAACACCAAAATCAAGAGTATAGGTACAAGAGCTTTTGCTTATTGTGATTTTCTCACAGTTGTCAATCTTCCAGATACCCTTGAAACAGTCGGTGCCGAAGCATTCCACTGGTGCGGCAGCTTGAATGCTGTCATAATCGGTAAGAACGTTAAGTATGTGGGTGATTATGCTTTCTCAAAATGCCACAACGTCCAGTCTGTCTACTATATCGGCACAGAGGTCGACTCTCAGAAGATTAACTATTCCGTAGGTAATGATTTGCTTATACCTGCAACTAAGTATTATGAACACATTCATGTTTATGATGAGAAGGTTGTTGCTGCAGGTGACTGTCTCACAAGAGGCAGAAAGGTTTATTCCTGCCGTTGCAGCGATGTATACAATGATGTATCATATGGTGCGCACTCATATCAGAATAAAATCACAAAGGCAACTTTCAAGGCAAACGGTAAAACCGAGAAAACCTGTAAGCTTTGCGGTAATATTCAGAAGACAACAGTTATACCTAAGGTAACAGCTAAGCTTGCAAAAACAGCTTACGCATACTCAGGCAAAGAGATTACACCTACAGTTACCGTAACAAATGCAGACGGCGCAGTGCTCACTAAGGATAAGAGCTACACACTCAAGTATTCAAGTGGCAGAAAAGAGATGGGTGAGTACGCGGTAAGAATAACCCTCAGCGGTACAAAGTATGAGGGCACAACAAAGCTTTACTTCAACATCATTCCCGGTAAACCCTCAATCACAACCGATGAGTCAACAGACAAGATTACTCTCAGCTGGGAAAAGGTCAAGGGTGCAAAGGGTTACAGAGTTTACTCTTATGACACAAAAAAGAAGACTTATAAGTCACTCAAGACTCTCACAGGCACAAGCTACACAATTTCAAAGCTTGAAGCCGGCACAGACTATGCTTTCTCAGTCAGAGCATACGGCAAGGCAGATGGTGAAACAATCTGGGGTTCACACAGCGTAGTCAAGACCGCCACAGTACCTGCAACAGTTAAAATTTCATCAGCTTCTTCCGGTAGCGCGGGTAAGGTAACCGTAAAATGGTCAGCTACAACCGCGACGGGTTATGAGATTTATATGGCTACAGGCAAAGATGGTCAGTATAAGAAAATCAAGACAGTCACAAAGAACACAACAACAAGCTACACCAAGTCTTCACTCAAGAGCGGTACATCATACGGCTTTATTGTCAGAGCTTACAAGACTGTCGGTGATACAAAACTTTACGGTGATTTCAGTAAAGTCAAGTATATATCTGTCAAGTAATTCATTGAGAAATTATTTTTGAACATAGTTTGCGGTTTTGATTTAAATACAAATATTATCTGACAGGTATTGACTTTAAAACGCAAAATGTGATAATATAATCTACACATTAAATTTATTCAACGGAGGTAAGGTTATGAATAAAACAACAAAAAAAGTTTTATCATTAGTATTAATGATGATAATGATTCTTTCATCAGTGCCGATGAGTTCATTTGCACTTTCAATGTGCGATATGATCGGTCATGATGTTGAAATGGTTGTAACTAAAGAAGCAACCTGTACTGAAGCCGGTTTAAAGACAGAAAAATGCACAAGAACAAATTGTGATTATGCAACCGGTAAAACAGAATTAGTCCCCTTAAAAACACACACAATTGCTACAATTGAAGCTGTATCACCCACTTGCGGTAAGACAGGTAACACAGCTGGTGCATATTGTTCAGTATGTGATTTAGTTACTGTTCCCTGCGAGACAATTCCCGCACTCGGTCACACTCCTGTTGACTTCCCCGCTGTTCAGCCCACTTGTGGTGTGAATGGTATGAATGCAGGTAAGAAGTGCTCAATTTGTAATGAAGTGATCGCAGGTGGTGAACCCATCATCGCTGCTGACCACGATTACAAGCAGATTTCATTTACAGCAGGCTCATGTAAGGATAATACTCCTACAGTTGAAGTGAAGAAGTGTAAGATTTGTGGTGACACAAAGACTACTTCAAAGGCTGCTGAATGTGATTTCGGCACATGGATCACACAGTCAATGGCTACTTGCTCAGTTAATGGTAAGATGACAAGAACTTGCTCAGAATGTGGCGATACTGAAGAAAAGATTATCGATAAGACACCTCATACAGAGGTTGTTGTAATCGCTGAAGCTGCAACTTGCGATAAAGCAGGTAAGAATGCAGGTAAGAAGTGTACTGTTTGCGGTGCAATTACACAGGGTTGCGAAACTATTCCCGCTCTCGGTCACAGAGAAAAGATAGTTGCTGGTTATGCTGCAGCTTGTGGTAAAAAAGGTTTATCAGATGGTGCATATTGTGAAGTATGTAACAAGGAAATCAGACCTCAGGTTGAAATCGCTGCTCTTGACCACATCATTGAAATCGACAGATCAGCTTCAATCAACCCCACTTGCACAACAGACGGCTATCAGGTTGAAAAGTGTGTAAGAGTTGGTTGCGGTTATACAAATAATGTTGTACTTCCCAAGACACACGGCGAAGGCTTAACAATAGTTAAGGCTGCTACTTGCACAGAAGCAGGTAAGAAGTCAGGTTACTGCAGATCATGTAATCAGACTGTAGTTGAAACAATTGCTCCTTTAGGCCACTCAGTAACAAACGAACTTTCATGGATTGTTCTTGAATCACCCAGCTGTAACAAGGAAGGCAAAAGAGTTGCTACTTGTGCAAGATGTGGTGGTCAGGCTGTTGAAGTTATCCCCGCACTTAGCCATCAGGAAGCTGTATACACACCTGCTAAAGCTCCTACTTGTAAAGATGAAGGTGCAACTGAAAGTAAGCAGTGCACAATCTGTAAGGCTGTTACAGTTAAATCAGAAAAGATCGAAAAATTACCTCACACATTCGGTGACTGGACTGAAACAAAGACAGCAACTTGTAAGGTTGCCGGCGTAAAAGAAGCAGTCTGCACAGCTTGTGGCGAAAAGAAACTCGAAGCTATCGAAAGACTTCCTCACACAGAAGAAATCGTTCCTGCTGTTGAGCCTACTTGCGATAAAGAAGGTAGCACAAGAGGTGTAACATGTTCTGTATGTAAAGAAGTAATCGAAAAGGTTACACCTATCGATGCACTCGGTCATAACTATATCAAAGACGAAACTCAGTCTGTAGAACCCACTTGCGAACTTGAAGGTAAGTTCTACGGTACATGTAGTGTTTGCGGCGATATCAAAGACGAAGTTGTACCCGCTAAGGGCCACGACGAAGAAGTGACTCCAGGTACACCTGCTGACTGTACACTCGGTGGTGTATCAGACGGTAAGACTTGTAAGGTTTGCGGCAAAATCACAGCCGAACCTCAGCAGACAGAGCCTCTCGGCCACGATTTCGTAGTTGATGCTAACACATCAACACCCGCTACTTGTGAAGAAAACGGCATCGAGAACCTTAACTGCTCACGTTGTAAGGCAACTGACAGAAGAGAAACAACAGCTACAGGTCACTCATTCGGCGAATGGGAAGTAACTGTTCAGCCTACTTGCGACAAGCAGGGTGAAAAGACAAGAACTTGCGTAGCTGCAGGTTGCGGTAAGACAGAAGTTGAATACATCGAGTCAAACGGCAGTCATGACGTGCAGATTCAGGCAGCTAAAGAGCCCACATGTACAGAAAAAGGTCTTACACAGGGTTCATACTGTATCAAGTGTAACGAAATCTTCGAAGTACAGGAAGAAGTAGATCCTCTCGGTCATAAGGATGATGGAGATCCTATACTTACAAAGGCTACAACTAAGAAAGACGGTAGCTATGCTATCAAGTGTGAGAGATGTAACGAACTCGTTAATCCTCAGATTATTGCAAAAATCAACGAAAAATCAATCAAGCTTTCAACTGCTACTTGTACATACAATGGCAAGAAGAGAACTCCTTCAGTAACTGTTAAGGACGTTAACGGTGTTGCTCTTGAAAAGGATAAGGATTATACTGTTAAGTATGCTAGCGGCAGAACAAAGGTTGGCGAATACAAGATCACAGTTACTTTCAAGGGTAACTACTCAGGTTCAAAGACTCTTATCTTCACAATCGCTCCCGCTAAGACAGCTAAGATCACAGCTACTTCATCACAGAAGGAGTATGTAAAGATTTCATGGAAGGCTGTTGAAGGCGCAACAGGTTACAGAGTATATGTTTACGAAACTGTTGAAGGCAAGACACGTAAGAAGGTAGCAAGTGTTACAGGTAAGACTTCATACAACCTCCAGAAGGACTACCTCGGCGATACAATGGCTGTTGGTGCTCAGTACAAGGTTGCAGTTACAGCTTACACCAAGCTCGGAGATGGTACTGTTATCCACGCTCTTGCTGGTGTCGCTAAGACATTCACTCGTACAGCAGGTAAGCCCTCACTCACTGTAACAAGTGCTTCAGGTAAGGCTAACCTCAAGTGGACAAACGTTGAAGACGAAACAGGCTATCAGGTATACTATGCTACAAGTGAAAACGGCGAATACAAGAAGCTTGTAAGCACAGCAAAGAACACTTACTCAAAGGCATTCACTAAGGGTAAGACACTTTACTTCAAGGTCAGAGCTTATACTAAGTTTGACGGCGAGGTTATCTACGGTAAGTATAGTGATATTGCTAAGGTAACAATCAAATAAGTTAATCTAAAAATAAAAAGAGAAGTCCTCTGGGGCTTCTCTTTTTGTGTGTATGGCTGAAAGTCTGATAAAAAAGGCAACCACCGAAGTGGTTGCCAAAGTCCCGCAAGTGCCGTTTTATGACGTGTATAACCTGCTTAAAGCAGGGTGGTGATAGCGAGTCAGCTTCGCGCTCCCTTCGTCCAATCAGGTGTCCTTTCAACCTGACCGGGAGGTCTGCAATCCACTGACAAAGCGTCTCTCCTTTTGATAGGGTGTTGGGTTATAACTATCATAGGATCACGAACATCGCAGGAATTTTACTGATTAATAAGACTTATTCGTTAGCTTCTTTTTCGTATTTTTCAATAAGTCTGTCTTCGATGATATTGCCGACTTCGTTAAATTCCGCATCATCGTCAATCTGTACAAGGTATGTTTCACCCTTTTCTTCGATTACCTTGAGGATAAGAACATCGCCGTCATCTTCAAGCAAATCGGCCTCATCTTCATAGATAGGCACAAGTGCAACATATCTTCTGTCATCGTCGAGCTCGATTCTGTCGATTTCCTCAAAGAGGTGCTCTTTACCGTCGTCATCAACAACAGAAACTATGTCCATATCCATATTTAATTCTTCGCTCATAATTCCTTATACGGCTCCCGTAGGGGAGTCTTCCTTTCATTTTATTTCGCTTATATTGTAATATTTTATGAGTCTAATGTCAATAGCTCTTTTTATATAATAGTTTACAAAAAATCTTCCAAAACTGTTGGCAATTAGTGGTTATATGTGGTATAATGATAATAATTATAGTGTGTTACTATGTCTTATTGTACCCATAAGAAGAGAAAAGATAGATATATTGATTATTTGGAATAAAAAGGAGAGATTGCTATGTCAAATTCATTGAATCCTGTTTTCGGTGAGTGGTACACTGAGCGTCAGTTGGGTTCCGGTACTGATGGCAAGGTTTTTAGCATATACAGAGAAAAATATGACGGCACCAAAGAGAGGTCCGTGCTTAAGATTATACGCTTGGGTGAAAACAGAGGTGATATCAAAACACTCGACCCCAACGAAAACGTTGTCATTGAAAATGAAGAGGAATATTATGGCACAATCATTGCCGGTATAACCGACAACATCAAGACCATAATGGACTCTGATAAGGGTAAACACTTCGTTCGCTATGAGGACTTTGAGCTTCGTAAGGCGAGTGACGGCAAGGGCAGACTTATTCTCCTCAAGCTTGAAGAAATGCGTTCGCTTTCAGATTTGCTCAAGGAATTTTCATTTACACTTGAAGAGACACTACGTCTGGGTATCAGCGTGTGCAAATCTTTGATCAAGTGCCGTACATTCGGCGGTTATATTTACCCCAACCTCAAGCCAGAAAATATCCTTTTTGATAGAAACGGTGTCTGCAAGCTTGGCGATTTCGGTACATTCAGTCTTCTCGAGCCTGCAAAAACATCTGTTGCCTACAAGCGCACACAGTACTATATGGCTCCCGAGTTTATCAAAAACGGCAAAATCAACTGCACGGCAGATACTTATTCCCTTGGTCTTATTCTCTATATGCTCTCAAACAGAGGCAGACTTCCCTTTTCAGAGCCGTACCCGGAAAAGGTAACTATCAACTCCCTTAATGCGGGTGTCTACAAGAGGGTGTCAGGCAAGGAATTCCCTGAGCCTCAACTTGCAAGCAAAGAGCTTAAAAAGATCATCGCTAAGGCTTGTGCATATCAGCCCAACGACAGATACTTTACTCCTGAGCAGATGCTCAGCGATCTTCAAAATGCACTTGATAACAAGCCTTTTGAAGAAGCTCAGTATGATGACGTTTATTCTGTGTCTGCTCCTGAGACTGAACTTCCTGAGGAAGAGGTTATGATCCCTGAGGTAGAAGAAATCCTCAGAGCTCCAGAGCAGGAAACAAAAGTTGTTTCCCTGAGACAGGAGATCAAAATCCCTGAGATAGTCCCCGCATACAAAAAAGAAACTCAGCCAAAGAAAAAGGTTGTAAGATATGAAAAGCTACCCGAAATCAAGCGTAAGAAAAAACGCAACAAAGAGATGGAAAGCAGAATACTCAGAATGCTCATCATCACAGTTGTGCTCTTCGTGCTGATGATAACATCTATTGCTCTTCACTCTTCAGGTGATGAAGAGACTCTTCAGAGCATACAGGGCGCAATAAGCAACTACTACTTTATGAACTCTTCGGGAGGTCTATTATATGGCTGCTGAATTAATCAAATCAGTCCTTGCAGCTGAAGCAAAAGGTCGCCAGATGGAAGCTGAAGCTAAAAAGAAAGCAGAAAAATTGATAAGCGATGCCAGAATTCAGGCGGATATCATTGTCAAAACTTCTGTCGAGCAGGCTCAGAAGCAGGCTAACCTTATAATCAGCGATGCGCGTTATCAGAGTAACGGTCAGCTCAAACAAGCTGAAAAATTAGCTGAGATGCGCGAAAAGAAGTCTATTGCAGACACAGAGAAGCAGTATGAAACTGCAATCAAAATGATATATGAGGAACTACTCATAAACTGACCCATACAAAAATAACTGAAAAGGAGGTGCTGTTTTGGCGAAAATTAAACTGATGTCCTTTGAGCTTATATCTCTTCTCAGCGACAGCAAAAAAATCATCGATTACCTGCAAAAGACAGGAGCTGTGCAGTTTGAAGATGCTGATGATGAAGAACTCATCAAGTATAAGACAACGGCTATTGTGTCACAGCTCGAGAGCAAATATGCTTTGGCTCAGCAGGCTTATAAGATCCTGGAAGATAACTGTAAGCTTAAAAAGTCTTTCATCGAATCTTTCAGTGATTGCAAAGAGATCGATTATAACGACTACCGAATTCTCTCTGACAAAAGTGAAGAACTGACAGGTATCTGCCGTGAAATTCTCGTGATAAAAGACAAAATCGACCTGCAAAAGGCCGAAATCATAAAACAGCAATCTCTGATTGATTACTATACGCCGTGGATTGGCCTTGACATCCCAATGGCTTCAAAACGAACAGCTACAACGGCAATCTTCATCGGTACCTTTAAAAATCAATATACCAAAGAGGAAATTCTCGACCATATTGCAGAGGCTGACAGTGAGCTTGACGATATTGAAATCGAGATAGTCTCCTCGGAAAAAATGCTCACTTGTGCGCTGTTTATGTGCCACGAGTCAAGTGCAACAAAGCTTGAGACTATCCTGAGAGATATAGGCTTTGTGGTACCCGACAAAGTCGCCATGAAGCTTCCGGATAAAGCCCGGGAAGACTGCCAGAGTGAAATTGGCAAGATTAAAGAAGAAATCGAAAAGCTCACTTACGAAATAAAGGAATACGAAAAATACTACAGTGAGCTTCGGTTCCTCAGCGACTTTTATCAAGCACAGATTGAAAAATACACAGCTGTAGAAAGTGCCGGCTCTACGGAAAAGGTCTTTTATATCAAGGGCTATGTACCTCACCGTGTGGCAGAAGAAATCAAGTTTGAAATCGAAAATAACTACAAGGCTCATATGGAAATCACCGAGCCTGATTATGAAAATGACAATGTCCCTGTGCTTATAGAAAACAAGAGCTTTGCGGCTGGTGTTGAAAGCATAACTAATATGTACTCCGCACCTTCAAACAAAGATATTGACCCTAACCCTATAATGTCATTCTTCTATTATCTGTTCTTCGGACTTATGCTATCCGACGCGGGTTACGGTCTGCTGATGTTTATCTTCGCAATTTTCGCCAAGAAAAAGCTCAAGGTTACGGGTAATTTGAAAAAAACAGCCGATATGGTCTTTTATTGCAGCATCTCGACAATGTTCTGGGGTGCAATGTTCGGCGGGTTCTTCGGTGACCTGATACCCGTATTCAGCAAGACTTTCTTAGGTATAACGGACTTGCCGTCACTGGCACTGTGGATGGAGCCTATGAACAACAGCATTGAACTTCTGCTGTACTGCTTCCTTTTCGGCATAGTTCATCTGATGGCAGGCGTGCTTATAAGAGGCTTTATGCTCATCAGGGATAAAAACTATCTCGGTGCCTTGTGTGACACTGTGCCGGTAATGGTTTTTGTTGCAGGTTTTGCCGTAGTCGGTGCGAGCTTCTTTACTGAGATACCGCAGAACATAAAATCTGTCGGTACAAAGCTGCTTATATCCGGTTGTGTACTGATAGTCCTGACAGCAGGCAGAAGCTCTAAAAATATCCTTGGCAAGCTGGGCGGTGGCCTGTACGGTCTTTATAATGCGGCTGCGGGATACCTTGGTGATATACTTTCATACTCGCGACTTCTGGCACTGAGCCTTGTTACGGGTGTAATCGCAAATGTTATCAACCTGCTCGGCACAATGATGGGTAATGTAGTGGCATTCGTGCTGATATTTATACTCGGTCACACTGTCAATATCGCAATAAACCTTATAGGTACCTACGTTCATACAAGCCGACTTCAGTATGTAGAGTTCTTCTCAAAATTCTACGAGGGCTCAGGCAGGACTTTTACACCATTTAAAATCAATTCAAAATTCTTTACTATCAAGGAGGAAAATAAATATGAATAATCTCGGACTTTTCTTAGCAATTTTAGGTGCAGCATTAGCTGTAGGTTTCTCTGGTGTCGGCTCAGCAAAAGGCGTTGGTCTTGTGGGTGAAGCAGGCGCAGGTCTTCTCTCAGAAGACAGCAGTATGTTTGGTAAGGTGCTTATTCTTCAGATTCTCCCCGGTACTCAGGGCCTTTACGGCTTCCTGATCGCACTTATCATTTTTATCAAAACAGGCATCCTTTCAGGTGCACCTGTTGAGCTTACATGGGGTCAGGGCCTCGGCATTTTCGCAGCAGCTCTTCCTATGGCTATAGTTGGCTACTTCTCAGCTATCTATCAGGGCAGAGTAGCAGCTTCAGGTGTTTCTCTCATCGCAAAGAAACCCACAGAGCTCATTAAAGGTATGACAATGTCAGCTCTTGTTGAGACATACGCAGTACTTGCTCTTCTCGTTTCATTTATCGCTGTAAACAATATCAATATCGGCTAATCGCGGTGTTAAAATTTACAGCAAGGGAGATGAAGAAAGCTTCATGACAGGTCTTGACAAAATAGTTGAAAAAATTCTTGAACAGTCACAGATGAACTGTAATGCCATACTCAATGATGCGGCATTGCAGGTTAAAAGCATAATATCTCAGGCAAGAGAAACTGCGGGCAAACAAAGCGGTGAAATCATAGCTAAAGCCGAGGCTGAGGCTAAAAAGATTGAAGCTGTCTCAAAAAGTACGGCAGAGTCTATAACAAGAAACAGATATCTTGAAATCAGAAATGCAATACTCAACGATATTATCTCAGCAGCTTATCTTGAAATTGAAAAATTTTCCGATGAAGAGTATTTCGCTATGCTCAGACGTCTTTGCATCAAAAACGTACTTGAGGGCGAGTGTGAGATGAGCCTTAGCGGTTTTGACCTCGGCAGATTGCCTGACGATTTTGAAATGAGCATTAACAGTGAGATTTACGAAAAAGGTGCTGTACACATCAGTGACGTGCCAGGCGACATAGAAAACGGCTTTGTGCTTCACTATGGTGACATCGAAATCAACTGCTCACTGAAGGCTGTTTTCGACGAGAATATGGATAATCTCAAGGATATGCTCAGCACAGCGCTGTTTTAATCGGGAGGCAGAAATGAGAGATACAGATTACGCCTACTGTGTGGCGCGCATAAGAGCAAACGAAAGATATCTACTGAAAGACAAGGATATTACCGAGCTTCTCGAGTGCAAAAGCTTCGAGAGTGCAATAAGCTTTCTGCTTGACAAAAAGTGGATTGCTCAGGTCGGTGATATATCCGAATGTATAAAATATCAGAGCGGTAAACTCTGGCAACTTCTCAGTGAGAGTGTACCTGATAAAAAAGAGCTCGATGTACTTTGTACAGTCAACGATTTCTTTAATATCAAAGCCGCAGTCAAATGCCATTTCGTTGGCAAGGACCCTGCCGATTACTATATAGAGCCTACAAGTCTCGACCTTGTGGCACTTACTGAAAATATCTCAGCGCATAAATTTTCAGCTATTGACGGCACCAAAGGCAGATGCGCTGAAGAGAGCTACAAAATGGCTTGTCTGACAGAAAACGGACAGAATGCAGATATCATCATTGACAGAGCCTGTATCGATGAGATGCAAGGTTACGCATGTAAAAAAGGCGGTAGTGTCACCGGTGATATATGTGCTTTCCTATGTGATACAGCCAATATAAAAATCGCTTTCAGATGTGCTCAGACACAGAAAAAGCGAGACTTTACTGAAAAGGCAATAGGCGAGTGCAGTGCTATGGACAGAAAGACTCTTGTCGAAGCAACACTTAAAGGTGAAGATGCGCTCTCGGAATATCTTAGCAAAAGCGACTACCGTGAGGGTGCGGAGATTTATCTCACCTGTGCGGCAGAGTACGAAAAGTGGTGCGACGATAAAGTTATTGCCTTGGCTAAAAAGTCAGCGTTAACTGCTTTTGGTTTTGACCCGGTCTGTGCTTATTATTACGCAAAACTTGCCGAAATGAAGACCGTGAGAATAATTCTTTCGGGTCTTAAGTCAGCTGCAGACAAAGAAAGCATAAAAGAAAGGGTGAGAGCTTTATATGTATAAAATCGCGGTGATAGGCGACAGAGAGAGCGTATTCGGCTTTTCGTCCCTCGGAATAGATATTTACCCTGCATATTCAGGCGAAGAGGCTGAG
Organism: Acutalibacteraceae bacterium; assembly: GCA_045635665.1. Classification (GTDB taxonomy): domain Bacteria; phylum Bacillota; class Clostridia; order Oscillospirales; family Acutalibacteraceae; genus UBA6857. Next base: position 29,158 of record JAZTWC010000007.1, read on the forward strand.
AGTCTCATAAACAAACTCGCCGAAGATAATTATGCAGTTATTTACATCACCGAAGCTCTCGCAAAAGAAGCGACGGTTACTATCGAAAAATATGTGAGAGAGATTACACCTGCCATTATTCTTATCCCCGGTGTCTCAGGCAATACGGGTGAGGGTATGAGCAGTGTGCTGAAATCTATAGAAAGAGCAGTTGGCTCATCAATACTCGAATAAATGAGTATTAAAGAAGGATTGATTATTATATGAACAATGCAGTTATAACTAAAATCTCAGGCCCTCTTGTTGTGGCTTCGGGAATGAAAAATGCAAATTTGTTTGACGTTGTGCGTGTAAGCGAAGAAAACCTTATCGGTGAAATTATCGAAATGCACGAAGACAAAGCATCAATTCAGGTTTATGAAGAAACCTCAGGTCTTAAGACAGGCGAAAAGGTTGTTTCAACGGGTGCGCCACTCAGTGTTGAGCTTGGCCCCGGTCTTATCGGCAACATCTTTGACGGTATCCAGAGACCTTTGACTGAGATAATGAAAAAGGTTGGCAACAGACTTACAAGAGGTATCGATGTGCCTGCCCTTGACAGAGAAAAGCAGTGGGTTTTCGAGCCTTGTGTTGAAGCAGGCGAGAGAGTTTACGGCGGTGATATTATCGGTTATGTACAAGAGACTGACGTAGTGCGCCATAAGATTATGCTTGCCCCCAATGTCGGCGGTATCATCAAGGAAATCACAGGCGGTACTTGCACAGTCGAAGACGTTGTTGCTATTGTCCTTGACGAAAAAGGCACCGAGCACGGTGTCGGCATAACACAGAAGTGGCCTGTACGAGTGCCGAGACCTTATCAGAAAAAGCTGTCACCCGACAGACCTCTTATTACAGGTCAGCGTGTTGTTGACTCGCTTTTCCCCATAGCTAAAGGCGGTGTTGCCGCTATTCCCGGACCTTTCGGCAGCGGTAAGACAGTTACACAGCACCAGCTCGCAAAATGGGCAGATGCAGATATAGTTGTATACATCGGTTGCGGTGAGCGTGGCAACGAAATGACCGACGTACTGAACGAATTCCCCGAGCTTATCGACCCTCATACAGGCAAGTCTCTTATGGAAAGAACAGTGCTCATTGCCAACACTTCCGATATGCCCGTTGCTGCCCGCGAAGCCTCAATTTACACAGGTATCACTATTGCAGAGTATTTCCGTGATATGGGCTATAATGTGGCTCTTATGGCTGACTCAACCTCACGTTGGGCAGAGGCTCTTCGTGAAATGTCAGGCCGACTTCAGGAAATGCCCGGTGAAGAGGGTTATCCCGCATATCTTGGCAGCAGACTTGCTCAGTTTTATGAGAGAGCAGGTAGGGTAGTATCCATTGGCAAAAACGGCAGAGAGGGTACCCTTAGTGTTATTGGTGCTGTTTCACCTGCAGGCGGTGATATCTCCGAGCCTGTAAGCCAGGCTACTCTTCGTATTGTAAAGGTATTCTGGGGTCTTGACTCAGCTCTCGCATACAAGAGACATTTCCCGGCTATCAACTGGCTTACAAGCTATTCCCTTTATGCAAACTCTCTCGGCAAGTGGTTCAATGAAAATGTCAACTCAGAGTGGACTTCACTTCGCGGTAAGATTATCGCACTTCTTTCAGAAGAAGCTCAGCTTGAAGAAATGGTGAAGCTCGTTGGTATGGACTCACTTTCACCTGCCGACAGACTTAAGATGGAAGCTGCTCGCTCAATTAGAGAAGACTTCCTTCATCAGCTTGCTTTCCATGAGGTTGATACCTATACCTCATCAGAGAAACAGTATATGATGATGAAGCTTTGTGTTGAGTTTTATGAGCAGAGTCTTGAAGCTATAGAAAAAGGCACAGATATAGAAGATATAGTTAAACTTCCCGTCAGAGAAAAGATAGGCAGATTCAAGTACACTGCTGAAGACAAAGCTCAGGCGGAATATGATAAAATACTCGCTCAGCTTAAAGAAGAGCTCGGCACAGAAGGAGGTAGCAACTGATGCCAAAAGAATACAGAACCATCAGCGAAGTTGCGGGACCTCTGATGCTCGTCAAAGGTGTTGACGGCGTAGCATACAACGAACTCGGTGAAATTGAGCTTAAAAGCGGCGAGAGAAGAAGATGCAGAGTCCTCGAAATTGACGGTACTAATGTACTCGTTCAGCTATTTGAGTCAGGCGCAGGCATCAACCTTGCTGAAAGCAAGATAAGATTTTTAGGCAAACAGATGGAACTTGCAGTTTCCGAAGATATGCTTGGTAGAGTTTTCGATGGTCTTGGCAGACCTATTGATGGTGGCCCGTCAATCATTCCCGAAAAAAGAGTCGATGTCAACGGTGTACCAATGAACCCTGCCGCAAGGCGTTACCCTCAGGAGTTTATACAGACAGGTGTCAGTGCAATTGACGGCCTTAACACTCTTGTCCGCGGTCAGAAGCTGCCTATATTCTCAGCTTCAGGTCTTCCTCACGCTGAACTTGCAGCACAGATTGCAAGACAGGCAAAGGTCCGCGGTACCGATGAAGAATTTGCTGTAGTTTTTGCAGCTATGGGTATAACATTTGAAGAGTCCGACTATTTCGTGCAGTCATTCAGAGAGACAGGCGCAATCGACAGAACAGTTATGTTCTCAAACCTTGCAAACGACCCTGCTATTGAGCGTATTGCTACACCGAAAATGGCTCTCACAGCTGCAGAGTACCTGGCTTTTGACAAGGGTATGCACGTACTTGTAATCCTTACTGATATTACCAACTATGCCGATGCTCTTCGTGAGGTTTCAGCCGCACGAAAAGAAGTACCCGGCAGAAGAGGTTACCCCGGTTATATGTACACCGACCTTGCTTCTATCTATGAAAGAGCAGGTCGTCAGGAGGGCAAAAAGGGTAGTATTACTCTTATTCCCATTCTCACAATGCCTGAAGATGATAAGACTCATCCCATTCCCGACCTTACGGGATATATCACAGAGGGTCAGATTATTCTTTCCCGTGAGCTTCACAGAAAAGGCATCGTGCCTCCCGTTGATGTTCTTCCCTCGCTTTCCCGACTTAAAGATAAGGGCATCGGTGAAGGTAAGACTCGTGCTGACCATTCGGGTACCATGAATCAGCTTTTCTCCGCATATGCGAGAGGTAAAGACTGCAAAGAGCTTATGGTTATCCTCGGTGAAGCTGCTCTTACGGATATCGACAAGCTTTACGCTAAGTTTGCCGATGAATTTGAAAAGAAGTATGTTTCTCAGGGCTCAGAGACCGACAGAAGCATAGAGGATACCCTTAATATCGGTTGGGAGCTTCTCTCAATCCTTCCGAGAAGTGAGCTCAGAAGAATTTCTGACGAATTCCTCGATAAATACTATATTGAAAAGTAGGTGACAACAAGTGGCGGTAATGAATGTAAATCCCACAAGAATGCAGCTTACGGATTTAAAAAAGAAGCTTGTTACCGCACGTCGCGGTCATAAACTTCTCAAAGACAAACGTGACGAGCTTATGAGGCAATTCCTCGAGCTTGTCAGAGAAAATAAAGAGCTACGCAAAACTGTTGAGGACGCAATCAAGCGAGCTAATACCCATATGGCACTCGCCTGCGGGGATATGTCTGATGAAAGCCTAGACATTGCACTTATGATGCCAAGTCAGAAAATGAGCCTTGAGCTTAAAGAAAAAAACATTATGAGTGTTATCGTACCCGAGTATGATATGAAGTTCAAGACAGCCGATAAAGGCGATATATATTCATACGGTTTCGGTTTCACAAGTGGTGACCTTGACGGTGCAATCAAAGATTTTTCTGAGATTATGCCTTTGATGTTACGTCTTGCCGAGACAGAGAAAACCTGTCAGCTTTTAGCTTCAGAGATAGAGAAAACACGACGCAGAGTCAACGCTCTCGAGCACGTTATGATTCCCGACTATGAGGACACTATCAAGTATATCACCATGAAGCTTGAAGAGGCAGAGAGAAGCAATATAACAAGACTTCTCAAAATCAAAGATATGATGCTTCAGCAGACTTATAACTATGAATAAAACTTAAGGTGGCGGATAACTTCCGTCACCTTTCAGGTAATAGCTATGAATGAAAAAGAAATCCTAATTTCAAAGGCCCTCGATAAAAAGCGACAGAGTGCCGACAATTCAATGATAACCCACACAAATTTTCTGTCTCTTGACGAGATAAGCCTTGTCAAAACCATTGACAGAGAGTACAACGAATATACTGATGTTTTCTACTACGGTGGATATGCTGACAGCGAGAGGCAGATTGCGCTTTTTGTGCCGAAATTCTTCGATGTCGACGATATACACGAGTTTCTCCGAGACAATGAAGAAGACAACCCTATTTGCGTAGTCCGACTTAAAAAAGATAAATTCACCACTCTTTCACATCGCGACTATCTTGGTGCAATTATGGGTCTCGGACTAAAAAGAGAGATGATAGGTGACATCAAAGTCACTGATGAGGGCGCAGATGTTTTCTGTCTTAAAAGTGCATCTGACTACATCTGTGAAAACCTGAAAAAATCAGGCCGCGGCAGTGTAACAGGTGAAATTTTACCTGTGAGCAGTTTTAATTCAGCTGATGATAAGTTTGAGCTTTGCTTTACTACTGTTGCATCTCTTCGACTCGACGGAGTGATTTCGGCTTTCTTCAATCTTTCCCGCAGTACTGCCGCTGAAACAGTAAACAAAGGCCTTGTATATGTTAACTCTTCGCAGTGTTTCAAGTGCGACTATGCTATAAAAGAGGGAGACAAAATTGTCCTTCGCGGCAAAGGCAAAACCGTACTCACCGAGGTCAAGGGTACCAGCAAAAAGGGTAAACTTAAAATCGAATACAAACGATATATTTAAACGCTTACTTTTTGTAGGCGTTTTTTGCATATAACGGACATTTGTGCTCAAAATATAATCGGTGATTATATGCAAACTTTTACATCAGATTACAATAGTAATCTTCATATGATAAATGAGAAACTTCGAGTGGGGGAGAGCTTTGACATTATCGTCAAGCGACTGAAAATCGGTGGCAGAAAAGCTACTTTTTACTGCCTTGACGGCTTTGTAAAAGACGAGATGTTTGAGAAAGAGCTTGAGTATCTCTCAAAGCTTACCAAAGAAAACCTGGATAATATCGATGATGCTGATGATTTTCTCGATACCTATATAACCTACATTGAGTGCAGTGCCGAATACGACCTTGAAAAAGTTATCACATTTATTCTTTCAGGTGCAGTCTGCCTTATAGTTGAAGGCTTTTCCAAGGCAATTATCATCGACTGCCGTACCTATCCTGCAAGAGATGTTCAGGAGCCTGAGTCTGACAAGGTGCTTCGAGGTTCTCACGAGGGCTTCGTGGAAACTGTCATCTTCAATACGGCTCTCATCAGAAGAAAAATCCGAAATCCCAACCTTACCCTTAAGTGTTATCAGGTTGGCTCAGAGTCTAAAACTGATGTTGTCATCTGTTATCTCGACGATGTTGTGGATAAAAAACAGCTTGATATTCTCACAAAAAAGCTTCAGAACATTAAGGCTAAGCACTTCTCTATGAGTCAGGAGAGTCTCAAGGAATGTCTGATGCCCGGTCAGATGTGGAATCCCTTCCCTAAAGTCCGCTACACCGAGCGCCCCGATGCCGCTGCATCCTGCATATACGACGGTAATATCATTGTCCTCACTGACGGCTCGCCCTCGGCTATGATTATTCCCACGGGCATTTTCGACTTCATTCAGGATATCAATGACTTCTATTTTCCGCCTGTTATCGGCACGTTTCTTCGCTTTGTGCGCACGGCAGTGTTCACCCTGTCAATGCTTCTGATTCCCGTCTGGTATCTGCTTGTAGTGTATGAAGAAAACCTGCCGGATGCCCTTAAGTTTATGATGATAGAAGAGAAATACACGGTACCGCTGATAGTTCAGCTGCTGATAGTAGAGTTTGTAATTGACACTCTGCGCCTTGCCTCACTCAACACTCCGAGTGCCTTGAGCAGTTCTTTCAGCGTGGTCGGTGCTTTGGTACTGGGCGAGTTTGCGGTGCGCTCAGGTTGGTTTGTGTCAGAGGTAGTTTTATTTATGGCGTTTGTGGCAATTTCGAATTTCACACAGCCGTCATTTGAGCTCGGTTATGCC
>JAZTWC010000008.1:0-45349 GCA_045635665.1 Acutalibacteraceae bacterium
TGAGCCATGTTAGCACCCATAGCGATCTGTGCAACGTATACATAGCCGTAGCTCATAGCGATTTCAGCAAGACTCTTCTTGTTGATTTCCTTACCTGCAGCTGCAAACTGTGCAACCTGACCGATGTTTGAAGCCTTTGAGGCCTGACCGCCTGTGTTTGAGTAAACTTCGGTATCGAATACCATTACGTTTACATCCTGGCCTGATGCGAGTACGTGGTCAAGACCGCCGTAACCGATATCGTATGCCCAACCGTCACCACCAAAGATCCATACGGATTTCTTTGAAAGGTATTCGCTGTTGTCGAGTACGTCCTTGCAAAGGTCGCAATTTGCGCCTGCTGCCTTGATAGCTGCAACGAGAGCATCAGCTGCTGCTGTGTTCTTAGCTCCGTCATTTACAGTTGCGAGGTACTCTTCACCTGCAGCCTTAACTTCTGCTGCACAGCATTCTGAAGCAATCATACCCTTAACGTCATCGATAAGTCTGTCTCTGATAGCCTTCTGGCCGTAGTACATACCAAGACCGTGTTCAGCGTTATCTTCAAACAGTGAGTTAGCCCAAGCAGGACCGTGACCGTTCTTATCTACTGTATAGGGTGATGTTGCTGCGGGACCGCCCCAGATTGATGAACAGCCTGTAGCATTTGAGATATACATTCTGTCACCGAAGAGCTGAGTGATAAGTCTAGCATATGATGTTTCAGCACAACCTGCACATGAGCCTGAGAACTCGAGGAGAGGTTTCTTGTACTGGCTTGAAACAACGTTCATAACTGCAGTTGTTTCTTTCTTTTCTGTTACATTAGCTACGCAGTAATCGAATACTTTCTGTTCTTCAAGCTGTGATTCTTTTGAAACCATCTTGAGTGACTTGGTGGGACATACGCCTACGCATACGCCACAACCCATACAGTCCATAGGTGATACTGCGAGAGTATATGTGTAGTTTGTCTTAACAACGGGCTTGAGAGCCTTCTTCATGTTTGCGGGAGCTGCAGCTACTTCTTCGTCGCTCATAGCGAAGGGACGGATTGTAGCGTGAGGACAAACATAAGCACACTGGTTACACTTAGCGCAGGTTGTTGCATCCCATTCGGGTACGAGAACTGCAACGCCTCTCTTTTCGTAAGCTGATGCGCCGTGTTCGAAAGTACCGTCTGCATGATCGTAGAATGCTGATACGGGAAGTGAGTAACCATCCATAAGACCAACGGGTTTAAGGATAGTGTCAACCATCTTAACAAGCTTTTCAGCGCCTTCTGACTTAGCTGCTGCTGCGCCGTCAACTGCCTCTGCCCAAGCTGCGGGTACGTCAACCTTGTGGTAAGCACTAGCACCTGCGTCGATAGCATTGTGGTTAGCGTCAACGATATCCTGACCCTTCTTTGAGTAGGACTTTGTTGCTGCATCTTTCATATACTGAATAGCTTCAGCTGAGGGCATTACATTAGCAAGTGCAAAGAATGCTGACTGAAGAACTGTGTTTGTTCTCTTGCCCATACCAACCTTTTCAGCAAGGTCGATAGCGTTAACTGTATAAAGTTGAATGTTGTTGTTAGCGATATATCTCTTAGCTTCAGCGTTGAGGTGCTTGTCAAGCTCTTCGTCATTCCACTGGCAGTTGATAAGGAATACACCACCGGGTTTAACGTCGTTAACCATCTTGAAGCCCTTGTCAACGTATGAGGGGTTGTGACATGCTACGAAGTCAGCCTTGTTGATGTAGTAGGGGCTCTTGATGGGCTTGTCGCCGAAACGAAGATGTGAGATTGTGATACCACCGGTCTTCTTTGAGTCGTACTGGAAGTAAGCCTGAACGTACTTGTCAGTATGGTCACCGATGATCTTGATTGAGTTCTTGTTAGCACCAACGGTACCGTCACCGCCGAGACCCCAGAACTTACATTCGATTGTGCCTTCAGCAGCTGTGTTGGGTGAGGGCTTCTCTTCGAGTGAGAGACCTGTGACGTCATCGACGATACCAACAGTGAACTGTCTCTTGGGCTCAGCCTTGTCAAGCTCTTCATAAACTGCAAAGATGCTTGAGGGAGCTGTATCTTTTGAACCGAGACCGTAACGTCCGCCGATTACCTGGATGTCGCCTCTGCCGTTTGTAGCAAGAGCTGTAACAACGTCAAGGTAAAGAGGTTCGCCGAGTGAACCGGGTTCCTTTGTTCTGTCGAGAACTGCGATTTTCTTAACAGTTTCAGGAATAGCAGCAAGAAGATGCTTAGCTGAGAAGGGTCTGTAAAGACGAACCTTAACAAGACCAACCTTTTCGCCTTTTGCTACAAGGTAATCGATAACTTCTTCAGCAACGTCGTTTACTGAACCCATAGCGATGATGATTTTTTCAGCATCGGGAGCACCGTAGTAGTTGAAAAGCTGATAGTTTGTGCCGAGCTTAGCATTAACCTTGCCCATATATTCTTCAACGATTTCAGGAACTGCATCATAGTACTTGTTGCAAGCTTCTCTGTTCTGGAAGAAGATGTCGTCGTTTTCGTGTGAACCGCGCATTACGGGGCGTTCGGGGTTAAGAGCTCTCTTGCGGAATGCTTCAACAGCATCCATATCTGTCATTTCTTTAAGGTCATCGAAATCCCATACTTCAATCTTCTGAAGTTCGTGAGATGTACGGAAACCGTCGAAGAAGTTAAGGAAGGGTACACGGCTCTTGATAGTTGCAAGGTGAGCAACAGCACCAAGGTCCATAACTTCCTGTGTATTTGTTTCAGCGAGCATTGCAAAACCTGTCTGACGGCAAGCGTAAACGTCTGAGTGGTCGCCGAAGATGTTAAGTGCATGTGATGCTACACAACGAGCTGATACGTGGAAAACGCTGGGAAGAAGTTCGCCTGCGATTTTATACATATTGGGGATCATAAGAAGAAGACCCTGTGATGCTGTGTAGGTTGTGGTAAGAGCACCTGCTGCGAGTGAGCCGTGAACAGTACCTGCGGCACCTGCTTCAGACTGCATTTCAACAACGTTTACTCTTGTACCGAAAATATTTTTTAATCCCTGTGCTGACCACTGATCAACGTAGTCTGCCATAGGGCTTGACGGTGTAATAGGGTAAATACCTGCAACTTCTGTGAAAGCATATGACACGTGAGCAGCGGCATTATTACCGTCCATGGTTTTCTTTTTTCTAGCCATATATTTTTCCTCCTAAATTCTCATTTCTAGCAATAAAATAAGATTACCAAATGCTATTCTATCACTTTAGCTTGCAAATGTAAATACAATTTGCATAATTTTTTTGCTTATATAATGTAAAATGTAGTCTGATTTGGCAAAAGCGTAAAAATAAAACAAAAATCCCACTAAAATAAAGCTGTTCTTTTACAACAAACAAAAAACTAATTTTTTATACTATTGTTTTTTGTTGTTTTATATTGATTTTATTTGTTTTATGTGTTAAAGTATTATTAATAAAACATTCTATACTGAAAGGGAAGAAAATATGGATCTCAAAAAAATTATCGACAAAAAAGATCAGGCTGCACAGTATATGGTAGATGAAATCACCTATATCTGTAATAAGTTTGAAAAGCGTGCCCCTGGATCAAAGGGTGAAAAGCAGGCTTGCGACTATGCCGCAAAACAGATGAAAGAATACGGCTGTGACCGTGTTTACGTTGAAGGCTTCAAGGAAAACCCTGACTCATTCTACGGCTGGATTTATTTTACTATTAGCTGTTGTTTCCTTGCATTTGCATCATACTTCTTTATGCCCGTTCTTTCAATCGTGTTTATCGCAATTGGACTTGCAATTTGTTTCTTACAGTTCGGTCTTTACAAAAAACTTGTTGACAAATGCTTCAAAGAGGAGACCGGTCACAATGCTGCAGGTTTCAAAAAGCCCACAGGTGAAGTAAAGCGCAGAATTATCTTTAACGGTCACCCCGACGCAACATGGGAATGGCCTTTCAAGTATATGTTTACATATCTCGGCTTTGACATTCATATGTTTGTTTGCTTTATCGGCGCTTTCTATACACTCGGCATCGCTATTGCAAAGCTTGCAGGCGCTTTCAGTGATGAGCTCGCAACAAAACTCGGACTTATCGGTTTTGTTTTTGCACCTTTCTGGTTCGGTCTTTACTTTATGTCGAACAAAAAGAGAGTTGTAGACGGTGCAAATGACAATCTTACAGGGTGCTATATGGGTATGGCTATCCTTAAGTTCCTCAAGGATGAGGGCATCGAGCTTGAAAACACAGAAATCGGCGTTGTTCTTTCAGGCTCAGAAGAAGCAGGTCTTCGCGGTGCAAAGGCTTGGTGTGAAGCTCACGCTGATGAGTTCAACGATGTACCCACATTTGTATACTCATACGACACAATCACTCAGTCAGAGCAGCTTATGGTTAACTACCGTGACCTCAACTCAACAGTAAAAGTTGACAAAGATGTATCCGACCTTTTCTACGAGGCTTGTCAGGAACTTGGCATTCCCTGTAAGAAGGGCTTTGTACCTCCTCTCGGTGGTGCAACAGACTCAGCAGCATTTGCTCAGGCAGGCATGAGAGCAACAGGTATCACTGCACTTAACCACGCACTTCCTGATTTCTATCACACAAGACTTGATACACCTGAAGCTCTTAACAAGGATTGTCTTGAAAAATGTTTTGCAGCAAGTGTAAAGGTGCTTGAGATGTTTGACAACGGCGCTAAGCAGTAATCTGCGCATTTTTGGTATTTTACGCAAGTATAAAGGTTCTTGAGTGCAAAGCACGAAAGGTTCTTACTTTTTGTGCGCTAGCAAAAAGTAACGCATGCCCGGCGAGGGCAAAGAAAAAAGATTAAGGAGACTCTTTGTGAGTCTCCTTTTTTATTGGAACGCGACATAGTCTCAACCTTTTTTGATTTTTGCACGCGACTATGGTGACGCCTCTTGTCTTACCCCATAATCACGTGGAAAAGTTTTTCCACGGCTTCAGATATGCCATCTTTCGGCAAACCCGAATAGTTGATAATCAAGGTGTGTTGAGGGGCAGTTTCGCATTTGTGATAATACTGGCTCAGACAAGAGATGTTTACGCCTTTGTTTTGTGCTCTTTGTATGAGCTCTTCATCACTTAAATTTGTTTCCACCTGCATAAGAAAATGCAGACCCGAGTCTTCTTCTTTTATGTTGACTTTGCTGTAAAGCGGGTGGTTTTTTATGGCTGTCATAACACTGTCTCTCTGAGTACGGTAGTGGCTTCGCATACGGTTGATGTGCTTTTCAAAATATCCCTGACGGATGAAAGATGCAAGTGTGTACTGCTCAAAGGTAGACACTGTGCAGGAATAAAAGCTAAGCTCATTTCTGTATCTTTCCATCAATGCCTTAGGCAAGACCATATAGCTGATACGTATAGTCGATGCAAGGGATTTTGAAAACGTATTAATATAGATAACCTTGTCGAGGGTGTCGATGCTTTGCAGAGAGGGGATAGGCCTGCCCGAAAAACGGAACTCACTGTCATAATCATCCTCAATAATATATCTGCCCTCTGACTCGCTCGCCCAAGAGAGAAGCTCGTAACGCCTGCTGATAGGTGTCACGATTCCCGTGGGGAAGTGGTGTGATGGTGAGATGTGCAGTACCTGAGCTGAGGATTTCTCAAGACATGCTTTGCTGATGCCTTTGTCATCGAGGGGAATATAGTCAAATGTCACATCGTTTGCTTTATATATCTGTGCAATTTTTATGTATCCGGGGTCTTCAAGAGCATATTTCTTATCTCTGCCAAGAAGCTGAATAATAAGTGAGTAAAGATACTCGGTGCCTGCACCGATAATAATGCAATCAGGGTCAGCGCTCATTCCGCGGAATTGAAACAGATAATCCGATATAGCACAGCGAAGCTCCCTGATGCCCACAGATGGGGAGTTGAGCATAAGTTGCTCCTGCTTGTCGGTGATGGTCTGTCTCATAAGCTTTGCCCAGGTGACAAAGGGGAAACTTTCCTGAGCGGAGGAATTGTTTGCAAAATCCGCTGTGTAAACTTCGTGTGAGGGACTTTCCTTTTCGGCAGTGTACCTGTTTTTGTCGGTGACAGTATAAATTTTAGGTGAATCTATAGGCGAAACATAGTAACCGCTCTTTGGCTTTGAGTATATGTAGCCTTCGGCTACAAGCTGATTGTATGCGTTTTCTACAGTAATAGTGCTGATGCTCAGATGCTCGGCAAGTGCGCGCTTTGAGGGGAGTTTTTCCTGATGTTTAAGTTTGCCTGAGAGAATATCGTCTCTGATGCTTTTATACAAAAACTCGTAAAGGCTGTCTTTGCCTTTATTCTGGAAGGAATAGGTCAGCATAAACTTCTCCGATCTGACCATATAAAATATTGCAATTTTGACTCTTTTAATATGGTCAAATATAAGTATAATACTAAACATAAGATTTGTAAATAGGTAAGGTGATAATTTATGAAAAGAATAGTAACAATCCAGGACATCTCTTGTGTAGGTAAGTGCTCACTCACTGTGGCACTGCCCATTATTTCAGCAATGGGTGTAGAAACTGCTATCATTCCTACAGCTGTGCTTTCAACTCACACTATGTTCAGCGGTTTCACAGTGAAAGATCTGACGGATCAGATTGAGCCCATTACAAACCACTGGCAGAATGAAAAAATTGACTTTGATGCTCTTTATACAGGCTATCTTGGCTCATTTGAACAGATTGACCTTATGAAAAAGATGTTTAAAGAGTTCAAGACAGACAGCAACATTACTTTCGTTGACCCTGCTATGGGTGACCACGGCAAGCTGTACCCTGCCTTTGATGAGAAGTTTGCAAAGCATATGGCAACTCTCTGTGCTGTAGCAGACATCGTAGTGCCCAACGTAACAGAAGCTTGTTTTATGACCGGCACAGAGTATAAAGAGACATATGATGAGGCTTATGTAAAGGACCTTCTCAAAAAGCTCAGCGACCTCGGTGCTAAGATTGCCATTCTCACAGGCGTATCCTTTGAAGAGGGTAAGACTGGCGTAATGGGTTACGACAAAGAAAAAGATGAGACTTATTACTTCAGCCACGATAAGCTCGCATCAAGTTATCACGGCACAGGCGACATTTTCTCAAGCACTTGTGTTGGTGCTCTTATGAACGGTTATGACTGGAAAGCAGCTGTTGAGATTGCGGCTAAGTACACAGCTGAGTGTATCAGACTTACAATGGAAGACGGCAAGCTTCAGTGGTATGGTGTACACTTTGAGCAGGCAATGCCTTATCTTATGAAACTTATTGAGAAATAAAGAGGCTTTTGTCAGACTTTTTCAAAAAGTTTGCGTGGGGCGGAGCCCTGCAACAATAATAAAGTTAATTTTGTTGGGACGCGGGTTAATCTCGCGTCTCTTTTGTTTTTATCCCGCCGAGTCAAGTGCACAAAAAAGGACACCCCTTGAGGAGTGCCCTTTAAATATTATCTGTTTAACCAGCTTATAACGAGAGCGAAGAACGTATTAATAAAGTCAAAAATTTTTGTGATAATGTTTGCTTTTTGTGGAGTTGCAGGTGTGTCGGGTTTTGCAGGTGTATCAGGCTCTACTGGTATATCGGGCTCTGCAGGTACATCTGGTTCGGTAGGTGTGTCGGGCTCTGTTGGTATTTCTGGCTCTGTGGGAAGTTCGGGTTCAATCGTTTCTGTCTCACATTCGTCACAGTGAATACACTTGCGATATTTTATAAGATTGTCATAGTCATAAGTCCATTCGTCTTCGTAGAAGTGGGTGGAAATAAAATTAGCATTGTATGTATTTGCATAAGTTTCAGCTGTTGAATTTTTATGACCGTAGATGGTGCCAGTGTGGATGAGAGTATTATGATATTGTAAAGAGTTAATCATTGTTTCAAAATACGTCTCTGCGTCGGGATCTGTTGAGTTAGCAAGTATAGCTAATTCGATTAATTCTTCTCTGCTTAATTCCGAAACAGTACATTCAGTTGCGCCAAGAGTATAATCACCAAGTTGTGTTGTCAAACCTTCAACATAAATTTTTTCGAGATAAGGTGTATATACAATTGCACCATCTCCTATTTTTTCTACATTGTTTGAAATATAAACTTCTCTAAGTCCATAGCATTCTTGAAATACCCAATTTTGTAATGTAACACCAGCAGGGATTTTAACTTTATCAAGTGAAAAACAATATGCGAAAGAACCTAAAGCAAGTTCAATATTATTTGCAACTTCGGGGAATGAAATTTTTTCAAGTCTATAACATACTTCAAAAGCAAGTTCGTCTATTAAGATGTTATTTGGAATTTTTATTTCAACTAAATTAGTTGTTCGAGCAAAAGCTTCTGTATGAACAAGGTTTACACTATCAGGAATGCTATACGATATATTTATACTTCCGTTTGGATATTGTATCAATTCGGTTTTTTCGATATTATAAAGAACGCCATACTCATCTGAACAATAATAATCATTATCTTCTGAAACTGTTATTTTTTCAAGGGAGATACAGCGCCAAAAAACAGCATCGCCAATTGATTTTACACTATCAGGAATATATATATTTTCTAAACTATAACAAGATGAAAAAGCACGATCACATATCTCTGTCACGGGATAACCGCCCAATGTATCAGGGATGATGACATCACCGCTGATAGCTGTGTCGACATCTGTGATAATTGCATTTCCGTCAACTATCTCATAAGTATAATACCCCTCGGTTTCTGCACTAGCTGTCATGCTGACTGCAAAGCACAGCATAACAACCGCCATTATAAGTATAAGGTTTTTCGTTAATTTCTTTTTCATATTTAAATCCTCCCTAAATTTATAACTTAAGTTTACTCCTTTAATATCCAAAAGTCAATATTAAACCGGGAATTCATTGTTACGATACTGTAGGGACACGGCGTGCCGTGTCCGATTAGGTTTAATGACTCCCTCAGTCAAATGCTTTGCATTTGCCAGCTCCCTCAGGGAGGGAGCCAAGCTGACGGTAACTTTAAGTTTGTAGTGACACATTGTCTCCCTCTGAGAGGGTCGATTCCCCCACACTGTGGGGGAAATGTCGCATAGCGACAAAGGGGTGCCTGTTTTCGGAGAAAAAGGTGGATTAGCCGATAGTCAAAGATGGAGAGGTTTTGGCGGGCACAAAAAACAAAAGGCACGTGAGACTTGCCCGCGTACAAATAAAAAACCGAGCTGAAACTAATCAACTCGGTTTGATTTTTTTATTGCTCTCGATTATCTCTTTAAGATTGCTGAAGCTCTGGGGAGGGGCTTCTTTCTTCTGTGCTTCTTTTCAACCTGGATAGGTGTCTTGATGAGCATGTTAGCAAGTACTGTCCAGAAAATTACAAGGATGTACATGCCGAATACTGCGTAGAAGCCTGCTGAAAGAGTAGCTGTCTTGATTGTAACAGCTGCCGCAAGAAGCTGTGTCCAGGTGCTCTCTGAGAACATGCCTACAACGTCTGCAAGGTTAATTTCACCGCCGATAATCTTGTCAAATGCGAGTCTGCCGATTACTATGCAGATAAAGCAGATTACAAGACCTGTAACTGACATAATCATAACAGGTTTTCTGTTGTCTTTGATTGCTGCCATAACGCCTGTTGCAATGAAAAGACCAAGTGCAATGATAAAGAAAACAACAAATGCGATAAGGTGGGGGATAATGGGCTCTGCAATTGTGAGGAAGCTAACAGCTTCTTCTGTTGCGTTTTCTGTTACAGCTGAGCTTGCACCGCTCAGGTCGGCGCCCATAAGCATCTGAATAATCTCGATAGCTGAGAATTCATATTTTGTCTTAACACCGAACTGCTCAACGAGGGTTACGATTGAACCGATTTCGTCAGTTAAACCTCCGATTGCAAAATAGAAGAGTTTGAGCATAAGGCCCATAACTACTGCGCCGATTGCAAAAATCGGGGTGATGATACGATAAGCTAATTTCATTTTTAATTTACTCCTTAAATTTATTTCCAGGATGACTTCAGGTCAACTGTTCTGTTAAATACAATCTTATCATCTGTTGATGTTGTATCGATGCAGAAGTAGCCCTGTCTCATAAACTGGAATGTGTCTCCGACTTTGAGAGTGTTCACACCGTCTTCAAGCTTACAGCCCTCAAGGATTGTGAGTGACTCAGGATTGAGATTATCCTTGAAGCTGCCTGTTGACTCGTCTGAGGGGTTGGGGTTGTTGAAAAGTCTGTCATAGAGTCTTGCCTCGAAGTCGATGCAGTTTTTAGCACTTACCCAATGCAGGGTACCCTTGACTTTTCTGCCGTCGGGTGAGTTGCCGCCCTTACTGTCGGGGTCATATGTGCAGTGTACTGCTGTTACCTCACCGTTTTCGTCTGTATCGTAGCCTGTGCATTTAACGAAATATGCACCTCTGAGTCTTACCTCGTTGCCGGGGAAGAGTCTGAAATACTTTTTGGGAGGCTCTATCATGAAGTCCTCTTTCTCAACATAGATTTCTTTTGAGAAGCGGATTGTTCTTGTGCCGAGCTCAGGCTTATCCTGGTTGATGGGAAGCTCGATTTCTTCGATTAAATCCTCGGGGTAGTTGTCGATGATAACCTTAAGGGGTCGAAGTACAGCCATAGCTCTGGGAGCATTTTCGTTGAGGTTTTCTCTTACGCAAGCCTCAAGAAGACCGAAGACAACAACGCTGTAAGCCTTTGATACACCTACGCGGTTGATGAAGTCTCTGATAGCCTCTGCGGGGTAACCTCTTCTTCTCATACCGCTGATGGTAACCATTCTCGGGTCATTCCAGCCGTCAACGATACCCTCTGTTACGAGCTGTAAGCACTTACGTTTACTTGTAAGGCAATAGTTGAGGTTAAGTCTTGCAAACTCGATCTGACGTGAAGGCTCTTTGAACTGAAGCTCTTTAAGGAACCACTCATAAAGAGGTCTGTGATTTTCAAACTCGAGTGAGCAGAGTGAGTGGGTTACGCCCTCGCGTGTATCTGAAAGAGGATGAGCAAAGTCATACATGGGGTATACGCACCACTTGTCGCCTGTCTGATGGTGGCTTACGTGAGCGATTCTGTAGATAACGGGGTCTCTCATATTGATGTTGGGGGAAGCCATATCAATCTTTGCACGGAGCACTCTTGCACCGTCGGGGAACTCACCGTCTGTCATTCTCTTGAAAAGGTCGAGGTTTTCTTCGATGCTTCTGTCTCTGTAGGGACTGTTCTTGCCGGGCTCTGTGAGAGTACCGCGGTATTCTCTGATTTCATCAGCTGTCAGGTCGCAGACATAAGCCTTGCCCATTTCGATGAGCTTGATAGCGCAGTCATAGATGAAATCGAAGTAGCTTGAAGCATAGAGAACCTTATCCCATTTGTAGCCGAGCCACTGGATATCTTCCTTGATAGCGTCTACATATTCCACATCTTCCTTTGAGGGGTTTGTGTCATCGAGACGCAGATTACAGGTACCACCGTACTTTTCAGCTGTTGAGAAGTCAATCTGTATAGCCTTGGCGTGACCAATATGGAGATAACCGTTGGGTTCGGGAGGGAAACGTGTCTGCACGTGGGAGTAGACACCTTTTTCTAAGTCTTCATCAATGAAGTCATGGATGAAATTTGAAATTTTTACTGCTTCTTCCATTGTATATTTCCTTTCACGCACCGAAGTGAGTCAGTGCTGCGTTAAGTCTTTCCATAACCTTATCTCTGCCTAAGAGACTCATAATTGAATAAAGGTCGGGAGTATTTCTTCTGCCTGTGACAGCAACTCTGATAACAGTTGATACGTCACCTACGTGACCCTTGAACATTTCGGGGTTCTTCTTGAACTCTTTGACGTTGGGAGTGTAACCGAGAGGCTCGCAAAGGTCTTTCATTCTCTGGAACCATTCGTCCTTAGTGTCGTTTTCGTTGTATACTGCCATATAAGCTGTGAGGATTTCCTTAGCCATATCAGCTGTGATGTTTTCGGGCATGTCGAAAGCATTTTCATAGGTTTCATCGAAGTAGTAGCTGATATAATCCTTAACCTCGCTCCAGCAAGCGATATCTTTTCTTGGCTTGGGAGTGTCTCTGTCAACGTTGAGTATAGAAGTCGAGTACTCGGGATTCTTTGAGATAATATCATAGAACTCTTTGTCGTACTCTTTTGCCCACTCGGCAGTGTACTCATAAACCTTGTCTGCACTCATAAGTGAGATGACATTTTTTGATACGTCATTGAACTTGACCATATCGAAAAGTGCACCTGATACGCTCATCTTCTTAAGGTTAAAGGGGAAAACATCGATTGATGCATCTTTGTTGGTTTTTCTCCAGTCCTCGAAGTTTGAGTTCATCAGAGTCATCATATATTCGTTTACGCTCTCGCTGGGGTAACCCTGCTCGATGTAGAATGTAACTGCAGCTTCGGGGTCCTTTCTCTTGGAAAGCTTGCGCTTGCCACCGTTTTCCTCTTTCATAATGGGAGCAACGTGAGCATATTTGGGTACCTTGAAGCCGAGACATTTGAAGAGCTGAAGATGTACGGGACAGCTTGACATCCACTCGTCACCGCGTACAACGTGGGTAGTACGCATAAGGTGATCATCCACCGCGTGAGCAAAGTGATATGTGGGAATTCCGTCGCTTTTGAGAAGAACGATGTCCTGCACATTTTCGGGCATTTCAATCTTACCCTTGATCATATCGTCAATATAGCATTTGTTTTCAGCATTGCCAGGGGACTTGAGACGAAGTGTCCAGGGAGCACCTGCACTGATTTTTTCTTGGATTTCTGCAAGGCTGAGATTACGGCACTTTGCATATTTGCCCCAGTAACCTTTCTGAGGCTCGTTTTCCTGCTGAGCTCTGATTTCGTCAAGCTCCTCAGCACTGCAGAAGCAAGGATATGCGAGATCTTTTTCTACGAGAGTCTTTGCAAAGACATGGTAGATATCTTTTCTCTTGCTCTGATAATAGGGGCCGTAGTCGCCCTTTTCCATATCTTCACCGATAACGCCCTCATCAGCTTTTACACCAAAAGCCTCAAGGCCGTCGAGCATAACCTTAACGGCACCCTCGATTTTTCTTTTCTGGTCGGTATCTTCAACGCGTACGAAGAAAATGCCGTCTGTTGTTTTAGCTGTTCTGTAGGCTACAGTACCTGCGAAAAGATTGCCGAAGTGAAGGAAACCTGTGGGGCTGGGAGCAAGTCTTGTGACTCTCACTCCCTCTTTGAGATTTCTCGGGGGGAACTTAGCTTCCATATCATCGGGTGTTTCTGTTATATCGGGGAATAAAAGCTCTGCGAGCTTTAAGTTATCACTCAATGTATATACCTCCTTGTAGGATATTATAATTCAGTATATTATCTCAAATTTTCAAAAAAATATCAATAGGTAAGCGGGATTTTTTATAGTTTTTTCTCATAATTTTCTATAATTTCAGGGCAATACAAAAGAGACGGAAGTTATCCGTCTCTTAATCATATATTATTTGATTTCAGCTGTTTCTTTCTTTTCAGCCTTTTTGGGTGCGCTCTTTTTTGATTTGTTGGCTTCGGCTTCTTTTCTTGCTTTTTCCATAACGCCTTTATATGGCATAAGCATACCTTCGTTCATCTTGTTGCCTATCTTTGACTTGATCTTGGGGTTTGACATCATAGCACCGACAAGGTACATAGCAACGAGTCTGCCCTTGTTCTTCTGTGGGAAGTCATACTGACCGTGAGCTTTATAGAACTTGTGGTCGGCTCTCATAAGACCCTGCATTGTATAGATAAGGTCACGGAAAATCTTCATACCGCCCACACCGTAGAAGTTTGAGGGCTGTACATAGTTATTTTTCACCGCGTACATGAGAGTGTCAGCCATACGGTCGATTGACTTATCAGCATCGAGCTCGTCAGATGCGATGCCTGCAAGGAAGTTGCCACCGACTTCAGCTCTGCCCTCTAAAATCATACGAAGGTTCATTTCTTTTGAGTATTCACCTGAAACGAGATAAGCTACGGGCATACCCATAGTAACTGTTCTGTGGCCGTTGCAGAACTGTCTGTCATCATACATCTTGAAAGTAGCACCCATTGAGTGATCTTTGATAGTGAATGCGTAAACAATTGAGTCTGCAGTCTGGATTTCATTTCTGAGGAACTCGTCGAAGCCGTCTTTATAAACGCACTTGCCGTCAGCTGCACAGTTGAAGCAACCGAGACAACCGCCCTTGAAGGGGTACTCAGCGATATTGACAACTCTTGAGTGTACGGGGAGGATTGCTCTGAAGCGCTTGATCATGCTGTCGAGCTGAGTGTCGCCCTCTTTAAGGTCAGCGACAATAACAATGTCACCTCTGCCTTTTTCTTCTGTAACTTCGGGTACAGTCACTTTGCTGAGATCTTTGGGTTCAGCCTTGGGGATAATAGGCTCACTGTGGTCGTTTTCAGCACACCAGAGAGCGTACTTGAAAAACTCTGTAGCTTCCCTCTGACCTTTTTCTGTGGTGAGGTCGTCCATATCAGCTGAAAGACCCTTGACAAACTTCATGCCCATATCCTGACAGTTGTCTTCGATGTATCTGTGAGCTGTGATATCCCAGAAGTGCTTTGAGGTTGTAATCTGAGTTGCGAACTTACCCTCAACGTTGACATTATGCTCTTTCATAAGCTCGATAAATCTGTGAAGCTGACAGGGAGCGATGAAAGTATATACGGGATATGAGAAGACAATAAGGTCTGCCCAGTCGATGTTTTCTATAGCAGAAGAGAAATCTCTCTGAAGTTTTTTGATCTGCTGACCTGCGTGGAGTACTTTGTATTCGTGCTCGGGCATCTTGAGTGCAAGATAGTTGAGAGTCTGTAGTGTGATACTGTATTTGCCCTTGGGACTTCCGTTGACAATAAGAATCTTCATATTTTTCACTTTCCTTTGTAAGTCATAATATTTTTTAATATTTACTATGGTACCACAAAAAGTTCAATGGGTCAAGGCGAAAGGTAAAAACCGATATATGCATAGAAAGAGAATTTGAAAAGCCTATTGACATTATTGTGGTAATGTGTTACTATATTACCACGCTAAAGTGATAGAGAAAAATCACTTAAAACATTATCCCGAAAGGAAGAAAATTATTATGAAAAAGAAAACACTTGCCATTATCGTGGCAATCCTCGCAGTTGCACTGTGCTTCACACTTGCAGCTTGCGGTGACAAAACAGATGCAGACGAGTCACTTAACGACGGTACAAACATCAGTGATGTAGTTGACAACACAGAGGGCGAAGAAGAACCCTCAGCAGAAGACGAAACACCTGCAGTTGTTGAAGACCTTGCAAAGATTAAAGAAGCAGGCAAGCTTGTAGTTGGTATGACAATCTATGAGCCCATGAACTACTATGCAGATGAAGCTAAGACAGAGCTTACAGGTTTTGATACAGAGTTCGCTCTTGCAGTTGCTGAAAAGCTCGGCGTTGAAGTTGAATTCATCGAAATCAACTGGGACAGAAAGTTCGAAGAACTCGATGCTAAGACAATCGATTGCGTATGGAACGGTATGACAATCACTGAAGAAGCTCTTGCTAACGCATCAGTATCAGACGCATACATCAAGAATGCTCAGGTTCTCGTTATGAAAGAAAGCAAGATCGCTGACTACACAGACGTAGAAAGCATCAAGGAACTCACATTCGCAGCTGAAGCAGGTTCAGCAGGTGAAGCTGTTATCAAAGATCTCGGCATTGAAAACGTAACAGCAGTTCTCGATCAGGCAAAGGCTCTTGTAGAAGTAAATGCAGGCGCAGCTGATGCTTGTGTAATCGACATCACAATGGCTAAGGCTATGACAGGCGAAGGCACATCTAATGCAGGTCTTACATACGGCCTTGAGCTCTCAACTGAAGAATATGGCATAGCTTGCCGTAAGAACTCAGACCTTGCAGCTGAAATCAACAAGATTATGGCTGAAATGAAGGCTGACGGTACTCTTCAGGCTCTCGCTGATAAGTACGAACTCAACCTTGCAGCATAAGTTTAAGATTTAATTTAATAGCGTAATACCCAAGAAGACAGAAGGTGCAACAGCCTTCTGTCTTTCGGTCGGTTTATAACCTCTTTTCGGGAAAAAGTTAAACAGTAATATATGAGTGAAAAAGTTACAGAAAGGTAAATAAATATGCTTGCTACAGTAACACAAAGTCTGCTTATCGGCTTTGGAAAAACATTAGAAATATTCGCAATGACTCTGCTTTTTGCGTTACCTTTAGGTCTTATAATTGCCTTTGGTTCAATGAGCAGATTCAGACTTATAAAGACTATCTCAAAGACACTTGTGTGGGTTATCAGAGGTACCCCGCTTATGCTTCAGCTTATCGTTATCTTCTATGGCCCGGGTCTTATAGGCTCATGGGCAACAGAGCTTCACAGCGATAATGCTTTTATTCAGTGGCTTGCAACCTGGGAGTGCTTTGACAGAACAGTTGCAGTTATCGTATCATTTGTAATCAACTATGCCTGCTACTTCTCAGAGATATACCGTGGCGGTATCGAGAGTATACCCAAGGGTCAGTATGAAGCCGGCCAGGTACTCGGAATGACAAAGACTCAGGTTTTCTTCAAGGTTGTTCTTCTGCAGGTAATCAAACGCATTATACCGCCTATGAGCAACGAAATTATCACTCTCGTAAAAGATACCTCACTTGCAAGAACGATCTCTGTTTATGAGGTTATCTGGAAGGGCGAAGCCTTCATCAAGAGTGACGGTCTTCTCTGGCCGTTATTCTACACAGGCCTTTTCTATCTGATTTTCAACGGATTACTCACTGTGATTTTCGGCAAACTCGAAAAGAAACTGGACTATTTCAAATCATAAGGAGGGAAAAAGAATGGCAATACTTGAAGTCAAAGATATCAAAAAAAGCTTCGGCAAAACCGAGGTCCTCAAGGGCGTATCCTTTTCTCTCAACGAGGGCGAGGTGCTGTCAATTATCGGTTCATCAGGCAGCGGCAAGACAACTCTTCTTCGCTGTATAAACTTCCTTGAAACAGCAGACAGCGGTCTTATTACAGTTGACGGCGATGTGATTTTCGACGGCAACGACAAGTCAAAGAAAAAAGCAAAGGATACCCGTGAAAAACAGCTTAAAATTGGTCTCGTGTTCCAGCAGTTCAATCTTTTCCCTCAGTACAACGTGCTTGATAATGTGACTCTTGCAGTCAAGCTTCAGGCTAAGGAAAGACCCGATTACAAGCAGAATAAAAAGCAGATACTCGCTGAGATTGAAGAAAAAGCTCTCAAGCTTCTGAGCGATATGGGTCTTAGCGAAAAGATACACAACTATCCTTGTGAGCTTTCAGGCGGTCAGCAGCAGAGAGTTTCAATTGCAAGAGCAATGGCCCTCGAGCCTAAGATTCTCTTTTTTGACGAGCCCACAAGTGCTCTTGACCCGGAGCTTACAGGTGAGATATTAAAGGTTATCCGTGAGCTTGCCAAGACAAATATGACTATGGTTATTGTTACTCACGAGATGAACTTTGCAAAAGAGGTCAGCGATTACATCGTGTTTATGGATGGCGGTGTTATTGCCGAACAGGGCAGAGCGCAGGATCTTATAAACAATCCTCAGACTGAGAGATTGCAAGCTTTCCTGAGTAAAATCAGCGACTAATGAGAGCGCATCAGCGCGTTTTTGGATTCTTTTTGCGCGATAGCAAAAAAAGACCTGCCCGGTGAGGGCATTACAAAAAAATATTTAGACAGTCTGACAATCAGGCTGTCTTTTTTTATGTTTTTGCACCTGTAAAAAGTGTAAATTTTGCACATCGGGTCATCTTTTGTGTGCAAAAAAACACGAAGCCTTTTACACATTGCAGATATATAATACAAAATATAGATAAATGTCGCAGACTTAAAATGCAGTCTACAAAATATTGATAATCTATTGACACTTATTACCAATATATGGTATAATTCTAAAGCTAAAATATTAAATTTAAAAATCAGGAGGAAACCCAAAATGAAAAAGTTTTTAGCACTTATGATCGCAGTTGTTATGGCATTTTCAATGATCGCTGTTCCCGTAAGCGCTGCAGACACTACTGCAGATCTTGAAAAAGTTGAAACAACAGTAAATGACGCATTCGCTTTTGCAGAGAAACTTGCTAATGCAATCCACAAGCTTGTTGGTGACATCTTAGCAGTATTCGACAAGGAATGCCCCTTCTGTGAAGCAATTCACGAACCTGCAACTGAAGAACCCGATGCTCCCGTAGTTCCCGATGAACCCGTAGAGCCTGAAGAACCCGAAGTAGTTTATCCTCAGGTTCCCGAGAACTTCCCTGCAAAGTCAGAAGCTCCCGCCGATGCAGTTAAGGTTGATTCAGCAGAAGCTCTTGCAGACGCTATTGCTAACGCTGAAGCAGGTGCATACATCGTTCTCGCTGATGGCGTATACGATGAAATCGTTATCACAAAGAGCAACATCACTCTTGCTGCTGAAAATGCAACAGTTGGCTTCATTAACCTCAACGGTAAGTCAAACATCACTCTTGACGGTATCACATTTGATGCTGCAGGCGCTAAGGCTGCTCTCAGAGGTGACGCTGCTGAAACAGGTTATGTAGCAAATATCGTAGCTACTCTTAAGGGCAAAACATCAGCAAACGGTCACGACATCGTTATCAAGAACTGTACTTTCACAGGTACACCTGTTGATGGCGCAAGCTACGCACCCATCTATGTTAACGACCACAAGCGTTCAAGCTATCACGCATACAACTACACAGTAGATGGTTGTCTTTTCGAGACAAAGGCTTCATACTATGTATACCTCAGCTACCTTGTAGAGGGTAATATCGTTGTAACAGACAACTTCTTCGGTAACGAAGCTACTGATTGTGCTTCATTCCTTTGGAGCTCAAGCAACGGTTCAAACATCACTGTTGAAAACAACACAGCATTCAACTGGAGAAATGCAGGTATCGGCGGTTCACGTTCAGGTGCTTCATATCCCATCGAAATCCAGGTAAGACACAACACATTCGTTCAGGTTGCTGAAGGCGCTAACGCAGATTATGTATACCTTAAGGGCTACAAGGCAATGGATACATTCGATGTTGTTAACTCACTCAACAGCTTTGTTGGCACAATCACAGCTGAAAATGCTAACGTTTACTACGAAGCACTTGCATAATTGAGATTAATTAAAAAATCAAGACAGTCTGATTATCAGGCTGTCTTTTTTTTGTACGCGTCGGACTTTGGTGGCGGAAATAAGATATTTCCCGCCATTTAAAATAAACATTTGACAGCCACAGATTATGCGAGTACAATATATGCATCAAAACAATGGAGAATCATATGAGCAATATTATAGAGATAACAGATTTCAATGCACCTGAGCTGGATGTATATGCAAGGCTGACAGAAGCTCAGCTGTTAAACAAAGAATTCCCGGAAAAAGGTGTGTTTATAGCGGAAAGTCCCAAGGTTATCGAGAGAGCTCTCGATGCAGGATACGAAGCGGTATCGTGTCTGATGGAAAAAAAGCATATCGAGGGTGAGGGTAAGGGTATACTTGAGAGAATAAAAGGTGTGCCCGTTTTTTGTGCTGAATTTGAAGTGTTGACACAGTTGACAGGTTTCAAGCTTACAAGGGGAATGCTCTGTGCTATGAAGAGAAAACCTCTGGTTGACGTAAGAGAAATGTGTGCAGACAAGAGCAGAATAGTCATACTCGACAAGGTGATGAACCCCACTAATGTCGGTGCTATAATCCGATCTGCTGCAGCTCTCGGAATGGACGCGATTGTCCTTACACCCGGATGCTCAGACCCACTTTACAGACGAGCTGCAAGAGTCAGTATGGGCACAGTCTTTCAGATTGACTGGACAATCCTCAGTGAAGACAGTCTTGATGATATAAAAGCTCTCGGCTTTAAAACTGTGGCAATGGCACTTAAGGATAATTCTCTGTCTATCAGCGATCCGAGACTTATGGCAGAGAGCAAGCTTGCCGTCATTATGGGCACAGAGGGTGACGGCCTTTCAGATAATACTATATCCGACTGTGATTATACCGTGAAAATTCCAATGTATCACGGTGTTGACTCTCTCAATGTTGCAGCCGCTTCAGCAGTAGCGTTTTATCAGCTTGGCAACAGGCCTGACGGCAACTGAAATTTATTGATCAGATAAAAAGCAGCAGATCAAAATCTGCTGCTTTAAGTCAAGGTTGATATTTATAAAATAACAATACTGTGGGGGCGGCCATTGGCCATCCTTATTTAGTCGGGCGTTGTTTACAAATTGGTACATCAACACAAGTCCTGCACTGATGAGGGTTCCACTGATAATATCACTGAGCCAATGCACTCCGGAAATCAATCTGCCTACTACCATAAAAACCATAAAAGCTATAACTATAACCGACAGAGTTTTCTTTAGTGCAGAGCTTCTGATGCGAGTGTTAAACTGCATAAGAGCTGTCGGTATCACGCACATAACAAGCATCGTTGTCGATGAGGGATATGACACCTCAAGACAGCCGTTAATAAGCACGGGGCAATAGTTTGCGGCATAGACTTCAAAAAGGGCGTATATCGCCATAACAGCAAAAAGTCGCCGCAAGGTCTTCCTGGGTGAGATTTTTTTGTTTTCTCAGAGTTTGTAATTTTTCACCAAATTCCATAGATACAACTCTTTTCATGCTCAGATTAAACTCGGCGGGAGAGCGAGCTGTTTGTATCGCTCACTCTCCCGCGTACCAATAAAATGCTTTTTTTGTGCCCTGGTAGGGCAGGCGTGTCCAAAACACGCTGATGCTTATTTATTAAGCTCTGCTCTGAGTGCCTTAACCTCTCTGAGTACACACTCAGGTGAGGGACCACCCTTGACAGTTCTTTTGCTGACGCACTCGTCAAGGTCAATTGCCTTATAGATATCCTCGTCAAAGAGGTCACACACAGCTTTATATTCTTCAATAGGCAGTGTTTCAAGAGTCAGACCCTTGTCAATGCAGGTTGCTACAAGCATACCGGTTGCTTTGTACGCGTCACGGAAGGGGAGACCTTTGTAAACCAGATAGTCCGCCGCATCAGTTGCGTTGATGAAGCCTCTTGCAGCCGCATTTCTCATATTGTCACGAAGAACAGTTGCAGTCTCGAGCATAGGCGCAAAGGTGTCAAGGCACATAATAACTGTGACCATAGCGTCGAATATAGCTCCCTTGTCTACCCGCATATCTTTGTTGTATGCAAGGGGAATACCCTTCATAACAGTCAGAAGTGTTTGTAAATCACCGAATACACGACCTGACTTGCCTCTTACAAGCTCAGCAATATCGGGATTCTTTTTCTGGGGCATAATGCTTGAGCCTGTGGAGAAAGCATCGTCAAGCTCGATGAATTTGAACTCCCATGAGCACCATGCAATAACCTCTTCAGCAAAACGTGAAAGGTGCACCATAATGATAGACAGTACGCTGAGAAGCTCAAGTGCATAGTCTCTGTCAGATACACCGTCAAGGCTGTTGGTACTTACGCCGTTAAGGCTAAGAAGTTCGGCAACATACTCTCTGTCGAGGGGGTATGTTGTGCCTGCAAGTGCACCTGAGCCCAGAGGTGATACAGCCATTCTCTTTTTGCAGTCGTAAAGTCTGTCCAGGTCACGCACAAGCATTGAGCCGTAAGCCATAAGGTGATGACCGAAGGTTACGGGCTGAGCGCGCTGAAGATGTGTATAACCGGGCATAACTGCATCATAGTTTTCTTCTGCCTTGTCGAGTATAACCTCTATAAGAGCTTTGATTGACTCTTCAAGAATATCGCACTGGTCGAGAAGATAGAGTCTCAGGTCAAGAGCAACCTGGTCATTACGGCTTCTTGCTGTGTGAAGTCTCTTACCGCTGTCGCCGATACGCTTGGTAAGCTCACCCTCAACAAATGTGTGGATGTCTTCAGCTGTCATATCGATTTCGAGTCTGCCGTTTTCAAGGTCAGCGGCAATCTCTTTAAGTGAAGCGACAATCTTATCGCTTTCGCTTTTGTCTATTATGTTCTGTTTGCCGAGCATGGTTGCGTGAGCAACAGAGCCTTTGATATCCTGCTGAGCCATACGGCAGTCAAAGGGTATTGATGAGTTGAAATCGTTGGTTTTTTTATCAAGTGATTTTTTAAATCGTCCTGTCCAAAGTGGCATAGTGTATTCCTCCTAACTTATGTCGTATATTATATATGAAATCTTCATATAAATCAAGGGACTACCATATGATAGTCCCTTTTTGTTTTCTTATTTATTGATGTCCCAATCTTTTGAGAGCATAGCCTTAACCTTGAGGGGAAGACCGAAGAGGTTGATGAAGCCGTTTGCATCGTACTGATCATAAACTTCGTCCTCGTCAAATGTAGCCATTTCTTCACTGTAAAGTGAGTAGGGTGATGTCATACCTGCGCCCATGATTGTGCCCTTATAGAGCTTGAGCTTAACTTCACCTGTAACAGTTTCCTGAGTCTTGTCAACGAAAGCTGAGAGAGCTTCACGGCAAGTTGTGAACCACTGACCGTTGTAAACGAGCTCTGAGAACTTAACAGCAAGCTGCATCTTGAGGTGCTGTGTTTCCTTATCGAGGCAAAGCTGTTCGAGCATTTCGTGAGCCTTGTAGAGGATTGTACCACCGGGAGTTTCGTATACGCCACGGCTCTTCATACCAACGAGACGGTTTTCAACCATATCAGCAATACCGATACCATTAGCGCCACCGATTTCGTTAAGAGCAGTAACCATTGCAGGACCGTCGAGCTTTTCACCGTTGAGTGTTGTGGGTACACCCTTTTCAAAACCGATTGTGATGTATGTGGGAACATCGGGAGCCTTTTCAGGAGTTACGCCAAGCTCAAGAATTTCATCGTACTTGGGTTCGTTAGCGGGGTTCTCGAGATCAAGACCTTCGTGTGAAAGGTGCCAGATGTTCTTATCCTTTGAGTAGTTTGTTTCTCTTGTAATCTTAAGAGGAATGTTCTTAGCGATAGCGTATTCGATTTCGTCTTCACGGCTCTTGAATTCCCAAGTTCTCCAGGGAGCGATGATTTCCATATCGGGAGCAAATGCCTTGATAGCGAGTTCGAAACGTACCTGGTCGTTACCCTTACCTGTGCAACCGTGGCAGATAGCGTCAGCGCCTTCAGCGAGAGCGATGTCTACGATTCTCTTAGCGATGATGGGACGAGCGAATGATGTACCGAGGAGATACATACCTTCGTAAACGGCACCTGCCTTGAGTGTGGGGTAAATGTAATCTTCAACGAATTCCTTGTTGAGGTCTTCGATATAGAGCTTGCTTGCGCCTGTAGCGAGAGCCTTTTCTTCAAGGCCTTCAAGCTCTGATGACTGGCCAACGTCACCTGAAACTGCGATTACTTCGCAACCTTCATAGTTTTCTTTGAGCCAGGGGATGATGATTGATGTATCAAGACCGCCTGAATAAGCGAGAACAATCTTTTTGATATCTTTTTTTGCTTTCATTATTATCTCTCCGTTCATATAATTATTTTCATTGGACTATGGTTCAACATTATACACCTTTTTATTTAAAAGTCAAGGGGTGAAACGCATAAATATATAAAAAAATACCGATTTATTGAATATTTACAACATAATATGCAGAATGAGGTGTGATTTATGTATAATTATAAATAAAACTGCATAAAAACCGCATTTATACAGTAAAAATGTATTAATATGTATTAAGAAAGAGCTGCTCATTCTGAACAGCTCTTTTGAATTTTGTGGAAAACTGCAATAATCTACAGCAAATTATGACTTAAAGAACTCGAAACAAGCTCTGTAGGTGCTGTATACATCGGCTTTTGCTACGATTTCGTAGGGAGCATGCATTGAGAGTACGGGTACGCCAAGATCAACAACGTCAATGCCAAGGTTAGCCACATATTTGGCAACGGTACCTCCGCCACCTTCGTCAACTGCACCGAGCTCACCTATCTGCCAGGATACATTTGCTGCGTCGAGTATACGGCGGATTTTGCCCATAAATTCAGCGCTTGCATCTGAAGTGCCGCTCTTACCTCTTGCGCCTGTGTACTTGGTGATAACTGCACCGTAGTTGAGTGAGCAACAGTTGTACTTGTCGTGAACTGAGGGGAATGTGGGGTCAAAGCCTGCGTTAACGTCGGCTGAGAGACACTCTGACATTGTCAGCACATCTCTGCCCTCGAGACCTTCCATCTTAGCAAGGTCATGGATGAAGTATTTCATGAAGCTTGAGTTGAGACCTGTGTTACCGTCTGAACCGATTTCCTCTTTGTCAGCGAGAACTGCGATTGATGTGTGCTCAGGTGTGCCAACCTCAAATGCTGCAATAGCCGCGGGGTATGAGCATACTCTGTCATCGTGACCGTAAGCACCGATAAGGCTTCTGTCAAAGCCGATATCTGATACAGGGAGAGCAGGTACAGCTTCAAGTTCAGCTGAGATGAAATCTTTTTCTGTGATGCCGTATTTTTCGTTGAGTATCTTGAGGATGTTGAGCTTTACAAGGTTACTGCCTGCATCAGCCTTGAAGGGTCTTGAACCGATGAGGATGTTGAGCTCTTCACCCTTGATGCCCTCAAGGAGAGGTCTCTTAGCCTGCTCTTTGTCAAGGTGTGGAAGAAGGTCTGTGATAACAAATTTGGGGTCAGCGGGGTCTTCACCGATATTGATTTTGATGCTGTTGCCGTTTTTGTCGATAACCACACCGTGAAGCGAAAGAGGAATAGCTACCCACTGATACTTCTTGATGCCGCCATAGTAGTGAGTCTTGAAGTAAGCAAGCTCATCTGCCTCGTAAAGGGGAGTGGGTTTAAGGTCGAGACGGGGTGAGTCGATGTGAGCCGCAACAATCTTTGCGCCCTCTGAAACACCCTTTGTGCCCATAACAGCAAGGATAATGCTCTTGCCTCTGTTGTTGAGATAAACCTTGTCGCCTGCGCTGTAAGTCTTTTTGTTGTCGAAAGCTGTGAAACCCTTAGCCTCAGCCATTTCAATCATATAGTCAACACATTCTCTCTCTGTTTTGCCTTTCTGGAGGAAGTCTTTGTAGCCTTCGCAGAATGCATCTGCCTTAGCGAGTTCTTCGTCGCTCATCTGATTTGAGAAGTGCTTCTTTTCGAAAAAGAGTTCTTCTTTGAGAAGCTCTGCCTGAGTTTTTTCCTGTGACATAATTTATTTTTCCTTTCTGAAATAGAGTTTTTCATATATGTTTTCGGTCGCTATAACCTTTTTAACATACTTACTTGTGGTGGGGAATGGGATAGTGTGAAGAGTCTCACCGTCGGCTGAATATCTTTCATCTTTCAGCCACTTGGCAACATTGCCCGTGCCTGCGTGATAGGCCGCCAAAGCCTCTTGTACCCTGCTGTATTTTTGCAGCAGGTAACTGTAAAGGTAACAGCCGAATTTTATTGAGGTTTCGGGGTCGGTAGCCTGTGAGTAATCCTCGGTGTAACCTGTTTTGCTTTTTATCCAGGTGAAAGTGTCGGGCATAATCTGCATAAGACCCGTAGCTCCAACATAGGATACGGCCTCGTTGTCAAAACCGCTTTCGCAGTCGATGACAGCATAGATAAAAGCAGGAGAAAGATTATTTTCCTTGGCATATACTTCGACATAATCCTCGTATTTAAGGGGATATAATGTCTTAAGCACTGACAGGGTGCCGAAATAAATTATAGGCAAAAGACAAGTGAGTGTAAGTATGAGGGCGATAAGCTTGTTTATTTTCAATGTATCAGCTCCTCGAGTTTAAGAAATTCTTCCTGTAAATCATAGGGCGGATAGTTTCTTATTATTATATCAGCATGACTGAAATAATATTCGTCACTTTTCTGTGCGTTTATTCTTGTCATAGCCTGCTCTTTGGTAATAGAGTCTCTCGAAAGTATTCTTTCAAGGCGGATTTCTTCGGGTGCAGAGACAACTATAATCTTGTGGCAAAGGTCCTTGCAGTCGCTGTCAAGCAGTGCCGCTGCATCAATGAGTGCTGTCTTGTATCCGAGACTTTCGGCTTTCGCCATTTCTTCACTGCATCTTTGTTTGATAACAGGGTGGGTGATGCTGTTTAAAAGGGTAGTGTTTTCTTTTGAAGAGAATGCTCTTTCAGCGAGCTTTTTTCTTATGAGCTCACCGTTTTCATCTAAGATATCTTCGCCGAAAGCTTTTTGCAGTATGGGTAAAACTTCCGAGCCTTTTTCCGTTATCTGCCTTGCGATAACGTCACCGTCAATGATGTAACAGCCTTTTTCTTTCAGCAGCTCTGCAATGGTGCTTTTGCCTGCACCTGTTTTGCCTGTTAGTCCTAATGTAATCATAATATCACCTCAGACTTCAATGATGTTAAAAGCCGCGGCTCTGACTAGTCTGTTAAATACTGCCAGACCGATGCCGTCATTTTCGGGGAAGCGTGCAAAGACAGTCTTTGCCTTTTCGGCATCAACCTTTCTCAGTGCATCGAAGATGTTTTTTGCCTGAGATGAGGGGTCGTCTTTTCTGCCATAGGTGATGCATCTGATGTTAAGGTCGGGGACTTCTTCTTCAAAACAAAGAGCAATGTCGCCCTCCTCGGCAGTGTACTCAATATATTTTTTATAGGCGTCGAAACTGCCCTTTATGATGAGCACATTTGCATCGGGGGAGTAGTGCTTATATTTCATACCGGGGGAAGCTGCCTGGGCGCCCTCCTGAAGCTTGTTGTAAACTGCGTCATCGATTTCGATTTCACCGAGGACCTCAGTGAGCATCTCGGGGGTAACACCGCCTGGTCTGAGCAGACGGGGAATATCTGTCGCAAGGGTGATAACCGTTGACTCGATACCTACACTGCATTCGCCTGAGTCAACTATAGCCTCGATTTTACCGTCAAGATCTTCCTTTACGTGTTCGGCACAGGTTGGACTCGGTTTGCCTGAGGTGTTGGCTGAGGGTGCCGCAAGAGGGAAACCGCACTGACTGATAATAGCTTTGGCTATTTCGTCAGAGGGCATTCTCACAGCAACAGTGTCAAGACCGCCACAGATTTCGTCGGGGATAATGTCGCTTTTAGGCAGGATGATTGTAAGGGGCCCCGGCCAGAATTTTTCTGCAAGGGCCATAGCACTCTCAGGGATGCTCTTTACAAGAGGTGCCCACTGAGAGATATCGCTGATGTGTACAATCAGCGGGTTGTCTGAGGGTCTGCCTTTAGCCTCGTATATTTTTCTGACACATTCACCCTTAAGAGCGTTGCCTGCAAGACCGTAGACAGTCTCTGTTGGTATAGCCACAACACCGCCATCGCGCAGGATAGATGCAACCTTGGTTATATCTTCACTGCAAGGTGAATGAATTTCAAAATGAAGTGTGTTCATATTTATCACTTAGCTTTCGCTTTTTAATTTCTGAGCAGTGTCATAGGTGATGAGTGCGTCGATGACCTCATCAAGGTCGCCGTTTAAAAACTGCTCTAATTTATATACGGTAAGACCGATTCGGTGGTCAGATATTCTGCCCTGAGGGTAGTTGTAGGTGCGGATTCTTTCGCTTCTGTCGCCGGTACCAACCTGACTTTTTCTCTCGTCAGCAATAGAGGACATCTGTTTTTCTCTCTCGGCCTCGAGAATTTTTGAGCGAAGAATTTTCATAGCTTTGTCTTTGTTTTTGTGCTGGCTTCTCTCATCCTGACACTCGACGATAGTACCCGTGGGAATGTGGATGATACGGATAGCTGACTCTGTCTTGTTGACGTGCTGACCGCCTGCACCGCTTGCACGGAATGTGTCTATCTGTAAGTCTGAGGGGTTAATCTGCACATCGACGTCCTGAGCCTCGGGGAGGACAGCAACAGTAGCAGTAGAGGTATGAATTCTGCCCTGAGTCTCTGTCTCGGGCACACGCTGTACACGGTGTACACCGCTCTCGAACTTAAAGCGAGAGTATGCGCCCTCACCGCTTATCATAAAGCTGACTTCCTTGAAGCCACCGAGCTCTGTGGGGTTAGATGAAAGTACTTCTGTTTTCCAGCGCCTTGCTTCGGCGTACATTGAGTACATTCTGTAAAGTACACCTGCAAAGAGGGCTGACTCTTCACCGCCTGCACCGCCACGGATTTCCACGATAACGTTTCTGTCGTCATTGGGGTCTTTGGGTAAAAGCAGAATCTTCAGCTCTTCATAAAGTGCAGCTGTGCTTTCCTTGGCGTTTTCGTATTCTTCCTGCACCATTTCGCGGAAGTCCTTATCAAGACCGCCCTCGTCAAGCATAGCGCGGGACTCTTTGAGAGTATCGTCGGCTGACTTGTACTCACGGTATTTGGTGATGACAGGCTCAAGATTTTTATGTTCTTTCAGAAGGGCACTGTATTGCTCTAAGTCTGCTATAACGGCAGGGTCATAGAGCTTTTCACAGATTTCTTCAAAGCGTTCTTCAACTGAAGCTAATTTATTAAGCATACTTTTCTCCTTATGGGTCAAAGATTAAAGTAAAGCAGATTACTCTGCACTTTCATCGCGGATGACTTTTTTGATATTTTTTTCTGCTTTAAGGCGCGGTACCATAACAACGTGGCCGCACTTTTTGCACTCAAGCTTAAAATCCATACCTGAGCGGATAACAGCGAATTCATTGTTACCGCAAGGATGATTTTTTTTCATTATGAGCACGTCGCCGACTCTTATATCCATAATTTCACCGCCTGATAGTTTTTATCAATATATTATATCACAAGTAATTATGGAATATCAACCTTTATTAATGTTAAAAGACAGTTTTTGCATTTAGGGGGATAAACACGCATATATTAAAATTACAATATAACGTACGGGGTGACTTTTGCCCCGTGCCAAACAGAAAGGGTTTTAAAAAATGAAAAAGTATTTTCCGGAAAACTATCTCATTTCCACTCAGGAAAACAAAAACATTCTTCTCTCAAAAGCCTCACTTAAAGAGGCGTACTACAGCGGTAAAATTATCGAGGTCAGGGCAACAGTCTGCGACAAAGACCACAACCTCCACGTTGACCTTGGCGTGATGAAAGGCATAATCCCGAGAGATGAGGGTGCCATAGGCATATCCGACGGCACTGTGAGAGATATCGCTATAATATCAAGAGTCAACAAGCCTGTTGTCTGCCGTATAATCGACTTTAAGAACGATGAAAACGGTGAGGTCTATGCAGTACTCAGCCGTAAAAGTGTGCAGGAAGACTGTATGAGAGATTATATTTCACTGCTGACACCGGGCTGTGTAATCGATGCAGTTGTGACTCATATGGAATCCTTCGGTGTCTTTGCTGATATCGGAGCAGGCATATCGGCACTTATGCCCATAGACAGCATCTCAGTTTCCCGTATACCCCACCCGTCAGCAAGATTTACACCGGGGCAGAAGATCAAAGCTGTGGTAAAGGGCATCGATACTGAGGGCAGAATAACTCTGAGCTATAAAGAACTTCTCGGTACATGGGAAGAAAATGCTGCACTTTTCAAGCCCGGTGAAACTGTGCCCGGCATAGTACGCTCGGTGGAAAGATACGGAATTTTTGTTGAGCTAAAGCCTAACCTGGCAGGTCTTGCCGAGTATGTGCCGGGAGTTGTGCCGGGTCAGCACGCAAGTGTATATATCAAAAATCTCATCCCCGAGAGAATGAAAATCAAGCTGATAATCGTAGACTCCTTTGATGCCGAGTACCCCAACGAAAGTGTGACATATTATAATGAAAGCGACTATATTGACAGATGGGTTTATTCGCCCGAAAGCTGCAGTAAGAAGATAGAGACAGTTTTTTCCTCTTATGAGTTGACTCAGGACGTAATTTAAGATACAATAGATAAGTAACAGGAAAATAATACAAAAGGAGAAAAGGGAAAATGAAAGTTAAAGAAATTATAAGAAAACGTAATGCTTCGGCAAAGTTTGTTGCCACAAAGGCTGTTGTATCAAAGGTTACTGCTGCGGCAGATCTGCTTTGCTCACCTCCTGACTTAGCAAGTGCAAAGAGAGTGCTTTTTGTTCAGCCGCATCCCGATGATAATCAGATCGGTGCAGGCGGTACTATGGCATGGCTCAAGTCAATAGGTGTTGAGGTTTATGAGCTGACTGTGACAGATGACAGATATGCAGAGCCCGAATACATCGGCAAAGAAAACAATGTGCAGACTCTCCGTCAGAAAGAAGCACTTGCTGCTCAGAAATATCTCGGTGTAAAAAATGCAGGCTTCCTTGGCTTCGCAGATAAAAACGACAACAGCGAGAGAGAAATCTCACTTAAGGTTATGGAGGTTATCAGACAGATTAAGCCTGACTATGTTATCACGGCAGACCCGAGTCTCGAGACAGAGTGCCACAGCGACCACATTAAGGTTGGTAATGCTGTAAAATATGCGGCTATGGATGCACAGTGTAACTTCTATCCGGATTTCATCGATGGCAAGCTCCGTGACGACGCATGGAAAGTAAAGGGTGTAGGTTTCTACTATACCGACAAACCCAACACAATTATAGATATCACAGAATTCGAAGAGACAAAGATGCAGAGTATCAAGTGTCATAAATCTCAGGCAGAGCCTGCTTTACTTGCGGCTATTATGCTTCAGCAACAGATGTTTGCTGAGGGCACACCCTTCAAGGCAGCCGAGCCCTTGAGAATGCTCAATGGTTTGCAGATGCACTGCTTCAATCTTCCTGTAATAAGCAAAGAATAATCAAGGACGGTTATAATTAAAATGGTTTCAATAGTTTATGTAACAAACACAGGCTCATCAAAAAAATATGCCGAGATGCTCTCAGAAAAGACAGGTTACCCCTGCTATGCTATGTCAGACAGTGATGCCGCCGTGGGTACAGATGTGGTTTTCATCAGCTGGGTTATGGCGGGTACCATTCAGGGTATCAGCGAGGCAAGAGTGAAATTCGGTACTCTCAAAGCTGTGGTTGCTGTAGGTATGATGAAAAGCGACAGTCAGGATGCATCTCTTAAGGAAAAGAACGATGTATCAGAGACATTCTTCTCTCTTGCAGGTGCTTTTGATATAAAGAAGCTCAGCGGTATGTATAAAATGATGATGGGCATGATGATGAAAATGCTCAAGGCTAAGCTGAAAGAAAGCGATGAACCCAAGGCAAAAGAGATGGTTGAAAAGTTCGAAGAAGGTTTCGACTTTGTCAGCGAAGAAAATCTCGGCGAGCTTATGGAGTTTTTAGGTAAATAAAATTAAGGTGAGAGCAGATGGCTCTCACCTTTTTTTAAATAAATCGAACAAATGTTCTGAAAAACTATTGACAAGGCGAAAAAATTCCAATAGAATTAAAAGTGTGGTACCGCAAAGCCACAGTACAATTTAATATTTTTACCGATAGAAAAGCTGTCTCGCATTGGCGGGGCAGTTTTAAATTTTATTATCAATAAGGAGGAGCAATGTACAGAATTATCAATACAGCCTGTTTATATCTGGCTGTCATATATTTTATATTATGGGGGTTAAGTCGATGAACTACGCAGTATACCCCTGTAAGGTAATGAGACTTACCCAGAATTATAAAGGGAAAACATCACACTATCCTCATACTACGGGCACACCGAAAGATTATCCTGTAGATGAGGGTTGCAGTGATACTGGCAAGGAGTGGTTTTATTGCCCTTGTGATGAAATGAAAGTCAGACGCATTTACGGTGTAGGTACGGGTGGCACTAACACCTTATGGCTCGAGAGCACAAAGGCGGTCAATTTTGCCGACGGTACAAGCGACATTCTAACGGTGATGGTCATTCATCCCGACGATGAGGATATGAAGAAGCTGAAAGTTGGTGACATATTCAGACGAGGTGAAAAGATAATCCGTGAGGGCAAAGACGGAGCTACCGGTAATCATCTTCACATCAGCGCAGGCAAGGGCAGAATGAAAGGCTCAGGCTGGATGCTTAACTCAAAAAATAAGTGGGTACTTGCCACCTCAGCTGTAACGGCAAAGCCCGAGGATATCTTTTACATCGACCCGGAGTTCACAAGGGTTATATCTTCAGCTTCCGTTAAGTTTAAGACTCTGCCCGATAAGTATAAGGCAGGCTACTACAAGGTGGATACCGCTGTACTTAATGTCAGATACGGTCCGGGTACCGCCTATAAAAAGAGGGGAGTCTTTGTCAAAAACCGCAAGGTGAGGATTACCGAGACTAAAAATAACTGGGGCACCTTCGACAAGGATAAATGGATATGCCTCGACTACTGCAAGTATATGTGAGGTGATAGTATGAGCGAAACAGTTATAGTATCACTTATCAGCCTTGTTGGTACCCTTGGCGGTACCCTCGGTGGCATATTGGTGTCAAATAAGCTGACCAACTACCGTATAGAACAGCTTGAAAAGAAAGTGGAAAAACACAATGGTGTCATTGAACGGGTCTATGAACTCGAAAAACACGAAGCCGTCATCGATGAAGAGATAGAGGTAATCAACCACCGCATCAGAGACCTTGAGGGCTTTCATAAATAAAAAGAAAGAAGGATTAATATGAATTTTGATTTTACAGATATATTTGAGGGTATAATCATGCTGCTCTCAGCACTTATCACTACATTTCTTATTCCTATGCTCAGACAAAAGCTCAGCGACGATAAAAAAGA
Organism: Acutalibacteraceae bacterium; assembly: GCA_045635665.1. Classification (GTDB taxonomy): domain Bacteria; phylum Bacillota; class Clostridia; order Oscillospirales; family Acutalibacteraceae; genus UBA6857. The sequence continues at coordinate 32,576 of JAZTWC010000008.1, forward strand.
AAAACTCATATTCTGGGTAAAAACCGCTGTCAAAGCAGCCGAGCAGATTTATGGTAGCAAAACAGGTCAGCAAAAAAAGGACTATGTAGTCGCCTTTCTTTTATCAAAAGGCATAGTCATAGATATAGATGAGGTTACGGCACTGATTGAAAGTGAAGTGTATAAACTTACGGATACCAGGCAAAGCATAGAGTAAATTTGACTTTTTTGCGCCTTTGCTGTATAATATAACGACTTATGATTAAAAGGAGGTAATGGTATGGGCGAAATTTATGAAGTCCTTGAAGAGTATCTTGAAAATTTAGTGCAGAAGATTTTCAGACGCAGTGCCATTATTATCCTTATGTTTGCCTTTGGTGTCATAGCTTATCAGCAGGCTACGATTACATACGTTGTCAGCGACGATGCTGCTATCCCTGTAATATCCTACACCGATGACACCAAGCTGATTATAGGAAGATCAAGTGTCAAGCTCACAGAAAACAGCAACATTATCCTCGATTATTTCAGTGCCGACTCAAAGGATAATGTAATATTTGTCACAAACCCATATAAAGTAACCATCTATGATAAAGGCAAGAAAGTCAAGACCTTGACAATTGCAGGTACAGTTGAAGATGCTCTTAGAAAAGCGGGCATCAAACTCAAGGACGGTGACAAGGTTAATCCCGGCAAAAACGTGCCTATTACCGAAGATTTAAAAATTGAAGTACTGCGAGCATTTACAGTCACACTCATCTGCGATGGCAGAAAGCAGAAAATCAAAACAACTGCCTGCACCATAGAGGAATTCCTCAACACAGCAGGTATAAGACTCGGCGACGAGGATATTGTCAATATGAAGCTCACTAAGAAGCTGACCAAGAGCACCAAAGTTCAGGTCAAGCGTGTAACATATAAAACCACCAAAAAGTCAGAGCCTGTAGCGTTTAAAACAAAGGTTGAGTATGACGACAGCATGTATGAAGAACAGTGCAAGGTCAAGCGCAAGGGTAAAGAGGGTAAGCAGGTAAACTACTACAAAAACAAATACATTGACGGCAAATATGTAAGCAAAGAGCTTGTGAAAACCGAGGTTACCAAAGAGCCCGTGAGCAAGATTGTTGTCTGGGGTTCAAGACCCAGCCTTTACGGTGGCAACGTTGCAAGGAGAGTAATCTCTGAGCTGACACCGCCTTACAGAATTGATATGGACGAGAATAACAGACCTATCAATTACAAAAAGAAGATTGTGGGTAAGGCTACGGCATATTGTACGGGTACAGTTACCTCTACAGGCAGACGAGCTCAGCCGGGCGTAGTTGCAGTTGACCCGAGGGAGATACCCTACGGCTCGAAGCTTTATATTGTATCAAGCGACAACAGGTATGTTTACGGCTATGCTATAGCGGGTGACACAGGTGGATTTATTCACAACAGCACAACGGTTGTTGACCTTTACATCAGAGGTTATGATGCCTGCAAGCAATTCGGCAGACGTAATGTAGAGATATATGTCCTAGAGTAACAGCGGCGAGGCTTTTGTCAAACTTTTTCAAAAAGTTTGCGGGGTGCGGGGCAGAACCCTGCAATAATAAAGTTAATATTATTGGGACGCGGGTAAAAACTCGCGTCTCTTTTGTTTTCTTCCCGCCAAGGGTGTTTCTTGCACTGCAGGTGCATATCGAGTGCACAGCACATATCGAGCTGTCGCAGACAGCATATCGACTCAGCACAGAGTATACAGTTTTGTATGACTTTAATAGTTAAAGGACGCCCAATGGGCGCCCCTTAAGATTGTGTCAACTCTTTATAGTGGCAGGGCTTTGCCCCGCACCCCACAAGCTTTTGAAAAAGCTTGACCAAAACTTTGCTCGCTTATTTATACTGATAGCATCTCACATAATCCACCACAAACTCAGCCGGCCAGTTTTCCTCAGGTGTTTTGTTTATTTTGCCTGCACCGTGTCTGTCACCTGATGCTATGCCGTTTTCACCGCTGAATTCTACCGTCAACAGCAGATACTCGGGATTCTGCGATACACCACCTGTGGAAAGTCTGCCTGTTTCCACACCGTTGAGATAAAAGATATACTCATTCTCATTCCACTCAAGACCGTAGGTGTTATACTCGGTGTAAGGGTCGTTTTCGATGAAAGTCTTTCCTATGCTGTCGCCTTTATGGTCTTTGCCGTAACCGTCGTAGTGAATGCCTGATACTACACAATCGTTGCCCCACCAATGGTCCTTATAATAGAAAGACTCGAATATATCAACTTCTGTGCCGTCCTGACCTGAGCCGTCAACGTCCTCGACCTTATCATTCATCATCCAAAAGGCACTCCACAAGCCCTGAGCCGCAGGAAGTTTGCACCTTACCTCAAAATAGCCGTACTTCTGCTCGTAAATATTGATTGAACTGATTGCTCCGGTATACCAGCCGGGTTTATACTCTTTGAAGTTAATCTGATCTTTCCATTTATCATAGTGGTAATTTTCTTTTGCCTTTTCATAATAGTCTGCAGTAATTACAAGGTTGCCGTCTTTAACCTGCACCATATCCTCATGCCAGTATCCGCCTTTTCTTTCAGTTTCCCACCATATGTAAGTCCACTTGCTTTTATCAAGGTTATCGCCGTCAAATTCATCGCTCCACACAAGATCAAACTCGTCGAGGTTTATAGCTTTACCCTCAGGCAGTTTGCCGAGACTAAAAAATTCAGGTAAAGTAGCACTTATTATCATAAGCACTGCTATCATAGACTTCAGTATACTTTTCATAGTGCAATCTCCTTTTCGTCATTATTAACATAATGCTATCCTAAAAACTTTCGTTTGTCAATAAAATATGACAATATATCTTTTTTGAGCGCAAATACCTTGACAAATGTTAAATTTTGGAGTAATATGTATACAGTTAGGCGAGACTAACTGATGTGTTTAAGTCTTGTCAGCATAGAAAAGAGGTACATTATGAGAACTCTCAAAGATGTAAAAATAGGCGAAACCGTCAGAGTGTCAAAGGTCGGCGGAGAAGGCGCATTAAAAAGACGAATCATGGATATGGGCATTACTAAAGGTGTTACCATTAAAGTTATGAAGATGGCACCTCTTGGTGACCCTATTGAAATAACAGTAAGAGGCTATGAGCTTACTCTCAGAAAAGCTGATTGCGAAAAAATCGAAGTTGAGTAACAGCTGTTACTCAATATTTCAGCAGATAAAGTTAGTTGTAACTAACAACGAAAGGATATACATATGAGTATTAAAATGGCACTTGCCGGCAATCCCAACTGTGGCAAAACTACTCTCTTCAATGCTCTCACGGGCTCAAATCAATATGTAGGCAACTGGCCCGGTGTTACTGTAGAAAAGAAAGAGGGCAAGCTTAAGAAAAATCCCGATGTCACTGTTGTTGACCTGCCGGGTATCTATTCACTTTCACCCTATACACCCGAAGAGATTGTTGCGAGAAAATTCCTTGTGGAAGAAAGACCTGACGTTATTCTCAATCTCGTCGACGGCACAAATATAGAGAGAAACCTCTATCTTACCACTCAGCTTTCAGAGCTTGGTATCCCTGTAGTTATCGCTATCAATATGATGGATATCGTTGAGAGAAACGGCGACAAAATCGACCTTGAGATACTCTCTAAAAAGTTCGGCTGTAAGGCTGTGGAGATCTCAGCTCTCAAGGGTACGGGTATAACTGAAGCTGCTGATATAGCAATTGAGCAGGCGAAAAACGGCAGAACAATCCCTCAGCACAGATTTTCAGGTGAGGTAGAACACGCTATTGCTCACATTGAAGAGGCGACCGTGCACTCACTGCCTGATGAACAGCAGAGATGGTATGCTATCAAGGTTTTTGAGCGTGACCCGAGAGTTATTGAAAAGCTCGGCATACATAAGGATGTCCTGGCCCATATTGAAGAGGACATCGCTCACGTTGAAGAAGAAATGGACGACGATGCAGAGAGCATCATCACCAACGAAAGATACGAATACATCGAAAGAGTGCTTCGCACCTGCTATGTCAAGAAAAACCGCGGTGGCCTTACACTCTCAGATAAAATTGACAGAGTGCTTACTAACCGTTATCTTGCACTGCCCATATTTGCAGGAATCATGTTCCTTGTCTATTATATCTCAGTTTCAACTGTAGGCACATGGGCGACCGACTGGGCAAATGATGGCGTTTTTGGTGAAGGTTGGGAACTCTTTGGCAGGTTTATCCCTGGTATACCCGTGCTTGCTGAAAACTTCCTTGTGAGCATCAACTGTGCCCCTTGGCTTCAGAGTCTTGTTGTCGATGGTATCATCGGCGGTGTAGGTGCAGTTCTCGGCTTCGTACCTCAGATTCTGGTACTCTTCACATTCCTGTCATTCCTTGAAGCTTGCGGATACATGTCACGAATTGCTTTTGTGATGGATAAGATCTTCCGTAAGTTCGGACTTTCAGGCAAGAGCTTCATACCTATGCTCGTGGGTACAGGCTGTAGTGTGCCCGGCATTATGGCATCGCGTACTATTGAAAATGACCGTGACCGTCGTATGACTATAATTACAACATCATTTATCCCTTGCTCAGCTAAAATCCCAGTTATCGCTATGATTGCAGGTGCTCTTTTTGGCGGTGCGGCATGGGTGGCTCCCTCTGCATATTTTGTGGGTATTGTTGCTGTTGTTATATCGGGTCTGATGCTTAAAAAGACTAAGCTTTTTGAAGGCGATGTTGCTCCGTTTGTTATGGAACTTCCCGCATACCATATGCCTCCGGCACGAAATATTCTTCGTACCACTTGGGAAAGAGGCTGGTCATTTATCAAAAAGGCAGGCACAATCATTCTTCTGTCTTCAATGGTACTCTGGTTCCTGCAGAACTTTGGATTTGAGGGCGGAACTTTCCGAATGGTGGAGGATCTTGACCATTCAGTGCTGGCTAATTTCGGTAATATTTTTGCACCATTCTTTGCACCTCTCGGCTTTGGTAATTGGCAGAGTACAGTTGCTGCAACAACGGGTCTTATCGCAAAAGAAAATATTGTTGCAACATTCGGCGTACTTCTGGGCAGTCCTGAAGTGACAGAAAGCGGTGAAGAAATCTGGGCGATTCTCAGAAGTGAAATCTTTACTCCTGTTTCAGCATATGCCTTCCTTGCGTTCAACCTGCTGTGTGCGCCTTGTTTTGCGGCTATGGGTGCTATCAGAAGAGAAATGAATAGCTGGAAATGGACGGCTATTGCTATCGGTTATCAGTGCAGCTTTGCCTATGCAGTGGCTCTTATGATAAATCAGTTTGGTTTGCTTATTACAGGCAATACTGATATTATCGGTCTTGTGGCTGCTGTGGCAGTGCTTGTTGCTATGCTTGTGCTTATTGCAAGACCTGAAAAGAAACTTAAGAAATAAGGTAAGATTATGGAATTTATCACTCAGAATACAGGTACAATTGCGGTGCTGATTGTCCTTGCGGTTATAGTCGGTCTTATTATATTTAAGATGAGAAAAGACAAAAAAGAAGGCAAGGGCGGTTGTGGCTGCGGTTGTGGTGGCTGTGCAATGAAGGACAGTTGCCCCTCGCATAATAAAAAGTAAAACAGCAAGCAAGTTTTTGTCAAACTTTTTTCAAAAAGTTTGAGGGGCATAGTCGCCGAAGCACCGCCGGTGGCGGATGAAGTGAGGCGAGGATGGCGCAGCGGTCAAAATCGTGCGGCGCTCCAAGCCGACAAGCGATTTTGGGTACCGCAAGAGGGAATGGGACAGAGTCCCGCAACAAAAAACTCATCATATATCTTGTTTCCTCATAAAAAAAGAACGGCGTTATCATTACGATACGTCGCTCTTTTTTGTATGCGCTCGCCGCGGGACATTCTTTTTCCTGGCGCGGAAAAAGAATCAAAAACGCGCTGATTTTACTTTATTCCCATAGGTAAGGGCCTTTTCTTAGCTGTGAAGTCTTTGGCCGTGATTTTGATGACGCTGACAATGCTCGCCATCTTTTCATCGAAGGTGAAATCCTTACCTGTCTGAGTCTTCATAAACTTGGTAAGCCCATCGATTTTTTTGTCAATATCTGTGAGTACCTTTGCAGTACCCAGACCCATTACACTGGCATATGTGGTGCCATACTGACAGGCAACCTTGCCCTCAAATGGTGTAACATCACATTCCATCTCGAAAAACACCTTGGGATTAGCTTTGATGATGTCGATTTTTCTGCCGACAGTGGCACCGTGAAGATAGATGCACAGCTCACCGTCTTCGAGAGTGTAGCCATAGTTCATAGGCACGACATAAGGCTCATCACCGTCAATCATACCCACGTGGACTATCATAGACTTGTCGAGGATTTCTTTGATTTCATTCACGTCTGTTACTTCGCGTTCGCGCTTGGTTATACCGGGTTTCATGGTTTATTCTCCTTTAGTTTTTTCTTTAGCGGTTGTTATCGAAGCGATAAGTTTTCTTCTGATTGTTCCACATTTGTTTCTCAAATCTTTATATGTTTCATAACTGATTGAATTAGTTTTATATAATATTTCAAGCCAATATTCAGTTTCGAAACATTCTTTGAGAGCGATTTCCATTTTATTTATAAAATCAGCTCTGCTTTGTGCATATTTTGCTTCATGTGAGTTAGCACCTATAGATGAGCAAGATCTCAACAGTTGGTTGACAAAAACCGAACGTTTTTTGATATCATCACATATTAATGTTATTTCTACCGTTAAATCTATAGCTAAATCCTTTATAGTTTTTTCGTTCATAAAAACAACCTTTCTGCGATATGTTTTATTTCTTAAAACGCGATATATGTTCACTGCGTTCACATGCGATATAAGTTCGTTGCACTCACTTGCGATATGATATAAATCCCCTGTGTCCCGCAGGACATATCGCACCGAAGGTATATCGCGTGCCGTCAGGCACATATCGCAAATTCCGTCAGGGATTTATATCGCTGTATCACTTGCGGACAAGTGATACAACACACTCACCGTGTGTTTCTCTAGGTGGGGATGATTTTTTGTATTCATCCTTATGTTCTTCCCAATATTCCATAGCCTTTTCATGACGTTGCTCTTTATGCTCTTCCCAATATTGTAACGCTAATTTAGAACTTTCGTTCATTAAATGATCTGGTGGCCAACAGCCATGTTCTTCATAATACTCAATCGGATCCGGATAAACTGCAACACAGCCATTTTCATCCAATTCAGGTTCAGGGAATACATAACCTTCATCAGGATCATAACCTGTAAATTCACCATTCTCATCTATGATATCGGGATATGCATCTTGTATAGTATATATGGTATCCTTCTCATCTGTCAAGGCAGATTTGAAAATCGGGAACTTGAACTCTATTGATTTTAAGTATCCGTAGGCTTTCTTTTCAGGATAAATATCAATGCTTTTAACTAATTTTCGCATCAACTGTTTCTTTTCATAATCAGAAAAAGAATCGTAATTACTGAACAAACGCAACATATAATGCAATGAATCATTCCACTGAGCTTCTCTTTCCTTGGCATTTTTAATTTTCTCTTCATCCTCTTTTATCATATTCTTCAATACGACAATATCACTTATAAGTTCGCCTAAACTTTTATCGTAGAAATCGAACTTATCATCATAAGTTGGAGATGATGGATCCAAATTATTGATTGTCTTTTGAAATTTGATTTTCTTTTTCTCCAAAGATTCGATTTTACTTTTATGATTAGAAATTCTATTCGAAAGTTCGGTTACATCAAACTCCTTATAGGCTTGTTTTGCCATTTCATCAAGAACTTCTGTTCTATTCAGTTGCCAAATAACAAGTTTAGCAACCTGGTCATCTATATCTTTACAGTTGTATTGTCCGGGGTTAGGACATTGATGGCCTGTTGCTTTGTTGGTTTGTCGACAAGCATAAGCATATGATATAGAGTAACCGTTACCAGATGTTTTTTCTTTTTTAGAGGGTATGCCATACATGTGCTTACCACAATGAGGACAGTTAATTAAACCTGAAAGAATGTACTCGTGGTCTTTCTCTAACTTTTCCTTCTTACCACTCATTTCCTTTCTTTTGTTATGAGCTCTTAACCATAACTCTTCAGATATAATGGCTTCATGTTTGCCTTTTACTTCAACAATATTATTTGGATCCTTTTCTTTGATTACATGATATTCTGATCGCTTTCCGTCTATTTTTTCAACTTTTCTTCTACCATAAGATATGTAACCCTTATATATCGGATTATCAATAACCTTCCTGATAAAGTTAGCTGAGAAAGTGCTTAACTCACCTTTATGTCTGATTTTCTTTTCTATACCAGCTAAATTCAATCGTTTAGCGATCCCTGTGGCACCAATGTTTTCATTAACATACATATCATAGATTTTTCTGACGATTTCCGCCTCGTCTTCTACAATATGTATTTCATCATCTTTCATTATGTATCCATATGGTAAAAATCCACCATTCCAACCGCCTTCAGCAGCTTTTTGTTTTCTGCCTGCCATAGTAAAAGCTCTGATGTTTTCTCTTTCAATTTCTGCCATGGCAGCCATAATTGAAATCATTAATTTACCGCTATCTACAGAACTATTTATTTCATCAGCTACACAAATTAAATTAACTCCATAAGCTTGCATATGTTCCAACGAAACTAAAACATCCGCTGCATTTCTGCCGAATCGTGAAAGTTTATAAACTAAAACAAATTTAACATCATCTTTTTTATTAGCGATATCGTTAAGCATCTGTTTAAATTCTGTTCTATCTTCGATATTTTTACCTGAAATACCTAAATCCTTGTACTCATGAACAAGAACCATATCTTTATAATCTATATGCTTTTGGATAGAATTTCTTTGAGCATCAACCGAATATTTATCAACTTGCATAGATGTAGATACACGGAGATATGAGTAGACCTTTATAGGTTTGCTTTTTACTTCATCCATATTTTCACCTTCTTATTTGTGATTGTATCTGTACCTTGTGTATCTTCGACTACCGACTTTTTCTATTTTACCACGGCGTACTAAATCCCCTAAAGTTATTTCAATTGTGGTATCACTGATATCAGGACACAGCTCAATAAGCTCTCTTTTAGACATTGTATAACCGTTATCTTTTAAAATATATTCTATTCTTTCAGGCTTTGTCATTTTGGAATGGTACAACTCTATAAAATCAAAGAATGCTTTGTAAGTTTGCAGTACCGCCTTAAGAAGGAATTTTGTCATTTCCTTATAGTCATTTTTATTATCATTCCAATTCATCATAGTATGTTCCCATACTTTATAAAAAGTTTCCATATTTTCTGAAATTATTTTTTCAACGCTCATGTACTCGGCGATTTTAAAATCACAAAACTTTAATAAGTAGTTAAACAAAAGCCAACAAACTTTTTTATTATGACCATAGAAAGGATGAATAGCAAGATAATCGGATATTAAAATTGTTGCAGAAATTAAAGGATCGGCCTTTTTTACCGCAAAACTATATTTGAATGCAGAAATAGTGTTATCAATATAATTTGAAACAGTATCACCATCGGCTGATTGATATTTAAAACTTGGAAGATATTCACCAGGTTTATATACGCTTACTAAATCACCTTTATCTCCTCTGCGATATTCATCAGAACAAAGTCTCCTATTTGCATTAGATTTTTTTAAAATCTCTAAAACTAACTCCACATTTATACGTGTAGTTTTATCATCAAAAATATAATTCAATGCTTCATGATAACCTTGAAACTGAATATGAGCATTGCTGTTATCAGCTCTGCTATTATTGTTTAGCATATATTCAATATCTTGAAGAGTAATAGAAACATTTTCAAATTTATGAGCAGCTATCAAACTATTTATTTTTGCTATTTTCTTCATATTAGAAAAGTCTATATCCGAGTATTTCAATATATAGTTATGTATACCCTTAAATTCATAAATTCGGGTTAAAAGGCTAATGATTTCATCATCAATTATTTGATGTGATATTTTCTCATAATCAAAATTTCTCATATTATCACCTACGCTATAGTTTTTATATAAACATTATAACATATAAATATGCAATTGACAAGTAGAGCGATAAAAAAGCAAGCTTATACTCAGTACAAACTTGCTTGAATTTTTATTTATCTAAAAGTTCTTTTTCTATTTTCATTACATCAGGAAAAATAAGATTTATACCTTTCCTCTGAAGAGCAAGAACTTTCTTTGCTTTTAATAAAATTTCTTTTTCCAGATCACCGCTTATTCTTACCGGCACAGAATGCTTATCAAGATATTCGTTTTTGATGTAATGAGGCAAAACAGGACACATATTCTGAATAAGGAAAGCCTTTTCAAAACCAAGCACTTCACCAAAAATTATTGTATCACATTTGCCGTATTTAGCTACTTTCTTATCATATATGCTTCTAAATTTTTTAGTTTGTGATGAAAATGGAATCAACCAAAACAATCCTGTTCTACTATCCTGAAAAGCATAAAAACAAGGTCTGTCATGAGCAACACCATTGACCATTTCCTTGTTTTTCATAAGCTTATCATCAGGAAAATCTACAAAATACTGGTCATTTATATAGTAAAAATGTCCGTGTATCATTTTTAACATCCTCCAAAGAAAAAAGGGCTTAACCCGAAGGAAAAGCCCTAACATTTGAACTCGACCTTTTACTTAGTCGCATATCGAGTAGCGACAAACATTTGAACCTGACAATATTTGAGTTGTTAATCAGGGAACAACAAACATTTGAGTGAGATATCAATCTCTCTACATCTTTATTATAGTGACAAAACTTATGTTTGTCAAGATCTTCACCTCAATATTATTATATGCTTTGTTTCTTTATTTAAGTGTTGATATATTTTTCCAATAGTGCTATTATATGAATAATAAAACGCTTTGGAGTGATAGAAATGAAAAAGTTATTCAAAACTGTATTTATCATGATTATGATAGTTTTATCTTGTTTATTTGTGGCTAATGCAGCTTCAAATGATACCAAATATGAGTATCATAATTCTTCTTGGTATTTATCTAAGGATGAAGCAACCGCATTCATGGGCTTCATTTACAATCTTGGACCAGAAGACATAGATAAAAAAGAGTTTGCAGGTTCCGCAATAGATCTTTTAAGCGGAAAGTATGCAGATAATCCTGAAGAAGAGCATATTATGAAAATGGTTTTTTGCGAGGTTGCTCTAACCCAGATGAATGGTATGGTTAAAAAGTATGATCATGCAGCTGTAATTACAAGCTCTAATTTAATCAATTGGTTGAAGGGGCAAGTTGGTGAAAATCCGGAAGAAGATCAAATAAATTCAATTTGTAATAGTTATCTCGATAAAGTAAAAAACAGTATCAAGAAAACGCTTCTTATTTGTAATTTATCCACCGGAGATAATGAGGTGCTTGAAACAATAGAGTCATGTATTAGTGGTTATAAAACGATAATAGGCATACCGGAAAAAGCAAAAAAATATGCTGACGCCATTAAAGCTGGATTAGAAGCAATTATTTATACGGGTGCATCAAGCCGTAGTGCAATGTACAAATATTTTCTTGCCTATGCACGTATGAGAGATCTTGCCAATTCAACTATTACTGGCTTTGAAATAGCAATGAGTTACAATATAGTCGCATTGGTAAATCAAGGCTTATATGATCCGTTTCTTAATTGGGCAGCTGAAGATAATCAAAAAGTTCTCAACAGATGGGCTGAACTTTTCTATTGGCTTATGAAAGATATCGGTGAAGTTGAATTTACTAATGATTACACTTCGGGTACAACATCATCTACTCTTGAACCTGTTGCATTTGTTCCTGGCACAGGCATATATGAGGGTAGATGTGGTGAGAAAGTTAAATGGCATCTTGATGCATCGACTGGTATACTTAATATTTATGGTGAAGGAAGTATGGACAACTATGCCTCTACATCAAAAACACCATGGTATAGTTATCGTCAATACATAAATTATATAAGAGTGACTGATGGTGTTACTTCTATCGGTAATTATGCCTTTGCGGAGTGTACAACTCTTGATAAGGTGTATCTTGCAGCTGATGTATATAATATTGGCAACTATGCGTTTTACAACTGTGTTGCGATGAGACTGTTTGTTGTTGACGGTATTGTAAATAATATCGGTCAGTATGCATTTGCACATTGTAAAAGTATTGTATATTTTGATATTCCGGATGCTGTCACAAATATAAGTACAGGTTTGTTTTCAGGGTGTACAAACTTAGTATCCGTTGACATGGCTGAAAACGTGAAAACAATAAGCTCTAGTGCATTTGAGAGTTGCATTTCTCTTGAAAGCATAAGCCTATCAACAGGCACAAAAACCATTGAGGGTAATGCGTTCAGTGATTGTAAATCCCTTAAAACCGTTGATTTATCAAGCAACCTAGAAAAAATTGGCTATCGTGCATTCCAAAACTGTTCTTCGTTGACTGAAATTATTGTACCTGACTCTGTCACCTTTATAGATAGTCATGCATTCTATGGTGCAAACAATCTACAGAGCATTACTCTTCCATTTGTTGGTGAAAAAGCAGATTCAAGTGATTATAAAGGTGTATTTGGATATATTTTTGGCTATTCAACATCAAGTTTACCATCAGGAACTATTCAGCAAGCTTCCGGCTCATCATCATATTACTATTTTATTCCAACATCATTAAGATCGGTAACAATAACCAAAGATACCGATATCCCTTATGGAGCGTTCTATAACTGTTCATTCCTGACTGAAATTAATATTCCTGATACGGTT
>JAZTWC010000009.1:0-10390 GCA_045635665.1 Acutalibacteraceae bacterium
ATACTGCTCAATATGCACCTGCTTCAAAGTGTATAGGATGTGGCAAATGCGAACAACATTGTCCGCAGAGTATTGAGATAAGAAAACAGTTGAAGGAAGCTGAAAAAGAGCTTGAAACCCCTATGTATAAAGCAGTCAGTAGTGTTATGTCAGCTTTCAGAAAGAAAAAATAATATTTGATAAATTCCAACATATCAAGCAGTTGTTAACTTGAAAATAAATATAAGTGTGGCTCGTAAATGAGACATACTCCCATATGAATTAACCCTCCAATCTGAACCTCAAGTGTTCGATAGAGGGTTGATTTTTTATATAATTCCAGTGTTTAAGCGGCTTTACGATTAGTTTTGACATAAAATTTACACAGAAACAATTTTTATAATACAGCTGCTATTGATCTTCCTTTGACAACATAAGCTTTTTATGCTACCATAGTAATGGTGATTTTATGATAAACTTCAAATGGAACGGCATCGACTTTACTCTTGTTCACTTCGGCAAAGGTGTTTTCACCGAAGACATGGCAGGTCATAGCCACGCAAAAAATATATACGAGCTTCATTACATAGTTGACGGTAAAGGTACTCTTACTACTGATACAAAAACCTACAAGCTTTCAAAGGGCGACTTTTTTGTTACAGGACCGAATGTTTACCATCAGCAATCAACAGATAATAAAGAGCCACTGACTGAAATTTACCTTTATCTTCAGGCCTCGGAAAAGAATACCCCAGGAGCTCTTGTATCCTCATTTCTGTCAACACATTTTTATTTTTCAAAAGTTCCCGGACTTGAAGTACTTTTTACTGAAACTGTTTTGGAATGGGATAATAAATTTTTCGGCTACAAAAGTGTAATCGGTGCTATGATGGAAATTCTTCTTACAAAAATTACCAGACTTTATGTACCTGAATTTACTGATATGCCCGATAATGATGACACTCTTAATGACAGAAGATTTCTCATAATCGAACATGCCTTTATCACAAATCCGCACATTACACTTGCAGAACTTGCAGAGCATATCGGTCTTTGCGAAAGACAGACACAGAGACTGCTGAAAAAATATTACGGCAAAACTTTCCGTGAAAAGAAAGTGGAGGCCGCAAAAAAGTAAAAATTTTACTCCCGAGATTAAAAACCTCGGGAGTTTGATGTTTAATAGAATAATTTTGCGTATACATCAAAGTTTTCTATGTTACCTGCATTATTAATAATAGCCTTGATTGTGGGTGTCTGTTTCTTATCGATATAGATAGTCTTTTCTTTGTAGTTATTGGTTCCCACACGGTTCATACCTACACCGCAAGCATTTTCAAGCACATTGTACTTTACTGTATAGCCGTCGGTCTGCTCATCCATGTAAATACCGCTTGTACCGTAGTCTGCCCACTCGGGAAGTACAATATCGTGAATGTAGTTACCGCTCATTTCAGAACCGGGTTGTTTTGAAAGAGTGTAAATACCGCCGGCATCACAGAGAATCTGACTTGTGTGATGGATTTCGTTGTTAAGTATACGGTTATTTTTCATCGCGTTATCTGCATTTGACCATCCGAAGCCTACTGATATGCCTGTGTACGGTGCATAGGCTATCTCATTATTTGCAATAAGAATATCTCTGGGATAACCTGCACAAATGCCCACAGAGCTTTCATAGTCGGTACCTATGTGCATAACACGGTTGTTTACTATTCGGTCGCCTGTACAAATATCAGATTCGTCCTCGGGGTTATATACAACGTGAATATCCGTATTTTCATCAACAACAAATTTGCCTACCATTATTCCGTTACCGCTGATATTCTGAATAAGATTATCCTGAATCAGAGAATTTTTTGTGCCATAGTGTAAATCAATACCTGCAGCGCCCATATTTTCTACGGTGCAGTTTTTCATTGTGAAATTCTCTGTGCCTGCAACATAAATAGCGGTTGACGGTCTTAAAACACCCATATCGTTGGTTTTGAAAATGCAGTAGTTTGCATACATACCAGCCTGTACATCGACAAGACCTTTTTCAGAGGGTACTGTCCAATTGGTGTATCTGAAAGTTATTCCTTCAAAGGAAAGATTTTGAATCTTACTGCCGTTCTGTGGTTTTACTGTAACGAGATTTTCAAGTCTCGGAGCAATTACACTCGCAGTATTCATATCAGCACTTTCAGGAACTTTGATGTAAACCGTATCGGTGCTTTCGTCCAGATACCACTCATTATCGGTGTCGATCAGCTCGTAAGCATTTTCGATGTAATAAACGAAATGATATGTACTCATATGTGAGTAGCCGTCAATATTCGGATGCAGACGGTTGAATATCAGTCTGTTTTCGTTATCCTGAATTCTTAAGGTGGTAATGCCGTCTTTGGTGTCAGCTGATTTTACACGAAGAATATTCTTAACCCAGGCTGTCAGAACGTGAAGCTCAACGTCTGTAAGGTTGTTGAAATTCTGAAACTCATTTTCGTTAAGGTAGATTTCGCCGTAATCAGCAGGCTCGAGGGAATCCTCGCCCCAATAGTTCAGGTGTTCGGGAATCATTGTTCCGTCTGCTTTGAATCTTGAAGCACCGACAATTCTTGTTGAAAAATCTGTGTTGCTTCTTGCTCTTGTCATTTTTACGCCGTCAACATATAACTGACGGAAGGTAAAGCCCTCGGGAACCTTTGCAGAATAAATATTCTTTTCAGCATCAAAGAGAGTGAAGTTTTCGATTTCTTGTCCGCCGCTTATAACAGCTTCACCGTTACCGACATATTTTATAGCAAATCCGTTTGATGCACTGTCCCTTTCGTCAAAGGTGAGAGCATCATCCAGGACATATGTACCATCGGTGATGTTAACGATGATATTACCTGTCATATTTTTTGTGTTTTTTCTTACTTCTTCCTGAGCCCTTTTTATCGTCAGGAAAGGACTTTCCTTGCTACCGTCGTTGTTATCGTTGCCTGATAAACTTACATAGTATTCAATCATAACAGGTTCATTTTTAAAGATTACATTTGCAAAGTCAACATAACCCATCACTGTCATAAAAATAGCAACCATCGTTGCAATAACTTTTTTTAAATTATAAAACATAATATACTTCCTTTCAGTCTGATTTATAAGTATTTTATCACATATCACTTTAACGTAACACGACATATTTTTTAAAACTATGTCGTGTTTGTTTTTGCTTTTTGTGGTATTATATTAATGAAATCATAAAAAGAGGTGTTAATATGCTTATTTTTCAAAAAATTAAAATCTTTTTTAACATTATGATATGCCTGATTATCGGAGGAAATTTCTTCCCGGGTACACTTAATTTAATGAGAGCAGGAGATGTTGACATGATTAAAAATGACCACACAAAAGCCTTTGCAACGGAATACACGGAGCTTGTGCCTTATGCAAGAGAGCACGAAGATACTATAAGTTGGTTTGACGGTATGGTCAGCGGTAACGGTGAAAACGGTGTTACTGTTGCAGGCTCACCCTACAGTGACAGCTATATTTATAACAATATCCACTTCCTTATGCCTTCAAAGGATCCCCGTTACACACCCGATGAGGTTACAGGACAGCTTCACGATGCAAGACAGAATGTAATGAACGGCAATGCCGCCTGGGATTGCGACGGCAGACAGTCCACATATTTTTACGCTTACCATCCCTCGCACGTTCTGAGAACAAACAGCACAAAGCTTCCCTACTATGACTATATCCGCTGGACTGATTATGAAACTGCAGAGCTCGGCGTCAAGTACACCGACATTCTCGGCAGATGGGAAAGAACAACTTTCTCCTCAAGAGAAGACAATGTAACCATCACCAAAATTACAAAGTCAAGCCTCGGTGCAAAAATCAATATGACCATTTCTCTCGCTGATTGCTGGTCTCTCAGAGGTTGGGGTGCAGGCGATGAAAAGAATATGCAGTATAAAAAGCTTGTTGATAAAGATGCTACATATATAGCACAGATTGCCCACTATCCCTCTTATGAAGGCAGTGAGCTTAAGGACGGTGGCTGGTGCGGCTTTACCAAGGTTATTGCTGTGGGCGGCGAAAAGGAAAGAGTAGTTCTCGACAGCACAAACGATAGCGAAAACGTAGCAAAAGAGCAGAATGCGGCTATTAAAATTTCAGGCGCAAGTGAGGTCTACCTCATCACAAAGTCCGACCGTACCTTTGATATGGGTAAGTTTGAGAACTTCAAAGATGCAGATAGCTATGCACTTTTAGACGAGCTTAACGCTTATACAACAGCCGTTGCTGAAAAGTACACCGTTGATGGTAAGTTCAGCTATGAAAAGGCTCTTGCACCTCATGCTGAAAAACAGTCTGCGCTCTTCAATACAGTTAAGTTTGATCTCGGTAGTGACGGATATGAAGAAGTGGCAAATGAGCATCTTATTTCTTTCCAGCAGAACAGTGAAACACTTCTTCCCACTCTTGTGGAAAGAGCCTATAATCAAGGCAGATATGCACAGATTTGCTGTGCGGGTACTTCCTTCCCCAGACTTTGCGGTATGTGGCAGGGTGAATGGAACTCAGGTTGGAGAGGCATTTACACTATGGATGCAAATGTAAATCTTCAGTCCTCGGGTATGAATACAGGTAACATTTACGCTGCAGGTGAAAGCTACATCAGATTCGTGCTCAAGCAGATTCCCGACTGGGAAGAAAATGCAGCAAAAACTTACGGAATGACGGATGCTATTCAGGTACCAGTAAACACTGACGGTGACAGAGCTATGATGGTTGAATACAGCCGTTGGTACCCCTTCCAGTATTGGAATGCAGGTGCTTCATGGATGCTTCTTCCTATCTACGAATTCTGGCAGTGTTATGGCAACAGAACAATTGAGTATAACGGTGAAGATCTTGACCTTGAGAAGGATATTCTTCTTCCCCTTCTTACCAAGCAGGCAAACTTCTGGGAGCAGATCTGCACACCCGAATACTTTACAGATATCGACGGCAATGCAAGATACGAAGAAGGCAAGACAGAACTTCTTGAGGGCGAAAAATATCTCATCATCCCTTCATATTCACCCGAAAACTACCCTCTCGGAGATTATGACTCAACAATCACCGCAAACTCAACTATGGATATTGCCGCTGCTAAAGACGGTCTTCGTATGACTATCGAAATGGAAAAGGTTGTTAAATCGGCAGGGTACGAAGAAAGAATAGCAAAATGGGAAAATCTTATGAAAGTTCTTCCCGAATACAAGTATGATGAAAGTGGCGCTCTCTGCGAGTGGGCGATGAAGGAATATCAGGAAAACAACAAGCACCGTCATATCAGCCACCTTTATCCCGCTTGGCCGGCATTCGAAACACAGGATAATCAGGCTCTTGTAGATGCATGCAATCAGGCTATTGCAAACCGTAACAGAGAAAATCAGGGCGAAGATGATATCGCATCTCATGGTTGGGTACATAAGGCACTTGTTGCCGCAAGACTCAAGAATGCCGATTCCTGCTACAACTCCCTTATGGCTCTTATGGCAGATAACATCTATTACACATCAATGATGACCGACCACAATACCCACGATGGTTGGGGCGTTTTCTGCACAGATACAAGCATAGGCACAATCGGTATTATCGACGAAATGCTCCTTTACTCAAACACAGGCGTAATTGAAGCTTTACCCGCACTTCCCGATGAATGGAGTGAAGGCAGTATAGAAGGTCTTCGTGCAAGAACAAATGCAGAGGTTGACCTCGAATGGACTGCAGAAGAAGTAAAAATCACCGTCATAAGTGACAAGGAACAGACAATTAAAGTCAGAGTCTATGGCGGAGAAGAGCAGACAGTAACATTCGGCGAAGGCGAAACAAAAACAGTAACACTCCAAAGATAATAATTTATCCTCCTGATATGCATAGTCTTATCAGGAGGATTGTTTTGTTAACGCCCCCCAGCTGTGCCGGGGGATTACTATTATCTTAATAGAGGTAACTTTATATTAGTAATTAGTATTGATGAAGACTTGATTTATGGTTAGGGTTGCACAAAAGTTATATTTATTAAATGGCAATTATATATAAAATGTACATATTTATTATGATTTATTAATGAATAGTTTATAATATTTAAATTATTTTTTCTCTCATTATATAATTAGTTCACAATCGTGAAGAATAGAGTGTTATAATACAAATATGGTAGTTTTGTCTACGAAAATATAATTTTTGGGAGAAAAAGAAAATGTTAAAATCACCGGAAAACAAAAACTGTTACGAATATCTCAGAGAATGTACAGAGATATATGATGATGTCTATATGATGCAGCACTTTGGCGTCAAGTATTATCGTTCAGAAATCTTCAGACATATGGACGCTCTTGCAGGTTTCTTTCAGAAAGAACTTGGCATTAAGAGAGGGGATGTAGTCACAGTTTTTATGCCTACAACCGTACAGAGTATTATTGCTTTTTATGCTCTTAACAGCATCGGTGTAATCACTAATTTTGTTCATCCTCTTATGTCAACAGATTTCCTCAAGGAAAGAATAGAAGAAGTTAATTCAAAAGCAGTCATGATTCTTGACCTTCTTGCTAAGGATCATATCAAAACAATCAATGATAGCGGTCTTCCTTGTGTTGTATGCTGTTCTTCAGACTATTCCGAGGGTATCAAAGGCTTCGGCTGTAAGATAGGTGAAGGTCTCGTAAAGAAAATCTTCCCCAAGTACAACAAGGCATACTATTATAAGGATGCAATTGCAAAGGGTTATGCGCCTGAGCAGGTTAAGGCCAACGGCGACGAACTCGGTGCTTACCTCAACGGTGGCGGTACAACCGGCAAGAGCAAGACAATTAAAATTACATCAAAATCAATCAACGAACTCGTATGGCGAGTTTCTGACCTTGATGAAATCCAAGCTCCCGGTGAAGAGGCTGAGGTTATAGTTCTTCCTCTCTTCCACTGCTTCGGCCTTTGCATAGGTATCCATATGGCTATGTGCAACAGCGCGAGAATTATCCCTATGATGCAGTTTGATGCAAAGATTTTCGTAAAACTTATGAAACAGAACAGAATTGCAGGTTTCATCGGTATTCCTCTTATGTTTCAGAAGCTTATGCGCCAGAAGGGCTTTGACGGACCTCACCTTAAAAATGTCCGACTTATGTTCTGCGGCGGTGATGACGTACCCGATGCATTCCTCGATGAGTTCAACACATACTTTGAAAAATGGGGTGCTGTGGGCAGACTCCGTCAGGGTTACGGCCTTACAGAGACTAACTCCGTTTGTACCGTTAACTCCAATGATGATTTCCGCTACGGCAGTATAGGTAAACCTCTCAGAGGCGTTGAAGTTGAAATCTGGGGTGATAACTACAATAAGCTTCCCAATGGGGAAATCGGTGAAATTGCTATCGCAGGTCCTACAATTATGGAAGGCTATTATATGGACGGTGAGGATAAGGAATACGGCATTTATACTGATGAAAACGGTAAGAAGTGGGTTCTTTCAGGTGACCTTGGTTACAGAGACGAAGACGGATATTTCTTCTTCTCAGGCAGAAAAAAGAGACTTGTTATTATTTCAGGTTACAACGTATATCCCACAGATATCGAAAAGGTTGTAGGTGAACTTCAGGAAGTAAATGAGTGCTGTGCTGTTCAGGGTTGGGAAAACGGTCGCTCAATTGTAAGACTTTATCTCACTGTGAAAGATAAGAAGTACGAAACAGAGGAATTGAAAGAGAAAATCGCTAAGATGCTTGAAGATAACTACTCAAAATTCTATGTACCTCGCGATTACATCTTTATGGATAAACTTCCCGAGACTCCTCTTATGAAGGTTGACTTTATGAAGCTCACTAATGCTGATCCCGAAAAAGCAAGAGCTGACAGAAAAATTAAAGATTAATTTTATCATAGTGATTTACAAATTGTATCTTAAATGGTATAATTTAAGTTATGGAAAACATAAATAATTCTTCAGAATAAGGAAAAGGAGAAAAAATAATGATTACCATTAACGAACTTATGTGCAAGGGTTGCGGATACTGCATCAAGTTCTGCCCGAAACACATATTAGAGATGGGTAAAGAAAGATCTCAGAAAGGTCATTTCTACCCTGTAAATATTGACGAAAGTGCCTGCACTTCCTGTGCAATTTGTGCTTTGATGTGCCCTGAAGCGGCTATTGAAGTAACAGATAAGGAGGCGTAACAATGGAAAAGAGATTTATGAAAGGCTGCGAAGCTATTGCTGAAGCAGCTGTAAGAGGCGGTTGCCGTTTCTTTGCCGGCTATCCCATCACACCCCAGAACGAAATTCCCGAATATCTTTCAAAAAGACTCCCCGAAGTTGGAGGGTCTTTTGTGCAGGGTGAAAGCGAAGTTGCATCTATCAATATGGTTTACGGTGCTTCCGCTACAGGTACACGAGCTCTCACGAGCTCATCAGGCCCGGGTATCAGCCTTAAGGCTGAGGGTATCTCATATCTTGCATCAGCTCAGCTTCCCGCTGTTATTGTGAATATTTCAAGAGGTGGCCCCGGTCTTGGTTCAATTCAGCCTGCTCAGTCAGACTATCTTCAGGCTACAAAGGCTCTCGGTCACGGCGGCTTCAGAGCTATGGTATTTGCTCCCGCAACTTTGCAGGAAGCAGTAGACCTTACTTATAATGCATGGGAATACGCTGAAAGAGACAGAGGTCCCGTAGTTATTCTTATGGATGGTTGTCTCGGTGCAATTATGGAAGAAGTTGAACTTCCCGAAATGAAGGAACTTTCCTATGCCAATACAGAAGACTGGTGTCTTGCACGAGTTAACGGCCGCGAAGAAAGCCATATGATTACACCTATTCTTCCTGAGCTTGCTCTTGAAATGCTCAACAGATTCAAGGGTATGACCTATAAGATGTGGGAAATGGCTGATGTTAAGGTTGAAGAATACCTTGTAGAAGATGCTGAATATGTTGTTGTTGCTTATGGTATTGCTGCAAGAGTTGCAAAAGAAGCTATCAACACACTCCGTGAAGAAGGCTTTAAGGTTGGTATGATAAGACCTATCACTCTTTATCCCTTCCCCAAGGCAAGTCTTGATAATCTTGATTATGACAAAGTTAAAGGTATTATTGATATCGAAATGACTATTCCCGCTCAGATGCGTGATGATATCGAACTTCAGGTCAAGGGTCGCTGCCCCGTACACGAATACGGACGTTCAGGCGGCATTCTTCTTGATGATGAAGGTGTATACAACGCAATTGCAGAAATAGTGAAAGGAGGAGCATAATTATGGCAACTTATAAAAGACCAAGCGCATTGATGCCTATGTCAACAGGCTATTGCCCCGGGTGTCTTCACGCTCTTGCCACAAGACTTGTGGCTGACGCTATTGAAGAGCTCAATCAGCAGCAAAACGCAATCAATGTTATCTCAGTTGGCTGTAGTGCTCTTAACCTTTACTCGTGGAGCGGTGACGATATCGGTGCTGCTCACGGCAGAGCTCCTGCAGTTGCAACAGGTATCAAAAGATGTCTTCCCGATAGATTGGTTTTCACTTATCAGGGTGACGGTGACCTTGCAGCTATCGGTCTTGCTGAGATTATGTCTGCAGCCAACCGTGGTGAAAACTTCACAGTTATCTTTGCTAACAACCAGACCTACGGTATGACAGGCGGTCAGATGGCTCCCACAACTCTCGTTGGTCAGAAGTCAACAACAACCCCCTTCGGCAGAGATCCTATGACAACAGGTTATCCTCTTAAAATGTGCGAGCTTATTTCAGTACTCGAGGCTCCCGTTTTTGTAGCAAGATATGCTCTCAATACTCCCAAGGGTGTTATGGATGCTAAAAAAGGTATCAAAAAAGCTTTCGAACTTCAGATGGCAGGTAAAGGTTTCACATTCATCGAACTTCTTACCAACTGTCCCACAAACTGGGGTATGAGTCCTCTCGATACCCTCGATTATATGAACGCAAATACTATTCCCTACTTTAAGCCGGGTATTTATAAGGATAAGGAGGGTGAAGAATAATGAAACAGTCTTTTGTATTTTCAGGTTCAGGCGGTCAGGGTATTATGAGCGCCGGTATCACTCTCGCACACACTGCAATTGATATGGATAAGCATTCAACCTTCCTGCCCGAGTACGGTCCCGAGCAGAGAGGCGGTAGTGCAAAATGTACGGTTATTATCAGTGATACAGAGATTATCTCTCCGCTTCCGAAGAAGTGTGATACATTGATTGCAATGAACGAGCAGGCTTATAATAAGTTTGAAGATTCACTTAAGGCGGGCGGACTTCTTGTTATCAACTCAAGCCGTATCACTGCTGAAGAGATTAAAAGAGACGATGTAAAGGTTCTTGCTGTCCCCGTTGACGATATAGCTCTTGAATTAGGCAACGTCAAGGTTGCCAACACAGTTCTTA
>JAZTWC010000010.1:0-63098 GCA_045635665.1 Acutalibacteraceae bacterium
GGCTCAACGGATTCCATAAGTGTGTCATCCATTTTTGATGAGCCGTCAACAGGAATATTATAGAAATCCATAGTACCGCTTCTGTAACAGTCATAAAAAGATGTTTCTCTGTAATTGTTATTGCTGTCAGACCAGGTGCGCACTCTTTCAGCCTTGAAATCAGCATCTGCAACTGCAGTGCCCGTAAAAAGCCAATGAGGCACATAAACGCCCTTGATTTCATCAATGTGATTCTGGTCCTTGAAAATCTTAGGCACCATTTTCTTTGATGCGATATATTTGTTAAGAGCTTCTTTAGCCGCCTTTTTATCATATTTGAAGGGGATAATCAGATCAGGCTTCAGACCGCCCTCAAACTGACTTGTCATAACAACAGGGTTATCACAGTAAGGGCATTTTGTTGCACCCGTTGTTGCATCTGCAACAATTTCACCGCCGCAGGACTTACAGGTATATACACCCATTCCACTTATTTCGTCAGGCAGCCATTGAGCCGACTGTGAATTCCAATTGAAATTGTCCTGACCTGCATTTGCAGCTTTCTGAGCAGATTGCTCCATTGCGGCAACATCAAACTCTGCATCACAATAGGGACACTTCATATTCTGTGTGCCTGCATTAAACTCTATTGCACCGCCACAGCAAGGACATTTCTGTTCTAATAAGGTTGACATTTAATCAACTCCTTTTAAATAGTTATTCATAACATTATAAAGTTCCATAGTTATTCCGTAGGCTGATTCAGGAATTTCCTGATTACTGTTGTAAGAATAGCTTATATCTCCTGTAGAAACAGTAACCGATGTTACAGGTGCGTCGAGAAGGAAGTCATCACTATCCTTGAGTTCACCCCAAGAGAAAATTTCATGTTTCTTGCATATGGCTCTGATTTCACTCAAAGCTTCAAAAGAAACTTCGGCACTTTCCGAATACTCTTCATCAGTAGTAATACAACTGTACTCATATGTAACAACTGCACCACCATTTTCTGATTTACGGATTTCAAGAGTTTCCCATGAGCCATCCATACCGCCACCACTTGAGTAGCGGCAAAGGATAATATCATCTTCAGGAGTTCTTATCATACCGATTTTATCTACAATAACATTTGAGAATATACCTTTGAAACCAAACATTGACAGCACCGCCATAATAAAAGCCAGAATAACAGATATTTTTAATTTCAATGCTTATCAACCTCTGGGTGCACCGCAACCTGTGCAGAAAGCACCGTCATTGGCGGTACCGCAGCAATCACAAACCCAAGTTGCTGAAGCAGCCTGAGCAAAAGCAGCATTATTCTGAGGCATCTGCTGACCGTAAGCAGCCTGCTGATTGTACATATTGCCCTGAGACTGACCGTACATATTACCCTGCATAGGCTGGCCGTAACCCTGCTGAGGCATCTGCTGGCCATACATATTCTGCTGCTGATAGCCCATATTCTGAGGCTGACCATACATATTCTGCTGAGCGTAGCCACCCATATTATTCATCGGCATACCACCATTCATGGGCATTCCGCCATTCATAGGCATACCACCCATAGGCATACCTCCCATGCCCATATTGTTCATACCCATATTCATACCATTCTGCATACCCATGCCGCCTGCCATATTAACAGCACCGTTAATACCGAGAGCATTCATAATGTCCATACCCATCTTCTGATAGCGGTTGTATTCCATAGAGCCCATACCTTCAACACGGAAGTTGTTGAGTCTTACTTCAAAATCGTCAAAGTAGGGGTTATTTACAAGGAACTTGAGCTTGAAGTTGTAGTAGAAGTTGTATCTGGGAGGATTGTAGCTTACATTCTGACCCTGACCGTTTTTCATATAGATTTCATCCCTGTCTTCATCGATGTCAAGACCACAGGATGTGATTGATGCGATAGGCATAACGTCGGGGTTTTCTTCTGTCCAGTTGCCGGGAGCATAAGATGATACAACAAAGTTACCTTTCATACTATCAATATAAACCTTTTTGCTCTCACCAAAAGTAAGGTTGGGGCTGAAAGCACGAAGAGCATTTTTGTTTTCTTCACGGTACTGAAGATGAGCTCTGATCTGCTCAACAGTTGAGCGTCTTCTGTCATCGCAGAAAGGTGAAAGCTTCTTTGCACAGTCCTTACACATATTACCGTCTTCAAGCTTTCTGTTTCCGAGCATACCTATTTTTTCACCGCAAATGTCACAGAATTTCTTATCAAAAAGTCCCATAATTAATTTCTCCTTTTAATTAAATAATTTTTATTTTATGCGGCTTTGGTACTCTGCCGCTGAGTTGTAATTTTATAGTTTATTTAGCATCGCTTTCGTCGAAGATGTCACCGCATTCAGGACAGAACTTGGGAGGATTCTTGGGATCTGCGGGTTCCCAACCACATTTATCACATCTGTAAAGAGGTGCACCCTCAGGCTTTTTACTGCCACATTCAGGGCAGAACTTACCTTTGTTTACTGCACCGCAGGAGCAGGTCCAGCCTTCAGCTTCCTGAGGCTTGGGCGAGCCACATTCGGGGCAGAATTTTCCGTTTGCAGTAGCTCCGCAAGCACATTTCCATCCACCCTCTGCAGGTTTTGGTTCAGGCTTCTTAGCTCCGCACTGAGGGCAGAAGTTGCCTGTTGCAGTTGCTCCGCAGGCACACTGCCAACCACTTTGTGCAGGTGCTGACTGAGCTTGCTGCTGTGCCATCTGAGCCTGTTGCTGTGCCACACCTGCATTATACATAGCCATGGGATCAAAGCCTGAGTTTGTGCCCATAGCAGCATTCATACCCATAAAGCCCATCATAGCGCCATTGGGGTTAGCTGCTGCAGCTTCCATTGCTGCTGCTCTTGCATCTGCTTCTCTGCCTGCCATCATAAAGGGATTTGAGCCCATTGCCATTGCATCTTCCAACAGCTGTATCTTCGCTCTGTCTGCATCAGTAAGGTTGATGGGATTAAGAGCGATTGAGTGAACTGAAATACCTCTTCTCTCGGTCCATGCAGTCTTGAGTGCGTTGTTTACGGCATTTTTAAGCTCTGCTGTGTGTGCAGGAATCTGAGCAGGACGAAGCTCAAGTGCCGAAAGCTCTGCAAAGGCAGGCTGAAGCGCATCGATAAACTCAACCTTAAGCTGACCGTCAAGCTCCGCTCTGGTATATTCGTAGGTGGCATTGCCGCACAGTTCAGTATAGAAAAGAAGTGGGTCAGTAATCTTATATGAATATATACCGTTGCATCTTATCTGTACACTGCGGTAAAGGTTGAGTCTCTTATTTACAATCTCAAACTCAAAGGGGTTAGGTGTGCCGAATTTATTGTCGAGAATTTCCTTTGTGTTGAAGTAGTAAACTCTCTGATCCTTGGGTGCTTCACCGCCGTAGGTGAAACGCTTGCCGATGTTCTTGAAGGTTGCCTTTACGCTTTCACCGAAGGAGCCTGCAAAAATGCTGGGCTCTGTTGAAGCATCATAGGTGAATTCGCCGGGCTCAGCACAGATTTCTACTACCTTGCCCTGCTCAACGATAATCATGCACTGACCGTCAGCGACAACTATACCTGAGCCTGATGTGATGATGTTTTCGTCGCCCTTATAATTTGATGAGCGACCTGATGTTTTCTTCTGTCCCTTTCTCATAAGGACATCGTTGGGGAGTGAATCGCACACGAAGAATTCTTTCCACTGGTCAGCCATTACGCCGCCTGCCGCACCAAAGGCAGCTTTAATAAGTCCCATATCAATTTCTCCTTTTTATGTGAATTTTATTTAATCTCTCATTGCTGAGAAAAATTAACCTAATGAATTTGTGACAAAAATTGTGTGGTCTATGCCGTGACCGGGATATTCATAAATCTCTGTTTGCTCTTCGTTGCTGTAAAGAGCAATTTCCACACCTGCAAGCAGTTCAAGCTTCCATTCAGAGGGAATGCTGAGCGTTACCTCATTTTTTATAACATTATCAAAATCATATAATTCACTTTTTATCGTGATGCTCTTTCTTTCGCCGTCCATTATCTCAATAACTTCAGAGCTATTTTCAGAGAGCGGCTTATCAAAATGAACAACCGTAGAGCCTGATGTATCATCAAAAAGTACGAAGTTATATTCACGAAGCTCAAGAGTTTCTTTGTCGAAAATATATTCAAATTTCTCTTTTTCAAGCATACCCTCATAGGTGTGGATTATCTTATAATAGTCCTTGCCTATTTCTTTTACAAAAAGCTCCTGACCGCCGAAGTAATCGACAACATAGCTGTCATAGGGAAAAGCCTCTTCTTCACTGAGATTAAATGCATTAGCAGTTGCAAAGGCGACGCCACCGTTAATTTCATAGCCAAATGAGTCAATCCAGCCACCCAAATATTCCTCGTCGTCGTTGTAAATTACATGATTTACAAAAGCAGGTTTGCTTTTATAGGTAAAAAGCTGAACTTCATCACGGTCACTCTCTATAGTGATAGTTTCATATTTCTGCAACAGTGCTTGGGCACTGTTGGCTGAAACGAGGTCGTTATATGTAAGTCCGACTTCTTCGAGCTCCTTTGGTTCTTCAAAAATCTGAGTTTTGTACTCTGCCAAGGTTGGCGGCTCGGTGGTTGTTGTGTCATCACCGTTTCCACGCGTACAGGCACACAGTGTAACAAGCATAATAATGCAAACGAGAACTGAAAGGACGATTTTAGTTTTCTTCATTGCTACTTCCTCCCTTTTTATAGCCTTTTGACGAATATGGATTTTTGTTTTCTTTGGGTGGGTCTTTATAGTTCCCTGCTTTGTTGAGGAGCCTGAGCAAAAGACTTTTCAGAACTATTCCAACAATCCACAAACTCAGAGCTATGGCAAAGTACCAAAGAGACAAACCGCAGATAAAATGCAAGATAAGCAGTATCCATGCTGGTATTGTCCATTCAAGGTTGAAGAGCAATGTCAGCAGAACAGACAGTAAAAATCCGCTTTGCTTTTTCGGCTGTTGCATCATACACCTCCACAAACTACTCCCACTTTACTAAATTATAGAACATCGAAAATCAAAATACACCCTACAAATGTAGGGTGTAAGGGAGAAAAATTATTAAAATTTTCATAAAAATAATACCCTACCTCTTCGGCAGGGTACCAAAAATTATTAATCTCGTCTGTCAAGAATAACTATGCCGCTTTCTCTCGCCTTAACAGCAAGCTCGGTTCTTGAATGAAAGCCTGTTTTTTCAAGCATAACCTGAATATAGTCTCTGACGGTATGCTGTGAAATGCCAAGGCGCTCACCTATCTGAGCATTGGTATCACCGCTTGTAAGCTCACGCAGAATCTCAATCTCACGCTCTGAAAATTCAGTGCTGTCCATAAGACCTAATTTCACCGTAGGGGTACTGTCGGGATAAATCCTCTCCCCTGCCATAGTCCTGTCCATAAGGCTGATTATAGGCTCTTCGCTGACTTCCTTGTACCAGAAAGAATCGACTCCGATTTTCTTCGCTCTTTCAAGATAAGATAATTCAGGCATTGAGGTAACTATTATAATCTTGATATCGGGAAACTTGGCTTTGATTCTCTCAGATGCATCAAGTCCGCTTGCATTCATATCGGTGCAGACGTCCATAAGTATCAGGTCAATCTGAGTTCGCTCGCAATAAATATCAGCCATATCGGCATTTTTGATTGAATGAACAAGCCTGTAGTTATCACTTGCTGAAATGAAAGCTTCAAAAAGCTGTCTCGGCATAGCCTGATCTTCAACAATCATTACATTATACATTTAAACGTCTCCTTTATTGGTATTTTCAGCCTGAGTATAAAGTGAGGCGAAATTTCTGTTTCCATAATTCCTGAGTCTTCTTCAACACTTTGTCTGAGAGATGAAAGTCCGCCACCCTCAGAAATTGGTTTAGTGGGCTGTATACCGTCGTTGGTAAATTCAATAACAAAAAATCCGAATTTCTCGCTGAGTGTGATTACAAGCTCCTTTGCTTCGGCGTGATGAACAGCATTGGTCAGACACTCTCTGGCACCTCTCATAATAAAGCGAAGAAGTATGTTGTCCTTGGGTATCTGTCCGTTAACCGTCAGTTTGATACCCATAAGCTTAGCCGCATCATAAAGCTCATCAAGAGTACCATCATCACGGCTTTCGATAAATCCGCCATCAAAAAGATAGAGTGTACCTCGCCACATTTCGAGCAAGTCTTCTTTTGTAACATCAACTGCCCCGTTTTCGATATATCTTTTAGTAACGAGTAAGGCTTTACCAAGCATATCGTGAATGTTTACCTTGGCAGTGAGAATCTCTCTTTCACGGGTTATATCCCACACATTTTCACCGTACTCCTGAAGTCGTCTGTTAAGAGAGCGCAGTTCGTTGTTGTACTGTTTAAGTTCCATATTGAGAGCGAACTGCTTAGTTATATCCGTAGCTCTGACTTCATAGAGCATTTTACCGGCGATTTCTCTTTCTATTTTTGTAAAGCTTAATGTTGTACCACCCTCAACGGTGATAATAGGATTTCCACCCTTTTTATTCACAGTATTACCCGGCATAACATAGCCGAGAGTGAGTCTTCTCCAGAATTCATTTGCATCAAATAAAGGCTCACCTGTAATCATACGGCAAAGGTTATCCATACGATAATTGATAAGCTTTGGCACGCCTTGTTCATTATGATAACAAAGACCAGCAGGAAGTCTGTCAACGCCCTCTTTGATTGAGCCGGGAGTGATATGCTCTTTTTTCCAACGGTTTACTGAATAAAGAAACAGCAATGAGATTACAGTAAGAAGTGCAAGTGAAAGAAGATACTCTATTGTAAACCCACTGAAAGGCTCGGTGAATATTTTTTCTGTCACTGTAATCTTACGGTATTCGAAATTCGCACCAACGGAAAACATGAACAAAACCGCCGTAGGTACAAGAATAGCTGCATTGAGAATACGATAACGAATTTTCATTTCAAAAATGGCGCCTATTATCATACAGTAAACATTGACAGCAAGAATAAGCAGATTAACAAAAATCAAAGAATACTGCAAATATTCGGGAAAATCAAAGAAGTTTATCATAACACTCCACCGTCCTTTCTGACTCTGAGAGTGATGTAAACCACACCGTCTTCTGTTATCTCGCTCAAATGTCCGCCTAGTTTACCTGCTTCATCATAAAAACATTTAGGGCAGGAAATATTTTTTGGTGTTTCAGCCGATATTCTGAATTTCATTATATCATCGCTGAAGTTTATTCCCGCAATAACAAAACAGGTCTCAGGCAGAATCTCTTCAACAACATACTGCCATAATTCAAAGCAAAGAAGTATTATATCGGCAGCTACAAGTTCATCTCTATGGCAGGATACATCTGAAACACCACCGTGAAGTTTGAGATATTCTGACGATTCCTTAAGGCTGAGATACAACTCATCTGAGCTGAAAAAAGGTTTTCGGTCCTTTAGAAGAGCCAGATTTGACCTTCTTTTCACATAACAGTTGAGAATACATATATGAGCCATATTTTTATCGAAATCACCGTCGTCTTCTATAAGAGTAGAGATTTCTTCAAGCTTTGGTCTTACTGAATCGGAAATTGAATCGTAAAGTCTTGTTTGCTCTGCAATTTTAGCTCTCTGCTCCCGGATTTCGTTTTCGGCACGAATCAGGTCGCCTTCTTCCGAAAGGCTCTCTCTTATCTGGGAAAGATTTTCATTCATTTCGTTTACCGCAGTCATATCCTCTGTCCAGTAAACATAACCGCCTGTTATGGTATTGGAAAGGAGCAGAGTATTTTTATCGATATAAGTTTCTTTCCCTTTGGCTTCATCCATCTGCTGAGAGGTGAGATATACAGCATTATCAGAACGGTAAATTACATTATTACTGAAATCTGCAATTTGAAAAGCTGCACTTGATTTTGCAACAATTTCGCCGTAAGCACTATTTGACGGCATAATACCGATACGGATACTGCTTTCCAGCATAGCAATAAGAATAAAGCAGTGAGATTCAGGGAGATTGAATGGTGCAATCGCCCAGATATCAAATATGTAGTCACTGAAAATGTAAAAAGAACCTAGCACAAGCCAAAACACAGGTATCCAGGCTTTCTTTTTATTTACAGCTCTGCATTTTATTGAAAGCATAATAACACTTGCAATAAGGAAAAAGTAAATCCATACAGTAGAAATGGTGAACAAAGCTCCCCAATCATACTGCTGATCCCATGCAACAAAATCAGCATTGAAACGGAAAGCCATCTGATGAATATCATTTGTCAGATACAGCAGAACTATAATTACACCAACGACAATAAGGTAATTAAAGATTTTGGGCAGCTTATAATCTTCACCTTTACCAACTCTGAAAGCAATTATGAAAGACAGATATGTAGCAAAAATCTGCGGCACATAATAGAGGTACCATAAAAATCGTCCTGCAAAATTACCGTCGAGGAAAATTCTGTTTTTTGCCGAACCTATAAGTATATACATAACCATAAAAAACACAACGCTAAGCATCAGACGTCTGATTTTTACAGAAAGAATGCTTCGCTCAACATAAATGCCCCAACTGAAAACAATTCCTAAGAAAACTATATTACTGCACACAAAAACAATACTCTGAAAAAAATTATCAGATGGAACCATTATTTTCATCAGACCCATAAGCAGAAAAAGGATACCTGATGTAACAGCAGGAAAGTGTTTGATTTTATTTTTCTGTTGCATCATATCCCTTCTTTCACCTTACAGTTGTAATACCTATTATAAATTAAAGTCAGAAAATTATCAAGTGTCAGAAAGACAACTGCAACTTTTATAAGTAAAATGATATTTCCCCACCCACCAAAATATACATTACTATCCCCATTATAAATCAGGAGTGATACCATGTTCCAACTTATCCAGCTAATCCTACAGAACCTCACCTTCTTCGCCTTACACCTTAAAAATCTAAGTTCATTCCCAAAGCCTTTATCAGCCAAGCGGGAACTTGAACTACTGCACAAAATGAAGCACCAAGGTGATACCGACGCCCGAACCGAGCTGATAGAGCATAATCTCAGACTTGTCTCCCACATAATCAAAAAGTACTATGCAGGTTATGACGAGCAGGAGGACTTGATTTCTATCGGTACAATCGGACTTATCAAGGCTATCGACAGCTTCGATGCTGACAAAGGCACAAGACTCGCCACTTACGCCGCAAGATGTATCGAAAATGCTATACTATCACTGAGGCGCACAAATATGGTTATGATATCACATTAAGATTTAAGTCTGTCTTTAATGGTAAGTTTCATCACTTTGTACCTGTTATAACCTTCAGCGTTAGGTATGATAAGATAAACCAAAATGAATTTCTTAAACTCTACCCTACTCCCGATATGTTAACTTGTACTGCCGATAAACTCAGATGGTATCGATTAACAAATGGTTATCTGCAAAAAGAGATAGCAGATATTACCGGTATTTATAGAAGTACATATGGCCACTATGAAAATATCGAACAAAAGCTGTATGATATTGATTACCTGCAAAAGATAGCTGACATCTACAAAATTGATATTACTTGTTTGCTAGATGATTATATGATGTTTATGTATAAGGGACAAGGCATGCAAATTAAAGCATTAAGAAAATCTTTAGGGTTAACACAGGATCTACTAGCTGATTTATTTAACACTCCAAAAAGCAATGTTAAACACAGGGAACAAGAAAGATGTTTTATGCAATATGATAATTTTGTAAAGATTAAAAATTCCTTTGACATATAGCAAAACCGAGACCTCGTGAGAGCTCTCGGTAAATATTGATATTTGAATATTATTTTTCTTGCATTTTAAGTGTTATCTTTTCTAGCAAGTCAGAATGAATTATATAATTCTTATTGAAAATCATCAGTGAAATCAAAGCTGTTACAAACGGAACAGCAAACATCATTACCATAATTCCGTTTTTAGATCCCTGAGGCTGAGGCACCATATTTTCCTGATACTTGCATATCTCAAGACCAAAGCCGATAATCAGAGCCTGAATTGTCTGAGCAAATTTCATCTGAAAACTCTTCATCGAGAAGATAA
Organism: Acutalibacteraceae bacterium; assembly: GCA_045635665.1. GTDB lineage: Bacteria > Bacillota > Clostridia > Oscillospirales > Acutalibacteraceae > UBA6857. Next base: position 10,058 of record JAZTWC010000010.1, read on the forward strand.
TTGCATCGGCACGCTCACCTGTTTTGTATTCACCGTAGTCGACGATATCAGCAAGCATTGACGCTTCTGCTGTAAAAACATTACCGATACCAAGACCCGCAATAAATGCAATGATGAAGAATAATATTGCTGAGAAACCGAAAGCAATGTTTATAATGAAAAGTAAGAGATATGCAACAATTGAAACAGACATACCTATTTTAATAACATTGTGCTTACCGATTTTACCAGAAAATGCAGATACACCGAAAAGACCGATGGCCTGACCTGCACCTGTAACTGCAGCAAAAATAGTCAGTAACTTTCCGTTTTCTGCAATATAGTCAAAATAGTAAGCAGCAAGACCATTCATAAGGTACCAGCTGAGGTTGAATGTAACTGCAACAGCGATAAACACAAGAGCCTGATCGTTAGATTTAATTGTCTTGATTATGTCTTTGAACTTATATGCCGTTTTATGTTCAGGGATAATTCTTTCACGGGTCTTGAGGAATGTTATCAGAGCGAAAATTATGAACATCACACCTATACAACCGGCGATTGTCGAGTACGCTTTGCCTTGCTCGTTTTGTGGGAATGCAGCAAGTATAAGAGAGGTAGCACCCATAACAGTAAGCTGACCTACACCTGAAAAAAATCTGGGAAATGATGCAATAATATTTCTCTCTTTAGGGTCGGTTGTCAGGGCGGGTACAAATGACCAATAAGGTATATCAATTACAGTGTATGACATACCCCAAAGCACATACATTATAGCAACATGTATGTATAGTGCTATGTCCACATCACCGACATAGAAAGAGTAGAAAGGCTTTGTAAACATCAGGAACAGCACAACTGCATTAAGCACGGCACCAATGAGTATCCAGGGTCTGAATCTGCCGTATTTAGTTTTTGTGTTGCTTACAATCATACCCATCATCGGGTCGTTAATACCATCCCATATTCTCGCTAAAGCAGTAACAATCCCGATGAATCCTGCAGCTACACCTAAAACATCGGTTGAGTATTTGATAAAAAATGAAAAGCATAAGCCATAGCTCATATCAAGACCAATAGCACCAACACCATAGCCTAATTTTTCACTGAGGGATATTTTTTTATTTGTATTTTCCATTAAGTACACTCCCCTTTTCAAAGCTGTTTGATAATTCTTGATTTTACTGTCTGCTTTTATTCAAGCACAGCTCCTGAAGAAACGGGGCCGACAAGCTTTGCGTATCTTGAAAGCCAACCTGTTTTGATTTCGCATTTCTTGATTTTTACTGTCTTTCTTCTTTCTTCGAGGACTTCGTCGCTTACTTCGAGAGTGATTGTTCTGTCGGGAATTGAATATGAAACTATATCTCCGTTTTCAACAAGAGCAATATTGCCACCGAGTGCAGCTTCGGGAGATACGTGGCCGATTACACCGCCTCTTGAAAGACCTGAGAAGCGTCCGTCGGTGATAAGTGCAATATCTTTATCCATACCCATACCGCACATAAGAGCTGTGAGCATAAGCATTTCCTGCATACCGGGACCACCCTTGGGGCCTTCATAACGAAGAACAATAACGTCACCGGGAACGATATCACCGAAAATCATAGCATTGAGTGCTTCCTGATGTGAGTTGAACACCTTTGCAGGACCCTTGTGTACGTGCATATCGGGGTCAACACCTGCAGTTTTGATAACAGAGCCGAAAGGTGCAAGGTTACCGTAAAGCACTGCAAGACCACCGTCCTCTGAATATGGATTATCAAATGATCGAATGACAGTGTCATCCATAACAACACTGTTTGCAGTATTTTCTTTGAGAGTTTTACCTGTAATGGTTTCCTGGTCACCCCAAAGTACACCCTTGTCTATCGCCTGCTTGATTACAGCAGATACACCGCCAGCATATTCAAGGTCAACCATAAGATGTGTACCCGATGGTGATAGCTTTACAAGGTGAGGTGTTTCTCTGCCTATAACATCGAAATCCTTGAGGGTAATCTCAATACCAAGTTCGTGTGCCAGAGCAGGAAGATGAAGAGCTGTATTAGTTGAACAACCGAGCATCATATCAAGCTTTATAGCATTGAGAAATGACTCTCTTGTTATGAAATCTGATGGTTTAAAATCGTGCTTTGCAAGGTCAACCGCGAGCATACCTGACTTTTTAGCCATATGGTAACGTTTTGAGTTAACCGCGGGAATAGTACCTGTACCGGGAAGTGAAATGCCGAGTATTTCTGTCATGCAACCCATTGAGTTAGCTGTAAACATACCCTGACAGGAGCCACAAGTGGGACAAACTTCATTTTCATAATCGCAGTAAATGTCACTGTCAAGAGTACCTGCAATAACCTGACCTGCACATTCAGCTATATCCTGAACATCAACTCTCTTGCCCTTATAGTTACCCGGAAGCATAGGACCTGCGGTAACAACAATGAAAGGAATATTAAGGCGGAGTGCACCCATAATCATACCGGGAATAATTTTATCGCAACCACAGACAAGCACAAGAGCATCGCACACATGTGCCTTTGCCATAGTTTCAACAGAGTCCGCAATAAGCTCACGGCTTGGAAGAGAGTACTTCATACCGTCAGTACCCATAACTATACCGTCGCAGATACCGATAGTGCTGAATTCAATAGGTGTACCGCCACCCATAAGGATACCGTCTTTAACAGCCTGACCGACTTTATCAAGGTTACTGTGACCGGGGAAGAAGTTTGAGTAAGAGTTACAGATACCGATAAAAGGTCTGTAAATCTGTTCTTCTGTAAGTCCTGCACCCTTCATTAGCGAACGGGCACTGACCTTAGTTTCATCTGATTTAAGCTCATAGCTTCTGAATTCGTCCTCGTCAAGAATAGGTTTATTAAACATATTAAACATCTCCTTCATATTTTCTGTTTTTAACATAGCACTTTTAAAAATATTTTTCAATAAAAACACTTTAAATTATTTATAATTTAGAGTTTATTAACAAAGAATTGTCTTTTATGGCTTATTATGTATTTAAAGGAGATGATAAATATGATCGGTATAGGTAAATGGCAAGGTTCAGTCAACATTCAGATTCTCAAATTCAGTGGTGATGTTTTTATCACAATAGCTGACAATAACGGTGAATATGATGTTGATATCAAGCTTCCCGAACAGCTTCAGAAGGTAAAATTAAGATTCGAAAGCATTGAAGAAATTTCAGCAGACAGCCTCAAGGGTAAGGGTAAGCTTCTCACCCCCGCAGGCAGAGAGCTTGCTTTTGAAACTGTTGTTACTTTCAACGGTGATGAATTCTCAGGTTACCTTAAGATTGCTATTGCAAATATCAAAATCAAAAACGGTCACAGAATCGCTTAATTTAAAGTTTATCCCACAGCATAAAGTCTGTGGGATTTAATTTTTTGTTCATTTTATGTTTTCCAAATTAATTTGATGCAACTTTCCCCACCCACCAAAATATACATTACTATCCCCCACTAAAACTAGGAGTGATATAATGTTCCAACTTATCCAGCTAATCCTCCAGAACCTGACATTCTTCGCTCTCCACCTGAAAAATCTCACCTCTTTCCCGAAGCCGTTATCGGCACAACGAGAGCGAGAGCTACTCCAAAAGATGAAGCAAAATAGTGACCTCGACGCACGAAATGAGCTCATCGAGCATAACCTTCGGCTCGTCTCTCACATTATCAAAAAGTACTACTCAAACTATGATGAGCAGGAAGATCTGATCTCAATCGGTACTATTGGTCTCATCAAGGCTATCGACAGCTTTGATGTTGATAAAGGGGCAAGGCTGGCCACTTACGCCGCAAGATGTATCGAAAATGCTATCCTCACATTACGGCGCACATTGGTGACATTAACATCTCTGTTGATTTTATTCTCAACACAAAAACTAAACCGGCACATTATGTACCGGTTGTAAGCTTCAGATTTAATTGTGAATCTCTTTTTGAGAGCGAATTTTTACAGCACTACCCTACTCCTAACTTGCTTGATTCTACCGCAGATAAACTAAGATGGTATAGACTTAAAAATGAATATCTTCAATCTGAAATCGCTGATATGATTGGTGTATATCGCAGTACATATATTCATTATGAAGAACCTTCACGCAAGTTTTATGAGTTGGATAAGTTGCAACTTTTGGCTGATATCTATAAAATTGATATAACTTGTTTGCTCGATGATTATATGTTGTTTATGTATAAAGGACAAGGGATGCAAATTAAAGCAATACGAAAATCTTTAGGATTAACTCAAAATCAGCTTGCTGATTTGTTTAACACTCCCAAAAGCAATGTAAAACACTGGGAGCAAGAGAGATGTTTTATTCAATATGAAAATTATATCAAGATTAAAGATTTCTTTGATATATAGCAAAACCGAGACCTTATATGAGGTCTCGGTTAAAACTTATTAACTAATTTATGATATAGCTTCGTGCCACGCACCGCATTTACACTCAGTTTCCTTGCCAAAGATTTCCTGAAGCTTGAAAACAATCTGATTAAAGATATAAATGATACCACTCTTATGGCAACGGCAGTCACATATCTCAGTGAAATCAAAAATAGTATCACTTGCTCTAAGCTCCCAACTGCCAATACCATAGCTGATAGTTACAAAGCTAAATGAATTTTGACTGAAGAAACTCGGAGAAACATACAAATCAGCAACTATGTCATATCCGTCAACTGTATCTATGACTATTTTTTCATCAGCACCTAACGGATCAAATGAGCAAGTTTTTTCGATTTTACTGCCATCATTATGAGTTAATCTGTATTTGATAGATGTAAGTTTACCATCGTCATTGAAGCTATAATCAAGCATCTCAAGTGCACTGTAATTGCACTCGTGTATCTTCTTATCAAGGATAGTTACAGCATCAACAAACTCAACTGTATAGCCCGTGTAATAAACCTTCTGCTGTGTTGCATCATCTATATAGTAATTATCATCGTAGATTACACTGATGTCTTTTCCGTCAAGTAAAAAACTATATTCAGTTTCTTCAACAGTTGCAGTTTTCTTAGTACCGTCAGCATATTCGATCTCAAACTTTTTACCAACAAAATCGAAATTTGCATTATAATATGTATCTTCGGTTACTTCAGGTAAAGTGTCAACAAAACTGATATTTTTTACTATTTCTTCAACAATAGGTCTTTGAAGGGTAAATGTAAAATAATTATATTTATAATTAATATAATTGACAAAAACAGTTACCTGTACATCAACTGTAGACTTACCCTGTACAATAGCTTTTTTACAATCCGCAATCTTTACCGATTCAGAAAAAGAAATACTACTGATACGATTTATAATCGAAGTGGCAAAGCTTGTATTTTCAATAACCTTACCGTTTGACAATGTTACATCATACTTGTTTAAATCAAGTAACGATACATATTCATCGTCTTCAGACCATTTGTCTGACAAAACACCTTTGTATGATATAGGCTGGATCTCACCCGCATACTCGATGCTCTCTACGGTAGGGTACAAAAAGTCAAATGCCGCAAAGGACTGCAGGGGTACTACCGTAATAAGCATAAGCACTGCGAGGATAAGGCTGAATATTTGTTTGAATTTTTTCATAATTAATATCTCCTTATATTAATGCGATAATATTATATCACTATAAATAGAGAAATAAATGATAGTTTTAGTAAAATAGAGCTATTTATTTCTCTATTTTTAAAAATTAGTGTCACATAATATTACCAATGTTTCATTCCGCAATCACAGTATTGGTTAATTTTTAAGAGTTTCCAGAAGAGCGAAATTATTGAAAAATAAATGAATTTAATACCTTTATAGTGGCAAATCTTACAAGAACAAACATCTTCGGGAGCAAAGAATAATTTATCAGTAATTTTACCTATGCAAAGTTCAACATAAAGCTTGTCATCCGTTTTAAAGCTCGACCCGGAATTACCGTAATATATTCCAACATCATAACCATAGATCCTATTGAGATCAGTGTAACCCATTCTGTTTACGTCCACAGTTTCAGTGTAACTCTCCATCGCCCCATCAGTTCTATAGAGTTTAAAAGAAATCTCCTCAAGTTTGCTGTCTACAAATTTACAATCAACAAGTTCTACCTCTTTATAACATTCAACAAGTTCTACATTTTTGAAAATAATTTCATCGTAAAACGTAAAAGTTACCCATGAAGATACTTCATACACATCATCTTCCCAATAACCTCCGTGCTCAAAATCAAGATTAACTTTATCTTTTTCCTTGCCACACTCAACAAATGCTACAGTTCCGTCATAGTATTCTGCTTTAAACAAATGCTTTTCATACACATCATATAAATCTGGGATCCAATATGAATTGTGAGTTATATCGCACCCATATATAACCGAAGGTAAGATTGTAATCGGTTCCATACTCTTAATAATACCAGGTACTATTTTTTTCTGAAGTGTACATTCATAATATAAGCTCTCTCGATATAAATAAATATATACATTAACAGTATCATCACCGTTAAGTATAGCATCACGACATTCATCATAATCCACTAATACAGATATTGATACATCAACACTGTCATCTGCAGCTGACAAACGCACTTTACGTCCGTCAGAAAATGTAATATCGAGCACATAATCCATTGTACCATAGACACCCATAGGTACCATACTTTCACAATCCTGATCATGCTTGATGAACTCCACATACTTCATAGATATGGGCATATCATCTACAAACTCAACCGCACTAACTTCAATAGACTTCTCATCTACAGCAGTGATGCTTTGCATAGGCACTGCCGTAATAAGCATAAGTACAGCAAGGATAAGACTGAGTGTTTGCTTGATTTTTTTCATAATCAATATCTCCTTTTTATTATTGTAATTACATTATATCACTATAAAATACAAAGATAAATGACTTTTTCAGCAAAATAGCTCTGTCTATTTCACTATTTTAAGCAAATAGAGAATTAATTATCAGTTATGCCAATGCCATGTACCACAAGCACAATACTCATTGATTCTGAAGAGTTTCCAGATAACAGCCATTATGCGGTAGTAGATATATTTAAGACCTTTGCCGTGACAGACTTTACATTCACATACATCTTCTGCATCATATAAAACCGTTTCCCAATTTTCACCAATGCTGATATTCACTTCAAACTCAGCATCAAATAAAAAGGTAGGATAATTATCATAAAGGTTAACGTACACTCTATAACCGTTAATTTTACCAATATCAGGATAATCACTGTCTACACCGATATCCATTGTTTTGGTGTATTGCTCAGTAGTACCGTCATTTTTTGTAAGAGTAAAAGTTATCTCCTTAAGGTGGCTATCAGCAAACTTACAGTCATCAATTTCTACCTCTGTATAAAGTGGGGCAATCTCTTCAAATTCGTGATAATATAACCCGTCTAAATATGAGAAATCATGCGAATTATACATATAGCCACTCATAGGAGGATAAACCGTGCCTTTTTCATAACCGCAAGTAACAATTTCTTTTGCGCCACCATAATATTCAACTTCGAACTGAGCCCCACCAAAAGCTTCCGTACCATCCATATCACTGTAAACCTGAGTTGGAAGTTCTGTAATAGGTTTCATATTTTTAACAATGTAAGGCACAATTTTCTTCTGCAGTGTACACTCATATGCGAGCTCTTTTTTATTAGCACGTAAATCAAGATCGATATATACATTAACAGTTTCTTCATCGTTGAGTATAGCATTATAGCATTCATCATAATTAACATAGATGTTTGGTCCGCTTAAACTAGTGATTTCATCTTTTTCAAATATTTCACTGAAAAGCACCTTATCGCCATCAGAAAAATATACATAAAAATCATAGTACTTTTCGTTGTACGCGAAATAACCTTCATCTAATGATGCAACACCGTCCCAATTATGTGCAGCTACAAAATTCATAGATATCGGATTATCATTTGCAAACTCAACGCCGGTGATTTTTAAAGGTCTCAGACTCAGCGCAAAGCTCTGCATAGGCATTGCCGACAAGAGCACAATAAGTACCAGTGCAAGTGAAAGAACTTTTTTAAGCTTATACATCATATATACCACCTTGATTAATTAGTGTAATAGTGCAGATTTCTGCCGCATTCACAAATCTGTTTTACTCTGAAAAGTTTCCAGAAGAATGACTTGAATTTATAAATGAATGTCTTAAAAGGATTCTCGTAATATGAGTGGCAAATACAGTCACAATTATATTCTGGATATAATATTGATTCATCAAATTCCTCGCCACAAATTTCACACTCAACCTTACCTTCAAAGATAACTCTTATAAACGAATGTGAAGCATCGATCTTTTCGGTTTTCGCTCTGTTTCTACCGCAAGGACAAGCAAATTTAACCTCGCCATCTTCAGTGCAAGTGGGAGCCTTGGTAACTGTACCGAAATCAACGTGCTTATGGAAAAGACCACTTATTGAATGGAATTCATAATAGTAATCATCACATTCAAAATCTTCAGCTGTCGAGCCTTTATAACCTGCTAAATAAGCCAGGTACTGTTCGGGTTCAATATAGCAATCAGGATTGAGTATTGCAGCCTTTCTTCCTATAGAATATCTGCCGATATATTCAACGCTTTCAGGTATAATTAAACCAAATTCATATGGGCTTACACCGTTATCGTCGATGTCAATACCCCAAGTTTCAATTCTCTTAAGAGTATCAGGGAGAGTGATACCTGCAACACTAGGTGCATAAATACCGTATTCACCTATTATTTCAAGACCGTCGGGAAGTATAATTTCTCTGAGGTTATATGTATCAATAGCATCATCTCCTATCTTTTTTACGCCTGCAGGCACAGTAAATGACGCTCTTTCAGCCTTGCCGGGATACTTAATAAGCTCTGTCTTATCTACATTGAAAAGAACGCCGTCAACACTTGAATAAAGCTTATTACCTTCAGCTACATTATAAGCTGACGCATCAGGCTCCAAACCGTCACAGATAATCTCAACGCTTGCAGGAATGTTATAAACTATTCCATCGTACCAACCTACACCGTAAGCTATAATTCTTGTACCCTCTCTGATATTTGCAACATCAATAGTTATTTCTTCAAAGTTATCATAATCAAAGCCACCGATATCATCAATAAGAATATCACCGATATAAATAAGACCGTCAACTGTCTCATCGCAAGTGAGTTTATCGGTATTGAATACTTCTGAGCCAATATAAGTTACACTATTGGGTATGGTAACAGTTTCTAAGTTTTCAACTTCACTGAAAGCTCCGCTTTCTATTTTTTCAACACCTTCAGGGATTGCGAATGATGTCTCTTTATAACCGGCAGGTGCTTCAAGTAAGGTCTTACCGTCTTTTGAGAAAAGCACACCGAAAGCATCTGAGCTGAAAGCTTCGTTATCTGCATCTACTATATATTTCTCGCAACCATATGTTTTAGAGAAATATTTAACGCCTTCACCAATATAATAGTCTCTTATTTTAAGCGCATAATCATCAATTGCAGGATCATAAAGACTACCTAATAAACCATTAAGATCCTCAGCCATAAAGAAATAGAAATCACCCTCACCGTCAATATATAAGTCACCATTTGCATAGAGCTTATATTCCATTGTGTAGGTTATCTCATTACCATCCACATCATAATCATAGTCCTCATATGTACCCTCAACGAGCAACGCGTTTGCACTGCAAACATCGCAAACATAGTCATTATCTGCATCTATGTGTCTTGCAATTGTGGTATAGGCATCCTGAAATACCCATTCACAGTCAGCACAGATTATCTTTTCGCCGTAACCTGCCTCAGTGCAAGTGAAAGCCTTAGCAGGAATTGTGGTCTTGTTTTCGTGAGTACAAGCCAAAGCTATTGATATATCAATTTTATCGTACTTAGTCCAGATATTACCAAGACTTACATAAAACTCATACTCTTTACCAGCTTCATAGTTATTGACATTCTCAAAATGATAGTTATCATCACTATCTTCATAATCTATGCTAAAAGGACTATCACTATCTGCTGTTAACTTGTATGTACCTGAAACTTCGGGTACAAATTTAACAATTACATCATCATAACCTTTGCCGGTAACAGATATAGTTGTACCGGGAGTTAATGTGTAATCAGCTGCAAAAGCAAGCAGACTACAGCAAACAATTGTCAGCACAGTCAGAAGTGCTCCGATGAATCTCATAGATTTTTTCATAAAATAACATCTCCCTTAAATGTTATATAAACCTTATAGGTTTACTATTAATTAATATTTTACCATTAGTTTAATAATATTTCAACACTTGTTTATTAATTTGGTAATTGTTACAAATGAATATACTCACATTTGGCTAATATGACAACCCCATATTTTTTTCTACTCCTAAAATATATTTTGTAACAATATTATATTACATACTAACGGTCAAATAAATGACGTTTTCAGCAAAATATCAATACTTATATTGTCGATTTCAGCAAATTATGGCGATATACTTCGCCGTGTACGCGCCTGGGTTACCATTATTGAAGTCAGCTCTCCCCCGCCGAGAAAGGCACATACACAAAACACCGCCGAGGATTTTTATATCCCCGGCGGTAAGTTTATTTATGCAGTTTTATCTTAATGGTTCACCAAGCGATTATCTTTTATGTATTTCGTGATAACCGCACTTGCAATAGTGGTTGATTTTGAATATAATTCTGAAAATCTGAACCAATGAAGCAAGAGGTGATAAGATGCTCTCTCTGCCGGCCTTAACCTTATGGCAAAGGCAGTTGCAACCCAAAGTTGTGTCAGTTTTGCACACATCACACAGACCGTTGTGATCATCATCTTTGTGAGCTAAAGGATCTGCGTATGTTTCCTGCTTCACACCTAAAACGCACTTTTTACAATTGTAGTATTTTACTCCTGCTCTTGTGCAAGTAGCAGATTGTCTGTCTACCTCGAACCACTCATGTTCGCCGGATTTACACAATGCTACTATGTCTGCGGCACTTACGCCGATTGACATTACTGAGAAGAGTGTGAGAACTACGAGAATTAAACTGATTACTTTTTTCATGATTTTTTACTCCTTTGAAATAGATTTTTTATTTTAACTCATTGTGAGTCAGTTACATTAATAGTGAGCTACGCCGCATGCACAGATCTTATTTGTCTTGAAGATCTTCCAGAAGAATCTCTGTATCTTATAAATGAAGCCCATAAAGCCTGATTTATGGCAATTGCATGAGCAATTTGATGTATCGGGTTCAACAGGATCCATATCAACACCGCAAACAGAGCACCAGTCACCGCTTTGAGATCTTGTATGACCGGCGGGATCTGTATATCTATCCTTATAACTGTCACCACATGAGCACTTATGCAATGTGTAACCCTGTTCGGTACAGGTAGGATCGAAAGTCTTTACATAATAATTATAGTCATGATCAGGAAGCTTAGGCATTGTCTCTACAAATGTGTCGTCACATCTGATACAGTCAGCGATTTCTGAGCCCTCTCTTGTATGTGTAGGCCACACTGTAACCTCGTAGCTATACAGATGACCCAACTTTTCATAGAATTCATCGAGCATAACAAAACCGCATTCGCAGACAGCTCTTTTATATCCGTCTTCTGTACAAGTTGCAGATTTATGCTTAAGCTCTGCATGGTGCTGAGAATCTTTTGCGATAGCTTCTGTGTAAGTATCACCACAACCACTGCAAGTGAAAGTCTTGATTCCCTCTTCCATATGTGTTGCAGGTTTTGTAATCACTTCATTATATTTATGAGTATGAGGCTCACTTGTATCAACAATTACATAAAGGCTGAAGTGGTCTGTCACAAAGACTAAGTGACTACCCTCTTTATAAGCTTTCATATCTGTGATAGTACCGTCATCGTTTACACGATAAACCTTAAATTCACCATCTTTTCCCGCCTCAATAGGAAGCTTAACCTTTACTGTGCCGTCAGGCTGTACATGAACGCCATCTTTACCTGTCATAGTGATGTCAAAGGCTTTTATGATTTCAAAGCTACCCTCAGTATTTTCTGTGAGAGCTTCTTCGATGATAACATAGTTGTCGCTTGTTTCACCGACTTCGTCAACAACAAAGTTTGTATCAGGGTCAGCGGGAACAATGATTTCAATTTCTGTTTCAGTATCCTCAGCTTTTTCGAGAGCTTCGGTCTCAAGTACGTCACAGTGGATGCATTTGCGTATGCGAATCATATTTTCATAGTCATAACTCCACTCGCCCTTGTAGAAGTGGGTAAGCTCGTAATCAATGCCGTTTTCAATGGCATATGTTTCAGCGGTTGAACCTGCGTGGCAGTAGATTGTGCCAGCAGGGATGGGAGTATCGTGATATGTAATTCCCTGTTCAAACAGCAACTGAGTTTCTTCGATAATCTTAAGTTCTTCTTCGGTCACACTGTTAGGTTCGTTCTCCGACTTAAATACTAAACGATACACCTCTTTATATTCCTCTCGGGTCACAATATCCTGAGTGCAAAACATAAGACCTACATAAGAACCATCTAAAACAGTGTTCATACCTTCTATGTAAATCTTATCGTGCCCCCAATAATACACTGCTCCAAGACTTGCTTCGCCGATATATTCTACACTTGCAGGAATAGTAATTTCACGAACCATCATTGTTCCCCATAAAGCACCGTCTTCAATTCTTGTTACAGTATCCGGAATAACTAACTCTTCAATACTGATATACTCAGCAATAGCGTTTTTGCTTATTGTTTCTAATCCATCGGGAAGTATTAGTTTTTCAAGAAAAGGTACATTTGTTAATGACTCAAATCCGATTTCCTTAACAGTTGAAGGAACTACATATTCTTCAGTTTTTGAGCCGAAAGGATACTGAATAAGTACAGTCTTGTCTTTATCAAACAAAACACCATTTTCATCATTGCAGAAATACGGATTTGCTTCATCTACGTTTATTTCCTTCAGCGCATAACAGTATAAAGCATATCTATCCAAAGTAGTTATATTTTTGCCTATGTAAACACTATCGATACTAGTCGTACTACCAAGAGCATCTCCACCGATTGATGTTACAGTATAACCCCCTAGAGTATCAGGTATTATAAGATCGCCGGCAAAGGTATCATCAATACCAGTAATCTTCGCCTCACCGTCAGTTACGGTATATATAAATATACCCTCCGTCTCAGCACTCGCTGACATCATACCGCACACTAAAAGGGTACAAACAAGAGCGAGTAAAATTAATAATTTGTGTGTTTTTTTCATTGTTTTGTTCTCCTTTTTAAATATAGTTTTTTATTTCAACTCTTTGTGAGTTAATTACATTAATAGTGATAATAACCGCACTTACATTCTCTGTTAAACTTAAACAGTCTCCAGAAGAAGAGGCAGAATCTGTACCAACCATTACCATTACCGTTATTCAGATGACATGCATGTCCACACTCTTTAGTGAAGTCCTTATGACATTTATCGCATTTTCCTCTATGCATAGTGTCTTCATGCTCACAACCTACTGTCATATCAAAACCGCATCTGTCACAGTAACCATCCCAATCGCCATCACTATCGTGACCCGTTGCAGATTGAACCCTATGATCGCTTGTGCTGGTACAACCGTCATTACTACACTTATAATAATACAGACCATCGGTCGTGCAGGTGGTTTCATCAACCCAAACAAATATATTGTATGTGTGATTTTTCATCGGAATATCAGCACCGCCTCCAACTATGCTTTCACAATCATTGCAGTATGTATAGGCTTCTCTGCCTAACTTATAACAAGTTGAAGCAACTGCATCAAAGCGATCTGTATCAAGATGATAACAACCATCATCGTAGTTACAATAAACAGACATATAATATAAATCTGCTTCAGTGAAATCAGTAACAAGAGCAGACCATTGTGATTTGGTACCCTGATACAAAATGGTAAAATGTTTACTAACATTAAATGCATTTCTTGAAATGTATGTAACTGAAGCTGGGATACAAACAGTGTTTAACTTTTCACAACCTCTAAAAGCGTTTTCCTCAATGTACTGAATGGTGTCAGCGAGTATGATTTTAGACACCTTTGACTTTGCAAAAGCTTCTTCGGCAATACCTATAATAGGACTACCATCATAGCTTGATGGAATTTTATAGGTATTATAACCAATAGAATTTTCATAACTACTCTTGATACCATCTACTTCCCAAGCTTGTTCTTCTTCAAGCCAGTTATAGGTGAAAGCTTCTTCCTCTTTATAAGAAAGAGCCGAAGAAAACATTACCAAACTTGAAGTGAGCATTAAAATAACAAGTATTATACTAATAAATTTTTTCATTGTTTTCGTCTCCTTTTTAATTTATTTTTTTACTTTAACTCTTACGAGTCAGTACTGAATAATCAGGCGTCGTAGTCCATCTCATAGCTTAAATAACTGCCGCCCTCTGCAGATACAGTAGCTCTGATGAAAGCCACTTTGCCTGTAGCTGTGCCGTCAACGGGCATATACATATCATACTTAATAAGTCTGCCCTGAGCATCAGTTTTTGCTGTGACTGTTGCACCCGGATATACAATCATAGCTTCTTCAACAACTATTGGTTCTATATCCACATATTCTAAATAAACAATATCATTTACATCCATATGATAAAGGTTATAATATTTAACCACTTCACCGTCAACTAACTTCACACCGACTGTTTCGTATCCGTCGAAGAATGAAGCCTCTTCAATAAGAACAAACTTATAGTCTGTTGTACCGTCTTCGTTGACTGTTTTGGTAGCCTGAGTCAGACCTGCAGGTTCAAGGTAAGATCCGAGGATTCCATAAGTACTTTCGCCTTTTTCAAAAACTTCTTCGCCAACATCAGCACCTGTAAACTTTTCAATTATAGGGTTTACGATAGAGGCAACCGCACTGGGTAAATCCTTCATAGTGGCATCAATTTCCCAAGTCTGAGTTACATATACATCATCAGGTACGGCATCGCAGAAATTGTTGACAAGAGCGTTGAATTCATCGCAGAGAGCCTGAGTGTCAGCATCATCTTTCAGAGTAGCCTGTGAGCCATCGGGAATGAATGAGGTATCTGTCAGCTCGCTGGGAGGTCTTGTAGTAGGTTCATCGTAATCATCGTCGTAATCGTCGTCATATTTATTGAAGATATTCTCGAAAAAGGTTCTTATTCTATAAATGACTGTTGCGATTCTGTCTCTGAGATCTTCAATAAATGCATCCCATCTGTCAAAGATAGTTATAACATCCTTGTTTTCCATATCCTGAACGGCATCGTAGTATCCTTCATAATAGCCGTCATCATAACCATCATAATAGCCATCCCATTCGCCGGAATCATAACCATCATCCCAGCCATCATCATAGCCACTGTCGTAGTCTTCGCCTTCGTATTCGTCCTTTGCATCATCCCAGCCGTCTTCGTAACCGTCCCAATAACCTTCATTATATGCTTCATCGCTCTCATAATTATTGTCGGTTGTCGGTACAGTTGTCACAGTTGACTGATTTGTTGTTGGCATCGTGGTAGTCTGATCCGAAGGAGCTGTTGTCGGTCCCATTGTAGGTGCCGTTGTGTAATTGCTATAATCTGCCGCAGCCGCTGAAACAGAGCCACAAAGAATAGCTGCTACAAGCATTATACTTGCGATGAGTGTAAGTTTTTTGTTTTTCATTGCAATTCTCCTTTAACTATATACAGCAAATCTTTCAATTTAATTTACACGTAAGTGATAGTGTACTCTTCTGTTATTTTTGCGTCACAACAGGCAGAGAACTTAATCGGTCCGGCATACCCTGTGAAATAGGCGTAAATCGGAATGTCAATTTTTATAGATGTTGCTCTGAGATTATCGTCAAATGAAGCCGCTACTAAAGTTTCAGGATACGAGATTTCAGCATTGATAATTTTTAAAGGGCCAAGATCAAGTGTTGCAGGATTTATAGGATCAATTACCGAAGAATTATATGGTGGATTTTCTAATGTTGTGCCATCGAAAGTTGAGCTTTCTGCTGCGAGGGAAATTGTGAGAGCGGTTACCATCGCCTGACCTTCATCTGAGGAAAAACGCAATGAATTATCTGCCACAGCATCGTTAGTCAGTTCTGCGTTTCTGCCGAGAGGCTGAATGACATCAGTTATTTTTCTGCCCTCTGCATCCTTGCCGTTGAGGAATATGTAGGTTTCAGTAGTTGTGCCGGAAATATTTTCGGCAATTGGATCGATTATCGACTGAACAACTTTTGGAGTATCTTTGACTTCAATATTGACTGTTCGGGTCTTTTTTATAATTACAAGACCCTTGTAAATTTTAAGGTCATTAACGGCCTTGTTGTAGTAGCTTTCTACAGAATCATCCAAGTACGGCACAGCAAAATGTTCACCACAAACAGGGCAGTCGCCTTCGAAATAAGCAAACAATCTTGCTATATACCAGTGGAAAGTATCCTTAATTTTTTCAAAGAAGTTTTTATCCCCTTCATTGCCGTAATCGTAAACCTCTATAAGACCCATAAAATGGTTTTCTTCATAGATGTTTTTTGCACTTACAGGTACTGATGAAATAGAAAAAATTATTACCAATGACAGTACCATAGCGACTATTTTTCTGATTGTTTTTTTCATAATTTTCCTCCTATGAAATATAATGAATTTTGGCAGAAGAATATACTTTTTATAAAAAAAAGCGCGCTACTACCCAGGGAAAGCAAATTTTCGCTTTCCGCAAGCCGTAACGCACAAAAATAATAATAGACGAACTGCCCCTGCCTTTAAGCAGAGGAAAATAAAAAGCGCGTCCCGGCAAACGGAACGCACCGAAAAACGCATTCCTTTTTGCCACGACACAAAATTATTGAATATCTACATTTCTGAGAGTGTCAAGAACAAAGGAATACACTTTTACCAAAAGCATTCCTCAGAAATTTGATAAATTCAATTTTACGTCGCAAAGATAGTTTAACACAATTCATTAAAAATATCAATATTTAATACATAAATAAGGCAAAAAAGTTACATATGTCGATTATTGTATAACCTTACATATTCAGCCATTATTTTAATATTTTAGAATCATTAATTTGATGTTAATTGCCTCTATAAGTTATATATATATATTTATTTTTAAACACAAAAACACCGCAGGACTATTGCTAATCCTGCGGTGTTAACTTATGTATTAGTGTCTGTTTCTGTAGTTTTCATCTATTCTCTCGCATACAGCCTCGAAAAGTTCAACTTTCTGTTCATATGGGCATCCGAGTTTATTTATATTAGTAGTCACCATCTTTAAGTGAGCTTCATTAATTCGGCGAGCGAGAATCTCCAAGCCTTCCGGCGTCGTGGGCATGTGAACGATAACGTCCATATTTTCTCCAGCTTTCATACTATTTTTAATCCGAAGGTAATAAGTTAATCTGACCGTGATTTTTTACTTCGGAAGTCTATTAATAATATGAAAGATACGACGGCTATACAACCGATTATCTTTATTTAAATTTTCAATGTTCAAATTTATTTATATTAGATTTAAATTTTTATGGGTGTGTCCCGCCGTATCCTTATAATACAGTCTTATAGACAAGAGTTTGTTAATTATCTTATCGACAAACTCCCTTATTATATATATTACGTCAACAACCTTAAAATAACTTAAAAAACAAAAATTATTTTTAACAGGATTATTATATTCTTTTTTCAAGGTACTAAAATCGTTAATTTCTTTGTTATTTTTATCTTCTCCGTCACATAGCGCCTCTGCTATTGACTCAAGTATCATCTGAATTACATCAACCACAACGCTATTACCGAATTGAGTGTAAGCCTGATTGTTACTTTTACTTATAATAAAATCATCAGGGAAACCCATAAGTCTTGCACATTCTCTTGGTGTTAATTTTCTAAGTTTTTCGTTGATAAGGTACCCGCCTGTTTTTGAAAATTGTCCACCGCCATTTGCAGTTAATGTAATGGCAGTACCTTTAATTGAATAAATTCTTTCGCCCTGACGATTGGCTGCTACATAACCAATCTGAATTGGCCTGTCACTATAAGAATTCAGATCTTTAGAATTCATAACTACATCAGTTCTGTTTACATACATTTTTGCAGGTATGTCTGATTCCGGTTCAAGAATATCTTCAATATGTTTTGTTAATGTAATAGGTTCAGGAAATATAAAATTATATACTTTTATATTTTGTCTAAATGCCACTATATATACACTCTTCCTATTTTGAGGTACATTATAATTTAAAGCATTCATGCTTATTAAGTATTTTTATAGCTTCTTGCATAATCTGTTGAGTCACAGATTTTCTCTTTCTCTTAGCCATATTTAATCACTTCCTATAATCAAATACTTCCATCCCTGTTATGGGCTGATAAACTGTCTAAGGCTCTATTTACTGATGCAATATTATTGCACCACCGAGCTAGGTAAGCTTCCGCAGTTGACCGCTGCAGAACACTGTTTTCGCCACAAAAATGGTTATAATCCGGTTATTTTAATTAAAAGAATTATCACGACAGGAGTTTTACCAGATTATAACCTTTTTGTATTAATCGTTTGGTCTTAGGAATTCATATCTTTGTTTTGTGAACTATATTCGTGTTTTCCTACTATAATTATGACAGATTACTCAGCACAATAACTGAAAAAAATAATCTTACTGTGATACAATTAAAAAACAAGCGATCCAATAATTGAACCACTTGTTTAAGATATAATTTTTTACTCTAACAAATCATCAATACTGCAATTTAATGCACTTGCAAGTTTAGATACTATTTCCACAGAAGCCTTATTAATGTCTTTGTCTCGTTGCTCGTAAGCTTGAATTGTTCTTTTGCTTACGCTGCTTTTTTCAGCAAGATCTGCCTGAGACATATCTAAGTTTTCTCTTTTGAGCTTTAATTTAGTAGGATTAAGCATAGAGCGTTTTTCAATGATTTCAATAGTTTTTTCAGCAGGAGCTTCATGAAGAGTCTTGTACATATTCTGCAGTTCTTCGAAAGCAATAAGATTATGAAGCTCTTTAAATGTTTTACCCAAAGCTATCTGACTATTCGCTATGATGTAACCACACCAATATTCTGAAGATCTGCCGAAGATATATTCTTTGCTCTCCTTGGTAGCTGTAATGCCAGTTCTTCTGATAATCTCAAGTAAAAGCTCCTCACCGGATTGACCGGCAGTGTACTTAGGATTATTGTTTTCAATCTGTTCAGCGATACCTGAAGTTACAAACATATCCCAGAACTTGTCACCGTCAATATTGTAGTCATTTACAGCCAAGTCAAACATTGAGGCAAGATTACCCACAATATCATCGGTATAAAAATTAGAAATCATCATTGCTCATCTTCCTTCTGACTATTTCGTTTGCGAACAAACCGTCCATATCAACCTCATAACGATCAACATTAAGATATTGCTTCTTAGCTTCTTCATCTCGTTTAACACGTTTCGGATAGTATATAGCTGAATCAGCAAACTCAGTTTCGTCCTCAAGGTATACCAACTTGTCAAAAGCTCTTTCGCTCATAATTACAACCTGCTCACCGAGCTTACCTAATCTCATAGCATTGTTTAACTGTTCAAGATTTATACCGTTGTTAATGAAATCCTTGGCAAATGAGAAGTATGAATCATCGGCACGGTACCCTATAATTATATCTGCCGAGCTGATATCTACACCAAAATTTTCTATAATGTAATCTCTTGCTCTGATGGAAACAGGAAGAGATAAATCGAACTTTCTGTTCTGTAAAAGTATAGCCAACCAGTTAAGAATATTATACTTATCCGATGAAAGATTAAGAACTTTCAAGCCTTCAGTGTCAATAGTGTAAGCATTGGCATATCCGTCTTTTCCTTCTTCGCTGCAAGCCCATTCTTTTGCAAGCTCAATTGATTCGGTACAGTAGAATCCCCTACCGTAATCATTCCAGGATTTGCCTTTACCAAATTCAGGCTTGTTGATTATATGGTCACTACCATGATATATTTTATAAATACTCATTATTATCACCTCGTATTTATACTATACCACCACAGTAGTATAGTTGTCAAGTTCTTTTGTAAATATTGCAGTATTGCTTTCTTTGTTACAATCCGTTATAATTTATACAGTATATCACTTTGAAAGTGAGGTAAAATTATGTTACTTACTGAAGATAAAAAGATAGCTATATATGCCCGTAAATCAAAATTCACGGGTAAAGGTGACAGTATTGATGCACAGATCAAGCTGTGTAGAAATGAAATTCATAGAGTATTTGAAAATGTTTCTGATGATGACATAGTAGTTTTTCAAGATGAAGGTTATTCAGGTGGCAACATAAACCGTCCTTCATTCACAAAAATGATGAAGCAAATTGAAAACAACGAATTTGATGCTGTATGTATATACAAATTAGACCGTTTCAGCCGAAACGTCGGAGATTTTGCTAATACATATTCCGTTCTTGAAAAAACTGAAACTGCTTTTTTGTCTGTTACTGAGAGTTATGACACTACAAACCCAATGGGCAAAGCTATGATGAGTGTTGCTGTAGTATTTGCTCAACTTGAAAGAGAAACAACTGCTGAACGTATACGTGATAATTTGTATGAATTGAGCAAAACCGGCAGATGGCTAGGCGGTACGACCCCCACAGGTTACCAAAGTCAGAAGATTTCTGCTGAAATAAAAATTGACGGCAAGAAAAGAACAGCCTATAAGCTCGATATCATTCCTGATGAAGCTGATACCGTAAGATTAATATTCAATAAATTTCTTGAATGCCGTTCATTAACTAAAGTAGTATCATATTTGCTTGCTAACGGCATTAAAAGCAAAACCAATACTGATTATTCAAGATTTGCAGTTAAGGCTATACTTGAAAACCCTGTATATGCACCTAATGATAAAAGTATATATGACTATTTTATGAGTCTTGATACTGAAATTTATGCCGAGAAGACTGAGTTTAACGGAAAACGTGGCATGATGGTATATAATAAAACCATACAGAAAACAGGAAAAGCTAGTAAAAAGCGTGATACAAAAGAATGGGTAGTAGCAATAGGCAAACACAAACCCTTAGTTGATAGTGGTACTTGGCTTGAAGCTCAAAGACTACTTGGTGAAAACAATTCCAAGGCTTACAGAAAACCTAAAAGTAACAATGCTGTACTCTCAGGGTTACTTCGTTGCGGTGAATGTGGCGCATTTATGCGACCCAAATCAGATAACAGAAGAAAAACTCCTGAAGGCGAAACTCGATTTACATATAAATGTGAAATGAAAGCTGCAAGCAATAAGTCTAGATGCTCAATGAGAGATGTCAATGGCAACAAACTCGACAAAATGGTTATTGAAAAAATAAAAGAGATTTGCAAAGACAACGAAAGAATATTTAAAGGATTAAAGAAAAGTTGTAAAGCTGAATTAGATAACCAAAAGTCTTATAAGGCTGAATTGCAGCAACTATTGAAAGCTCGTAATGAGACTGAAAAAGCCATAGAAAACGGCAATAAGAATATGCTTATCGATATGTCTCCCGAAACGGCAAAAGGTATAATTGAGGTTATTGAGACAAAAAGAAAAGAGCTTGACACTCTTAATATAAATATCTCTAAAATTGAAGAAGCTATAAATGCATCCGAACTGACACTCTCCTACTTCGATGAATATATGAAGATGTATTCTGACTTTGGCAACAACTTCGATAAGCTTGATGCAATAGATAAAAATAGAATGCTCAGAACGATTATTGATAAAATCATATGGAATGGTGAAACTCCCGAAATAATTTTGATTGGAGCCAATGAAACAACTGCGGATAATGATGCGCCTCAAGGTGAGGATAGCAAACGAAATCCTTATGCATTACCGTTCCCGAAAGAAAGACTCGGCTAATATCTCTGTCAATGAACCTTTCGATACTGACAGCGAAGGCAATCCTCTGACTCTAATCGACATTATAAGTATAGATGATACTATATGCGACGACATTGACCTGAAAAATAAAACCCGACAACTTTACTCGATAATTGAAAGTATGACCGATACCCGCGATAAGCAAATCATCATCAAACGGTATGGTCTTTATGATCAGGAAGAGATGACCCAGAACGAAATCGCTAAAGCTATGGGCATATCACGATCCTATGTTTCACGCATAGAGAAAAGGGTCATCGAAGAGCTCAGAACAAAATTTTTACTTGAATAAACATAAAAACAGCCCTGTAGACAATCTACCGGGCTGTAATATTTATCTGATTTTTTAGTTATCCTTGGTCCAGTGAGGCATATCGCACTGGCAAATCTCTTTTATACGGAAAAGTTTCCAGAAAGCATTTCGGATGGAATGGAAGAACTCTCTGAGCCAACCTGTCTTATGACATTTACAGTCACAGAAATCGGAAAATTTACCGTTGACTTCAGCAATAGTTTCCCAAATTTCATAACCGATCTGAGCTTTGATGCTGTACTTATCTTCTTTTGAACCGATACTTACTGTTACATCATAGCCGTCAATCTTACCGATAACCTGAGAACCGCCGTACTTCAAAGGAGTACTGAAAGTATAAGTCTTATTTGATGTTCTGCCGTTATTATATGTCAGAGTATAGTTGAGAGATGTAAGTCCGCCTTCACCGTTGAAGTTATTCTTAGTAATCTTTATGTTCTTATAAGGGCAGGGTATCAGTTTTCTTTCAACAGGGAAATAATCATCAATGAAGAATATATCAAGACCCTTGTAATATACAAGCTTACCTGTTGCAGTGTCTATGTATTTGTTTTCACCGAATCGAAGCTCTGCTTTTTTACCATTGAAACCGTAATAGTAGCTGTAATTTTTAAAGGTAGAAATTTCCTTGGAACCATCAGCATAGGTAATCTCAAATCTTTTACCGACGAAGCTGTCATGAGGCCAGGCTGTATTATAGTAATAGGGCAACGAATCAATCAGACGCACATTGGTGACTAAACCCGGTACGATAACCTTCTGAGTCACAAAGCTGTATTCACGGGGTTCACCGTAAAGATAGTGGACTACAAGATCGACTCTAACATCAACCATACCGTCACCCATATATGATGCTGCAGAACACTCCTCGGTGTCTAAAACCATAACCATATCAACTCTCGATACAATACTACCGAAGTCGCTTCCAAGGCCGTCTTTTGTTATATCAATAGTTCTGCCGTTAGACATATATAAGGTACAAGTGTAGTTGTAAATTTCATCATTGGGATAGATGTAAACCTTGTCAACATCAAGCATACCGTTATTTTTCTGGATATAACTGTTTGACAGAGGGTTATAGTCGGTAAACTCAACCTTATATACAAAAGGTCTGAGCCACTCAAAGGCAGCAAAGCTTTCTATCGGTACAATGGAAATAAACATAATCACTGCAAGAATAAGACTAAGAATTTTTTTAACTTTGTTCATTGCAAAACTTCCCTTTCAATTTATATTTAAACTTTCTATTATTTACATTATAATATATTAACACAAAGAAAGGTAATTGTAAATATTATTCGATAAATATATGAATAATTTAACAAGAAAATTTCAGAAAAAAGGACACCCATCAGGTGCCCTCAATTCATAATTAGTACGCCCTCGCCGGGCATCGTCACCGAAACGCCGCCGTTGGCGGATAAAGTGAGGTGAGGATGGCGCAGCGGTCAAAATTCATAGGCGCTCCAAGCCATAATGAATTTTGGGAACCGCAAGAGGGGTTGCATTACTTTTTTGAAAAAAAGTAATCAAAAAACTTTACTCGCCCTGCGGGCAACAACTTAAGTTTTTATCTGACTATGTCGCAATTCCGAATTCCGAATTCACTTCCTCGGTGGTCTCTCAAAAGAAATCTTACCCATTTTACCGCCACGGTACTCATCAAGAAGCATAACCGAAGCTCTTTCAGTGTTAATCTCACCGCCACGGATAAGCATTCCACGCTCTCTGCCTATCTCCTCAAGGATTTCCCAAGGCATAACAGAATGGATATCATCGATATTTTTAAGCTTATAGCGACCCGTAAGCTTGTCTTCATAGCCGTCAACAAGGACTTCAATGAGTCTTACGGCCATAGTCTCGATGTCAGTAACCTCGTCTTTTACCGAGCCGATAAATGAAAGTCTGTCACCCACCATAGGGTCATCAAACTTAGGCCACAGCACACCGGGAGTATCAAGAAGCTCTATACCGCCACCGATAGCAAACCACTGATTACTTCTGGTAACACCGGGCTTATCGGCAACCTTGGCACGGTTTTTACCTGCCATTCGGTTGATGAAAGAGGACTTACCCGTATTAGGTATACCTACCACCATCATGCGAAGAGGTTTACCGGGCATACCACGGTCTTCATTTTTCTTTATAACATCAGCGAGCACTTCACGGACTAAGTCACCGTATTTATTCAGACCCTTACCGCTACGGCAGTCTACAGGCAGAGCGTACTGACCCTGACTTCTCAGGTACTCTACCCACTCACGGGTTATATTATCGTCAGCCATATCACACTTATTTAAAAGTACAATTCTCGGCTTTTTCTGAGTCAGCTCATCAAGCTCAGGGTTACGGCTCGAATAAGGTATTCTAGCATCAAGAAGCTCCGTAACCGCATCAACGAGAGGTAAACTCTCTTTTATCAGTCGGCGGGTTTTAGCCATATGACCCGGAAACCACTGAACTATCTGTTTCTGTTGGTCAGCCATAGTAATTCTCCCCTCTTTTAAAACAGGACTGATATTGTATCAGTCCCGAAGTTTATTATTTTACTTTCCATTCAGATGGGCTATTGAACTTCATAGCACCCGTAAACTGGTCAACACTGAACATCTTAAGCTTGACAACACCGAGAATGTACTCTTCCTGAACGAAGCCGATTTTATCACTACGGCTATCGGTAGAGCCCTGACGGTTATCACCCATTACAAAGACATGGTTTTCGGGCACGGTAACGGGGAACTGTACACCCTCATTATTGAGAGTGAGATTATTGATATAAGGCTCGTCGAGCTTTACACCGACAACAAAAACATCACCTGTATTGAAGTTGATATCAACAGTCTGATTTTCAGTAGCAATGATACGTTTAACGATAGGCTCATTGAAGTAGTTAGGCTGGGTTACGATAACAACCTGACCGTAGTGAGGATTGCTGTCATAAGCGGACACAATAAGCCAGTCGCCGTCGTGAAGAGTCGGCACCATAGATGAGCCGACAACGCCTACCACTCTGAAAACAAAGGTGAAGATAATCATTATAGTCACCAGAGCAGTGGCGAGTACTGACACGAGGTCGTAGTAATTTATATGAAGCTTATCTTTAAAGGTAAGCTCTTCTTTCTTTTTAAGTGTAATATCTTCCATTGAAGTCACCTCGGAAATATGATAATAAGGCTAATTAAAATTAAGTTTAAACCCTTCCGTCAGGCTACGCCTGCCACCTTCCCTTAAAAGGGACGGCTTTTCAGGTTCTTTTTTAGAAAGCTGATATTAAAGATTACTCAGGCTCCCCTTTCAAGGGGGGCTGTCAGCCTTATGGCTGACTGGGGGGTCATACCCTTAAAAAAACAAAAGGAAGGCGTTAACCTTCCTTCCATTTCGATACTTATCAGCCAATCTTTTCTTTAACTTTAGCTGACTTACCAACTCTGTCACGAAGGTAATAGAGCTTGCTTCTGCGAACCTTACCGTTTCTGACAACTTCAACCTTAGCAACGTTAGGTGAGTGAACGGGGAATACTCTTTCAACACCTACGCCGTAAGCAACACGACGAACTGTGAAGGTTGATGAGATGCCGCTGCCTCTCTTAGCGATGATTGTACCTTCGAATACCTGGATTCTTTCTCTTTCGCCTTCACGGATTTTAACGTGAACACGAACAGTGCTACCGATTTCGAGAGCAGGTACTTCAGCCTTAAGGCTAGCGTCTGAGATGAGATTGAGTTTGTTCATTGGTTTTTATCCTCCTAAATTCTGCCACGTTCATATCGAAACACAAGTCGACAGAGGACCGCTTGCTAATATACTGACTGAATTCAGCCGGCACCAACCACATAACTGTGATACAAATGCCTGAATATATTACCATAAGAGGCTGTAAAAGTCAAGAGTTTTTCTGAGATTTTTTTCTTTTTTTGGTAGGCGGGGCAGACCCCTCTGACAATCAGGTGAGAGACCGCCAATTAAAACTTGAGAAAGCCGAAAAGTTTGTTAATGATATCTTTAAACCAAGCAATTAATTTTTCAATTATGCTAAATTCATCAATGCTGTCTGAATCGTCACCCTCGTTAAAATCAATTTGCATATCACATGAGTCGCACTTATTGTCAAGATTTGTATCTGTGTGACCTGTAGCAGGAAGTGTCTCTTTATTGATATTGAAGCAGTCTTTGCAAATTTTAATTGCAAGACCCTTATCTGTGCAAGTAGGTGTGTTCAATATCTGCCAATTAGTCTGATAGTTGTGTTCTAAGGTAGGAATAACTTCCTGAGCTATAACAACTTCATTACAAACTTCACAATAAGCACCGTCAGTAAGGCCTGTGTATTCGCAAGTAGGTGCATAGCCTTCTACGATTACTTCTTTGTGACCGAGAGCAGGCAACTCTACAACTGTAGAAGTTTTGCAATTGTAACAGTAACCAATTTTAATACCGGCTTCAGTGCAGGTAGCATCAACAACTGTCCAGTCTGCTCTGTGACCAATTGCAGGGATAACTTCTTCTTTAACTGTGCTACATACCGTGCAGGCAGCCACTTTTAAACCGTCCTCTTCACAGGTTGCAGGCTTTGTTTCTATCCACTCGCCGAGAGTATGAGGAAGCTTTGCGATATCTTTTGTCTGTGTCTCTTTACAAGAGATACAACTTCTTTCAGCTGAGCCAAAGCTTGTGCAAGTGGGTGCTGTGACCTCTGCCCAGTCACTCCAAGTGTGAGTGTGACCTGCATCGTTGAAGTGAATTGTTGCATTTGAGAGACCTGTGTTGTTTTCGTAAATATTAATTAAATTCCAGTCACTCTCTGAGCTTGCATAATAAACATCAAAGAGACTTGAACAATAACGGAAGGCTTCATTCCCTATATATTTAACGCTCTTTGGTATGCTGATGCTCTCAAGTTTTGAACAACGATAAAAAGCATAACTTCCAATTTCCACTACACTCTCTGGAATAACTAAATTTGTGAGACTACTGCACTCATAAAAAGCCCAACTACCAATAGTTGTAACATTCTCACCCATTGTGATGCTTTTGAGCCCACTGCATCTTGCAAATGCATTATTTTCGATAACTGTTACACCGTCACCTATTGTTGCGCTTGTGAGATTAGAGCAATCATAGAAAGCCTGAGACCCTATAATTGTAACACTGTCAGGTATTACTAAACTTGTGAGATTGTGACAATACTCAAACGCATAATCACCGATAGAAATCAAACCATCAGGCAGGTTGATGTTTTTGAGATAATAGCAATCGTAAAAAGCTTTGCTACCAATTTTTGTCACATCTTTGCCAATAGACACACTTGTAATGTAGTTTGCATTGTTAAATGCATCAGCCCCAATCTCAGTAATACCGTCACCGATGACTACAGTTTTGATTTCGTCTTTGTCATAAAAAGCTTCAGCTGCTATAGCGCCTGTGCCGCTGATGACAAGCTCGCCTGTTGCGCTGTCAAATGTATATGTAGCGTCCTTGCCGCACTTGCCTGTGGCGTCGAGAGCACTTGCTGACACAACAAAGAGCATCAACATAACGATGGTTGAAAAGATGATTGCTAATTTTTTCATGAGAATTTCCTCCTTTGAATTATGTAATATTACCATACCACCATTTGTAAAAAAAATCAAGGTTTTTGTTAAAATACTCTATCGTAGGAACACGGTGCACCGTGTCCGCACCAAATCACTGCAAACTTATCGGACACGGCACAACCTGTCCCTACAGCAATTACTCTCCCGGCGGGATAAAACTAAAAGAGACGCGGTTACTCTCCCGCGTCCCAATGAAATATTATCTGAATGTTGTCATATCGCTTGTCATCAGCTTTTTTCTGATGATGGTGTAGCTTGTGTCCTCGTGGTTCTTCTGGATTTCGTCTGCCAGAAGTGAGGGGTTGACGTTGGTGACACTGCCTGCCGGGAGTGTGATGGTCACCTTGACTCTTTCGCCCATTGCCGACACCTTGTAGTCACTGATAAATTCAATAAGGTTGATGTCTTTGAGTACCTTGTGTCTGCCTTTTTTGCCAAGCTTCTGAACTATAAGCTCGTCCTTTGAAAGCATATCTTCGATGTCAGACTTTAGTTTGTCAGCGTTTTTCTCGGTGTCGAAGAGTATATCAAACTCACCGAATGCTATAAACTTCGGGTCGAACTGAGGCTCATCAACACTGATGATTTCTATGCCAGGTGGCATTGAGCCTTTAAGCATTTCAAAAAGCTCTTCGTTGGTGCTCTCGCCTACTATTCTGATGTCCATGCTCTCGCAGAGACTTTCCATACCTAATGACAGCGGAAGTGCGAATGTCATATAAGGGTGGGGGTTAAATCCCTCGGTATACCATAAAGGTAAATTTGCTCGTCTTATAGCCCTGGTCATTGCTCTCATAAGGTCAAGGTGTGAGACGTATCGGCTCATGCCCATTTTCTTAAACCATACTCTGACGCATCGCATCGCATTTACCTCCGTTAAGTTTATTGCTACCGCAACCTGAACATTTTATTCTGCAGTGCGGTGTTGTTGTTGCCTGTTTAGATTTCTCGTTTTCGTCTATAAGGAACTGCTTTCTGATGCCGTAGTCAAGGTGGTCCCAAGGCAGTATCTCGGTGTATTCTCTCTTACGGCTTGTGTAGAATAAGGGGTCAACTCCAAGTTCGCTGAATGCTTCCATCCATACGTCAAAGAGGAAGCTGTCATCCCATGAGTCAAACTTACAGCCGTGGCGCCATGCGTACTCGACGACGTCGCAGAGCTTTCTGTCACCTCTTGCGAATACGCCTTCGAGGAAGCTGATATTGACCTTGTGGTAGCTGACGGATATCTTTCTTGTCTTGACTGATGAAAGCAGGTGGTTCTGCTTGGCTATGAGCTCATCGACTGTATCCTGAGGTTCCCACTGGAAAGGTGTGAATGGCTTTGGTACAAATGAGGCTACACTGATGTTAACCTGACAACCCTTACCCTTGGGTCTGTCGGGGTTGGTGTAAAACTCACCGACTACTTTCTGAGCCAGGTCTGCTATGCCTGCAACGTCATCGTATGTCTCTGTAGGTAAGCCCAACATAAAGTAAAGTTTAACCGTTGACCAGCCACCGCTGAAAGCGTTTCTTGCAGTGCGGAGCATTTCTTCTTCGGTAACGTTTTTGTTGATGGCATCTCTGAGTCGCTGTGTACCTGCCTCGGGAGCGAAGGTAAGACCGCTCTTTCTGACCTTTTTAAGGTGCTCCATAAGTGTCTTTGAGAAGTTATCGACTCGAAGTGATGGCAGAGCGATGTTGACCTTATAGTCCTCAGTCCAACTGAGAAGCTTGCCCATAAGCTCTTCAAGGTGGGTATAGTCGCTGGTACTCAGTGATGAGAGTGAAATCTCGTCATAGCCTGTGCTTTCGATAAGGCGTTTGCACTGCTCATTGATTGTGTCAGCACTCTTTTCTCTTATGGGTCTGTAGATAAAGCCTGCCTGACAGAAACGGCATCCTCTGATGCAACCTCGAAGGATTTCGTGTACCACTCTGTCGTGTACCACCTCAACGAAGGGTACTATAAACTTATCGGGATAGTGGACCTTATCAAGGTCGGGTACTACTCTCTTAGTGACTTTTTCTGGGACACCGTCTTTTGCGGTTATTGCCTTAATGGTACCGTCAGAGTTGTAAGTTACGTCATAGAGTGAGGGTACGTATACACCGCCAATCTGTGATGCTCTGTTTAAAAATTCAGCCTTGGTACTGCCCTGCTTTTTGCATTCGATAAGAAGGTCGAGGACTTCGTTGGTAACATCTTCGCCATCGCCTAACATAAATAAGTCAAAGAAATCCGCCATAGGCTCGGGGTTGCATGCGCAAGGCCCACCGCCGACTATAATAGGTGTAAGGTCGGTTCTGTCTTTGCTTCTGACGGGAATACCTGCTAAGTCCAGCATATTAAGGACATTGGTAAATGACAGCTCATACTGAAGAGTGAAGCCTATCATATCAAATTCGGTCAAGGGGTCACCGCTTTCAAGAGCGAAAAGAGGAATGTTTCTCTTTCTCATTTCCTCTTCCATATCGTGCCAGGGAGCAAATACTCTTTCGCACCATACGTCATCTCTTGCATTGGCCAGTGAATAGAGTATCTTTATACCTAAGTGTGACATACCTATTTCATAGCTGTCGGGGAAACAGAAAGCATATCTCAGGTCAACCTTTGATTTGTCTTTGACTACACTGTTGAGCTCTCCGCCCGTGTATCTGCCCGGCTTTTGCACCAAGGGTAAAATTTTCTGAACTTCTTTGTTAATCATTTATTTTTAACTCCATTTCTTAAAGAGTGTGATTACATACAGATATACCGTCACCGCTATAAGACTCGGATTGACAGTAAACTTCAGACTGTAAATTATACATAAGAGAGCCAATATGTTTACAGCAACTGCTGAAACTGTTTTCATTATTATATGGCATCGGCTCTCGTCATAGAGACATAATAAAGTGTATCTTAAAACTCTGCCCATGTCAAGAGTATCTATGGGTATAGAATTAAATATAGCTATAAAAATATTGACAGCCATCAGGCTTACAGCAAAACTGCAGTGTGTGAAATTATAATATACTGCCGATGTAAAAGCTATAAGTAAATTTACACCTATACCGCCAAAGGCTATGATTGCCTCGTTTTTGTATGATGAAGCTGTCTTAGAGAGTCTGTCTATTCTGACTCCGAATGCTCCGAAGGTTACACTTATGACTTTCTGACCTGAAATATACATCAGTATAAGGTGACCTGCTTCGTGGAGAAGCGATGACATAAGACAAAGCAAAACTGTCTCTTTGTGACAGAAAATAAGCATCAGCGTCACTGTCAGAGCAAATGTAAAGTCTATTTTGTATCGGGTACTCCCGACTATAAGTGTCATTTATCGAGAATGTATAAGGGGTTGTAGCGTATACCGTTTATCCTCAGCTCAAAGTGAAGATGAGGCCCCGTTGACCAACCCGTAGAGCCTACCTTGGCTACGGTTTCGCCCTGACGAATAATGGCTCCTTCTTCGGCTGTTATCTCACTGCAGTGACAATAAAATGTCACCATACCGTCATCGTGAGTCAGAAAGATATACTTGCCTGCTCTGCTGTCTTCGCCGACTCTTGTTACGGTACCGTTATAGACAGCTCTGATTTTTGTGCCCATAGGCGCTGCTATATCAAGACCCGTGTGAAATGAAAACTTCTCGGTTATAGGGTTAATACGATAGCCGAAGTATGAGGTATATCTGCCTTTTTCTATAGGTGACAAGGCTGGTGTAGTTATCCTGATGGGTGAAAAACTTGTATTTGCCGCCGCCTCATAAACTTCTATATCATCACCGCCCTGACCTGTCAGAGCTTCAGTGGTCTGCTCGTCAGGGTACGCCTGAGACTCGTCAATTATTGTGACATTGTCTCCTGATACAGCCCAGGTATTCTCCGCTGTTAAGTATTGCTTCAGAGTCTCGGAGATATCACTCATTGTAAAGAGCTCTTCATTAAGGAGACTTTTAAGGTTACCCAGTGCGGTTTCATTAGGTTTTATTGTGAGATGGAAAGTCAGAAGCAGAATTATCAGTGAAAATATCTGACTTATAAGTACGGCAGTGTACATATCTTTTTTGCGTGTGGGAGCAGTCTGCTTATTTCTTCGGGTAGTTTCATTCATAATTATCACCGAAGTATTTATATGTTTACACTCACCGGAATATTATACCATATATATTGGCTTTGTCAAAGAATTTTGCCTCAATTTGTTGACTATTTTGAAAAGGGGTGATATGATTATATTGCTTAAAATATTTGAAAGCGGAGGTTAAAATATGTTTTCAGACTTCAAATCCGACGGTTTTATGTATCTGATTATCCTTGCTGTAATCATATTCGTTTGTGTTCAGTCTCTTTTCTTTATGAAAAAGGCCTGGGCTCGCGGTAAGGAATTAGGTATTACAACCGACAAACTCAAAAATGCAGTTACTTCAAGTGCTATCTTCTCTTTTGCTCCTGCAATCGGTATCGCTGTAACTGTTATCACTCTTTCAGTAGCTCTCGGCTATGTTCTCCCCTGGATAAGACTTACTGTTATCGGTGCTATTCAGTATGAGACTACTGCAGCTATTGCGGCTATTGAGGCTCTCGGCCTTGAGGGCGGTATCTCTCAGCCTATCACTGACCCCGAGACATTCTCAGCTATCGCCTGGGTTATGACCCTCGGTAGTGTCACTCCCCTAATCCTCATCCCCATCGTACTTAAGAAAATTCAGAAGGGCGTTTCAGACGTTGCTTCCAAAAACTCAAAGTGGATGGATATTATGACAGCTGCTGCCTTCATCGGTCTCATCTCAGCTTTTATAGGCAGAGGTCTTGCCGGTACAGGTAAATCTGATGCTGCTATCATCGGTGACGGTGCAGGTGTGCTTTCACTTATTGCCCTTGTTGCATCAATCGGCTTTATGCTCATCTTTACTCTTGTGAATAAGAAGCTCAAGAAGAACTGGATCGAAGCTCTTGCAATGCCTTTAAGTATGGTTCTTGCTATGATACTCGTTGTTCTCATCAACAGCTTCTTACCTGAACTTGCAGCCGTCGAGTGGCGTTATTAATAGAAAGGAGTTGCCGAAATGAATAAATCTTATATGGATAAAGTACATTCTTGGGGTAGAATTTCATGTGTTATTTCACTTGTATTCTTCCTTTGTATCCCTCTTGCAATAAGCCTTCATTTTAATGTATGGCCCAGCCTTTCTGTTATCGGTAAAGGTCTCGCTTCACTTTTAATCTTCTTTGTTACAGGTGTTGTTGAGGTTATCGCTTACTCACCTATGCTCGGTGCCGGCGGTACTTACCTCTCATTCGTATCAGGTAACATTATGAACCTTAAGATGCCCTGTGCTCTTAATGCTATGGAAAATGCAAAGGTTAAGGCTAATACAGAAGAGGGCGAAGTCATCACAACTATCGCTATCGCAGCGTCAACTATCACTACAACAGTTATCATCGCTGTGTTTGTTATCATTTTTGCTCTTAATCCCAAGTTCTCAGAGATTATGTCAAGTGATACATTCTCTCCTGCATTCCAGCAGGTAACTTACACTATCTTCGGTTCACTCGCTGCTACTTACTTTGTTAAGCATTGGAAGATTTCAATTTTCCCAATTGCGGCTGTTACCGTACTTCTCCTCTTCATTGATCCCGGTATCGGCGTACTCATCCCCATCGGTGTTGTGCTCTCAATGCTTGGTGCTCACGTTATGTATAAGCTCAAACTTGTATAAACTAAAAAGGACTGCTTCGGCAGTCCTTTTTTAATGCAGTCGCTACCGGAGGTGGGAGGCGGCTCCATAAAATCGCTTTGCGATTTTACGGCTACAACGTAGCCGAGGCGAACTTTGTTCGCCTATGGAGCCGCCGCCACTACCCTACTGTACCGACCTATAATTAAAGCCGGCAGACTTAAAATCTACCGGCTGATATTTTTAGTTTGTGAACAAGAGAACCTTTTTGAGTATAGGGTTCTTTCTTGACTGTGTAGGCACGATTATGATTTCATCGGTGTCGACATAATCAGGGAATCTGATGATCTTACCTGAGCCGATAATAGTACCGCTATAAATCTCAACATAGGTGTGTTCATCTTTTTTAGCGTAAACCTTGAACTCTTCGATTCGCTGACTTAGTCTCAGGTCCTCTTCCATATAAATGGTTGCGAGTTTCTTGCCCTCGGGAAGAGTAACTCTCAGACCTGTTTCATCATCGTCAAAGTCATAATAACCGTCGGTGACTTTTCTGTTTGTACAATCTAATCTGACCATATCAAACTTACAGTCCTCGGCAGGGTACCTGAAAGGAGCTTTGATGCGACGGGTAAACTCCTCGAGAGTCTCTATGTCTCTGTCGCTGATGAGACCGTCTCTGTCAGGCGGAACATTGAGAAGCATAGAAGCATTACCGCCGACTGTGTTGAAAAACACCTCAGAAAGGTACTTGGCAGTTCTCATTTTTCTTGGGAAGTAATAGAGTGTGTCGTGATAGAACCAACCATGTGTGATGGAAATATCAGCCTCAGCGGGCTTGAAAATAAGGTCAGGACAATTCTTCACTACAGCTCTTGAACCAAGGTCGCTATCGGTTTCATCGAGCTTATTGGCCATCTCTTTAAGCTGATCTGCCTGTGTCTGTGAGTTTTCCATAACGAGAGAGTTGCTGTCCTTTTCACCGGGGATAACACTCCACTCGCTCTCTCTGACCTTACCGCCTTCGTTACCTATCCATCTGACATCGGGACCGCATATTGATATGACAGCATCAGGCTGATAACGTCTGATTGTTCGGTAGTATCTGTCCCAGTCATAGACCTGTTTTTTGCCGTTAGGACCCTCTCCGCAAGCTCCGTCAAACCAGAAGGCAAATATCTCACCGTAGTTCTGACAAAGCTCTGTGAGCTGATTTACGAAGAAATCATTATATTCATCGGTGCCGTAGGTGCTTTCGTGTCTGTCCCAAGGTGAAAGATAAACACCAAACTTAAGGTCATATTTTTTGCAGCTTTCGCTGAGCATCTTGACGATATCCTTACCAAAAGGTGTATTCATTACATTGTGCCTGGTGTATTCAGTATCAAAAAGACAGAATCCGTCGTGATGTTTCGCGGTAATGATTATACCTTTACTACCGGTGCTTTTGAGCACTTCGCACCACTGGTCAGTATCAAGATGCTTAGGATTAAACTTCTTCAGCTTTTCCTTGCCGTTACCCCACTCTCTGTCATAGAAAGTGTTCATGCCGAAGTGGATGAAATTGTAGTATTTCATATCCATAAATCTTCGCTGTCTTACTGTGGGGGTTACGGCTGTAAGTCTGTAGGTTTCTGACCCGTACAACTCAAACCCGTTATTGCTCAGACACCATGAGTCAGCTATATTAAATTTTCCGATTATATTTTCCATAACCATTCCTCCAAAAAATGCCCTTGATTATAAAACCAAGGGCATAATTTTATTTACGTTATATCGGTTTATCAGCCAATCATCATGTCCAATAGAAGTATACATCAAGGCCGCTGACACGGAAGCAGTTGGGGTTATCCTTCAGATTGAGTGCATCAGTCCATGAGAAACTTGTCACATCAATGAAGCCTTCGCTTAAGAGAGCACCTCTGAAAGCTTCAAGCATTTCGAAGTCTCTCATTGTGATTCTTCCTTCCATCTTAAGATCGTTGTCATATCTGCCGATCATATTACCGATTACGAAACCTGTATGCCACCACTGTCTCTCATAAGGACGACCGAATGTTCTTGTCCAGTATGAACTGCCGCTCTTTGACTTTTCCCAAAGAACCATTGACATCTGAAGCATATCTTCATCGTTAGCACATGTATAGTGTTCTACGGGTCTGCTCTTTTCCTTATTGTAGATACCGATTTCAGCACCGTAGAGAACCCAACCGTACTGACCCTTCCAAAGCTGGATCATCCAGTCTCTGTTAGCATATTCAAACTTTAATCTGCAAGTTTCGATGATAATTACTACAAGTCCTGCAGCGTTATCGTAGATTTCACTGT
The DNA here is from genome assembly GCA_045635665.1 of Acutalibacteraceae bacterium. Lineage (GTDB taxonomy): Bacteria > Bacillota > Clostridia > Oscillospirales > Acutalibacteraceae > UBA6857. The sequence continues at coordinate 45,879 of JAZTWC010000010.1, forward strand.
AACCGAAGTTTCTCTGCCATGTATCGTCAGCTGTATAGAAGCACATCTCTTTGGGATCGTAGAGGTAACCGAGGATACCTGTCTTTTCCCAATCTTCTTTATAAACTTCATCGGGTGCGGGTACGGGCTCGTAGAAAATCTTAACTGTTTCACCGAAGTTACCGTACATAGGATTATTAGCACTACCTACATAAGCACGAACCTTATATTCATAGTACTTCTCTTCCATAAGGTTGTTGTGGTTGAATGAAGTTCTGTCTGTTGTACCAACTGATCTCCAGTTTTCTGTCTCGTCTTTGCAGTAGATTTCATAACCTGCTGAACCTGTTACACCGTTCCAGATAATAGTTACACCGTTGTCGGTATTAGCTGCAACCTTGAGGTTTGTGGGAGCACTGGGAAGTGTACCGCCATAAACAACTTCTGACCATGCACCATATGTCTTGCTGTCAGTATAAGTTCTGATCTTGTACATATCGTTTGCACCATCAGCAACACCTGTTACAGAATATGATGTTTTTGTTGTGTAAAGCTGACCGTCAAATCTGATAATCTTCCAATCGCCTTCAGCTGAGTCATACTTTGCAAGCTGGAAGCCGATTACATTAGGATTAGGATCCCAAGCAATTGTGTATTTTGTTTTACCGCTTTCGATAATTCTGAAGTTTTCAACGTCTGCAAGTGCAGTTGTAACTGAAAGTTCATCTGAGAAGCTACCGTATCTTACACCGTTAAGTTTGTGGTAAGCTCTTACTTTAAACTTGTATGTAGTTCTCTCTGTAAGGTTCTTTGCAACGTAAGTTTTCTTTGAGGTTGTAGCAACTCTCTTATACTGGTTTGTTGCGGGGTCTAACATATAAACCTGATAACCCTTAGCACCTGCTGTTGCATCCCATGTAATTGTAATTCTCTTTGCGCCTGACTCGTTAATGATGTTCTTGAGACCTTTAACCTGAGCGGGGTCGATTATTGTCTTTGCAGGCTCTGAGAAATCACCATAGTCCTTAGACATATTAAGGAAACCTGACTTCTGATAAGCACGTACACGGTAGTAATATGTTTCACCGGGTGTTCTGCCTGAGTCAGTGTATTCGGTGCCTGTAACAGTCTTCTTGATGTCATCCCAACCGCTATCAGGTTTGGTTGATCTTTCAATCCAATAACCGTCTGCACCACTCACTGCATTCCATTTGATTTTTACATCTGTGCCACTTGAAAGTGAAACAGTAACTGTAGGAGTTCCTACATCAGCTGCAAAAGCAACTACTGCGCCTGAGAAAATCATGCTGATGCATAAAATCAAGGCAATCGCTGAATTAAATACTCTTTTCATTGTTGTATCTCCTTCTTTTAATTATTAGTGTATCTGTACGCCGCCAAAGGGTCTGATTGAAAGTACATAACAAGCGTCATCACCAAAGATGGACTTCATTGCATCAGTGTACTCGCCTATCAGATCGTTTGGAACAAAAGCCTGGATTGTGCCTGCAAAACCGCCGCCGTGTACTCGCCAAGCACCCTTGCCTGAGAGTATCTGTTCACTGACCATAAGAGCAAGTGAGAGGGGCTGATTTTTTGGAGCCTTGCAGGTGTAAACATTCTGATTATACATATATGATGATCTGCCGCTGGCAATAATCAGTTCTTTGAATGAGTCAAAGTCGCCTTCTTTGAGTGCCTTTGTCTGAGCGACAACTTTTTCGTTTTCACCATAGAAGTGAAGTGCTCTGAGGACTGCTCTCTCTGAAATCTTCTCAGCGATGTCGCCTGCATTTTTAAGGACATCAGCCTTGTCAACTTCTCTGAGTACACTCTTGCCGAAGCAACCTGCTACAGCTTCCATTTCGCTTCTTACTGCAGCATACTCGTCTGTAAGGTCTGAGTGACTGCCCTTTGTATCAACGATAACAAGAGAGTGGTCGAATTTACCGAAATCAAAGTCAATCTTTTCGATGATAGGCTTTGATGTATCTTCAAAGTCTATTCTTACGAAACCGCCTACACTACAAGCCATCTGATCAAGAAGACCGCAGGGTTTGCCGAAGTAAACGTTTTCACTGTACTGAGAAATCTTAGCGATTTCAACGGGATCAACCTTGCCGTCATTATAGAGGTAGTTGAGCATTGTACATACGAGAACTTCGAATGCTGCTGATGATGAAAGGCCTGAACCTGAAAGAACCTGTGAAGCAGTTGTTGCATCGAAACCGCCTACATTGTAGCCGAGTTCCTTGAATCTTGCAGCGATACCTCTTACGATAGCCTTACTGCGACCTTCCTCTTCAGCTTTCACTTCAAGGTCATTACAGTCAACCTCGTCCATAGGATAGCCTGCTGATTTGATGCGGATAACGCCTTCGTCATTCTTTGCCGCTACAGCAATAGCATCGAGGCTGATACCGCCTGCGAGTACAAGACCGTGGTTATGGTCAGTATGGTTACCGCCAATTTCAGTTCTGCCCGGTGCTGAGAAAAGTGCAACTTCTCTCTTGCTCTCTTTGTCAAAGAGTTCATTGAAAGCATCGAGAACTTCCAAAAATCTGCTGTACTGTGTGTCAAAGCATTCTTTTGTATAAACCCTTGCAAAACTCTCGTCGAGTGCCTTGGTTTCAAGAAGCTTTTTCATATCGTTGAAGCTTGTCATTATAGCCAACCTTTCCTGATTTTATTTTTATTTAAATAATTTCCTGAGTTGCAGTGCTCCGCTTAAGCTTAAAAGCATCATACCTGAAAAAATCAATAGCAATATCATTGGTAAAATAAAGCTTGCTGAAGCAGGATCAAATACATTCCTACCGATAGTCGTGTAAGAGAAAACCTTATAGAAACAGCCCAGTACGGATATAATAATGTATCTGCCGTAAGAGATATCCGTTGAACCGTAAAGGGTACTGACGGAATTGACGGGGAAACATGGTACAAATCTCAAAAAGAAAAGCACTACTCCGGAACCCAATCGGCTCTTGTCTATAAATTCATAGGCTGTCTCGTATTTTGAAAGAATCTTTTCCGCGTTACCGCCACCGAAACGTCTGCCCCAATAAAACTTTGCCGTAAAAAGTATAACCATACCTATTATATTGATAAGCAAAGCATAATACCATTCGAACATAACACCACTGGCTACGCACATACATGCAATGGGAAACCACGGTATAGCCGCCTTAAGAAAGAAGTTAAACAGTATAATTACTACCGAAGTAAGAGTTGCCCCGTATGTCTGCATCCAGACTTCATATGAAGCAAGAGTGTCGATATATCTGCTGTACCACCGAGTGAAACTGTCGTTACTGAAAATTCTCAGGAGAATAATCAGAGCCAAAGCCAAAACAAAACATAAAAACGCCATGGAATTGATGGCATATGTTCTGCTCTTTCTTTTTTTCAAGTACTCTCATCCTCTCTGATGAAAATACGCATAAGATTTCAATATACGCTATATTATTTTATAATAAAAATTTGCTTTGGTCAACACATTTTCACAATTTTATGTATATTATTTTTAATTTTTAAGACAAAAATCAATATAAAAATTAACTCAGAGAGAATTTTTTAAAATATTGATGACATAAGTTTGCTCATATGATATAATACTTATGTGAAATCTATATGTGGAGGATATGTATGAAACTTGTAATTTTAGATGCTTTTGCAGAAAATCCCGGTGATTTATCCTGGGATTGGCTTGAAAATGTGGTGGATGAGTATGATATCTATGATATCACTCCCCCTGAAAAGGTGATCGAGAGAAGTATCGATGCCGATATTCTCGTAACCAACAAAACAATTTTATCAGCTGTGGTTCTCTCCCAGCTCCCAAAACTCAAGTATATTTCAACTCTTGCAACAGGCTATAATGTCATCGACACTCAGTACGCGGCTGAGAAGGGCGTTGTTGTCTCAAATATTCCCGCGTACAGCACCGACGGTGTAGCTCAGCTGGTATTTGCCCTTATACTCGAACTTGTCAATCACGTTGCACTTCATAATAACAGTGTAAAAGACGGTGATTGGTGCAGAAGTGAGCACTTCTGCTATTGGAAAGCGCCTATTGCTGAGCTTGCTCATAAGACTCTCGGCATCATCGGCTTCGGAAAAATCGGCAGTGCTGTGGCTCAGATTGCCAATGCTTTCGGTATGAAGGTTATCGCTTACTCCCCTAACACCAGAACCTACAGTGGTTTCGGTGAAGTTGAGTTCGTGGATATGGATAAGGCAATTGCCGAATCCGATTATCTGTCTCTCCACTGCCCACTCACCGATGCGACCAACGGTCTTGTGAATCTTGAATTTCTTAAGAAAATGAAAAAGAGCGCCTTTCTCATCAACACTTCAAGAGGCCCCGTAATCAACGAAGCAGACCTTAAAACAGCTCTCGATGAAGGCATTATTGCAGGTGCAGGTGTTGACGTGCTTTCTGTTGAACCTGCCAGAGAAGATAATCCGCTTCTCACTTGTGGCAAGTGTATCATTACACCTCATATTGCTTGGGCAAGCTTTGAGGCAAGAAGCCGACTTATGAACATCTTCAAAAGTAATGTTGAAGCTTTCGTAGCAGGTAAACCTATCAATGTCGTTAACTGAAAGGAGAAGAATATGATACGTTATATTGAAAACGAAAATCTCATTCTTGGCGTAAAAGAATTTGGTTGTGAAATCACCTCTATTAAATCCAAAGCAACCGGCTATGAATTTATGTGGCAGGGCAACCCTGATATATGGGGCGGTCAGGCTCCCATACTATTCCCTATTGTCGGCAGACTTATCGATGATAAATATACTCTCGACGGTACAGAGTATGAGATGCAGAAACACGGTTTTGCACGTAAGATGGGCTGGACTTATCTTTGCTCAGATGATAACTCAATGAGTTTCCGACTCTATTCAACTGCTGAAACAAGAGCGATGTATCCATATGATTTTGAGCTCACTGTTACATATACGCTCAAAGGTAACTCACTAGTTGTTTCTCATAATATCGTAAATAAAAACGATAAGCCTATGTACTTTTCATTGGGTGCCCACCCTGCTTTCAACTGCGCTATCGGTGATACTCTCAGCTTCGATGAAAATGAAACCCTATATACCGAGAAGATTGACCTTGTGAAATCTCTTCGTCTTCCAGAGAAAACTCTGGTCCTCGACAATGAAAAAAACATCGTTATTACTAACGATATCTTCAATGAGGACGCGCTCATTCTTACCGACATTAAATCCGAAAACATCACTCTTAACATTTCTGAGGGTAACAGAAAGATTATCTTTAACCTTGGCGGTGCTCCTTATCTCGGCATATGGGCCAAACCCGGTGCTCCATATGTTTGTATCGAGCCTTGGTACGGTGTAAATGACTCTCAGGAAAAGAAAGATGATTTCTCCAAGAAAGATGCTATCAATGCTATCCCTGTGGGAGATACTTTCAACTTTACATGGAAAGCTGAGTTTGCAGAATAAACTTTCAATTTAAATAGTATGTATAAAGGAAAAAGGCTGCCACTTAAGTGACAGCCTTTTATTATAGCTTTTTTAAAAAAGTTAAAATAAAGAGATTTTGCAACCTCTGATTAACCGCCATATGTAAAACACTTTGAAGCGGTTAAATCAGGGTTACTTAGTTTTCCTTTTTCTTAAGGCAAACAAATGCTGCAGCTGATGCTACTGTAAGAGTTGCAATTGCAGCGAAAACAGCTGATGTATCACCTGTTTCGGGAGTCTTTGTTGTTGTAACAACGGGCTTCTTTGTTGTTGAAGGAGCTTCTGTAGTTGTGATAACTGTAGGAGCTTCTGTTGTCTCTTCAACTTCACCGCTGAAACCGATATACATGTTAGCAAAGAAGTTTACAACATCATTGTCAAGCATGCCTTCGATAGCAGTTGTGTCGATGCCAAGACCTTCAAGACCAGCAAAGAGAGCGTCTGCGATTGAAGCAACTGCATCTGTTGCAGGAGCTGATTCGCTTGTTGAACCACCAGCAACGTCAGCACCGAGTTCGTAATCGCCAAGGTCAACACCTGCATCGCTGAAAGCATCTTCAACTGTGCCGAGAACTGAATCGAGTTCGCCTGCACCTAAGTCGCCGATCATATCAGTTGCTGCTGATGTGTCCATTTCGCTACCGAGGAGATCTGTCATCCAGCTTAAGTCAGCACCTGAAGCAACTTCGTCTGATGAAGCAGCAGCTGCTGATGTTGTTTCGCCGATAAGAGAACCAAGTGAAGCTTCAAGCTCAACGAGTGAACTTTCGTCACCATTGATAATAGCTACAACATCAAGATCTGCAAGACCGAGGTCGCTGAGGATTGATGTTAAATCAGCCTCTGAAAGTGTGCTGAGGTCTGAAGTGCCAAGGTACTCTGAAATTAAACTTTCCTCAGCTGCGAAAGCAGGTACGAACATGCATACGCAAAGAGTGATTGCTACAAGAACACCAAGTAACTTTTTCATAGGTTATCATTTCCTTTCTAGTATATTTATATTAACGGCACTAACCGTAATATACAATATGTTGTTATTATACACCTAATTTACGAATAAATCAATAAATCAGGGAAATTTACTTGTAATTTTTTTATGATTTTACCATACAATGTATACATCGAGACCCTTAACTGTATAGTCGTGACCCTTAACCATGCCGTTTTGCTCTAAAGAATCAACAAATGCGTTGAGCATTTCCTTGTCTTTCATAGTAATTCTGGCATCAATCTGAAGCTCGCTTCTGTCTGAGAATTTATCAAGCTTACCGGGTACGAAGCCTGTGCACCACCAATATTTGCCGTAATCGCGGGTGTAAAGCACCTCACCGTCACGAAGACCATCCATTTCCATATAGAGTGAGTCTGCGTCGCTTACACAGTCATAGTGCTCAGCTGTTCTGTTGGTAGGTTTGTAGTAAACGCCGATTTCATGACCGACGAATACGTAACCGTACTGGCCTTTCCAGAACTGAATCATCCAGTCTTTATTGTCATATCTGAACTTACATCTCATTGTATCTATGTAGATCGCAACAAATGCAGCCGCATTATCATAAAGCTCGTTGTAGCCTAATGCTCTCTGCCAGGGGTCTTCATTTGTGTAATAATAGTCACCTGTTGAGTTGAACTGGAAACCTGCCATACCCTGATCGAAAAGCACGCCGTCAGGTTTAAGACCATCTAAAAGACCGCTTGAGTTTCCGGAAACCGGAGCACTTGTGGAAGGCATCTGAAGTGAAGGTAAAGTAAAGTTAGGTCTGGTAGTTGTCGGAGCCGTTGTGGGTACGGTGGTGGGCACTGTAGTCGGTGCCGTTGTACCTTCGATAGGGAAAGTTGAAATAAGACTGTCAGTACTTGGTACTGTAGTAGTCGTTGTGGTTGGAGCTGTTGTTGTAGTGGTCTCTGTCGTGGTAGTTGTTGTAGGCTCTGTGGTTGTCGGTGCAGTCGTTGTCGGTACCGTGGGAGCCTGAGTTGTTGTTGAAATATCAAGCTGTGGCTGAACAGAATCAGTCATAGTTTTTACGCCTAAAAGAGAGCCACCGCAAACAATAACTATAGCAAGAAGTATGATGAGCATATTCTTGTTTTTTGTAAGGCTGGAAAAATCGAATTTCATCTGCAGTCCTCCTATATAAATTAGTTAAACATTATTTGTCCATTTTATTCTCATCATATATTAGCAGAAACACGACAAAAGGTCAAGCCTTTCAATAAATATTTACAAATCTTAATACTTGTGTAATCTTTAGAACACACAAAAAACACCCGACGCAATAAACAACCGCGTCGGGATAGCATTTTAATATATATATTCAATTTTAAGGCGTATCCCTTTGTCCTGACTCAGATGTGTAACTTCAATAACTTTGTCTGCAGACTCTTGTGTCGAGTCTTCGCATAACCCTATTACATCCCCAACCAGATCTGTTTAATTCGACATCCTCTGCTGCCGAATATATAGCTCGTAAATTTATATCCTATTAAACAGTTTTTATGGATACGAATAATACATAGCGTATCAAACAGTCACTACATCCGACTGATTTTACCATTTCTTCAATTTCTCCGAAAGTCTTACTTCAAGGTATTCCTTATACAGTGAAGGGACTTTTATATATTTAATTCGACGTATCGATCTGACTATCTGCACATACACAACCCGGGCGATTTTTTTCGCCAAAAGATTGCATCAAGGATTACTTCTAATGAGCAATCAAATTATCTTATTATTTTTACTTAGATATTATCAAATCGTACGGTTTATACTAAACAGTACATTGGTAACACCCCTTTCTCTTTTTTACAGCTTCATTATACTGATTTTTGTGTTATCTGTCAATAGTTTTCCACATATTAATATAATTTTAGTGTTATTGCTCAATTACTGTTTAAATCTTTGTAACAAACTGCATAAAATTACCGTCAACAATTCATGCTGACGGTAAAAATATTATTTCATATAGCTGTCAATAAGCTCGATTACACGCTTGGTAGCTTTGCCGTCACACTGCTCCATTTCCTTCTTTTTGAAAGACTGCAAAGCTTCGGCATTATCGATATATGCAGCTTTTCTCAGAGTGTTTAAAAGCTCTCCGGGATCGATAACGATCTCACCGGGAAGATCTCTCTCATATTTCAGATAAAGGTCAGCCTTATACTTCTCATAATCAGGAACGTAAAACACCATCAATTTATCAAGCAATGATGCGTCAAAAACTATAGTCGAATAGTCGGTAATTACAACATCTGCCACGGCTAAAAGTTCAGGTGTCGGGTCATCGGTATAGTCCTTGACTCGGGGTAAAAATCTGCCTTTAAGATATTCCTGCTTCATAAAGGGATGCCTGCAAAGTACAAATACTTCATCGTCATCAAGTTCATCATTGAGTTTTTCCCAATCGATTTTAGGGTCAAAGCCTACAACCTGACCATCTTCTTCTCTGTATGTGGGAAAGTAAACGTAGACCTTTTTATCTTTGAGCAAGGGATGCTTGAATGTGATTTCGTTTTTCTTTTCAGTTATTTTTGCATCGTTGACAAGCACATCAGACCTCGGTGTACCCGTAGCCTTGACTATATCAATGTCAACACCAAATGCATGGGCGTAAAACTGTCTGACATACTCAGATGATACGCATACCGCTGAGTACTGTGAGTGAGCCTTGTATTCGTCAAGTCTTGAGCCGATGCGCGGATTATCAAGTCCGAATCTTCTGAAAGCCCCACCCGTGTACCAGACCTGAATAAGCTTTTGCTCATCCTTGAGTCTGATGCTTCTGAGAGAGTCAATATAATCATCGGTAACAATCACCTTTGAAGTCATCAGATACTTGATTTTCGTAAGATGATCTTTAAGGCTGTGAGGCTTCTTTTTGCAGAATTTCACCTTGTCACCATCATACTTTTTATAAACAGCATTAAGGTTTTCCATAAATTCGCCGTCACTTCTGCCCGAATAGAAAAAAACTCTGTCTTTGATTTTCCGGGTAGAATAAAAAGCTATCATCAACTTGAGAATATATTTTAATACATAGCTCATATATGCGTTGTACATATCGCTGAGCTTTTGCTTTTGCTTTTTAAGGGTAACATTTTTAAAGGTGATTCTTTTATACTTTTTGAGCATCATACGGCATGGTACCGGCAATAAATTCTGACTTTTTTTAATATGCGCAATCGTCTGCTCTTCACTATAAGGCAAGTAAACTCCCCTATGAGCAAGCTTTTTAAACTTTGAATGTGAGTAAAGCTTAAGCATATCCAGGACAGAATTATCCGAGAAGTAAAAATGTATACCTTTAAGATGCTCGACTCTGAACAGTTTATTGATAAAGAAAAGATCAAGAACATACGTACAGTTGCTTTCATTTGCTCTTGTCTGCTTTATATCACTGTAATAACTCAGCTCCGAGAAAACGTACTCAGTAGTTTTCACTCCGTCAAAACGTGTGAGCGGAGAAGTTGAAAAAGCATATTTATCTTTACCCTCAAGAACAGTATAGTGACGCATAAGCATCTTGGGGTTGAGTCTCGCAAGACCATTCTGATACATTATGTACCCCGTAGTTGACATCTCCAGGGCAAGATCTTTGAACTCACCACAGCTGTGTGCATCAATAAAAGTGAGATTAGGCATATCGAGCCATTTTGCCGGGAAGATATCACGAAAGTCAGAATGTACAAAAAGTTCAAATGATGGCATAGTCTGCATATAAAGTGAGCTGACGTGAGTATCAAGTATCTCGGGTGTAATCTGCATACCGTCTGCACCTATGCAAACTGTAACCTTAGGATTATCAGCCATTTCTTTTCGGCTTCTTAGCAGTTTACCGTCATAAAAAATGTCTTTGTCTTTTTTCTCCAGGGCTCTTCTGCCTGAATCAGAGAGACAGTCGCAAAGGGACATAATAATATCAGCATATTTTTGTATATCTTCATCGCAGAGACACCAGAAATGTCTGTAATAGCTGTAAAGTAAAACAGTTATCTCTTTGTGATAAATCTGGTCAATATAGCAGACCATCTGCTTTTTAAGCTCTTTGCGGTCGAAGTCGCTGATACTTTCTTCTATAGCTTTAGAAAAAGCCTGAGTAGCTTTTCTGATAATGTAATCGTAAGCTGCAAGGTAGTTTTCGATATTGACTTCGGATATGCCTTCACTTGATACAGGTGTTATATAGCTGACAACACCTTTGGAGCAAGCAACTATTTTTTCACACTCAAAAACAAAAGGCACTGTAAACGCTGATTCTCTAGCCTTTCCGTATGGTTGAAAGCTAAGATTATGTTCGAGGATTTTACTTTTGAGGAAAAGTTTATTTGTAACAGCACCGTTCCATATAATATCCGTGTCAAACTTGTCGATTATTTTTCTTCTCAGAAGCAGATCACTGCTTTTGAATTCGTGCTTGCCATAAATATCACTACTTGCCATAGGCGCAACACAAAGGTCAGCCTTTTGCTTCTCTGCATAAAGATACATACTTTCAATAAGATTGTCTGAAAATATAACATTCTTGTCAGCGAAGGCGATATATTTACCTTTTGATTCCTTTATGCCCATATTTCTCGCATTGGAAATGCTGTCACTGTCTGCTCTGATATATCTGAAACGCTTGTCAGAGAGAAAACATTGCATTATTTCAGTAGTACCGTCTGAGGTATCAGCATCTATGAGAAGTATTTCCATATCTTTGAACGTCTGACTCTTTAAGGCATTAAGTGCATTTCTGAGGTTTATGCCTGTACGGTGTATCGCTACAATAACAGATACTTTAACACTCATATAATTTCCTCCTGTGTACAGATTTATCATCCCATCAGATTTGATGCGGCATAAAGAAACAGCTTATCTTTGCTGAAGTCATCATTTTTTGCTTTATATTCATAAACATAATCAGGTTTGATACCTTCGTCTTCATAAGACTCGCCTGAGTATGAAGTAATCTTACCTACAGATAAAAGCAATGCTCCTTCGTCAGAAAGTTCAAATATTTCCTGAACAAGACACTGACCCTTGGTGCTTTCGTCACCATAAATGGTGCACTTATCCATCTGTTTCATATCGCAGACAAAAATCTCTGCGGCAGACGCAGTCTGCCCCGATACCAACACGGCAACAGGAAGATTTATCTCTCCCGCTGTCATATTGTATGTTTTTACAGCTTTTCCACTGTTATCGCTTACAGTCGCTGCAGGTTTTTCTTCTGTGGTCATAGGCAAAAACAAATCGAGAGTTTCCATAGCGGCATCGTAGTTGACACTTTTGTTTTCTCTAAGGTCGATTACAAGACTGCTGATACCCGACATAATAAACTTATCCAGAGCTTCAGCCACCTGAGCTGAGGTACCGCTGTAAAAATCTGACAAAGCAATATAGCCCAATGTGTTTTCATAGACACCGGTAGTAACAGACTCAGCTTCATAACCCTTCTGCAATGTCACAGCCTTTTCACTGCCGTCTCTTTTATAAATGATATTGACAGAGTTTGTGCTGTCTTCAAGTTTGGCTGATAAGGCTTTATAATTCTTTGAGGTTAACTTTATACCGTCAAAAGCAACGATAACATCGCCTTTTTTAAGGCCTTGCTTTTTGGCGGGAGAGCCGTCGTAAACCCTTGTAATCTTTATCTGACTTTTGGAAGTTTTTTCGTAATCAATGCCGACACCGTGCATATCACCTTTGATTTCACTTCTGTATTCTGCGTATTCTTTTTTAGTCATATAGACAGAATTAGAGTCATTCAGGCTTGAAACATAACCCTTGACAAGTGATGAAGTAATATCCTTTGACTCAGCTTCACCATAGTAGTTGTTTTTTATTATACTGTCAACTTCGTCGAGCAGATCATATCTCGTCATTCTTTCGGGTAAGCCTGAAACAAGGCTGTTATATTTACCGTCAATAATCTCGTAACAAACAAAACAACCGGCTACAGTAATAATCATAGCCAGAGTCAGTGCGAGTCCTAAAGATATTTTTTTGTTCACTTAAATCATCTCCCGATAAATATTATATAAAATGCAAGCAGAGGGATAGCATAACTATCCCTCAATCTTAAGGTTGCTTTACATAGTTCATTGGGTTTTTCTTCTCACCGTAATAACGGATTTCGAAGTGAAGATGGGGACCTGTAACATTACCTGTTGAACCTACACGACCTACCATCTGTCCCTTGGATACGCTGTCACCTGCACTGACATATCTTGCCGACATATGAGCGTAAAGGCTTGAGTAACCGTCGCCGTGGTCAATAAGTACATAGATACCATAACCCGAATTACTTGTTACTGCAGAGATAACACGGCCTGCTCTGGTTGCATAAACAGGTTTACCTGTAATACCGCCGCCGGCTATATCTGTACCGCCGTGGAAGCCCCAACCTGAAACACTTGGGTCGCGGTAACCGTAATGGCTGCTGATGTAACATGAAGCTCCACCTAAAGGCCACGCCCATGATGCACTTGAGTTATAACCGCCGCCTACACCTGAGTTACCTGCGGGCTTAGTGGTAGTGGGGTTAGCATTACCGCCGGCAAGAGTGGTTGACTGTTGAACTGAAGTCGCATAGTATTCTTTGAGTATCTTGTCAATCTCAGCATCAGCTTTCTTTCTCTCAGCTTCAAGCTCTTTGATGTAAGTCTTATAAGCATTACTTGATTTGTCAAGCTCGCTGATATAAACCTCAATTTCATCGTACTTACTTTCAAGATCCTTCATTGTCTTTTTATAAGTTTTCTGTGTTGCTGTAAGTACGTTTTTCTTTTCGACTTTCTCATCTTTCTTAAGGTCTAATTCTGTTTTCTTACTGTCAAGTGAAGCCTTGTCTTCTTCAAGCTTGGCTTTTTCTTTTCTGAGCTTTGTAACCTTTTCTTTAAAATCTTCAATGGTCTTTTTGTCGCTTTCACTCTGACGCTTCATCATCTCAAGTCTTGTAAGGAAAGTTGCTAGGGAGTCTGAGCCGAGAAGTATCTTAAGTGTTGACTCATCCCCTGCCATATATGCAGCTCTGAGTCTCTCAGCCAACTGTTCGCTTGACTCTTCGATGTTTGTCTGAGTCTTTTTGATGCTCTTCTTGGTCTTTGCTATATCTTCTTCGATAATAACAATTTCACTGCCAAGTTGTTTGAGCTTTTTGTTTAGATCTGCAATCTCTTTATCAACAGCACTGATCTGCGTCTGAAGGTTTATACCCTTCTGTTCAACAGTTTCAATCTGTTCTTCGAGAGTATCGAGATACTCTTTCTGAGCATTAGCTTTGTTTTTAAGAGATTCGAGTTTCTTTTTGTTAGATGCAATCTTATCGTCGATTTCATCTATTTTGTCTTCAAGTTCGCTTTTCGTTGCCGCTGATGCTCTGATAGCAGGCACAGCAATTACAACCGAAGCGAATACCATGGTGAAACACAGCAAAATACAAAGTATTTTCTTATTCACCTAATCACTCCTTTATACCGGATTACTAAAAAATTTGTATTTCCCGACTTTATGTTTCATTTGTTTTTACTTCGCAAAATCAGGAAATAATCAAATGATTTTTGTCCTCTCCATAGGGAAGCTTAAATATCATTAGCTTCGCTGCCTTCTTTTTTAAGGTACTTTCTGATTGATACAACGCTACCGACTGAACCGATGAATATACCGGCTACAAGATAGCAGAGAATCAGAAGAGGAAGATAGTCTATAACCGATACAGCCTGACTTCCGAACATGCTCAGAAGTGACTGCAATGACATTCCCTCAAATTTGTCGAAAGCAATAGTGACTATCAACGCAATGACACCGGATATAAGACCGATGAAAACACCTTCAATCATAAAGGGCCAACAGATAAATGTATTGGTGGCACCAACACTCTTCATAACCTGAATGTCAATTTTTCTTGACACCATAGTGATTCTGATAGTATTGGAAATTATGAACATTGAAACAATAGCCATAACAATGCCTAGTACAACACAGATAGCCGTAATTGAGCTTTGCAAAGTTGAAATCTGATTAACAAGTTCTTGGCTCTCTCTTACAGACTCAACATTATCAACCTGCTCAATCAAAGCCAATGTCTCAGAGAAATTTTCGAGATTACTTGTGGAAATCCTGTAAGAATGAGGAAGAGGATTCTTAATAATACCGTCGAAAAGTCCTTCTTCAACCTCAAACTCTTCAAGAAGTTCTGCATAACCTTCTTCTTTGGAAACGAACTCAACACCGATTACATCAGGAATCTGCTTAAGGTCTGAGCCGACCTTGCCTACAGCTGACTCTTCGATGCCCTCTTTTACAAAAGCAACAACAACATTCTGTTTTTCAAAATCCTTGACAAGTGTCTGAACATTGACAAGAATAATTGCTGAGATACCAACAAGAAGCAGACAAGCTGTGAGTACACTGATTGATGAAGCCGACATACTTCGGTTGGCAATAAGGTTATGAAGACCCATCTTGGTCAGATAGTTTGTGTTAAGACCGCCGGAGGTTCTGTGTTTGTTTTTCTTTTTCTTAGCCATTTTCACTTACCTCCTGTTCTGCAGTTTCTTCAGCGATGAGAGTTGCCTCTTCAGCCTGAGTTTCTGTTTCTTCGTACTCTGGCGAAACCTCAGCCTCAGCACTTTCATCTTCGGTTGCATTTACAGTGGGAGCCTTAGTTTTAACCTGAGCAGGTCTATGAGCTACAACTTCAGTTGCATATCTTGCCGGTACATCGGATACGATCTTGCCGTTTTCGATAGTAACAACTCTGTGGTCAAACTGATGAACAAGCTCAAGGTCGTGGGTTACCACAACAACAGTTGCACCAAGAGCATTGATTTTATCAAAAAGGCTCATAATATCGTTGGAAAGTAAGGGGTCGAGGTTACCTGTAGGCTCGTCTGCAATAATAACATCGGGATTATTAACAAGAGATCTTGCAATAGCTACTCGCTGTCTCTCACCTGTTGAAAGCTGATTGGGGTAACAGTCTTTCTTGTCGGAAAGATCAACAAGTTTAAGTACATAAAGTACTCTCTTTGTAATTTTCTTTTCTCCCATACCGATAACTCTGAGGGCGAAAGCAACATTATCATAAACAGTCATTTTAGGAATCAGTCTGAAATCCTGGAAAACAATGCCGAGCTTACGACGAAGATAAGGAAGCTCCTTTTTCTTCATACGCTGGAGATTATAATTACCAACAGTAACGGAACCCGCATCTACATTTTCCTGACCCATAATTACATTCAGAAAGGAGCTCTTGCCTGCTCCTGAGGCACCAACAATAAATACAAACTCTCCATCTTCAATTTTTACATTAACATTATCGAGAGCTATGGCGCCGTTGGTCTTGTATCGCATGGATACGCCGTTAAATTCTATCATGTTTTTCTCTCTCTCTAAAAATTTTGTTGCTTGATATAAGGATTAATACTTGACGGGTTTAGCATCAAGATACTTCTTTACCATTAAAGCAACTTTAAAAACGATAGCATCATCAAACTCACGAAGATCAAGACCTGTGAGCTTTTTGATTTTTTCAAGTCTGTATACAAGAGTGTTTCTGTGAACAAAAAGTTTTCTTGATGTTTCAGAAACGTTAAGATTATTTTCAAAGAACTTCTGGATTGTGAAAAGTGTTTCGTGGTCAAGACCTACGATTGAACCTTTCTTGAATATTTCTCTGAGGAACATCTCGCAAAGAGTTGTGGGAAGCTGATAAATAAGTCTTGCAATACCAAGATTTTCATATGTAACAATTGTCTTTTCAGTATCGAAAACCTTGCCTACTTCAAGTGCGATCTGTGACTCCTTGAATGAGCGGGGAAGATCCTTTATGCCTGTGACAATTGTACCGATACCAACAACAGTGTTGATATAATGCTCTGTATGAAGTGAGTCAACGATACTTCTTGCAAGCTTTTCAATATCTCTTATTTCATTGCCCTGACGTACTTCTTTGATAAGCGCAATGTCTGTTTCGTTGATATTGATAACGAAGTCCTTATTCTTATCGGGGAAGAGAGCCTGGATAGATTCACTGATGGAAACCTCTGCTCTTTCCTGAGTTCTGATAAGAATTGCACAACGTGATACCTCATTGTTGAAACCGAGTTCGCGTGTCTTGAGATAGATATCACCGGGAAGAATATTATCGAGGATAACATTCTTTACAAAGTTGCTTCTGTCAAACTTAACATCATAGTACTGCTTGATACCACCAAGTGAAATTGAAATAAGCTTTGCAAAACTTGCAGCATTCTCATCGTTACCGTCAACAAAAACTGCACCGTCAGGATGTGACTGAGCACCGATTGCGAGAAAGGTCTTGCCTGCAACAACTGTGATTTCTGTTGAATTGAGAATATCTTTCATATCAATAAAGTCACTCTCTCCGATTCTGCCCAGGTCGCTGCAGCATACGATTGTACCTGATACATCAACAACACCTATAGTGCGGTCGATAGCATCTTTCATCTGATGAATAATTCCCTGAAATAATCTGTTAGACATATTCTTTAATGTCCCCCCAACTAATTTTTAACGTTATTGGATATTTTGACTATTGTCACTTTTACCATTGTACACAATTTATCGGCATTTTGCAATATAAATGAGTAAATTTTTTAGATATTTTTTCAGTTTTTTTATTTTTTAGCTCAGAAATTTGAAATTTTCAGCACTATTACACTAAAAAACTACCTATTATTAGGGCATTTTGACATTGTTAAAATTAACCATAAAAAACCGCAAAAAGATTCAAAAGTAAC
>JAZTWC010000011.1:0-60951 GCA_045635665.1 Acutalibacteraceae bacterium
TGTATCTCTTTTCTTCGTCGATTTCGCAACGGCAGTGGAGACCACGTACCCAGTCATTGCTGTCGCCGAGAGCTTCAAGAACGTCTGTACCAACTCTTGTCATGATAGCCATGTTGAGTACAACGTAGATTGAGTCAGTAAGCTCGATACCAGCCTTTGAGAACTTTGAACCTACAGGGCCCATTGAGTAGGGAATAACATAAGCAGTTCTGCCCTTGTAACTGTCCTTAGCAATACCGTAAAGCATTTCATAAGCTTCAGCGGGATCCATCCAGTTATTTGTGGGGCCTGCTTCTTCTTTTGTGGGAGCACAGATGAAAGTTCTGCCTTCAACACGAGCAACGTCGTTTACAGCAGTTCTGTGATAGTAACAACCGGGAAGAAGATCCTGGTTGAGTTTGATCATTTCGCCTGTTGAGCAAGCTTCAGCTCTGAGAGCTTCGAGCTGTTCTTCTGAGCCGTCAATCCATACAACTTTGTCAGGATTAACGAGGTTGATTTTGTCTTCGAGCCAAGCAAGAACGCTGGGGTTCTTTGTGGGTGCATTGTTAAGCATAGTAAAATCTTTCCTTTCGTGAATGGTTTATACTAAGTAGTCGAAAATTGCTCCTTGTACTCCATACTACTTTATTCCATAACATTATACTTATTTTTAACACTTTTTTCAATAGGTAGACAATAAAATATACAATATTTTTAAATTAATTTTTTATGTATTTTTCACATTAAAAAAGTGACTACACTCTCGTGTAGTCACTTAATATTAAAATCAGAACTCGTATTTTTCTTTGTTTACCTCACACTCGGTGCAAGAATAAACAATTTCGCTAAGTTTACCCTTTGCGTCAAATTTATGGGAGTGTATTGTAACTATTGGATTATTAAACTTATCCTTAGCCTCGTGATAATGAGGAGCACCACATTTACAGAAGCGACTTGTACCAAATAATTTCCAGAAGAATCTGCTTACCATTTTTAAAACCTTAGCAACTATGCCCTGATTGTGACAGAAGTGATTACAACTATCCAATAATCCATCTTTAACCTGATAAAGATTACATCTCTTGCAATACTCTGTACCATTTGAATCATAAGCCTTGTCATGACCAAGGGCTGGTAATTTGGCCTGTTCCTGTTTTAATTTACATACACCGCAATATCTGCTATCGGTAAGACCTTCAACATCGCAAGTAGACTCATAACCTTTCTGAATAATGATGAAGTTGTGAGGTTTTGTAATAACCACATCTTTATCGCATGTCACACACTTATACACATTACCATAACATTCTGTGTCTGTCTGAACAATTTGATCTGTTACAAAAACAAGGTCAGTATGATTTCCGGCTGCAATTGTCTTCTTATCATATATTTCGTTGCACTCTGAACACTTCTTAACTGCGATACCGCCTGTTGTGCAGTCTGTGTTGCTGCCCTCAGGGAATGTCCATTTAACATCAACGTGGTTACCATAGAAATTGTTATCTGCTTCTACGAGACCGCAACCATAGCAAACACGTTCTCTGGTTATGGGGAACTGACAATTGGGAGTATCTTTATTTTCCCAACTTGTAAAGTTATGCTCAGCAAGAATTTCAATACTGTTTTCACTCTTGTAGTCGCAGTTGACGCACTCGTGATGTTTGCTACCTTTCTTGAAGTCACCTACATTAACTGCACACTCAGGGTACACATCAATAACTTCTTTTACAGTGTGAGGCTTTGCAGGAATTATCTTCTGATTTTCCTGGATGTCAGCATTACAAAAGTCACAATACTTTGTTTCTAAACCGGGTTCGGTACAAGTAGCAACTTTGCGTACTTTATAACGCACTGCTGGAATATGCGCTTTATCATCTATAGGAATTGCTATTTTATGGAGCTGTCCGCAAACAGTACAAATATAGGATTCTTCGCCCTCACTATAACATGTGGGAGCTTTGGTTTTAAAGTTTGCACCTGTGCTGTAGCATAAAGGAAGAGGCTTTTCTATAAACTCACCACAATGTCTGCATTCCACTAGTGCTGTTCCGTTCTTGCTACAAGTTGATTCTTCAATAACATCCCATGTACGATCACTGAAATCGTGAGCATTCTCGTCTTTGGGAAGAACAATATTTACATCGCCACATACGTCACAATAATTCTTCTTATAACCATCCTCACGACAAGTTGCTTCTTTAATAGTCCATTTCCCGATATATACATGATCAACTATTTCGACATCGATATACTCAAAATGGCTGGCATCGTATACACATAATCTTAAAACTTCGCCTTTTTCAGTACAACTACCCTTTTTTGTTACTTTTTCGATATAATTATGTACACTGGGATCAACATCATAATAGTTCTTAACGTCTTTCTGTCCACAATCTACACAGTTACCGACCTCATAACCTCTTGTGCAGCAAGTTGATGCTACTTTACCGGTTACCTGGCTTATTTCTTTGCCATCATCACCTTTTTTTATAAAATTATGAGGTGCGTATATAATTCTTCTCTCGATTTCAGTGTTACATGCATCACAAATTCTTACTTCGATACCTCTGTCGCCGTACTCACCGCAAGTGGGATTTTCAGGCAATGCAGTATCAACTTCCCATTCTAAGTAATCGTGGTATTTCTCTTTGGGAATAGTAATCTCAGAGGTTGCATTACATTTCTCACAAACAGCAACACCAAGACCGTCATTGTTACAATCGAACACTACACCCTCTTTAAGCTGAGCTTTACCGGTGAAAACGTGAGCATTGGAATCTGAGGGAATAGTTTCGATGATTGAATACTGACAAACATTGCATTTAGTTTCTTTGTAACCATCTTCTGTACATGTAGCAGGCTTTGTAATGTCAGATGTCGCACCGTCAAAATCGTGTTCTACATATATAATCTGCTCAACTGACACACCGCATCTTATACAAGAGCTGAAGCCCTTACCGTTTTCATAATGCTTATACATATGTTTGGGAGCGATTGAAACTTCAACGATTACATTGCCGTTTGTATCCTCTTTGAAAGAATGGCCAAGTTTAGCAGTTTCAACCTGATATGTAACCTTACAACCTTCATTAATACAAGTGTACTCACTTATACCGGCAGAAGTACAAGTCGCGCTCTTTATAACTTTCTCTTCACCGGGAACATGAGCATTGGGATCTGCAGGCATAATTTCAGTTTCTTTGCCTTCGGTACAGTTTTTACACTCTCTGTATCTCAGGCCTTCAGTCTGACAAGTAGGCTGTTTTCCCTCCACTATAATCCAATCGCCATAAAGGTGCTCGTGGCATACTGCTGCTTCATAATCGTCATTCTCCGTTTCTGAAGCATATACGCTGACACCGGAAAAAGCAATTAATAAAGCCATAACAAGAGCTAAAAATTTCTTTCCTGTCTTAAAATTATTCATGTTATCTACCTCCGAAATAATATTTCTGACTTAACATAAAATTACATTATAATGATACCATTAATTTATTTAATCGTCAACTGATGTTCAGAAAATTTACAAAAATCTAATTAATTCAACATAAAAACCCCCTCGGAGTTCCGAGGGGGAATAACTATTAACTTTTAATTAATAGTGTACATTACCGCATGAACAAGATTTGTTCATACCAAAGAGTTTCCAGAAGAATCTGAGAATCTTATAAATGAACTGTGAGAATCCGCTTTCCTTATGGCACATGCATCCGCACTTGCTTGAAGGTGAACCAAGATCCTTACCGCAAACGTCACAGATACCATCAGCGTTTGCATCCTTGTGGCCTTCTGCAAGAATTGTATAACTGTTATCAGAGTTCTGGCTGTAGCCACATCTATAACATTCATAGTAGTCCTTGCGACCGGCTACTGTACATGTTGCATCGTAACCCTTAATGAGTTTGAGATCGTGATCTTTCATCTTAAGTTCATCTGTAGTAGCAGGATCTGCATCAACAGTTACCTTACAATCTTCACAAACTCTGTAACCGCGACCTACCTTTGAGCAAGTAGATTCCTTAGTTACTACTAAATCACCTAAGATATGACCTGTTTCTACAAGTACAGTTGTATCAATCTCAATAAGTTTACCTTCAGCATCTGTGTAACCATCAACTGTTACTTCACCACCGAAACCGGGGTATGTTTCGTCGATTGTTACCTTCTGATTACACTGATCACACTTAAGTGTAATGTAGCCGCTAGCTTCGCAAGCACCGTAAACTCTTGCATATTCTTTATAGATGTGTGCACTTGATACAGATTCAAGCTTCTTGCCACCGCAATATTTACATGTATAAATTCTTGTTACGCCTGTTGCACAGTTACCAACTGTTTCGTATACATTTTCATCTATACCGCTTATGCCATCTTTCATATGGTTAGATGAATCTTTTTCACCGTGTTTTGTTTCAGTGAATCCGCAACCTTCGCGCTTACAAGTATTTGTAAGAACTGAGCGTTCTGTACATGTACCGAGCTGAGTTACAACGTAACCTGTCATATCGTGCTTTAATGCAGTGCCTAATACTTCACGAGTAATCTTTGTACCGCAATTGATACATGCATTTTCTTCGATTCTGTTTACACCGCACTTTTCAGCTTCTTTAACTACCCACTTTGTTTCGTCGTATTCGCAAATACCCTTTTCGCCGTAAGTACCATAACAAACTTCGCAGACAGCAAGTGAACCACATGTAGCTGTGCCACCGTAACATTTTTCTGTGTTGTTCTGATATCCGCAAGCTGAACATTTGATTGAGTGAGTACCATCGCCATTTGACTTAGCCTCGCCGTCGAGTGTATGACCTGTAGCCTTAACTACATTACCGATCCATGTATCTGTGCAGTTTTCATCAGGACAAGCAAACTTATCGTAACCGTCTTCAGTACATTCGGGAGCAACTGTTTCAATTAACTTGCCTTCGTATGTTGTTACTGTACCGTTACCGCATACGCAAGTGTTGTTGTGCTTATGAACACCATTAACAGTTTCGGTAGTATAAGTGAATGTACACTTTTCACCACCGGTTACTTTTAAGACGCCGTCTACGATCTCAGCGCTGTAAACTTCAGTGCCCATACCGCTCTTACCGCAACCGTTACGGCAAAGCTTGCTGTGGTAGAGATTTTCTTCGTCATATACCCACTTACCTGCGAAGTTGTGGCCCTTTGCGGGATAAACTTCATCTGTGTAGCCGGGTTCAGCTTTATTACAATGTTTACACCAGCTGTAAGCACTTATACCTTCTTCTTCACAAGTGGGAGCCTTAGCAGGTCTGTAGTCATATTCGTGGTTTAACTTCTTGATGATTGTTTCTGACTGGCCAAGGAATGCTGCGTCACCAGCTGCATCCTTGTAGTACTTCTTACAAACTGAGCAGTACCAGTATTCGAGGTTACCAGCTGATTCACATGTAGCAGCCTCATACTCTTTATGAGTCATCTTGTGACCTGTCTTTGAGTTTTCCTTAGTCCATGTTGAACCGTTGTCGTAATCCTTGCTTGAGCTATGACAAATTGAACATTCATAGTAGTATGTTGCATCCTTTGCACAAGTTGCATCAGTTGCTGAGTATGTTTCAGTCTTAGTCCAGTTATGTTCAAGACGTGAGCTGGGATCCGAGAACTTAGTACCCTTACCAGCACCGTAAACTTCTTCTGATGACTTACCGCAATCTTCGTACTTACATGATGTGTAGTACTTAGCACCTGCAAAACAGGTTGCCTCGTCAGCAAGATACTTAGGATCAATCTTATTTACAAAAGAGTGTGCTCTGATTGCACCGTTATAGAATGTAAGATCTGTGTACTTAGCATCTGTTTCATCCTTAGCATTCTTGTCACAACGTGAACAATCATACCAGTAAGTAGCAGCAACTTCACAGTTAGCAGCAGCTATAAAGTGTGCATCGTCAACAATCTTTTCAGTGTAGTTGTGACCGAGTGCATCTACATAATCATCATTCCAAGTGTAAGCACAATCGTTACATGTATAAGTTGTGTAACCCTGAGCTGTACATGTAGGATCTGTTACAACAAATGTTGCTTCTTCTTTAGTACAAGCTTCTGTCTGTGTGTTGTCAGCATAAGCACAACCACGTTTACAAGTTCTTGTGTGAGTGAGATCACCGTTGCTTACCCACTCGCCCCAATCGTGACCGAGAGCAGCAACAAATTCTGTCTTCCAGGTGTGTCCGCAATCGTCACAAGTGTTGAGTGTATAGCCTTCTGTATTACAGTCAGGAGCAGCAACTGCAGGTGATGAGCTGAAGCATTCCTGTTCTTCTGTATGTTCATTGTTGTATTCGCAGACACGCTTATGTGTAAGTGTGCCTTCAATGTTTGCCCAATCGCCCCACTTGTGAGCGTTTGCATCGAGTTCGCCGTGTGTATCCTTACAGATATCGCAGACTGCCTTATCTGTACATGTAGCTGAGCCGCCTGAACAAGCTTCTGTTGCATTTACTTCGTTGCCTACACCATAAAGGCTGTCATTCTTACAAACTGAACAACGATATGCATGTACGTCACCGTCGAGTTTAACAGCTGTGCCATTAAATGTGTGAGCTGCAAGTTCACCGTGTGTATCGCTACACTTATCACAGAGTGCCTTATCTGTACATGTAGCTGAGCCACCTGAACAAGCTTCTGTTGCGTTTACTTCATTACCTACACCGTAGATAGTGCCATCGTTACAAACTGAGCAACGATATGCGTGTACGTCACCATCGAGCTTAACAGCTGTGCCGTTGAATGTGTGAGCTGCAAGTTCACCGTGTGTATCGTTACACTTATCGCAGACTGCAAGATCTTTACATGTAGCTGAACCGCCTGAACAAGCTTCTGTTGCATCTTTTTCAGCGCCTACACCGTAGTGTGAGCTGTCATTGCAGAATTCGCAAAGGTAAGCGTGCTTGTCACCGTCGAGCTTAATAACTGTGCCTGTGTATGAGTGAGGAGCAGTTGCGCCGTAAGCTGTGTTACAGAACTGACAAACTGCCTGAGCTGTACAAGTAGCTGTGCCACCTGAACAAGCCTGTTCCTCTGAGTTGCCGCATACGCAAGTGGCTGTGTGCTTGCCTGCGCCTGCATTTGCATATGACCATGAGCAATCTGCCCATTCATTCTTTGTTGTGCCTACACCATAAGCTGTGCAAGCCTCGTTTGTACAAGCCTGCTGATGCTTATCGTTTGCTGCATCATAGTTGTAAGCGCCATCAAACTTATGGCCTGTTGCTGTATCTGCATGAATTACAGTGTAGCCGTGACCACAATCTGCACATGTGTATGTTGTATAAGCATTATTTTCGCAATCAGCTTTAGTATAGCTTGATGTATAAGTACAATCGATTTCTTCTGTTCTACCGCAAAGTGTACATGAACGAGTCTGTCTAGCTGCTGATGAGTCTGAACCACCAACTGTTGTCCACTCGCCCCAAACGTGAGCTGTAGCAGCGGGAGTATAACCACAAGTTGTACATGTGTGCTTATGACTGTTAGCATCAACATCTACCCAAGCACCGTAAACACAATCTACTGTACCGCCGTAAGTACCACAACCATTCTTACAAAGGAATTCGTGTGTGCCGTCATTGTTGCTCTTGTGTTCGCCTGTGTAGTCGTGCTCGAGAGCTGTGCCGACAGCTGTGCGTGTATCAACGCCTTTGCCACAACCGTAATCACAGACAGCAGTTTCTGTACCGTCAATTTCACACTTGGCATCATTGTTGTATACGTATGTTGTATACTTATGATCAATCATTGAACCGGGATCTGCAACTGTATTTTTTTCACCGCAGCCGTGGTTACAAAGAGCTGTCTTTGTGCCGTCTGCTGTACAAGTTGCATTGCCGTCTGATACATATTTTGTAAACTCGTGTGTGAGTGCAGGAATTTCTTCGCCTGCAGTTACAACAGTATGACAAGCATCACAAGTTACAGTACCTGTGAAACCGGGAATACCGCACTGAGGAGCTACATAACCTTCTGAGGTTGTATTAACGTGGTTAGTGGGGTCAACTGTACCAACTACTGTTCTTGTCCAACCACAAGTACACTTTTCGTATGTTTCACCGGGGATTGTACAAGTAGCTGTTACGGGATCCTTGCTTGTATCGGGTTCGTAATCGTGAGGCTTTGTTGTTGTTGCTGTACAACCGGGTGCGCTACACTTTACTGTATGGCCGTTATCATCCTTAGGACCGGTCTTTTGAACAGTCCAGGTGGGATTTTCTCTATCAAATGTGTGACCGAGAGCAGGCTGTGTGGGATCATCCATAGGATTTTCTTCTGTACTCCACTGATAACCGCACTCTTCACAATATACAACAAGCTTAGCAGGTGATGTACAGTTAGCATTTGCTATAGTAATAGATACAATCTTGCTGTGATCTACAGCTTCAAACTTAGCGGTAACAACAAGATCACTCTGTACATTTGAGAAGTCCTTATCCCAACCAATGAACTTATATTCTGAATCAGCGTCAGCATCTTTATAAGGAACTGATGTAGGAGCTGTTGCTGATGCACCCTTATCTACTGTCTGAGTCTTAAGAACTGTGCCGAGATGATCCTGGAATGTTACAGTGAATGTCTGACCGTACTGAGCAACATAATTTACATTACCTGATACTGTCGCATTGAACGCCGGAGCCCAACCGGTGAACTTATAACCAGGTCTTGAGGGTACATTAGGTGCAGATACAGTGTCACCATTAAAGAGTGTCTCTGACTTAGTAACCTTCTGTCCGTCTGCATCGTAGTACTCGAAAGTAACTGTATATTTTCTTTCTATCTGATTCCACTGAACTTTGTATGTAGCATCTGCGTTTGCAGGTACAATTGCGGGCTGCCAACCAGCAAACTCATATGTGTATCTTGTATCGGGTTCTCTTGTGGGAGTGCTGCCGTATGAAGGGGTCTTGCCTGCTTCAACAATATGAGTATCGAGAACGTTGTCTTCGTGGTCTACCCAAGTGATCTTATACTGCTTTATAAGACCGCCACCGTTTACCCAGTTATTATATGCAGTGATAGCTGCCTGAGCATCTGACTGATATGCAGATGTGTTCCATGACGTACCATTCTTATAAGTATTGTCGGGCTTAGCAGCAACGAGCTGGTTAGCAATTTTACGAAGAGCTTCTTTTGATGCATCTGTATACTGTCCTGTAGTATCATTTGCAGCAAGTTCTACGTTTTTAGCTGCAGCAGTGAGTGCTGCCTTAAGAGGACCGTAGTTAACTGCAACGATATCGATTTCACTTGAGTTCCATGTTGAGTCTTTAGGTGAAGATGTCCAACCTGTAAAACCAAGTTTGAATGACTTAACAAGTTCTGTTGAACCAAAGGCACCCTGGAATATAATTACACCGGCAACCTGAACAGCTTTATTGTTTCTTGCATATGTAAGACCGGTGTTATCTGTTTTACTACCTGCAAGACCGTTACCGCTGTCACCATGCATTATGTTATAGTCAAAGTCACCTGCGTCAGTACGAAGACCATACCATCTAAGATTTTCAAGTGCAAAGTTACTGTTGCTGGGCCAAGCACCGGAAATCTGGATGTTACCATCACCCTCTGGGTCAGCAGAATGAATAACCGGAATCTTAGGATTTGTACCAGAACCATCAACAAGTACAATTGTGCCAGAAGGAACGTGCCAGGCATAATTAACATGTAAGTCCTTTTCATCACAGCTGTCATCATGCAACAAACTCGTTGTTGCGCTCATAGTACCGGTCCATGCGTCATTTGTATAGTTGGGTGAAGCAAGAAGCTTAGCATATCTACTGCTATCACTTACAGCAGTGCCCGCGAACGAGGGTGTAACAAAAGTAGCACCAGCGTTATTAATCGCACTAGTTGTAAAATATTGGCTGTTCAATGTTGCGAGATCATAGTTGAGAGTCTCTGCAGCTGCCTGAGCTTCGGGAACGGGCGCAAAGAACACCCAACAGCTCATAAGCATAACAACTGCCATCGCTAAAGCCATTGACTTTTTAGCTAATCTTTTCAATAATTTTTTCATTTCTTTGATATCCCCCTTAATTAAGAAGATTTCCTGACAGCTAAGATATTTCTGTCAGAATATATTATTGATAAACTGAAAGGAAAATCAACACATTATCCGAACACAACTGACCTCCCTGTGTTTGACTCGGAACAGTTTAATTCTCACTTTCCCGGTAAAAGGGTAGAGTATACCCCCATAATTACACATACTCATTATAGATTATACTCGGCAATAAATCAATAGAAAAAATTAAAAAACTGTTAATAGGCATAGTAAAAAATATCGTTATTTTTTTGTGCAAGTTGACAATATAAAGCAAGACAGAGCTTTTTCAGAGATGACTCATCTACCCTTTGTTCTACCCTCAACTTTTTTATCATATACTTCCCCGAGGGGGAATATTATGAAGTCCGACACAGACAAACGAGCCATTACCTTAGGCAGATACATAGTCGAGACAGGAGCGACCGTCAGAAAGTGCGCCAAAACATTCGGCTTAAGCAAATCTACAGTCCATACAGATGTAACAAGGCGTCTCGGCGGTTTGGACAGAAATCTCTATGACCAAGTGCGTCGCGTACTCGACAAAAACAAAACCGAGCGACACCTGAGAGGCGGAGAAGCCACTAAACGGAAATATAAAGGCTCGGACTAAATAAAACAGCAGACTACTTTTGCGGTAATCTGCTGTCATTTCTTTATATATATTATTGTATAGCCCTCGCCGGGCAGGCATTCTTTTTCCTTGCGCGGAAAAAGAATCAAAAACGCGCTGATTATTTTAAGGTGAGGATTGTGACACCGTTTTCGCCCTCACCGTAAACACCAAGACGGAAGGATTTGACAAATCTGCTCTTTCTAAGATGCTCGTGCAAGCCTTTTCTCAGTACGCCCGTACCTTTGCCGTGAATGACAGTAAGCTCACCAAGGCCGAGTCTGAGACACTGATCAATATATCTGTCAACTTCCATTATGCCCTCTTCCACATTCATGCCTCTCAGGTCGCAACGTGTGTTGGCATCACTGCCCGGTGAAAAATGATGCTCCTGCTTGTTAGGCACACTGCGGGACTTGGGCTGTTGTTTTTTGCTCTTTTCTATCAGACGCAGATTGCTCTCTTTGGTACGAAGTTTCATTATACCTGCCATAACCTCATAGTCGCCTTTTCTGTCTTTGAGAGCGGTTATGGTCGCAGTCTTGCCTATATCACAGAGTAAAACTTCATCACCGACTTTGAGCGGTCTCGGCAATACATAGTCCTCATCCTGCAAAGCCGATGCCACAACAGGGTTAGTAATCTCGTCAAACTCAGCATAGCCCTTTCGCATAAGCTGTTTTGCACGTCTAGCCATCTCACCCTTATCCTTGGCAGCTTCGCTCTCTTTTTTTAGTTTTTCCAATTCAGCTGTCAGTGCAGCCGCTGAGCGTTTTGCCTGCTCAACTATGCGCATAGCCTGAGTCTGCGCTTTCTGCATCTCTTCTTCACGCAGTCTCTCAATTTCATCCTTATACTTCTGAGCCTCACGTTTTTCTTTATCAGCCTGTGCTGTAAGCGCTTCAGCCTGAGCTTTCTGCTCTTCGAACTCTTGTCTGCTTGTCTCGAGAGATTCGATAACCCTTTCAAAGTGAGCACTGTCACTTGACACCAGAGACTTCGCTCTGTCAATAATATCACTGTTCATACCAAGTCGCAGAGATATTGCAAAAGCATTTGAGCGACCTGGGGTACCGATGAGAAGTCTGTAGGTTGGTTTGAGTGATGCCACGTCAAACTCGCAAGAACCGTTTTCTATTCTCGGAGTCTCAAGGGCATAAGCTTTTAGCTCTGCATAGTGAGTTGTCGCTGCAATCTTAGCGCCCTTGCGGTGAATTTCTTCAAGTATGGCAATAGCAAGTGCGGCACCCTCTATGGGGTCGGTACCTGCGCCAAGCTCATCGATGAGCACAAGGCTCTTATCATCGGCCTTTTCTATTATATTGATAATATTTATCATATGAGACGAGAAAGTCGAGAGACTCTGCTCAATACTCTGCTCATCACCGATATCAGCAAGGACATTGTCAAAAACTGAAATCTCACTTCTGTCACCTACAGGAAGCATCAGACCGCACATAGCCATCAGAGACAGCAGACCGAGAGTCTTTATAGATACTGTCTTACCACCGGTATTGGGACCTGTAATAACGAGAGTGTCGAAATCTTTACCCAGCATAATATTGGTAGCAACTACCTTCTTCGGGTCAATGAGAGGGTGTCTCGCATTACGAAGATTGATTATGCCCTCGTCGTTAAGTGTGGGTACCGTAGCTTTCATCTCATAGGCAAGCTTTGCCTTAGCAAAAATAATATTGAGTTCAACTGCACATTCATATGAAGCCTTGATTCCCTCATAAAATCCACCTGCTTCCATAGACAGCTCGCAGAGGATTCTTTCCATTTCGTCGCGCTCTTTGCCCTGAAGTACTTTGATTTCGTTGTTGGCTTCAACTACAGCCGCAGGTTCGATAAATACAGTTGCACCGCTTGATGACGTGTCGTGTACAAGACCGCTGATTTCACCTTTATGCTCAATCTTTACTGGTACAACGTATCTGCCACCTCGCATAGTTACAATGCTGTCACGCAAAAACTTCTGGTAGTGCTGTGATTTTGTCATCTTATCAAGGCTGTCTCTTACCTTTGAAGAAGCAGCTCTGATTTTTCTTCTGATGTTATACAGCTCAGGTGAAGCATTATCGCTCATCTCTTCTTCACTGATAATTGCAGAAGTGATTCTGTCTTCTAAGAATTTGTTGGGACTCAGAGAATAAAAGAGAGTGTCTATACAAGTATTTACACCGCTGTTTCTTTCCTTCCACTGAGACAGTGAACGGATAACTCTGAGCACCTCAGCTATATCAAGAAGCTCTCTCATATTAAGTGTGGAACCTGCATTAGCTCTTGAGAGAGCATTATTTACATTTTTAAGTCCTCCGAAAGAGGGTGCACCAAACTTAGCCATTAGCATATGGGCATCTGCTGTCTGATTAAGCAGAGCCTGCACAAGAGATATGTTGCTTTCCGGGGTAAGGTTTTCGGCTTCTTCGCGTGCATCAGCACAGCTTGTAAACTCGCCGAGTCGGCAGAGTACCTTTGGAAGCTCTAATGCCTCATAATGTTTGTTCATTTTTTATCTCCTTTTCAGTCGTCTGCCATAGTTTTGTAAAAGTCAAGGGTTTTATACTTTCTTGCAGTTATGTATATAAGGTACTTTTCAGTCACACTGCTCAGAGCATTCAGCCCCTCAGCGGGAAGTCTGTAGTTAAAAATTTTATCATTATCGCTGAAACATATATGTCTCATAGCAGTAACCGTACCGAGGCTGAGTCTCATAAGTCTCTGAGCACCTCTGCACAGTTCGCAGTAAAGCTCACCTGAGTAAGGTGAAAAATACATTACATCGCTTTCAAATGCTCCGCAGTTTTCACAGCAGATGATACTAGGCATATAACCTGCGAGACTGAGCATTCTGAGCTCAATTGTAGATTTGATTGTCTTTCTGTCGCGTTTGCCTGTAGATAAAAGATACAGACTATTAAGTATCAGTGACAGAAATTCAGAAGAGTCCTCTTCACGGGGTGAAAGCTCATATGTAAGCTCAGCGAAATACTGCGCCAAGCTGAGATTTACTATATCCTCTCTCAAAGAGAAAAACAATTCTTTAGCCGTTGCTTCCTTGATTACGTAAACACCTTTCTGACTTTTGCTTATCATAAAGTCAGAGTAGCACAGAAGCCCCGTTGACGAAACATTTTTACTTTTAGGGTTTCTTGCACCGTTGACAAAGGCTTTTATGACACCGTTTGAGCGCGTGAGCACAGTGACAAGTCTGTCTTGCTCGCCTGTCATTGTCTCTCTGAGTATAATACCGTCGGTTTTAATATTCATACTCCGCTCCTTAGTGTTCTTTATCTGTCCTCGTAAGGATATTTACCTAAAAACTCTTCGGCAATTTCCGCCTGTTCTTCCCATGGACTTTCGCTTTCATCACCGTAATCGGCAGCTTTTCTGTATCTGAGATAATCCCGTACACTGCCGGTTTTGATAAACACATCCCAGAGTTCTTTCTTATTCATACTTTCACCTCTCGCAAAATATATCTGTAAAGCTATAAACCTCTTTACTAATATACTCATATACTTTGCAGAAAATAGGGAAAGTAAACGAGAAAAAATCTCTTCTATGTTATCAACAAAATTCCGATTAAAATTTTGTGCAGAATTAAATGTATAAGTCGGCATAACACCGACTTATTTTTTAATCGAGTCCGAAGTTATGGATGAGACCCTCTCTGTTACGCCAATCGTCTTTGACCTTAACCCAACACTGCAGATTTATCTGACAGTCGAAAAACTTTTCCATATCCTGGCGGGCATAGGTTGATATTCTCTTAAGGGTAGCACCTTTCTTGCCGATGATGATGCCTTTATGGCTTTCTCTCTCGCAGAAGATAGTAGCTTCAATATCTATAAGGTCCTTATCGCTTCTCTCTCTCATCTTTTCAATGGCAACTGCCACGCCGTGTGGAATTTCCTTATCGAGAAGTCTGAGCATTTTTTCTCTGATAATTTCTGAAACGATAACTCTTTCAGGCTGGTCAGTAAGAGTATCTTCGGGGAAGAAGTGTTCCGAGGGCTGAGCGAGCTTAATAAGCTCATCTGTAAGAGCATCCAGGCCGTCATTTTTCACAGCAGATACCGGCACAATAGCCTCAAAGTCATAAAGCTGTGTCATATCCATTATACGCTTCATCAATACTGTCTTATCTTCGAGGGTGTCGATTTTATTTATAGCAAGCACAACAGGCATTTTCTGCTGTTTGAATTTTTCGATGAGTTCGAGCTCAGTCTCACGAAGGTCACCTTCGCTTTCAATTACAAAAAGGCAAAGGTCCACACCTGAGATACTGTCAGACACGGCCTTGATCATCTTTTCGCCAAGTTTTGTCTTGGGCCTGTGGAAACCCGGAGTATCGGTGAATACGAGCTGTGTCTCATCTATAGTAAGCACGCCCATAATTCTTGTTCTTGTGGTCTGGGGTTTGTCGGATACTATAGCGATTTTCTGTCCGAGAAGCTTATTGAGGATTGATGATTTGCCTACATTAGGTCTGCCGACTATGGCAATAAAGGCGGTTTTATTTTCTGTCATATGATTACCTCTTTTATGGCAAGTCTCAATTAATACTCGCCGTTTTCATTATATAAAATGTAGCTTGTAAAGCCACTCTTTTTCATAGCTCTGAAATAAGAATAGGAATACTCTTCAGTGGGTACAATCGGAATTATAGTTTTGCCAACGAATCTGCCGGCTATGGAAGAATACATCGATAGCACTGAAATAAAGTCAGTTTTTTTGTCAACTGCAACACTCAATGGTCTGTCGGCAGTATCAACCGCAAGGCCGTAATAATCAGCATTGCCCATGGTGCCGTAGTAAGATCCCTCGTTACCCTCTGAAGCATCATCTGCACTCTGGGAAAGAATTACTATTGCATTTTCAGGGAGTGCTCTTTTCACCTGCGCGAGAGTATTTTTTAGTGCTGCATTGCGCTCTGCTTTGTCTTTTTCTCCTGGATATGTCGCCGAAGCAGTGTTTTCACCACCGGGGAATTGCAAATCTTCGAGGATGAATATACCTACACCCAACTTGCTGACTTCTTTGGCCACTGTGGCTATATAGGTTTTAGCTGCCTTAGAATAAGGATTAAGCCATGCACTGCCACCGTTTTCATCACTACCGTCGCGCCAGTTAACGTCGGTACCCATATACTTGACAGCAATATCTCCGTCTGACGCTGCTGCCCTGCTGTCACTGAAACAGTGAATTCGTGCAATAACCGCTATATCCTCATCACTGAAAGCATCTATCACCCATCTTGCAGTGTCATTGTCGTACACTGCCGCAGAGGCAGCAATAGCTGTTTCATTCATAGATGTGTAGCAGAGTCTGCCTTCAGCGGTTTTGAAATCAACAACCACACTGTTGCAGTTTTTCTTTTTCAATTTCTTGATGAAATCTTTGACATACTCTTCATCGCCCATTTTATCATAAGGCATATAGAGAGCTTTGACACCCTGCGAGATTATTTTTTCGTTAAAGCTGATTTCCTGCACGATTTCGTTTTCTTCACTGATGGGTGCATAGGAAATATTTATAGCAAGTTTCACACAAAAGAAAGATACTGAGGCAATAAGCAGAAACATTACAAGTCGTATTCCGACTACCTTCAAAGTTTTGGCAGTAATCCTTCTGCCTGTCTTTTCTACCTCTATATACTTAGGGTATTCTCTGGTAAAAGTGTAGTAGCTTTTCCTTACCCGAAGCTTATCTTTTTTTGTAAATATCTTCTTTGGTTTTTTCTGCATATAAGGCATCTCCTGAGGGTGGTAAAATTTGTGCGTTGATTTGAGTAGGTAAGTCGGTGTATTATTGTTCTATCGGATTTCAATAAAGGAGTATAATTACGTGAAAATTTCCTGCGTTTCAGAAACCGTTACGGTTATTGAACTTACAGAAGAAGAAATGAAAAAATATGATTTCACTTTTGAAGAAAGTGATTATTCCAGTCCCCATACAAGACGGGTGCTGTGGTCTATTATAGACGAAGCCTCAAAAATCACAGGCAAAGACGTACAGGTTAACCAGGGTCTTGAAATAGACTTCCTGCCTGATATCAAGGGCGGTTGTCTGTTGATTATATCTCAGGGTGTACCCGAAAAACCAACACCCGCAACCAATACAGACACTGCAATATATGAAAGCTCAGATATAAACAGTTTTCTCGACTTTGCCAAAGCCGCCGCAAATTGCAGCCAATCGGCAGAGTCTTCTTTTTATTATCTTCACGGCAACTATCGGCTCATAATTATAAGCAGCGAAAAAAGGCTGCACATATTAGCCGGTGAATTTGCTTTTAAAAGTCTTGACTATACCACTTATAATGACAAAACCCGTGAAGCTTTCAACTGTCTGATAGACTCGAATGCATTAAAAATACTTGGAGGCCTTCTCTCTGAGAAGTGAGATAGTCTCTTTTGGGTCATCACTGCCGAAAATAGCAGAGCCGGCAACAAGTACATTCGCACCTGCCTCGGCAACTGTCTCAACAGTTGAAAGTGAAACACCACCGTCAACCTGAATGTCAAGGTCGATGTTTCTCCTTGCGCACTCTGCTCTGAGTGCCTTGATTTTAGGCATCATATCAGCCATAAAGCTCTGTCCGCCAAAGCCCGGCTCAACTGTCATAACAAGCACCATACCAAGCTTATCGAGATAAGGATAAACTGTCTCGATAGCTGTGCCGGGTTTCACGGCAAGAGCTGCAACCTTACCCGACTGCCTGATTAAATCAATGGTTTCTTCCACAGGAGAGTCAGACTCAACGTGGAAACATACAACATCTGCCCCCGCTTTAATAAAGTCTGGGATATATTTTTGCGGGTCGCTTATCATAAGATGCACATCAAATGTGAGATCTGAACATTTTCTCAGGCACTTGACAAGAGGTGCACCCAGGGTAATGTTGGGCACAAAGTGGCCATCCATTACATCAATGTGAAGCCAGTCAGCTCCGCAACGCTTCATATTTTCAAATTCCTCGCCCATTTTTGAATAGTCGCAGGAAAGTATTGACGGTGAAATCTTAATCATATCTATTACCTCCAAGGTTATTCGTACTATTATATCATTTCATTAATAAAAAATCAATTTATCATTTCAATATTTTAAGATAGCTTTCCATATCAAAAGCATCGAGTCCGCTGTCTTTTTTAAGGTACAAAGGATGATGTGGATGACCCTTCTTTGAGATAGCTCCCGATGAGTACCAGTTTGCCCCGTACTTATAAGAAATATCAACCATCTCTCGAAGGCAACCTTTAAGGTAAGGCCGCATCTCTACAATAGTACCCCATGCAGCCCAGACAGAAGGTTTCTCTTCTTTGTAAAGCGAAAGGATGTATTCGAAAGCTTTCATATTTTCATTGTGGAGCCTCTCGTTGAGTTCATCATCCATATCGTCGGGTTTGGTGGCACGCTGAGCGTAAACATTGAACATAATAAAGCTGTCGTATCCATTACCAAGAGCAATGCGCTCAACACTTTTAAGGGTGTTATCCAGGTCATTGGGCGCCGCAGTAGAGGGGTTGATGCCGATACAAATTAGAGGGTTGTCGCCCTTGGTACCGAGAATATAACGGTACTCATTATAATCGTTAGGTACATAGAGCCACTCTTGCACATTATAGCGTATATGATCCTGCTTTTCGCTTTTTTCGAGGGCAGTGTAAAAATCTTCTATTTCCACAAGCTGAGATTTTGATGAGGGTATGTGCATACATTTTCTTCCTTTTTCTTATTATTGACACGAATCAAAGTTAGATGTATAATAAGTATAACATTATGTCGAAAAAACATATTTATTTTAAGGAAATATAGCTTCAGGAGGACACATTATGTCACAAACTTCACAGATAACATCTCCTCTTATAAAAAAAGAGCGAGACTATTGGTTTGACAATGCCAAAGCAATACTCATCGTCGCTGTAGTCGTAGGCCATCTCGCCAACGGCATTTTCAGCACAAGTACCCCTTGGGTTGTAGCTCTGCAGAAATTCATCTACATATTCCATATGCCAGCATTTATGATAATCTCAGGCCGTTTCGCAAAAAAGAGAATCGACCGTGGCGACTGGGTAACAGTTATCAATAAGCTTGTTGTACCCTATGTAGTGCTTCAGACACTTATGCTTCTTCTTTACTCTTGTCTTAATTATTCAAAAGGAAGCATCGACCCATTCTCTTACTTCAAACCTCTCTTCGGTCTGTGGTACTTCATAACAATTGCAGCCTACAGTCTTATTTGTCCCTACATCGTCAAATACAAGTGGACATTCCCCTTGTCACTTATTGTCGGTCTCGGAGTCGGATTCCTCCCCCACACATTTTACGGCGGTTTCCACAGAATTTTCTGCTTTCTCCCATTCTTCCTTTTTGGCTACTACACCTACGGCAAGAGCTTCAGTTTCTGCAAAAAAATATGGTTCCGTGTTATCAGCGTTGCCGTTATTCTCGTAACAGGTATACTTACTCTCAAATATGCAAAGCATATTTCCTTCGAGCTTCTTTGTATGAACAAGGTTTACAGCTTTATCGCCAATGATGTTGACACCACTATTTTCGGTGCGTTCCTTATGAACATCGCAAGATACGCTGTGGGTTTCCTGTTCTTCTTTGTTATAATGGGTGTAACTCCCTCAAAGAAAACTTTCTTCTCATATATCGGCACAAACTCGTCTTATGTATACGCACTGCATCTTTTCTTCATCGTTTTCCTCAGAGATTTCGATGCAGGCCACGATATACTCAGAGTTCTCACAAACAAGTGGCTTCTTTTAGCTTACTGCTTCTCGGGTATACCGATGTCTTTTATACTTGCAAGCAAGCCCGTAAGAAAGCTGACATCTTTCTTCGTTGAACCAAAGTTCGATATAAAAAAGATTATCAAAACTATCATAGAACAATAAATGAACCCTATACAAAAACAGACCTGTCATTGACGGGTCTGTTTTGTTTATCATAGTCTGAATTCTTTCAATTGTAAATATTTATCCCCTTTGTCTTTTCTGCATTTTCTTCCAACTGATAAAACCATAGATGTCATTGGCAAGGAAAGTCACAAAGCAGATTATCACCGAAACATAAGATATATCTTTCATAGCGGCAAGTATCCACAAAACTATGAGCACTATATCGTTAGCCGCATACCATAAAGCATAGTGTGGACTGCGTCTCATTGTCAGGTACGCCGCACCGAAGCTTGTAGTAATGGAAATAGTACTGAAAATGAGATTTGCAGTGTCAAAATATTTAAGTATGAAGTAAAAAGCAACTGTTACGGCAATATCAAGCACCACAAGAAAAACATACTCTTTAGTTTTTATATGGTTGACCTTAACCTCAGTCTTGTTGCCCTTGAAAGGATGGCGAAGCCAGGAGACCAGCGAAAACACAGCCATAGGCAAAGACATACATGCATAGGTTAGCATCTCGCCGTAATAGGAACAAGTATAGGATATGTAGGTATATATACAACAGAAAATTATCATCAGTACCTGACCTGCAGGGTTACCCTTGGCACAGAGTATCAGTGCCGTAACTCCTATAAACGATGCCACAAGTCCTAGAATACCGCTGTCCTGAGATATGAGAAAGGATGCCAGTATCATCAGTGTCGACGATACCCAGAGTATTTTTTCAGCTTTGGTAAAGTAGTTCAGAATTTTACTCATTCTTACCTCCAAAAAAGCATCCGAATGTGTATCTTCAAAGACCTAACGATACACAGACGAATGCTTGATTGTTAATTACATTCACTACCCGGTGGCAGTATTATTTAATTATTTATTGAAAAGACCTTTGATCATCTCAATGAGTCTGGGGATGATGCCTTTAAGGAATGCGAGGAAATCTTCAAGCCATGTTGTTTCTTTTACCTCTTCTTTTTCAGTTCCAATATAATCAGCGAGAGAAACAAGTGCCTTATCATTATCTTCAGGCACTACAAGGAACTGAGGATATTTTTCCCATTCGTTTACCTTAATGTCATTATAAACGATTTCGTTAATCATTGTGAAGTACGCGTCACTCTTTGTACCGTGCCAGAGATTTTTGATAAACCATGTATTCTCGGGAAAAGCGCAAGTTGAAGCATCAACACACCAGTCAGCTGACATATGGTTGTGACCGAGACAAGCTTTCTGCTTATAATCAGCGGGAAGCTTCTGCTGATTGAGAGATACTGTAGCACCGAATGAAGCCTCAGTCAGGGCAACGAAACCATCGCTGAGAACATTACCTTTTTTACTGATGGGGATTGAGGGATCGCCGTATTTGCAGATGATATTTACTTCGTGACCTGCTGATTCAACAGCCTTGAGAATATCATATGATTTGTTCTGAATGTTGTTGTGATAATATGTAATTCTGTTGATAAGACCTGCATACTCGTGTGTGGGATCAGCATAGTCTTCACCGTAAACATTGATAAGAGCGTCAACGAAATGTTCATCATCAACAAAGCTCCACATGCTGGGCATTGTGCCGAATACGTTGAGAACAACACTTCTTACTGCGTTCATAAGCGCAGCATTAACAAAGGGTAAAAGAGCTTTATCAAGAATTGCACCGATGGTACCTGTCTTGATGAGAGTTGAAAGCAGATTTGAAATCTCTGAATCATTGAGCTGATCATCAAGGAAAGCCTTGAGTGCTTCGGGCTTAACGTCGATTTCACCGCTGAAAAGCTCACTAGCAAAATCAACACCGTTTGCTGAGGGTACGCAAAGAAGTATTGAATCAATGCTGTCAAGGATATCTGTATCAACCTTTGCATCTGCATTGATAGTGGGTGAATACTCATTAAGAAGAGAAAGCACAAGAGCTGAGCCGTAGCTTGATGCAACTAATTCTACCTTATCTGCATTTGCATCTGCCTTGACTCTTTCAATGTATTCTGCAAGTTCAACAGCAAGGTCAACACCACCGAGACGGCAGTCATACTTGAATACATATTTACCGTTAGCTTCTTTGATAAGCTCTGTTTCAGGCACCATAACCTTATCTGACATTGTGAAGCCGTCTTTATCAAGAGCAACATCACCGAAGCAAGCCAGCATCCATTCTGTAAGGTATGCTGCAATAAGATCTGAATTCTGAGATGCAAGAGCTTCTTTGAGGAGAGGTTCATATTTGAGCAATTCACTGAATAATTTGTTGCCGTCAATGGGGAAGAAAAGAGGGTTTTCCATTTTGGTATCTTCTTTGTAGAAAACACCCTTTGACTCGAGACCCTCAACATAAACCTGAGGATACTGAGGTTCTGCAGCTGAAGCCATAACAGCACCGCAGCAAGAGAAAATCATAAGTAAGCTGAGAATGAGACTGATAATTTTTTTCATGTTATAAACACTCCTTTTTTATTCTGAAATGCCGTCAAGCAATTCTTTTACTGTAATATCGGGATTTTCTATACCGTCAAGAATAACTTTCATTGTATTTCTGTGAAGCGCTTCAATATGCTCCGGAGTTGAAAGCTTAACGCGGTACATATAGTAAATGTTGATACCCTTATCTTTAGAGTCGGGCATAGTCATTGTATAAATAGGGGTGAAATATCTGCCGAGATTATAAGTCTTGAAATCAAACTTAAACGGGAAACTGTCATCTATAGGCAGAGGAATCCATGAATACATCATAGCATTCGCACCCTGGATAGGACCAAAGTTAAAGAGCTTGAGTGACATATCTCTTGCTTTGGTATAGGGGAAAGCGAGATGTCTGTAAAGACTTGTTCTGATGCTTACAAGCTTATTCAGAGCCTGTTTGAAAGTGAGCTCCTCACTGAGCTTTGATCTGAAAATGAGAGGTTCTGCAAGGCAGCCGCTCATATTTTTTTCTTTAAGAGTTGAACGCTTACTGCAGACAGTCATCATACAAACGTCATCGATACGGTAGTTGACCGCTGAGCAGTGAGAACGAAGACCCATTACAAATACACTTTCGGGTGAAATCTTGTTTTCAAAACAGAAGTCGAAAATCTTCTTTGCATCCTCAGGGCTTACATGCTTGATAATCATATCACACTTATCCTCGAGAGGATTGTAAGCCATTGGAACTCTTATATCAGGGTTCTTTTTCTTAGCTCTGTAAGCATCAAGATATTCATGTCCGTGTACACCGGCATAATAAGGCTCACCGTTTTCAAGGAAGTAGTCCTTATAGAAAGCCTCATGCTTTGCCATTTTAACAGTATCTTCAGAAAGCTTAAGGTCAGCCTGTACATGTTCTTCAAAGCTATCAAGAGCCGGAGGCATCTCCTCACCCTTGAGCAGAGCCTTATAAACTCTGAAAAGGTCCATATAGAAACCGACTATACCAAGAGCATCCATCACAAGGTGAGAGAATACAGAATAAACACCGCTGTTACCGTCAGCTGTCTTGAAAAAGTAAATTCTGTATACTTCTCCCTTAAGGAAATATACGGGCTTCATTGCATCTTCACCGAAGAATGCATTCTGTTCTTCAGCATTTGCAAACTCTTTATATATAGCTTTATAAGAGCATTCTTTAAGGAAGTACTGTTTAACTTTGCCTTTTTGTTTAGTAAATCTGTTTCTCAGGCTGTCATTTCTCTGTAATTCAATATCAAGAGCTTTCTGCAACAAATCGAAATCCAACTCATAATCAACTGCGACGGAAGTCGGAATCTGTACCATCTGCTTATGCAGACCGAATTTAAACATAAGATACATTCCGTTCTGTGAATTAGTTATATCATAAAGTTTATGGCCTGATAAGTCTTTTTTCTTTCCGAACATCAATTGTGGTCTCCTTTATTTTTCTATATGTGAGAAGAAGAAGTCTTTTCTTTCGTCAGTATTGATAACCGTAACCGGTTTAATCTGATTGAGCACCTTACCCTGCTTCTTGAGCATTTCTCTGTAATCGGCATAGGTATCTTTCTTGAGAAGACATACCTTAGGCATATCAATCATATTCCAACGACGGTACTTGAAGTACTTTTCGTTACTTTCATTGAGGAACTCATCGAGAGTCTTTTCAATCTCAGGAATCATATCTTCTGAAATATCACCGTCGGGTTCAGCGAGAAGCATATAGCGTACAATAGCTGAATCTGTATCACCATAGAAGCTGTAACCCTTGAATGAAATGCCGAGTTTTTCCTGAACCTTACCTGCAGCCCAGTCAACCATCTGAGTAGTTGTCTTCTCATTTGCAATATTCATAGCAAGGTTGTTTCTGTAAAGGAACTCCATCTTAGGAGTATTGTTGTAGAAGCCTGTAATACGGATAACGTCTTCAATCTTATATCTGTAAAGACCTGAGAAGTTTGTTACAACGATTTCGTACTCTTTGCCTTCTTCAAGCTGATCAAGAGTGAGAAGCTTGTCGCATTCAGGGTCATCCATAGGAATAAACTCAAAGAATACTGACTTGGGCATAAGAACAGCATCGTTTACATTAAGCTCAACGGGCATAGCCATAAAGCCTTCAGCAGCAGCATAACCCATGTTGTGAATAGGAGCATCGCCGATATATCTTCTGAGCTTATTGACATAGAACTGGAGAGTTGAGCCAACCATACCGTATGACCACATAAACTTAGGCCAAATTCTGGGAGCAACAGGTGTATCAAAGCCTCTCTCACACTCTTTGCGGATTTCTGCAGCTCTTTTGGGATTGGGTTTGAATTTCTTTTCCCACTTTTCGCGAAGCTCGGGAGTGCATTTGATTGAGGGGTCGATAGTACCCTTTTCGATATCGTTGCATACAAGTTCCCAGTTATTCTCGAAGAACTCGAACATAGTTGTAAGAAGAGTTACAACCATTGAACCGATATATGTAACATCTCTGTTTTCAAGAGCGAAACGAAGATGGAAATATGTTGAGCCAACAGCATCCTCATTTTCGGGATACATAAAGTCATTGGGAGTTGTCATAAAGAACTCTGAAATAGGCTTGAGATAGGTAAAGGGTACCTGACCGGCACCGTTGCACATTTTGCCGTCTTTCATCTTATGACCGGTAAGTACAATTGCAACCGTACCAACCTGTTTGGGGAATTTAACACCTTTTTTAGAGAACCAACGCTGTGCACAAGCGGGAGTAGCAGCAAAACCAACTGACTGCATATAGAAAAGGTCTCTGCCTGATTTAGGAAGAATCTTGGGTCTGCCTACTGGACCTGATGATGAGCAGTAACGGTGACATTTGGCAGCCATAATAAGGTTGTCTTCACCGTCGATCATACGGTCAACATAGTCTGCATAATCGTCATATGTTGTAAGGGGTACTATTCTCTGAAAATCTTCAAGAGAATGAATCTGATCAAAACCTATTTTTTTACCATATTCTGTATTTTTATTCTTATCGATAATGTCCATCAGAAGCTTTCTCTGAGTTTCACCGGGAATTTTTGAAAAATGGTCAATGCTGGTGAAAACCATACTACCGAGTTTTACGCCTAAATCTGAAAGAGCCATAATTTTACATCTCCTATCCAAATATTTTTTAATTAGCTACCTCTATAAGTTATACACCTTATAGTATATCACCCTAAAATAAATTTGTCAATATTTTGTTAACAATTGTCTCTTGTTCGTTTTCCTTACCATAACAAAAAGCAGACCCTGTCAACTGCAGAATCTGCTTTGATTTTATTTTCGGCTTTCTGTGCAAAGTGCTATCAGATCTTCTACTCTCGCTGTGGCAAGGCACTCAACAGTATCTGAGGCACCATAGTAAATCTTTACTTCGCCGTCATCCTCGAGAATCATACCTCCCGGGAAGATTACATGTCGACGAAAGCCCGTCTGTGTTTCATAATAAGTCTCAGGTGCAATAAGAGGCAGCTTGCTCATACCCACAACTTTAGTCGGATCTTCAAGATCCAGCAGCATAATACCTGCACAATATCTTTTCTTCCACTTACGCTCCCAACCGTTCTTTCTTCTGAGTTCATTTTTATCTACTGCGTGAAAGGTTGTCAGCCAACCCTTGTCGGTTTTAATAGGTGGTGCCGCAGGACCGATTTTATCATTTGCATAAGGCACGTCTTCTACAGCAAGCACAAGCTCAGTCTCACCCCAGAAAACAAGATCGGGAGAAGTTGAAAGCCACAGATCAAATCTGTCTTTACCACCCCTTGAATAAACGGGGAAAGGCCTCTCCAGACGCACATATTTGCCGTTTATTTTTTCAGGGAAGAGTACCATATTTCTGTTGTCAGGTGCTGAAGCACTTATGATATTTATCTTCTCAAAATTATCATCGATTTCCGCAATGCAGCCGCGTACACCGTGACGGGTATCCATAGCCATACAAAGATAAGGTTTTCCGTCCAACACTGTGATTCTCGGGTCATAAAGCCTTTTGATTTCATCCTCGGGCAGAAGATTTTTATTATCGAAGATAGGCTTGTCACTGACTTTCCAGTTGATTCCGTCGTCACTTGTTGCAAAGCCAAGTGATGTCTTGAATCGAACCGTTGGATATGTCTTTTCTGTGGGGCCGTAATCGTTACGGAAGACCATCACATATTTGCCATTGTACTTGGCAACACCCGCATTAAATATCAGCGATGCGTCATAAGGTATATCATCCTTGGTCAGAACAGGCTTTTCGATTTTCTTTATGCACTTGGCACTGCTAAGTTTAGGTTTTAAGGTTTTCATAATTCCATCTCATTTCAAATTTAAAATGTACTGCTCATATCCTCAGTTACTTTTGAAACAACGTTTTCCTTTGCTTTTGACTTAGAAGCCTTTTCCATAAGCAGATCGTAGAATTTATCTTCGTCTATAGGCAGAGTAACAGTCTCATTTGTCCAGGATGAAAGATGAGCCGCATTGGAAATCATAAGTCCGTTAATGCCCTCAGTACCCTCAGCAATAAGAGGTGTGCCATAGAGAATATGATCAGAAAAAGCATTGAGCACGCCGGGATGCTGGTCATTTATGCCGTCTGTTTCAACTTCAATTTCTTTACAGGGTATAGTGGCAAAGCCGTTTTCACAGCTTACTATGTTTTCGCTTAAAGATTCTTCGAGCTCATAGAGAGTGATTTTCTCGCCTTTTTCACAGACAAGCTTTGCTTTGTCAAGAGTAATCTCCAGTCTGTTTGAACCCGGGAAGTCACCTGTTGATGTTACAAACACACCTGTTGCCCCGTTAGGATACTCAGCATAAATTGTAACATCGTCTTCAATTTCAACATCGTGCCATTTACCCTCGTGGCAGAAAGCGCGCACCTTAGATGGCATGCCGCATATCCACTGCCATAAGTCAAGCTGGTGGGGTGACTGGTTAAGCAGTACACCGCCGCCTTCACCGACCCATGTAGCTCTCCAACCGCCTGAGTTATAATAAGCCTGTGTGCGGTACCAGTCAGTGATAATCCAGTTCACACGACGGATATCACCATACTGCTTGCTGTCAACTATTTCTTTTATCTTTCTGTAAACGCAGTTAGTTCTCTGATTGAACATCATAGCAAATGTCTTGTCCTGCTTTTCAGCAAACTCATTCATTTCGCGTACCTGCTTAGTGTATACACCGGCAGGCTTTTCTGATACTACGTGTATGCCATTTGCAAGAGCTTTCATAACAAGCTCAGGGTGTGAATAGTGAGGTGTACAGATGATAACCGCATCAACGTCACCGCTTTCAAGAAGCTCATCGCCTGAATTGTAAAGCTTTGCCCAAGGAAGATTTGCCTTTGACCACTCGAGCTTTGCAGGCTCTATATCAGCCACTGCAGTAATCCTCATACCTCGCACCTTACCTGCAAGTATGCTCTTTGCATGTGATGTACCCATATTACCCATACCGATTATACCGAAACGGATAGGATGAACCTTATCAACTGCCTCATACATCGCGTCAGTGGCAGCCTTGAAAGATTCAGCGTGACTTGCAAAAGTGTTCACTTTCATTTCTCTGGAACTTTCGCCCTTTGCTTCGAGGTTGGAAAGACCTTCAAATACTTTGAGGTGAGGTTCAAGTGAGAGAATGACCGCCTTCTTATGCTTGTCAA
Organism: Acutalibacteraceae bacterium; assembly: GCA_045635665.1. GTDB lineage: Bacteria > Bacillota > Clostridia > Oscillospirales > Acutalibacteraceae > UBA6857. Next base: position 27,660 of record JAZTWC010000011.1, read on the forward strand.
ATCTTCTGAGTATCTCTTCAACATTGCCATCGCCCTGACCTGCGGGTACAACTTCGCTGTTTTTATAAAGAGCATCTTTGATATGGAAATACTCTATGTAATCTTCTAACAGTTCATATGCCTTGAGAGTATCGACTCCGCACTGCACAAAATTGGCAGGGTCGAAAACTGCCTTGAGCTTTCCGTCGCAAGACTTGAGAATATCGAGACAACGCTCGGCATTGTCACCATAGATACCTTTTTCATTTTCGTGGCAACAGACAAGTCCCTGCTCGCTTGCATAGTCAGTCATCGCTTTCACACGGCGTATAACCTCATCTCTGTACTGCTCATATGAGTCGCCCTCGCTGAAATAAAAGCTGAAAAGTCTGATATATTTTGCCTCAAGGATTTTCGCAACCTCTACAGTATTTTTGAAAGCTTCGAAGTGAGGCTCAAAATCCTCTTTGATGTTGATTTTACCGTAACCTGAACCGATTGAAGAAACCTTCATGCCCTCACGGTCAATCTCTGCTTTCATTTCTTCAGCCTGAGCCACAGAGAGATTGTTTATATTCAGAGACTTGCCGAAACCGCGAAGCTCCATATGTGTAATTCCGTTGAGTTTGCAAGCAGCCATCTGACCGCCGATAGTTGATTCTCCTGATTCATCGCAGAATGCGGAATAAATAAAATGTGCCATTGTTACAGCTCCTTTACTTTGAATAGCATATACGAGATTATTGTACATCTATTTTTTTGTATTTTCCTTAAATATTTTGACAAATCAAAGGTAATTCCTTTACTTTTTTGATATCGTTTCAGGCTTATTTTGCTTTTGCACCTTTTTAGGCGATATACCGTATACTTCCTTGAATTTTTTTGAAAAGTAATTACTGTCTTCAAAACCGCAGTTTTCCGCCACACGGGTAATGTTTATATCTTCAGCTGTTTTCAGCAGTTGCTCAGCATACTGTAGTCTGAGAGAATTAAGATATTTTGAAAATCCCAGACCCGTTTCCTTTTTAAACATTCTAGAAAAATGCTCGGGACTCACGCTGAACTTTTTAGCAAGTGAAGATAGAGAAATGTCAGCCGAAAAATTCTCCCTTATGTAGGCTACAGCTTGCTCTATAAGTTTGTTGCCGTTATCAATATCAAGACAAGTACCGGCATTTCTCATAAGCAGATAAAACAGTGAGTGAGTATGGCAGGATATTATCTCATCAGAGTGCTTATCCTTGAGTTTGTACTCATTTTCAACAGCTTTGAAAATCCTCTTTACCTCATCGGTGACAAAGGGATTTCTGTAAAGATATATTCCTGACAATAGTCCCGGAAGAAGGGAGTCGGGAATGTACTTTTCAGAGCAATTTATAAGTATTCTAGTATGGTTGATGTCATCATATTTGGTGTGATGTATGATACCGTCAGGTATGATGACTATATCCCCCGAACGGACATTGTAAACCCTGTTGTCAATTATATATGTGCAATTGCCCTCAAGAAGAAAATATATCTCATACAGCGAGTGATAGTGTGGCCAAGAGGTACCGGTTTCTGCTACTCTTTTGCTCATACCATGATGAAAGTAAAAATTTTCATCGGGGTCAAACTTGATATGACTCATACTCTATACCCTCCTTCTCTCACGATAATACCACCCTGCATCAAAAAAGTCAAGAAATCCCTTTCAATCAATCAAAATATTCAAGGAAAATATAACAAATTAGATGTATTATTATAGTAACTATATTTATAAAGGAATGGTATACTTATGAAAACAGCATTAAAAGCAATCGTCGCCATATTATTAGTGGCTATCATAGGCGCAGGCGGTTTTATTCTCTATAAGAGCAATCAGGGCTTAGCTTATGACATTTCATCACTTGAAAAGATCCAGAGCAATATTGAAATCGTTTCTGAAACCGAAGACAGCGTCACCATCAGAAAGAATGATGACGGTAAATTCAAAGTTGTGATGTTCACCGATACTCACCTTAAGGGCGACAAAGATCTTGACAACATCACCCTCACTTATATGATTGAAAACATAAAACAGCAAAATCCCGACCTTGTTATTTTAGGTGGTGACAACGTTACATACGGCTTTAACAAAAAAAGAAATGTTCAGCTTGCTGAGCTTTTTGAAAATCTCGGTGTGTACTGGGCTACAGTTCTCGGCAATCACGAAGGTGACGGCTTCCTCTCATATGACAGAGCAAAGGTTATCGAGTTATTCTCAGGCTATGACCACTGTCTTGTAAGAAAAGGCCTTGCAGATGTTGACGGTAACGGCAACTGCACAATCAACATTCTTAATTCAGACGATAGTCTCAGAGAGGTTTTCTTCCTTATGGATACAGGCGACTATATGACTGACGAAAGCAAGGCTGAATACGGTGTAACAGACCCAGACGATGTTTATGACGGTGTTAAGACATCTCAGGTTGAGTGGTATAAGGCAAAGCACGATGCCCTTGAAAGCGAATACGGCAAGTTCAGATCAATCACTGTTGTACACATCCCTCCCTATCAGGCTGAAAGAGAATATACAGATGAGGACTTCCTTTATGGCGAAAAGAGAGAGGGCGTATGCGAATCAGGATTTGACTCAGGTCTCATTGACGCTATGATAGACAAAGGCAGTGCTCAAGCTGTTTACTTCGGCCATGACCACGTAAACAACTTTGGTGTTATGTATGAGGATATTCTCCTTTCATATATGCAGCCCTCAGGCTACGCCGCATACAATATGTCAAGCAAGTTTGACGCACCCGAAAACGAGTGGATTCAGGGTTGCACCGTGCTTAACATCAAGGCAAACGGCACATATACTGCCGAAAGAATTTTCAATCATCAGTAAAGGAGTTTCACTATGAAATATATTAACAACAAAGCAGAAGACGTAAAAATCGCCTATATCGGCGGTGGCTCAAGAGGTTGGGCCTGGGGTCTTATGAGCGACCTTGCAACAGCAGGCGATATGAGCGGTAGAGTTGAGCTTTATGATATCGACTTTGAAGCTGCAAAAGCCAACGAAATTATCGGTAACAAATATAACAGCCTCCCCGATGCAACATCAAAGTGGGAGTACAAGGCAGTTGAGACAATCGGTGAAGCTCTCACAGGTGCTGACTTCGTTATCATATCAATCTTACCCGGCACCTTTGATGAAATGGAAAGCGACGTACACGCCCCCGAAGAATACGGCATCTATCAGTCAGTAGGTGATACAACAGGCCCCGGCGGTGTTGTCCGTGCTATGCGTACTCTTCCGATGTTTGAAGAAATCGCTGAAAATATCAAGAAATATTCACCTGATGCCTGGGTAATCAACTACACTAACCCTATGACTCTTTGCGTAAAGACTCTTTACAGAGTTTTCCCCGAAATAAAAGCTTTCGGTTGCTGTCACGAGGTTTTCGGCACTCAGGATGTATTGGCTAAGATGGCAAGTGTACTCTTCAATGAAGATGTAAAGAGAAAAGAAATCAAGGTTAACCCCATTGGTGTAAACCACTTCACCTGGCTGACAAAGGCTACATACAGAAATATTGATCTTTTCCCGTACTACAAGCAGTTCTGCGAAAAGTATAAAGACGGTTGCAAGGAATATGTTGACCCCGAGTGGCTAAAGAGCTTCCACGGCAATGCTCATAAGGTTAAGATTGATCTTTTCAGACGCTTCGGCTATATTGCAGCAGCAGGCGACAGACACCTTGCAGAATTCTGCGAGGGCAAATGGTATCTCGAAAATAACGACAGAGTTGAAGATATGCTCTTCCATCTCACACCTGTATGGTCAAGAAAAGACGAGCTTAAAGAGAGACTTGCTAAAAGTCAGCGTCTTTTAAGCGGTGAAGAAGAAATTAAGCTCAAACTCACAGGCGAAGAAGGAGTAAAGCAGATGAGAGCTATTCTCGGTCTAGGTGACTTTGTAACAAATGTAAATCTGCCCAACCGAGGTCAGATTCCTAATCTTCCTCTCGGAGCTGTTGTTGAGACAAATGCTTCATTCACTTCAGGCACAGTAACTCCCGTAGTTGCAGGTGATATTCCTAAGGAAATCTATCCTCTTATTTCACGTATCTGCACTCAGCAGGAGATCCTTTCAGATGCTATTGCCGAAAGAAATCTTGACAGAATTTTCGAAGTATTTGCAAATGATCCTCTCGTTACCTGCTCTCTCAGTGATGCAAAAGAGCTCTTTAACAAGATGGTAAATAACACAAAAGCTTATCTCACAGACTATAATATCGACTAATGAAAACATCAGCATTAATTTTTTCTGTGATTACGATGACACTACCTGTAATATCACAGAAATCGGGACTTTCAAAAAAATACGGCTTCCCCTTAAAAATGCTCAGTGCCTTCCTTTATCTTATTACAGGTGTTCTTTCTGCTGTTTCTTTTGGCTCAGTCACAGAATATTCAGTTATGATGCTCAGCGGACTTGTTTTCGGTATTCTCGGAGACTTTTTCCTAGAATACAAATCTAAGAAGCTCTTCCCCTTGGGTGCTGTGTTTTTTGCGCTGGGACATATAGTTTACAGTGTTACCTTCCTTTTTATAGGGAACTACAATGCTGCGTCTCACATATGGGCAGTGCTTGGTACAACCTTGACTATCACGGCTATGATTTTTGCTTTTGCCAAGGCAAAACTTCGCTTAAAAGGCAAAAAGAAAATGATTATGATTTATGCACCGGTACTGATATTTTCTTTTGCCTGTGCCATTGTCAAAGGTGCTGTAGCTCTGAGCGCAGGAAGTTTTGCATTTGGTCTGTGTCTTATATGGGGCGGCTCCATGTTCTTCGCATCTGACATTATGATTGGTGTCGGCAAAGGCGGAGTAAAGCGGCCAAAGATACTGCATTATGCTGTTTCTTATACATACTTTGCCGCTCAGGCACTCTTTGCCCTTAGCATATTATTCCAGTGAGGTGATTAAAATATGAAGAACAATTTTATACCTGCATTCCGTTTTGCTATCTGCAGTGATGCTCATATAGAGGGTGTCGGCAGTCCAGGATACGAAAGACTGAAAAAATCCGTTGACTTTTCACTTACCTTTGCACAAAAAGATAAGAGTTATAATAAGCTTGATAACTTCTTTATTGCCGGCGACATCACAAACAAAGGAAAAGCAGATGAGTTCGCCTCTTTTAAAGAAATTTATAACTACGCATCAGATAAAGGTTTAAAAATGTTGTGCACCGTCGCTAAAGGTCACGACTCCATCACAATGAAAAAGAAGTCTCTTGCTCATTACAGAAGTCTGACGGGTCAGGAAACTGACTTTCACAGAGTTATAAACGGATATCATTTCATAGGTCTTTCCACCTGCAGATCTCTGCCTCATAAACACTATTCACCCCTGCAGAAGCTGTGGCTGAAAAAAGAGCTTAAAAAGGCTGTAGGCGACACTCCGGATAAGCCTGTTTTTGTTATACATCACGAGCATGTAAAAAATACAGTTTACGGCAGCAGTGATTTTGACGGTTGGGGCAACAGATTCTTTAATGGAGTATTTAACAAATATCCTAACGTTGTGGATTTCTCAGGTCACTCACACTATCCCGTAAATGATCCCCGCTCACTGTGGCAGGGTGATTTTACTGCAATAGGCACCGGATCCCTTAAATACACAGAGCTTACGGTAGATGATGAAAGAAAAGTACATCCCCCGACCTGCGAAATCTGCAGTAACTTCCTGATAGTTGAAGCCGACAAAGACAGCAATCTTCATATTTTAGGCATTGACTGTCTTGCAGAAGAAATCCTCTGCGAATACTATCTGAAAAATCCAGCAGACAAAAACAACAGAGATTACACACCTGAAAAGCAGAAGTTACGCTCGAAAGCACCTAAGTTTTCAGACGACGCAGAAATTACTGTTACGCATACAAAGGGCATCTCTTCGGCAGAGTACCCCAAAGCCGAGAGCACCGATGGTACACCCGTATTTATATACAGAGTCTGTGTTTACGATGAAAAAGGCAATCTTGTTGCCAAAGGCAAAACTGTGCCGTCATATTATCTTTATACCCCCGAGAAAAAAATGACAACAGAACTCGGCAAACTACCGGAAGGCAAATATGTAATTAAGATTTGCGCTGAAACTGCTTACGGCGTACAATCGGAATTTATAGAAAAAACTATAGAAATAAAAGGAGAATAAAAATGGGAAAATTAAAAGAAAAACTTCAGAAATTTATGGATAACCCGGATGTAGCTTTCAAAGAGCAAATGGGTTATGTATCAGGTGTTTTTGGTAACTGTATGGGTCAGGACTCCGTAAGCACATACACCGACCAGTTTATGTATGACTATATGGGTCTTAAGTCAAGTCACATGGTTGCTATGAAGTCGACCACCACTGCAGTAAATATCCTTATAGCACCCATTGTCGGTGTTATGCTCGACAACAACCGTTCAGGCAAGGGTAACGCAAGAAACTTTATGATGGCTTCTGCCATTCCTTTCACTCTTGCATCGGTACTTCTTTTCGTTGTGCCCTCAGGCTCATTGATGTTTAATCTTATCTGGAGCTTTGTGCTTTATCTTGTTTTCAATATCGCAGATACATTTTATGATGTAGCTTTGTCAACTCTTTCAGTACGAATGACACCCAATGCAAAATCAAGAAAGAACTTTTACACCGTAGCTCAGGTTGCTTCAACTCTCGGCTCAATGTTCCCCGGCTGGCTTGTACCCATCATCATTGAAGCTCGCGGTGGCGACTACAACTCAGAGAAATGGGCTTTCTTCTCGGTTGCACTTCTTTTCGGCATTATGGGTCTTATCACTATGCTTATACCTTCTATGACCCTTAAAGAGAGAAATATCGTTCTTCCTCCCAAGGATGACAAAAAAATCAAAATCGACTATAAACTCATTCTTCTCAACAGACCCCTGCTTCTTCTCTGCCTTTGCAACTGTATCGAGTCTGTAAGACGAGTATGCTACAACTCACTTCCTTTCTTCTACAAGCAGACACTTAACAAATATGGCATGAAGGCTTATGTTGAAATGGGTTCATCTGCTCTTTCATATGCAGGTCTTTTCTCAGTACCCTTCCTTGGCAGAAAGCTTTCATCAAGAGATATCGTTGTTGCAGGCTATATGCTCACAGGTATCTGTTACATTCTTCTTTTCATTATGGGTTATAGTAACCTTTGGATTGTCGGTATCCTTATCGCTATAGGCGGTCTTCCCAATGCAGGTATGAGTGCAGCTAAGCGAGTATTACTTGCAGACTCAACAGACTATATGGAATGGAAGAGCTATAAAAAGTATGGTGTTGCACAGCGTAACGAGGGTATGGTTTTCGCTTTCAGTACTATGGTATCAAGAATTGCAGACCTTTGGAAAGAACTTCTTGTCAACGGAGGTCTTGCACTTATCGGCTATAAGAGTGCAGAAATGATTGACAATCAGATGGTTGAAGCTGTACAGACTCCCGAAACCTTACACGGCATTTTCCTTCTCGTTGTCATCCCCGGCATTATAGGCAACCTTATTCCTGGTATCATTATGATGTTCGACAACTTCACCGGCAAGCGTAAGGAAAAGATTATGGCTGAGCTTGAAATTATCAGAGCTGAAGCAAAAGCCAGCCTTGAAACAGTATAAACGAAACAAAAGGATAAAATTATGAAAAAAACAACAGACAAAAAGCCGTCCTTAATTATAAGAATCATAAAGGGAATATTGATCACTCTGGTTGTTCTTGCAGTTCTTGTTTTCGGCTTTTATAAGCTTATTACTCATCAGTGGCAGGATAAACCCGAGTCTTACGATACAACCAACCAATACGTCACAGAGCTTGGCGATACTATGATTTTAGCTCATCGTGCAGGAAGAAGACTTTTCCCCCAAGGCACTATGATGGCTTTTGAAGGCTGTATAAACTCAGAAACCTTTAAAACTGATTTCTTTGAATTTGATGTGCGCGTAACCAAGGATGAAAAGCTCATTATTCTTCACGACGACACACTTGACGAAGTAAGCAATGCCATCGAGTATTTCGGTAAAACCGAGAATTACCCCAAGGATTACACCTATGAAGAGCTTTATAACCTTAATATGGGCGAATTTTTCAAAGATGCAGACGGTGAAACACCCTACAACGGACTCCGCGGTAAGGAAATACCTGACAATCTAAGAGTGTTGACTGCAGAAGATGCTTTGACCTATGTTGAAAGCTACGGTGGATATTACTACAGCATTGAAATTAAAGACAGTGGCGAAGCAGGATTAAAGGCGGCAGATATTCTTTACGGAATCTTGAGTGATATGAATCTTCTCGACAAAGTAATTGTTGCTTCATTCAACAAGGATGTAATTTTATATCTTGAAGAAAATTATCCGGACTTGTATCGCTCGGCTTATAACATGGAGGCAGCAGGCCTGTTCTTTGATTCTATTTTCAACATTGACAGACCTGACGGATATTATAAATTCGATGTATTGCAGGTTCCACCGGATAAATACATTGCAAATATGGGCACTCCAAAGCTTATTAATTTTGCTCACAAAAACAATATCGCAGTCCACTACTGGACAATAAATGATACGGAAAAAATGTTGTTTTTACAAGGCATAGGCGCTGACGGACTTATCACAGATATTCCAGATGTGGCTTATGAGGTACTTAAAGATCAGAATATGGGATAAGCTCAGAGCTATCCCCTTTCCGTTGACTCAAGTTAGGAGGAATTCAAATGATACCAGATAAATGGGGTCAGGGACAGCTTTTTGCTTTCTCCGCCCTTGATGGCGAATCACACTTCAACGGTGATTTGACAGGTACACTCACAGGAGATAAAATAGGTGTGATATTTCATACTATCTGCAGACGTACCCTTTACTTCGGCGACATGAATAAATTTCTCGCTCCCGAATTCAAAGCAGTCACCTCAGATATGATTATTCTCGGCACCCGTATGGGCGATGTCAGTATGATATTTGCCGAAAGACATCTCATTGTTGGTGAGTGCGATGACATTCCCGGCGTATTTGTCAGCCTTGGCGGTGAGTATGAGCTTATCAAAAAAGGTGACATCGAGATACACAACACCGATGATGGTGAGTATACGGCTTTGCTCAGATGTGACGGCAAGTTTGCTTTCGCCTATGCAGACAGTGAAGATAAAGTCATCTCACTTTGTAAAAAGGGTATATCCCTTGATATAGATATCTTAAAGCAGCAGAAAGAAGCACCTTTTGAGAAGTCTCTCGATGCCGACAATGAGTATGCTCCCTTGTATGCTAAATGCATCAGCGTAATGAGGAGTCAGCTCTATTCCCCCGAAGGTAACATAAAAAGAATATGGTCTACACCCGACCGTTTACCACACAGAAATATATGGTTATGGGATTCAGTTTTCCATGCTATAGGACACAGACACCTTGACAGTAAGCTTGCTGAAAATCTTATACTTGCTCTCTTTGATGTGCAGCAACAAGATGGTTTTATTCCTCATATGGCAAGACCTGAATACATTTCAGATGTAACTCAGCCTCCCGTAATTGCCTGGGGTGCGTGGATTGTTTATGAAAAAAGCCGTGATAAAGAGTTTCTGAAAACTGTTTTGAAAAACAACAAGAAATTTCTTCTGTGGTGTCAGAATAACCGAAGAAAGACCGAAAAAGAACTTTATTCCTGGCATACTAACCCTGAGCTTAACAATCGTTGCGACGAATCGGGAATGGATAATTCACCGAGATTTGACACTGACAGTGACCTTTATGCTATTGACTTTTCCTGCTATATGGCAAACGAAGCAAGGTTTATGAAAAAGATAGCTGACGAGCTTGGTGATAAAGAAAACGCTGACCTTTTCGGCAGTTGGTACGAAAGAATAAAAGATCATATAAACGGCTATTTATGGTGTGAAGAAGAAGGCTTTTATTATGATTACGACATTACAAACAATTGTTTACATAAGGTACAGTCAGTTTCATCTTTTCTGACAGTTTTCAGTGGTGTATGCAGTAATGATAAGAGTGAAAAGCTCATCGAGCACCTTATGAATCCCGAAGAATTCGGTACAGAATTCCCCATACCGACCATATCAAAAAAAGATTCAACCTTTGGTACGGATATGTGGCGAGGCCCCGTATGGATCAACTATAACTATATGATTGCCAAAGGCCTTGAGGACTATGGTCACATTGATTTGTCAAACGAACTCAAGTCAAAGACTCTCAGTATCATCAATGAGTGGTACAATCGTACAGGTACAATTTTCGAGTTCTATGACAGCGAAAACCGCATACCTCCTTATTGTTTCAACAGAAAAGGCAAGGTATATGAACCTTACGATTTCAGAGTTAAGTATCAGACAATCCGAGATTATGGTTGGAGTGTCACTCTTGCATTCGATATGCTCAACGAAAAATAAAAAATTCAAGCACGGCTCAGAAGAGTCGTGCTTTTTGTATGTATCTTATTATGCGACCTTGATATTGATATCTACCAGACGGTAGCATACCATATGTTCATCATCACCTTCAGCACAGAGCTTCAGAGTGAGATTATAGATACCTTTAGGTGTACCCTTTGCAACTGTGATAGTGCCGTTGTTCTGATTTATACTGAAATATTTTCTGCCTGCAACATAGCCGATACTATAAGTTATATCTCCCACATAATCAGTGATTTTCATAGTCTTTGATGCCGTGAGAGTCTGCGCAGCATTCTTAAGTTTGCTGTAAGATATTTTGAAGCTGTCAGCTTTCGGTGTAACAACAAATTTCTGGATATCCTTTCTTATCAGGAACTTCACATTTTCTGATTTGGATTTGTAGTTTCCTACACCTTCAACACGCACACTTGCATATCCTACCTTTTTATTATCCGAATATGTAACCTTATAGTCAGTGCCTTTTTTAAGAGTCACGCCATTTACCGTAACTGTTACACCCGGCTTGCACTCTTTACCTGAGTAAGTATATGTTCTTTTGCTAAGCTTAACCTCTGCCTCTTTCATACTCTGAGGCTCAATGACAAAGTTTTTGGATGCCTGACCTGAGTAATTGCCTTTTAAGGTAACTGTTACACTATAGGTACCCGCATTTTTCCTACCGGTCTGATACTCAACTTCATACTCTGAAGAGTCAAGAAGTATGTCTGTTGATCCGATTGTAACCGCAGCCACTTCAGGAGTTTTCACCGTCGCATCATAGATAAACTTTGTCTGGGCGAGTTGTATTTTAGGCTTGGTACTCTTGGGCAAAATCTCAAACTCAGCCGTGACACTTCCGCCATAGTTACCTATACCCGTCGCTGTTACTGTAGCCGTGCCTGCATTGATGTTGTTTTCATAAGACAGTGTATATCTCGTATAACTGAGAGTCTGACCGTTGTATACAAGCTTGAATTTCGGTGTTATTTCACTGCCGGTATAAGTCTTGTCACTGACCTGCATTTCATAGTGAGATATCGATATAGGCTTAATATTAAACTTAACAGTCCTGGTACCGGTAAAGTTTTTATCGGTACCCGTAATAACAACCGAAGCCTCACCCACATTTACATTGTTTTCATAGGTAAGAGTATAGTCGCTGCCTTTTATGAGTGTTTTTCCATTATAAGTCAACTCCGGCAAAGGCTTGGCCGCTTTGCCATTATAAACGTAGTCATCAATTTCAGACACTGTAACCATCTGTATCGACGCAGGATTTACACTGAAGTACTCTTTAAGATTACCCGTATAATCGCTGTCTTCATCAGCTTTGACATAGACGCAGGTTTTAGCATCAGAGGCATTGACTGCATTTATATATTCATAGGTATAATTGTCATCGGTAACAATGTCACCGTAAATATCATAAACAGTAAACTCCGGCTTACATTCTTCACCGCTATATATGAAAGTCTCTTCTGCAAGTTCAATTCTATCTAACTTAATTTTGTCTGTGGAAGCACTGCTTGATACAAAATAAAGTGACAGCAGACTGATACCGAAAATCATAATTAATACTCTTGATAAAATTTTCATAATACTATCCCCCATCACTTCAACGCAAACTTATATACACTGACCGAATTACGCATATTAGGACCGGAGCAGTTGAATGACACATAGCAGCAGGTTTTCTTGCCTGACTTTTCCACCTTGAAGCCTTCAACCTCAAGATAGTTTTTATCATAGTCGGCATCGTCAATTTTAATCACCGCATCAAGAGTTACAATACGTGACAGATCCGAAGTGGTTTTTATATTCTGTTCTTTAATTTTTCCGTCTTTCTGAGTTTTATAATCAAAAGCATAAATCTGAGCACCAAGGCCAAAATGACCACCTATAATATATATGCTTTTGCCCTCTACATCAAAACTCTGGAAAGTACATAAAGGTGTCAGATTGCATACTACCCTTGCATTCTGCCACTTAGGCTTAGTACCAATGTCAAAAGTACCTTTATCTTTGACAGAATTAAGTGCAGAGTTGATGTTTTTAAGATTATATGAGAGATAATAACAGCTTGAACCCTCAAGTTTTAATCTGAAAACAATCTGATTACTTTCAGAGTCAACGGCACAATGGATTTTTTCGGCCTTAAGCTTATTGGTGTAATATCCCGACTTACCGCCTGAAACATTGGTTTTTTCAAAACCGCTAATGTAAACGGTTTTCGCAATTTTGCCCTTACCCGCCTTATCGACTTTATATGTGAGTCGGGCTATCTGACGTCCGTATCCGTCACTACCTGGTTTGCATGATACCCAGAGATTATACACCTGCTTTGATAAATCATCCTGAGTAACAGCCATAACATCACTATGCCCGAATTTTTCAAGCACAACAACCTCCTGAGACAGTGCCTGAGCATTTTCACCGACTTTTGATGGCACAGCACAGCGCGTAAGCATACCATACTTTTCACCTGAAACGTTACACTCACCTATAGTAAAGATATATTTTCCGTCAGGGGTATAACCGAAATTCTGAATACATCTTACAGTCAGATCTTGATTTTTATATGTACTGATAATACTGTTGACACCGTTATAAGGCATATTCATCAGCGTAAACTGCTTGCCCGACTGAAGAGTAGAGCTTTTTACTGTTTGTTTATTAGTTGTCGCAGCAGAAATTTCTCCACCACTTTGAGGCAATACAAGTACCAACAAAACAACAACGAAAAAAAGCAAAGTTATTACTTTCTTACTTACTGATGATTTCATCTCATCAACCCTCTCTATTTATCTTTAAAGTCATTATAACAAAAAGCGGTATAAAAATCAATGTAAAAACCGTCCTCTTGTCAGAAGCGGCAGAAGTTGTTTTTTTATAAGCACTATGCAAAGGATGGCATTTTTTATTTGAATGTGATATAATCATATAAATAGGATTAATTAAGGTGAAAATTATGAATGTAAAAGAATATATAGAGACTAATTGGAATAATACTACCCGCCATTTTACAGAAGATAACGACACATTAATCGGTCTCCCTTATCCCTACACTGTACCCTGTTGCGAGGGCTCTTTTCAGGAGATGTATTATTGGGATGTTTATTTTACCAATATCGGTCTGATTAAATCAGGGCATTTGTTACAAGCTAAGAACAATGTAGATAATATGTGTTATCTGATAAATAAATACGGTTTTATACCTAACGGCAACCGCACATACTATCTTTCCCGTTCACAACCGCCCTTTCTCTCACAAATGGTCAGATGTATTTATGAAAAAACAAGAGATGCTCAATGGCTGGATCAATGCTATAAGGCTCTGGAAAAGGAATATGAATTCTGGGAAAATGAAAGACAGACTCCCTGCGGTCTCAACAGATATTACGGTAAGTTTACATATGATGAGCTGATGCAATTCAACGAAGTTTTATGCAAACGTTTTAATATTGAAAAGCCAGATGACGAAGCCACCGCAAAAAATTACGGCAAGGCTATGTTTTCCTTCGCCGAAAGCGGTTGGGATTGTAACAGTCGTATGGGACTTGACTGCTATAACTACACCTGGGTGGATTTGAACGCTTTGCTTTTTGGTATAGAAAAGGATATGGTGTTTTTTTCAGCAGAGTTAAAAAACGGCCGTGAAGATATCTGGTCTAAAAAAGCAAAACAAAGACGAGACCGTATGACAAAGCTCTTATGGAATGATACCTTAGGTGCTTTTTGTGATTATAATTTTATTGACGGCAAGCAAACCGACATTATATCAATTGCACAGTTTTATCCGTTATTTTCAGGTGTCTGCACCCCGGCACAGGCTGAACTCACTGTAAAACTCTTATCCGAAATCGAAGAAGATTTCGGTGTTGCCTGCTGTGAGAAAAGAGATGATTTATTCGGTCTGCAGTGGGACTACCCCAACGGTTGGGCTTGCTTACAGTATATTGTTGTACACGGCCTTTTGCGTTACGGATATCGTGAAGATGCTCTTCGTATTGCAGAGAAATATAAGAGCTTAGTGGAAAAAGTCTTTGAAGCAACGGGAAATTTATGGGAAAAATATGATGTCACAACAGGCGAAGTTTCCCACAACAAAGAATATAAAACCCCTGCTATGATGGGTTGGACAGCTGGTGTTTATGTGGATTTTTGTTCTTTACTTGAAGAATAAATAATATATACAAAATCTATTTGCGAGGTTATTATATGGATAAAATTATTTTAAACCCAAAAAGTAAAATTCTGTTTTTAGGTGACAGTATAACAGATATAAAATTCAACCGCAGCAAAATGTTTTCAATCAAAGGAAACAACATTTACGCTTTGCAGCTGAAAAAAAGATTCAAAAAATACAGCAAAGATATAGACGTAAAAATTAAAGGTATTGCAAGCAACCGTACATATCATGTTTATGATAGACTTACAACTGATTGCATCAACCTAAAACCCGATGTACTTATTATGTTAATCGGCGTTAATGATGCCTGGGAAAACTATGTCCCTGAACAGTATCCACCTCTTTTAAGGCCCATGGAACCGCATATACGTGAGATTTATAGAAGAATTAAAACAGAATTGCCTGACACTCAGATTCTTTATCTGATGCCGTTTATGATTGATTCTGTGGAAGAAAAACTTCCCTTTCATAAAAAACTTGATGAATACAGAGAAATACTTAAATCCATTGCTATTGAGCACGGTGCTTCAGTTCTTGATTTACAGGCTGTTTTTGACGATGCTCAAAAAACAATCACTCCGGACAAATTGGCTATTGACGGAATACACCCTACCAATCTCGGTCATAAAACAATAGCCGATGCAATAGAAAAAGTAATCGAATTCAGATAATATCAGCGCCGTCCCTATACAAAAAAACAACCAATTGCAAAAAGCTCCTTGGATCGGTCTTTGCCGAAACAAGGAGCTTTGGTTTATGAAAATTTACTGATAATCAGGATATGTAACGGTTCTGCCGGTAAAGAGTTCTACCAATGACTGATAAACCTTCATATAAGCCTTCTGAGTTGCGCCTTTTACTGCAAGTTCAAAAGCAAGTCTTCCGGAATATTTATCGCCGTTATCCTTTGCGGTTTTGATATAACCAAAATCAAAAACATCGAAAAGACGTTCAACTCTTGTGTTGTAAGAGGAAGTATCATTTTCATCAATTTCTACCACACGATAACCGTACTGAGTGGTATAAGCCAAACCCTTATAACGTGTCATAGGTGAAGTGTAAATATCAATATTCTGATTTCTTACACCGAATGCATTAGTGTGGTCGTGACCTGTGAACATAGCGAGCACATCACCATTATCAACCAAAGCATCAAACTGTCCGTCGTTGATGTATCCAGGGCAGGGCTTTTCGTTGAGGGTACCGTAGTTTGTCTGCTCAGAGTCGAACATATAATATTCTTCTTCATTATAAATATGTTTAATTGCGAAAGGTTTCTTGGAATCAACCTTTTTAAGCACATCATATATTTCAGGCACAATTATGTGCTGGAATACAACTGAGTTAACAGTTTCCCCACCGTTTTTCTTCTTAAGCTTTGCTGAGGTTTCCTTGTACCACTCAATCTGTTCAGTTCTTACTCTGTCATAGTGTCTGGGCTCTTCTCCGTCGTAATCACCTGAGTCAAACACCCAGATATTGAACTTCACTTTGTCGCTGTCGGAAGCAAGTACGGGTATATTGAATGTTGCACAGTTGTAGAAAGCATCAGCATCTTCAGCTGTGATTACGCAAGAGAAGGTCTTGTAATACTCCATAATATCTGCTCTGGACATTGGACCTGCCTCTGAGTCGTGGTTACCGAAAGTAACTGCAACAGGGATATTTCTTGACTCAAAGATATTCATAAGCGCATTGATAATCTTCTTTGTTTCTTCAGGATCTTCATAAGGCTTTGTGTTGTCACCCGTAAGCACTACAAGGTCAGGCTTTTCAACATCGCAAGCCTCAGCTATTACCCATACAGATGAGTCAAAATGCTTATCGTTAGCAAGATGAGGGTCAGCAACATGTAATATTTTAAGCTTTCCGTCATCGTTGAATCTTATTGTTGTATCTGTTTCTTTCTGAGGATCTGCCTGTTGGAAGTTTATGTTTTTATTTTCAGGATCAAGCTCAAAAAAGACTATACCTACCACAAGCTGAATTACTAAAACCAATAAAACTATCAATATAATTTTCTTTGCCATTTTCATCTCTCCTGTTCCGATTTATTTTCCATAAAAATGTTTATTTTATATGTTGTTTATACCCGGAGTTTTGAGAATACCGGTGGTACGAAGAACATATTCATAACTCCAGTTTACACCTTCAGTTCTCCATGCACCCGGTCCGTGCCATTTTTCATCTGTATTTACAAGATGAAGCGGACCAAAAGAGTTGTATCGGTGGGTATAAAGCTTAAGGGCAACCTCGTGTTCACCAGCGGCAATATCAGCGATTTCAAGAGTATAAGGAGGATAAATGATATCTCCCTTCATTTCCCCGTCAACGCTCACCTCAATAAGTGCTCCCATATAGTCACTTGCGGTAACATTGATACTGCCATTGTTTGTAACTGTTTTTATTTTATATGTAACCGCGCCTGAATAAAACGGTAGACCCTGACTCTGCAGTGCACCAAATGAAAGTTTTTCGGGCATCGCAGTTATAAATGCAAGTGAACCTGCTACTTTTACACCGAAATCACCCAGGATAAATACATTTTCAAGATTTGCAGTTTCACCGAATGGCAGTGCAACTTCAAGCACATTCTCGCCCCTGACAATATTACCGAGCTTCATTTTTCCGATTGAAATATCAACATAGTAGCCTTCTTCCCTTTCGGTGATTTTCTTGCCGTTAAAGGTTACCTGTGCAATATCCGCATCTTCAAGTGCAAGAATTGCACCGTCATAATCAATCTCACTTGTGAATGTAAATCTGAGGGTTGCTTTATGTTCTTTCGGGATCTTTCCTAGCACCCAAGGCTGTACAACACGGCCACCTCTTTTAGTTATACCCAGACGCTCTCTTATGAGATTATCAAGTCGCAGAACTTCTTCTTTAGGGGAATAGTCCTCGTCATCGTCTATTTTCCACTCAGCCATATCGAGTACAAGTATATTTTTTTCGGAAAGTTCATAATCGTATAAGTCGCCAAGGCTTTCGCCTGCTTTTTGCGGAATATACTGCACCTTTTCACAATCACTCTTACCATCAGTAAGTCTGAGAAGAATTGAATCGTAACCGAAAATATGATAGCGGATAACGGTCTTTCCGTCTTTGTATTCCGCCTTTATCGGGTATATCTCACCTTTCGCAGTATCGTATATCTCGGGTGAGAATATACCGTCCAGAATAATCTGAACATCCTTGCCATTGTCTATATGCTTATTATCAGGCTCTTTTGAACAACAGACGAAAAGCCACTTGCAATCATTATCTTCACGCATCTGATATATGTAGTTATCTGTAAGTCTTCCGTCAGCATATCTTATGGTAAGCGTTCTTACATCTTCAAGAGCAGTGAGAAGTGAAGCACGGGAAAAATCAATATTTTCACTCTTGTCAAAAATCTCTTTTGCGCAATTGCAGGGTACGGCATCGACAAGATACGGAGCATCGCCCATAAATATGAGCTTTCCGCCCTTTTCACAAAATTGCCTAAGCCTTTCAACTGTAGTTTTCCTCAAGGTTTCGCAGCCGGGTACTATAACAGCATCATATTCCATTTCACCAACCTTAAGCGGTGCAGAGCCTTCTTCACAAAGAGAGGGAAGAAGTGATTCGGAAATAAAATCAAAATCAATACTGCCTTCAAGAAGCCACTTGGTAACATTCTGAAATCTTTCATCTAGACTTTCTCTGAATAGTGCAGATTTATCGTTGGGCCCCCAATGAAGCCAATAGCTTTCAACTGGATGAATAACGCCTACTTTTACTACAGGCTTACCGCGTGTAAGTGCGGTGTTTACTCTTGCGAAATGATCTTCAATGAGATTATATTTCTTGTACCAAGGAGACTGATAATGAATAGAAGCGGGATAATCGCGTTTAGCCTCACCTTTCATAGCGTACCAGGAGAGATGCGGCACTCGTATTGTAACACCAAGACAAGCCTGCCAGTCTCCTTGATGCTTATATGTTCTGAAATCACAATCCCAACCCGTTACACCATAAAGTTCTGAAAGCATACCCTCATATCCGTACTGATGAACAGCTGACTGTGCCTGCTTTGCAGTTGTGAACTCGTGACGGTTGCAAAGCATATCTATACCGGGTAAAGCGAAGCTTCTGTAGGAACGCATAGCCTCACCGAGAGCTGCAGTCTGTGAATGAAGAGTAGGCTCTTCCATCATATGACCTGTAAGTGCTATGTTATTTTCAGTGCACCACTGCCCTATTGTGTCGGCAAAAGCACTTGCAAAAAGCTCTGATATAAAATCATGATATCTGTATCTGTGGACAGACGGAGCAGAGTCGGGTTTATCCCAGAAAACTTCGGGAAGAGTCTCAAAAATATCCTCGCCGTACATTTCTTTGTAAAGCTCAGGAACCTTATCTGTCCACGGCATTATAATATCCATTTGATCATATGAATTGTTAAGCACTCTTTTTCTTGTAAACTGAGGCTCGTCGGTAAAAATAGCAGGAATAGTTTTATTAAACTCATCCCCCACTTTGGACTTATATTTTTCGTGAGTAACCTCTATAAATCTTTCAACAGCCTCGCGACTCAAGGTATCAAGATATGTCTGACCGTTATACCAACCTGCAGGATTGGCAACTTCAAGAAAAGCGTACCATTTTGTACCCTCAGCTTCATCATCTTCACCGATTCTCTTATAAGAAGCGAGGAACCCTTCACTATCAAGAATTATATCATAGCAAGCAAGGGGATTTTCTTTCTTGTTTATCCAGAAGTCATTTATACCGCTGTATTTTCCATCCTTAAAGGGCGTGAAAAAAAGACATCTCGCACGATACTTTTTATCTTTTGTAACAAGACCGCCTGCAGCTCCCGAAGGCCATCTGTCTTCATCATAAAGCCAGGTAAGCATTTCTTCATTCTTTGCCTTGACAACGCTGTCTCTCATAAGCTCCATGTATTCTTCGCCCAAATACTCATTTTCAAGACCTGTTCTTACATGAAGATGAAAACCGCCAAGCCCCATTTCCTTGAACACATCAATCTGACGGCAGAGCTCTTCTTTTGTAAGATGTGAGTTAAGTGCCCAGAAAGGTGTTCCTCTGTATTCACAGGTCGGATTTTTGAAAAGTTCTTTATCCAAGACTTTTTCCGTATTCTTTTTGTATAACATATTTTCACCTTAATAATTCAGATTTTTTACATTCAAACTCATACATTCAGAAAATCTTTTCTGTAATCGACACCGAAAAACTCTGCAAGTTCTATCATTTCTTCGTCTTTGATGGTGTTGACTCTCGGCAGATGCGCTGTGAGCATATAAATCTCGGCAGCCTTTTCTACAGTTTCGATAAGACCGAAGGTCTCATCCATTGTCTTACCTGCACCGTAAATGCCGTGCATACCCCACACAACAAGTCTGAACTCCTGCATTTTCTTTGCCGTTGCTTCACCGATAGAGTTGGTACCGCAAAGCATCCATGGAAGCACGCCTACACCATCAGGGAACACAACTATACACTCGGTACACATTTCCCAAAGAGTGTGAGTGAACTTCTTTTCCTCAAGCTCGTGAACATAATTCATAGCAAGAGTATGTGTAGGATGAGTGTGCATAATAACTCTGTTGTCGGGATCAACCTTAAGTCTGGCCATATGGCTCATAAGATGTGCCGGTAGCTCGCTTGTAAATTTGCTGCCGTCTTTATAGCCCCAGAGAAGCTCAGCTGTTGTGCCATCATCTGCTATGCGTATAATACCAAGGTTGGTTTCGGGATCAGACTCAACATTTTTGAAGTACTTGCCCGTACCCGTAACAATAAAGATTTTTCCTATAAGGTCCGTTGCATCAAAGCCTGTAGGGATTGTACGTATAACGTTGTCAAGGTAAAGATATTCCTTTACCTCATCTTCCTCGAGCATATAGCTGATGTTACCGCCGTTTCTTTCATCCCAGCCGAGACGATACATATTAGCCGTAGTCTTTTTCATTTCCTCCACAAAGGGAGCGGTCAATATATCTTTCATATTCTCTTTACCAAAACTTCCTGTTCATATTTTTTTATATCTTCAAGATAATTTTCACAGACATTTTCTCTTCTGAGAAACTCATTCCATATATCTCCGAAGGGTGCTGTTTTCATTTCTTCCTGAAGATACATAATCTCTGTGAAGTTGTTTTCATTCTGTAACTGTTTAAGCTTTTCATCAGGCTGTAAAAGAGCAAAAAGCAAAGCCTTCTGCACACTTCTGACACCAGTTACCCAGGCAGAGATGCGGTTGATCGATGCATCAAAATAGTCTGTTGCTATAAATACTCTGCCCAGAGCATCGTTTCTTACAATTTCCTTTGCAATTTCTTTTGTTTCATCATCAAAAATAACAACGTGGTCACTGTCCCAACGTACCGCTCTTGTAAGGTGGAGTGCTATATTTTCGTTAAACAGAAGAAGTGATGAAATCTTATCACTTACAACTTCAGTCGGATGATAATGTCCGTTATCCATAAGAGGAGTTATTCCCTTGTAATCGGAATAGGAAAGGCAGAATTCAGCTGAACCTACTGTATAGCTTTCAAGACCGATACCGAATACCTTTGATTCTAAAGTAACATATACCTTTTCTTTACTATACACTGTATCGAGAATTTCATCAAGACTCTTTTTAAATCTTGCTCTGGGGGAAAACCTGTCTGCAGGAATATCCTTGTAGCCGTCAGGAATCCATATATTCATAACACAGGGAATACCTGTTTCTTCAGCAAAGTACTCTGCAATTTTAAGGCAGGCCTTACCATGGTTTATCCAATATGTACGAACGTCTTCATCAGGTGATGAAAGGGTAAGATTGTCTTTGACCATTGGGTGTGAAAAGAATGTGGGATTGAAGTCAATACCCATATTTCTCTCTTTTGCAAAATCAACCCATTTTTTGAAATGCTTTGGCTCAATTTTGTCTCTGCCGACAATTTCACCTTCTTCAAAAATCGCATAGCAAGCATGAAGATTTAGCTTTTTTTTACCAGGCATAAGCGAAAATGCCTTATCATAGTCCGCCATAAGTTCCTGCGGCGTTCTCGCCTTTCCGGGATAATTACCTGTGGTCTGAATACCGCCTGAAAGAGCTTCTTTACTGTCAAAGCCAACCACATCATCACCTTGCCAACAATGCACTGAAACGCAAGTATTTTTTAGGGTTTCAAGAGCTTTTTCTGTATCAATGCCGTACTTTTTATATATTTCTTTAGCTTCGTTATATCTGCTCATTATTTTGCCTCCTTTATATCAAAGGTTATTTTTATAATTTTCCTAGCCTCGGTGAGAGTGATATTTTTATCATACATAATCTGAGAAAGTATGTTACCAGTTGCCGTTGCTTCCATAAGACCTGTATACACTTTTTTACCCGTGTACTCTGCGGTTAGTTTATTCAAATACTTATCTTTACTGCCACCACCGACAATATGTACAGATCTGATTTCCTTACCGCTTATATTTTCGATTTCCTCTATTGCCTTTCTGTAAGAATCAGCGAGAGAGTGATATACACTTGAAAGCACATCGGAGAGAGGCAAATCAGATTTTCCGAGATAATTTCTCACGGCTTCAATCATATTCTCAGGGGCAAGGAATGAGTTATCGTTGGGGTCAATCTTATCTGTGAAAGAGCTTTCTTTCGCAAGATTCATCATCTCATCGTAGCTCAGCTCTTTATTTATGTTTCTGCGGATATTCTGAAACAGCCACATACCCATAATATTTTTAAGGAATCTGAAACGGTATTCAATTCCGCCTTCGTTGGCAAAATTTGCCTTGAGTGCTTTTTCACCGAGCACGGGGTAAGTGTTTTCCGTACCGATAAGACTCCATGTACCCGATGAGATGTATACACTTTCATCATCAATAGGACAAGCTGCAACAGCAGAGGCTGTATCATGAGACGGGCAAAGTATGACCGTACTGTCAAAACCTACTTCATTTTTCACTTCTTCTGTGAAGTTGCCTACAACAGTACCCGGAATTGAAAGCTCGCAGAATATATTCAACGGCAATCCGAGTGCTGTTAGAATTTCCTTATCCCAGGTCTTGCTTTCGGCATTTACGAGATTGGTTGTTGTTGCATTGGTGTATTCGTTTCTGATTTCACCCGTAAGCTTAAAGGACAGATATTCGGGCATCATCAGAAATTGTTTCGCCTTATTGAGCTTACCGCTCAGTTTATCTGCATAAAGCTGATAGATTGTGTTAAAATTCTGCTTTTGTATGCCTGTGCGTAAGTAAAGCTCCGCTTGTGAGATTATCTCACCGACTGCTTTTGAACTTTCATCAGTTCTGCTGTCACGGTATGACACAGCAGGAAGTATTTCTTTATTGTTTTCGTCCAAAAGAACATAGTCAACCCCCCAGGTGTCTATAGCAATAGTCTTTGGTATTTTACCTACATCCTTACACTTACATATACCTGATTTTACCTCTCGGAAAAGTTTCTCTATGTCCCATATGAGAGTACCGTTTTTATTTTTAATGTCATTGTCAAATCGGTAAATCTCTTCAAGGTAAAGCTTATTATTTTCTACATAACCAAGAATATGTCTTCCCGATGAGGCTCCGATATCTATAGCCAGATAATATGTGCTCATTTGTATACTCCCCTCAAATTCAGCAATTAATACAATAATGCATTTTGTATTATAGCACTCATCAACTATTTTTCAAAGGTCCTTATTTGCTTAAAAAAGTGTCCTTATTTGTATTGATTTTTATAAGGTAAAATTATATAATTAAACTGAGGTGGTTATATGATAGACCGAGATATACTCAAAGAGCTTATTCCCATCACCGACGAGGAACAGGCTATACTTGACGGAAGAAATATTGTAGACAGCAGCATCTACAGTGAAAACGGTGACAATGTCATCAGCGCAAAAAAGCTACTGAAAGACGGCAAGCTCATAACAATCAGAACACATACCAGATTTATACATTTTCCTGAACACACTCACGATTTTATAGAAGTGGTTTATATGTGTTCGGGTAAAACAACTCATATTATAAACGGAAAAACAATTGACCTTAACGAAGGTGAGCTTCTTTTCCTCGGACAGAATGCGAAGCAGGAAATCCTGCCAGCTTCCGGCAATGATATCGCAGTAAACTTTATCATACTTCCTCAGTTCTTCAATAAAACCTTTGAAATGCTCGGAGCTGAAGAAACTCCACTCAAAAAGTTTCTCATAGAATCTCTCTTCAAAGAAGAAAATCCCGGTTATCTGCACTTCAGAGTAGCAGATGTTCTTCCGGTACAGAATCTTATTGAAAATCTTCTCTGGACTCTTATCAACAACACATCAAACAAAAGAAATATAAATCAGACAACTATGGGGCTGCTATTTATGCAGCTTCTCAATCATACTGACAAGCTTGTATATCAATCCAAGGAAGAAGCGGCTATATTGAAGATTTTTAAATATATAGAAGAAAACTATCAAAACGGTAGTCTCACAGAAGTTGCAAAGCTACTTCATTATGATTTTTATTGGCTGAGTCACGAGGTGAAAAATCAGACAGGAAAAACTTACACCGAACTTTTGCAGGACAAAAGACTTGCTCAAGCATCCTACCTTTTAAAAAACACCAAGATAGGCATTGATGAAATTTCAAAGGCTGTGGGATATGAAAATAAAAGCTATTTTCACAGATTATTTGTCAGACATTTCGGTATTAGTCCAAAGAAATTCAGAGATGGTTGTATTTCCCGTTCAAATTTGATATAATGCAAAAAAACAATACATAAAAGGAAGTAACGTTATGAATAACACATTTACAATAAAAGGCCAGGATTTTTATCTTAACGATCAGCCTTTTAAGATTTATTCCGGAGCAATTCACTATTTCCGCAGCTTACCCGAATATTGGGAGGACAGATTATATAAGCTCAAGCTTGCAGGCTTCAATACAGTTGAAACCTATGTCTGCTGGAATCTTCACGAACCGCAAAAGGGTGTTTACGATTTCACAGGTATGCTTGACATTGTGAGATTTATTGAAACTGCGCAGAAGCTCGGTTTATACGCAATAGTAAGACCCGGCCCCTATATTTGTGCTGAATGGGATTTCGGCGGACTTCCCGCCTGGTTATTAAAAGATAAAAACATCGAGCTTCGTTGCAACAATGAGATTTATCTCTCCCACGTCAGAGATTTCTTCGAAAAGCTTTTCTCTTTGATCAGACCCTTACTCATTACCAACGGCGGTAACATTATTGCAATGCAGGTCGAGAACGAATACGGAAGCTATTCCAACGATAAAAAATATCTCAAAGCTCTCTCTGATATGTACGATGAGCTGGGTATAGATGTGTTGAAATTCACCTCTGATGGTACCTGGTGCAATATGCTCTCAGGCGGTACTTTGGAAGGAATTCTGCCTACACTTAATTTCGGATCTCGTACAGCGACTGCATTTTCAGCCTTAGAGCCATTCGGAGAAGTTCCCAGAATGTGTACTGAATTCTGGTGTGGTTGGTTTGACCATTGGGGCGAAAAACACCATACAAGAAAGCCTGATGAAATGGTTAAAGAGTTAGGTGAATTCCTCAATCAGGGTTCATCCTTTAATATGTATATGTTCCACGGTGGTACAAATTTCGGCTTTACTGCTGGCGCAAATCATCAGAAAGGCTATGAACCCACAGTTACAAGTTATGACTATTGTGCACCTCTTACCGAATGGGGCGACTACACCGAAGGCTATCACAAAATCAGAAAACTTCTTTGCGAAAAGCAGAATCTCCCACTGACAGAGCTTCCTCCATCACCCAAAATGCAGAACATCGGTACTGTAAAGCTCACTCAGAGTGCAAAGCTATTTGACAACCTTGATGCCATTGCCCAGAAGCATTATTCTCCCCTCCCCAGAAGTATGGAAGCCTACAACCAAAACTTTGGTCTGATTTATTATGTAACAAAACTGAAAGGCAAATACGATCCTGGTTTTTTAAATCTCGAAGATGTTCACGACTATGCGCAGGTTTATTTTGAGAATAAAAAAATCGCTACAATAAACAGATGCAAGGAAAAATCTCTTATTAATAAATTAAAATTAAAAAAGCAACTCTTCATAAAGGGTGTATCATCCGAAAGCGAAATCGGTGTATTGGTTGAAGGAATGGGCAGGGTCAATTACGGCTTTAAGTTATACGATAGAAAGGGTATCTCTTCGCTATCTCTTGCCAATCAGGTGCTCACTGATTTTGACGTTTATACCATACCCTTAAATAACCTTGATAAGCTTAATTTTACAAATGTTGATACGGAGAGGAAAACAGGCCCCGTTTTCCTTAAAGGCACATTCAAAGCCGAAAAAGGAGAATGCTTTGTCAATATGGACGGCTTTACAAAGGGATATGTGTTTGTAAACGGCTTCAATCTCGGAAGATATTGGGATATCGGCCCTCAGAAATCTCTGTACTTACCCGGAGCTCTTCTCAAAGAAGACAATGAAATCATTATCTTTGAAATGGAAAAGTACAGTAAGTGTCAAATTAAAATTGAAGACAAATAAAAGTTAATACAGCACAAAAAACCACGCGTCAACCGCGTGGTTTTGTTGTATCTTAAAACCCCGCCATAGTGGCGGGGTTCAAAAAAGGATATCGCCTATGCAGATAACAGAAAAACTCCTTATGTGTTATAGTAAAAGCGTGACCTGCCAGTTACGCACAAATAACACATAAGGAGGACATTAGAATGTCAGAATAAAATAACGTCACGCATAGTTTAGCACATACAAAGTGGAATTGCAAATATCATATAGTATTTGCACCAAAGTACAGACGAAAGATTTTCTATGGTGAACACAGAGAATCAATACGAGAAATATTGCAAACTCTTTGCCAATGAAAGGGAGTGGAAATAATCGAGGGAGAAATATGTCCAGACCACGTACATCTATTGGTAAGTATCCCACCCAAAATTAGTATATCAGGTTTTATGGGATATCTAAAAGGGAAGAGTAGTCTAATGATATTTCAGAGGTTCGGGAATATGAAATTTGCATATAGAAATCGTGAGTTTTGGTGTAAAGGATATTATGTAGATACAACCGGTAAAAATACAGCAGCGATTAAAAGTTACATAGAGAATCAATTGAAAGAAGATAAATAAAGTGATCAGTTGAGTCTCTTCGACCCACGAGACCCGTTTACGGGTAGCAAGTAACATTATGCGTGGCTGCATGCCAATAAAGGATGCACTTGTGCGTTGCCTGTAGTATTAGGGCTATGCCCGAAAATGAAATACCACCCGCTATGCAGGTGGATGTTTATTTACTCACAGCAATTCAAATCTACTTTTTTCAAACCTTATCATTCCCTCGTCACGCATTTTGCAAAGCTCATTTGACATTGCACTGCGGTCAACGGAAAGATAGTCCGCCAGCTGCTGACGGTTAAATGGTACGGTGAAAGCAGAGCTGCCTTGCCGTTTGGCTTCCTCGGAAAGGTAAGATATCAGCTTCGCACGGGTAGTGCGCCCCGACATATGACCGAGCTTCTGCACCAGTTTTCTATTCTTATCGGAAATAGCAAAAAACATATTCTGCACTATCATATTATGAAAACGGCAGGCTGATGAACAGGTTGTGAGTATTCTCCTGACATCAAAGAAAATCACCGAGCTGTCCTCCATAGCCACAACATCATTGAGTATCACACCACTTTCAGGTGACGAATACGCTTCACCGAACATCTCACCAACTGAAATTTCTGAAAGAATACTGCGGTTGCCCCAGTAATCGTCCTTCTGAATGAGTATCTTTCCCTCGACGAGAATGAAAATGTCACTTATGTACTCACTCTCACGGAGAATATATTCGCCCTTTTTGTATTCTTTTTTTCTTGCACCAAGACAAGAGAGCAAGGAAGCGATGTCTTCCTCTCCCACACCCGAAAAAAGCTTCGTTCTTTTCAAAACCCCAATGTATTTTTTCATAAAAGCCTCTTTTCCGTTGTAAAAACAACCGACTTGTTATAATTATTGTAGTATAATAGGCTCAACAAGTCAAGAGAGGAGTTATCTTATGATAAGAAAGATTATTAAAATAGACGAAGAAAAATGTAACGGTTGCGGTGCCTGTGCGGCGGCTTGCCACGAGGGTGCTATTGAAATGATTGACGGTAAGGCAAAACTTACTCGTGAGGATTACTGCGACGGTCTCGGTGACTGTCTGCCTGCTTGTCCCACAAATGCAATCACCTTTGAGGAAAGAGAAGCACCTGCCTACGACGAGGCGGCTGTACTTGCGGCTAAAGAGAAAAAAGCTTCTGCACCTCTGCCCTGCGGTTGTCCCGGCACACAGTCAAAGGCAATTAACCGTGATACTTGTGACTGCGGTACTGCTTCTGCATCCGTAAACAGTCAGCTCAGACAGTGGCCCGTACAGATTAAGCTTGTACCTGTTAATGCACCCTACTTTGACGGAGCAAATCTTCTTGTGGCAGCAGACTGTACCGCCTATGCTTACGGCAACTTCCACAACAAGTTTATACGGGGTCGCATAACACTTATCGGTTGCCCTAAGCTTGATGAGGGAGATTACACCGACAAGCTGACGGCAATTATCAAAAATAACGACATCAAAAGTGTCACTGTTGTCCGTATGGAGGTGCCTTGTTGTGGCGGCATTGAAAATGCTGTTAAGAGAGCTCTTATGGCAAGTGGTAAGTTTATTCCATGGCGAGTTGTTACAGTTACAACTGACGGAAGATTGATAGAATGAGATAATATATGAAAATGCCCCTGACTTTTTACGGCCAGGGGTAAAATATTAATCATTAGTAATCACAATCTTAATAACTCCGTCAAGCTTGTTCTCAAAAATATCATAAGCCTTTTCTATGTCCTTGCGTGCAAATCTGTGGGTTATGAGAGGTGTGGTATCAATCGCCATATACAATCCGCCATTATCTTTTAGCCACTTATTACATCTCTTATACTCAGAAAACACTTTTTCAATCTCTGCATAAAACTGCGGTGAATGATTCATATGTTTTCTGTGACAAAGTTCGTGTACAACAACACTGTCAAGAATCTCAAGTGGAAAATCAGTTTAAATAGTAAAATGAAGCCGTTACATTAAACTGTTGCCTTTTTGTTTTACGGGTGGTATAATTATGATAAACAATAATAACCGCAGAAAACCTGAAAGGAGAAATAATTATGAGTGACATCAGAGTCTATGCCTTTTCCGATGAAGCAAGTGCTGATATCGACTCACAGATAAAGGCTCTCATACGCAACAATCTTCAAGGAATGGAAATCAGAAATGTTGATGGCACAAACGTTTCCGATATAACAGTCCAAAAAGCAAAAGAAGTTAAAAACAAGCTTGATGCAAAGGGACTTTGTGTCTGGTCAGTCGGTTCCCCTATAGGCAAAATCAGCATAACCGATGACTTCAGCAAGCATCTTGATAAATTCAAGCACACTCTTGAAATTGCCAAAACTCTTGATAGCCACAACATCAGGCTTTTCTCATTCTATACACCTAAAAGAAAGAATCCCGACGATTATAAAAACGAGGTCATCGACCGTCTCGGACAATTCTGCGAAGTGGCAAAGGGATATGATGTTGTTCTTTGCCACGAAAACGAAAAGGGTATTTATGGCGATACAGCTGAAAGATGTCTCAAAATACATAAGGCACTCCCCGACATCAAGGGTGTTTTTGACCCGGCTAACTTTGTTCAGTGCGGTGCCCACACATTAAATGCCTGGGAGATGCTGAAAGATTATGTTTACTATATGCATATTAAGGACGCTCTGCCGTCGGGTTTTGTTGTACCTGCAGGTAAAGGAGCCGGCAATGTACAGAAAATCGTACAAGAATATATTTCTCTTGGCGGTACCAACTTTACAATTGAACCTCACCTGATAGCTTTCAAGGGGCTTAAGTTTCTTGAGCGTATAGGTGAAAAAAGACAGCTAAACTATAAGTATTCTGACAGCGACACAGCCTTTGATGTTGCTTGTAACAGCTTCAGAGATTTACTTTAAGGAGGGTATATTTATGAAAATTGGTGCACAGCTTTATACAGTAAGAGACTTTTGTAAAAACAAAAAGAAGTTTGCCGAAACTCTCGAAAGAGTGGCAGATATCGGCTATAAAACAGTTCAGGTTTCGGGCACTTGTAAATATGAACCCGAATGGCTGGAGGAACAGCTTAAAAAGTGTGATCTTAAGTGTGTAATCACACACATTCCTGCAGATGATCTCATAAAAAATCCTGCAAAAGTTGCCCGTGACCACTATACTTTTGACTGTAATTATGTAGGACTTGGCTGGTACGGCTTTGACGGAAGCGAAAAAGATATGGATAAGTTTCTGTCAAAATATCTGCCTGTAGCAAAGGCCATAAAAGAAGAGGGCAGATACTTTATGTATCATAATCACGAAAAAGAATTCCGCAGATACAAAGACGGTATTGTTCTTGAGTATCTTGCAAAGCAGTTTTCACCTGAAATTATGGGATTTACCTTCGATACATATTGGGCACAGACAGCAGGAGCAGACCCTGCATACTGGATTGAAAAGCTTTCGGGAAGAGTTCCTTGCATTCACCTGAAAGACCATAGATTCGACAGAAAAATGGCAGTTATCGGAGAGGGTAACATCAATTTTGACAGAGTATTTTATGCTGCAGAAAAAGCCGGCACAGAGTATATGCTCGTTGAACAGGATGACTGCAACAAGGAAAATCCCTTTGATTGCCTCAGAAGAAGCTATGAATTTTTGAAATCAAGAGGTTTTGAATGATGAAAAAGAAGATAAGAGTGGGTATTATCGGAATAGGTAACATGGGCTCAGGCCACGCAAAATTTATCAAATTAGGCTTATGCCCTCACATTGAAATCACTGCTATCGCAGACACAAACCCGGAAAGACTTGAATGGGCAAAGAAACAGAAATACGGCAAGAATGTTGCATACTTCAGTGATGATATAGAAATGCTTGACAGCGGACTTATGGACGCCTGCATTATTGCTGTGCCCCACTATGACCATCCGGGTCTTGCTATTGAATGTATGAAACGTTCTATTCATGTTATGCTCGAAAAGCCGTCAGGCGTTTATACAAAGCAGGTCAGAGAAATGAACGAAGAAGCTGGCAGACACCCTGAAGTAGTTTTCGGAATGATGTTCAATCAGCGCACCAACTGTGTTTACAGAAAGCTTCGTGAACTTGTACAGTCAGGTAAATATGGCAACATCAGACGTACCAACTGGCTCATTACTACCTGGTACCGCCCTCAGGCATATTATAATTCAGGCGGATGGCGTGCTACCTGGGCAGGCGAAGGCGGCGGAGTACTTCTCAATCAATGTCCGCATCAGCTTGATTTGTGGCAATGGATTTGCGGTATGCCCGTTAAAGTACATGCACATCTCCAATACGGCAAATGGCACGATATAGAAGTGGAAGACGATGTTACGGCTTATGTTGAATATGAAAACGGTGCAACGGGTGTGTTTGTAACCTCAACCGGTGACGCTCACGGCACAAATCGTTTTGAAATCCAGATGGACAAAGCAAAATTCGTTGTTGAAAACAATAAGCTGACAATGCTCGAATATAATATGAGCGAGCCTGAATTTACAAAGACTAATAAAAAAGCCTTCGGCTCGCCGAAAGCTAAAAAAATAAGAGTAAAAACAGACCACAAAAATCTTCAACATATCGGAGTTCTCAACGCCTGGGCAAAGACGATTCTCGGTGAGGGACAGCTTGTTGCCGACGGAAGAGAAGGACTTAATGGTCTTATTCTTTCAAATGCTATGCATCTCTCATCCTTCCTGGGTAAAGAAATCACTCTTCCTTTTGATGATGAGGTTTATTACGAAGAGCTTATGAAGCGTGTAAGTACTTCAAAAGAGAAGGATACTTCAGAAGTGTTTTTTGCAGACACAGATGATGTAATGGGTAGTACGAAGTCATAAGATAAGTACGCTAAACATACCTAGGATTTCCTTAAAGCCCTCGTCAGAGCAAATGACATTCATCTTTAGAATGGATGCTCACGAAACTAAAGAATACTTTGAAACCTTTTTAGAAATCTGTTGCTCAGATAAAGCAATGAATTAAAGAACAGATAGTAAAGGCGATGCATTTATATGTGCATCGCCTTTATTTGTTATGTTATTAGTCTTTTTAAGTCTTAAGATTTGCTGTGGGTTACTGAGAGCTTTATTTATCAAGGCTCTTCATTGTGGGGATTGTTATTGGGGTATAAATGGGGTATAAATTGGGTATGATTCTTCAGCCTGTTTTTACGGTTGTTTCCCCCACTTGATTTCGATCATTATAGCACATTTTTCGGAGATTTGCAAGGCGGTCAGATTTTGATCTTCCTGCTTTTCTTTTCTCGTCTTTCATATAATGCATTAATTCTGTGAAACACCCACAACCTCTGCAGTGTCTGAAACATCTTTCAATTCACTTGGAGTACCTTTCACTGCAGCATTTCCTGCTTCCGCCCTCTGCTTGAGAACTTCCATAATATCGGCGTGCTTTTCATCTGTGAAATCCCACATAAAAATATACGGAAACGCCATCAGTACATATCCCACAAGGTCAAGACCAATACCGATGAGCATACACTGAACTCTTACATCACTCATATAAAGTACATCCCAGTCAGAGGTGAAGCCCACACGGTAGAACATAAGCGGAATAATGAGAGAAATGAGGGTTGTGATGGGAGTTGTAAACCAAGTGATGATTTTTTGGTATTCTTCAAGTCTTTCGCCCGAAATATACATCTGATAATCGGTGATTCTGATTTTTGTGTCCTTCTGTGCAATAGCAACTGCAGATTCAAGGAGATTAGCCAGGAACATTGCAAGATAGATTGCAATACCGCAAAGAATATGCATGTTGCCAAGGAAAAGAATGGCAAGAATATACACGCCGTTTCTGATTGCATAGACGACATACTTAAAAATTATAAGCTGCTTAAACTGGAATCTCTTTCTTATCCACGGAGCAAGAAATTCTCCCGGATTGCCTGAAATTTTAAAAAGTATTTCGCAAAGCGAGAAGATAAGTCCTGTTTCACGCCAGGTATAAATGAGAAGGATTGTTTTCATGTCGAGCATACCGTTACCGAGAGCATCAAGCAAGCTTGCAATCTGGTCAATCCAAAGATATTTGTTTTTGAAGATACCTGAAACGCAGTGCCAGAATGAAAGATATTCCCTGTTTTCGAGGGGAGGCATCGGAATTCTTTCCTTGATATTGCGAAGTCCTATGAACATAACTCCCGATGATGCAATGAAGAATATCGGGAGAAGGTATCTGAACATTCCGATATCCTTAATGCCGTCAAGGAACATTACGCCTGCGAGAGTCGGAAGAATAACGTTTACGATATTCTGAACAAAATGGCTGATTTTGACGGGGAATGATCGTACATACAGTCTTTCTTGCGGGTTGGGGCTGATGTTATCTGCAACAGACTGTGTAAAACCGACGTAATTGAATATTGTATAAAGCTGGAAAAGAAGATAAAGAGTCCAGACTCTGTCTGTAAGCGGAAGCTTGTAAAGCGGAAGAGTACAAATAAGCACAACAACAATGAGACACTGAATAACGTTTGCATATGCGAAAATTTTGTATCTGCCGAGCTTTTTGAGGAGCTTTTTTCTGATAAGAATATTTCTGAAACCGCTCCAGCCGTTAGT
>JAZTWC010000012.1:0-1792 GCA_045635665.1 Acutalibacteraceae bacterium
TATTGGGCTGAAGAAGTAAGCTGGAACGAAAAAGGAGAAATCATTACAGCAGAAAATGATCCCAACCCGCCTGTTATTAAAGAAACTGAATAAAAAATTAAAGGCAGATACTTTTGGGTATCTGCTTTTTGTTGACTTAGATGACTTTTTGATTTATACTATAAAGGTAACAGATTTTGAGGTGATAGTATGAATTTTGATCTTAAGGAAAAAGCAAAAGAAAATAGAATAATTATAGCTCACAGAGGAGTGGCAGGTGGTAATATCCCTTGCAACACTATGGCATCTTATGAGATAGCGCTCAAGCAGGGCGCAGATATGATAGAGGTGGATGTGAGCTCAAGTGCTGACGGTAAGCTGTTTCTTTTCCACCCGATGATGGAGCTTTCGCATCTGAATAAGCCCTTGCTTCTTTCTGTTTTGCCTTATAACCTCATTAAAAAGCTTCACTATGTCAACTATGACCGAGCACAGACTCAGTTTAAAATAGCCGATTTTGACGATTTTTTAGAGCAATTCAAGGGCAGATGCTATATCAATATAGACAAATTCTGGTGAAACCCTGAGAAGATTTATAAGGCAATCAAGCGCCACGGAATGACTGATCAGATGCTGGTCAAAAGCAAACTCACTAAAGATGGCAAGGTTCTCGATGTGCTTGAAAATCTTGCACCTGAAATTGCTTTTATGCCAATAGTCAATGATACCTACGCACAGCACGATGAGCTTAAAAAGAGAAACATCAACTATGTAGGTGTTGAGTGCTGCTTTAAACAGGACACTGCCGAGGTTGCAAGTGAGGAGTTTATAGAAAAGATGCACCGTGATGATATACTCGTCTGGGCAAACTCTATAATTTTTTATCACAAGGTACAGCTTGCAGGTGGTCACAGTGATGATACGGCATTGACAGAAAGCGAAGAAAAGGGTTGGGGATGGCTTGCCGACAGAGGCTTTGATATGATTCAGACCGATTGGCCGGGTATGCTTATAGACTATCTCAAGAAGACCGACAGATATTACAGATAAGTTGGTGATATGATGTACGATACAGTTTTATTTGACCTTGACGGTACTCTCACCGACCCGGGCGAGGGTATAACCAACTCCGTTGCCTACGCTCTGAGTAAGTACGGCATTGAAGTGACGGACAGGAGTGAGCTCTATAAGTTTATCGGCCCTCCGCTTCGTGACTCATTTATGAAGTATTACGGCTTCCCCGAAGATAAGGCCTTGCAGGCTATAGAGTATTACAGAGAGTATTTCCGCGATACGGGTATATTTGAGAATAAGGTCTATGAGGGCGTGGAAGATATGCTGAGACAGCTTCACACTATGGGTAAAAGGTTAGTTCTTGCCACGTCAAAACCCGAGGAATTTGCCCTGAGAATCCTCGAACACTTTGGCCTTAGAAAATACTTCACAGCGGTTGCGGGCGCCACTATGGACTCATCACGAAGCAAAAAAGGCGATGTTATAGCCCATGCGATTTCTCTTTGTGAGAGCTTTGATAAGTACACTGCCGTAATGGTAGGCGACCGCGAACACGATGTCATAGGAGCAAAAGAAAACTCTCTCAGGTGCATCGGTGTCCTTTACGGCTATGGCAGTGAAGATGAACTGAAAAACAGCGGAGCCGACTATATAGCAGAGACTCCGTCTGATATAATTGACCTTATATAATAAATTCCCCTGTACTTTTTATGGTACAGGGGATAAGTTTTTACTTATTGCTCCCAAGGGGGAGTTTCTTCTTTTGTGTTATTGGTTTTAGTTTTGGATTTAGATTTGT
>JAZTWC010000013.1:0-22526 GCA_045635665.1 Acutalibacteraceae bacterium
ATTAGCTTGTCCGAGAGAGATTATAGTTAAGGCTATGAATCAGCTCAAGGGTGCACTGAGCGAGTAAAGTTTTGGTCAAGCTTTTTCAAAAGGTTGCGGGGTGCGGGGCAGGGACCTGCAACAGTATAAAATAAGCGGTAGGTACTACACCTACCGCTTTAAATCTTTTTATATGCCCTCGCCGGGCAGGCATTCTTTTTGCTGGCGCGCAAAAAGAATCAAAAACGCGCTATCGCTGTTTTACTTAAAACTCCTTATTCATAACTGCAAATGTCATTCTTTCCTGAATGCTTGCTTTGCCGTGACCGGTCTTGATACCGCCATGGTCTGAAGTAATAATAATAAGCCAGTCTTCAGTGTCATATGTCTCTCTTGCTTTGATAGCTTGAATGGTCTCATATGCATAGGCATCCTGCTTTGCAAAAGCTTCCTTGTATTCAGGATTGTTGAAGGTGAAGCCTTTACCGTGACCTGTGGAATCAGTTGGCTCATAGATTACAAAAACAAAGTCTGAGCAAGACTCATCTGCGATTTCTTCAAGCACAGCCTTATGTGAAGCCTCGTCATTGTCACACTTTGTAAAAGTAACGGGGAGTGCATGAGCGGTACAGTAATCTACTTCGGGAAGATATGTAGCATTTTTTCTTGAGAAGTGACCTGCCCACTTTGTGATAAAGCTTGCACTGCCGATAGTACCGTCTTCAGTGAGAGTTGTCATAAGAGTTTTGGCATCCATTGACTTGGGAATATCGTTACCTGTTACGCCGTGTATATCAGCCCACTGACCTGTGAGAATTGAGCACCAACCGGGAGCTGTTGAAGTATCCTGAGTGTTCTTTTCCGGATAGTTTACACCACCGCAGTAAAGAAGGTTGATTGAAGCGCCCTCCTCAAGAAGTGCGTTGATACCGCTGTTGGAATCCTTTGCTGTAGCAAGAATATCTGCACGGCAACCGTCATAACCGATGATGATAGCTTTCTTTTCGGTCTTACCCTTGGGAAGCTTTGAGTTGTAGTGCTCCATAATTACATTATAAAGCTCTGTCTGGGGGATAGCTGTTTCGATAGTGTTTTCGTAGCCTACTGCCGCAACATTTGTGTTGTAGAGTTCTTCGGTATCGTTAGGGTCTTTTTCATAAGGTCCGGGCTTTAAAAAGAAAGCTGCTACGCCTGCTGCGATAACGAGTACCACAGCTATAACTGCGATAATTACTTTTTTGTTTTTCATAAGATTTCTTTCTCCTTTTTTGGGGTTTATTTATATCTTCTTCTCGTCGAAGTCGATAACTACATTTTCTCTGCTGGGATTGAGCTTTGTCATTTTTACACCTGCAGCCTCAAACATACGCTTGGAAGCTCGGGTACCCATAGTGTTGGCATATTTGTCAGATATGTAGACAACTTCCTTGATACCGCTCTGAATGATAGCCTTGGCACACTCGTTACAAGGGAAAAGAGCAACATAAAGTCTTGAGCCTTCAAGATTTGCACCTCTGCAGTTGAGAATAGCATTGAGCTCAGCATGGCACACATAAGGGTACTTGGTGTCGTAAGCTTCGCCGTCTCTTTCCCAAGGGAACTCGTCATCACTGCATCCTGCAGGGAAGCCGTTATAACCCATTGACATAATACGGTTTTTGTCATTGACTATACAAGCGCCTACCTGAGTGTTGGGATCTTTACTTCTGTATGATGAGAGCATAGCCACACCCATAAAGTATTCGTCCCATGATAAATAGTCCTGTCTTTTAGCCATAATAATCTCTCCTTTTTATATTGCTCCTCTGTAATAGAGTCCTCTTGTATAACTTGAAGCATCGTTGAGCTTCTTACCTTTTTTATAAGCTTCCAAGATAGCTTCTATTGTTTCCTTTTTTTCTTTGGTAAAATAGAAAGTCACGAAGTCCATATTTTTGATTTCGCTCATTCTGTCGGCCATATAGATGGGTGCAGAGTTAAGTATTTCACTGAATCCCATATTACAAACCACGGGGAACTTCTTACCCATTCTGTCAGTAAGGAAAGAGTTCATTTTGCACTCCTGACAAGTCTTGCCGTTTCTGATGGGGCAGTTTCTCGTCAGCATCAAGGGTAATCTGCCATAGGCAATTATGCCTCTTGGTACCCTGCCGCCGATTGCAGATAAGTCCTTAAGAGTAAGTTCGGGTGACAAGGTTAAAGACTTTACATCTAAGCTCTCTAAAACACCCACAGAAAGGCTGTTTGCTACATTCATAGAGAAGCCTGTGTGCACATCAAAACCGAGCTTTTTTGCAATAGCCAGAGCATCTAAATTTGAACAGTAAGCTATCTTGATTCCCATTGATTTAGCTCTCATGAGAAGCTTTTCCACAGTCTTTTCATTGCCGAAAATGCCTCTTGGAACCTCGATTCCTATGTTTACACCTGAGTTTTTAAGGCTTTCCACTGAGTTTTCATCAATATTCAGCGGTAAATACAAGTTTTCAACATTATCTAAATTGTCAGGTATCTGGTCTTTTCTTGAGACTCTGATGTGGAATTTAGGGGGAGTATTTACCTCGTGAGAGGGTATTTTTATAATTGTGTCTGTAAAGGTGATGGGCTTTACAGATTTGAGCTTATTTTCAAGCTCAGCCAAAGCCGTACGACGAAGATTATTTATGACACTTGCGGGTACAATAAGACCATCATCAAGGTCAACCTCTATCTTTTCGGCATAGAACTGAGTTCCGCCACACTTTCCTATTCTTTCACTGAGTCCTTCTTTGGTCATAGGCTTATTGAGAGCCTTTTCGGGGATAGTCTCATCTGTTACAAAGCAGGTTTTACCCATAGCCGAAACACTGAGAGATATCTTTTCACCCTCAACCACACTAAGATAAAACTCTGCAGGAATAAGGGGAGTTTCTTTTTCATAAGCTCTTGAGAGTTCAGTGAGGACCTTATTAGTGGAAGCTGTTACATCATCCTTTTGTCTTATGCCAAACATTTCTCTGCCAAGCTTGCTTTCAAAGTACCCCTGAGTGAAACCGGAACGGGAGAAAACGGCTCTGAGTTTATCAGTCAGGTCTCTTTCGAGATTGCCGTCGAGAGCACACTTGACACTTGTCACTGCAGCAGATACATATTCGGGGCGTTTCATTCTGCCCTCGATTTTAAGTGAGTCGATGCCGGCAGAAACAATATCATCCATTCTCTCAACCAAAGATAAATCTTTAAGGCTAAGGTCATTACCCGTACCTCCCTGAACAGCAAAGGGGAGTCTGCAAGGCTGAGCACACAGACCTCTGTTGCCGCTTCTCTCGCCAAAAATACTGCTCATATAGCATTGACCCGATACACACATACAAAGTGCACCGTGTACAAAAATCTCAATCTCAGCAGTGGTACCGTCTTTGATTTCTCTTATCTCGCTTTCGCTGAGTTCTCGGGGGAGTACCGCTCTTTTATAGCCTAGGTCACTGAGAAGCTGTACACCCGAGAGGGTACCCACAGACATCTGAGTTGATGCGTGTCGCTCGATATCGCCGGCACATTGTTTGAAAAGATAAGCCAGACCCAGGTCCTGAAGTATAACAGCATCGGCACCGCTTGAAGCAATAAGCTCGATGGTTTCTTTAGCTTGTTTAAGCTCTTTATCAAAGACGAGAGTGTTGACGGTAACGTGAACTTTGACTCCGCGGGCATGGCAGTAGTCCACGGCCTCTTTTAATTTTTCGTCGGCAAAGTTATCGGCTTTCATTCTTGCATTAAAAGCAGACGTACCCAGATACACCGCATTGGCGCCTGAACGCACTGCGGCTACAAGTGATTCATATGACCCGGCCGGAGCGAGGATTTCAGGTTTATTTTTCATCGCCGTTTATAGGAATAACTTTCTTGTTTTTAGGGGTGGATACAGCACCGAGAACAGCATTAAGCTCAGCTCTGAGTCTGCCGTTGTCTATTGTTAAAGTTTCAATCTGTCTCTTAGCTTCTTCCAGCTCGTGTCTTGCCCAATCAGCCTTACTCTTTGCGTTTGATGCATCGTCAAGATAGTCCTTGATCTGCTCACGCAGGCGGTCAGCTGAGTCTGAAGCTTTTTTGCATTCATCAGCATAGCTCAGTGCAGCCAGTACTGCAGCCTGAGTTGTTGAAAGTCGGGGACTCTCTTTCATAATCTTTGTCAGAGCTCTGTCAAGGTCTCGGCCAAGCTCCTGGACATATTTTACGTCATCTTCTGCAATTATGGAATATTCCACACCTGCAATAGTAAGTTTGATTTTGGTTGCTGCCATATATATCATCCTTTCAGTAAATTCGGAATTATACATTTCTGAATATACACTATATATTATACAACATAGTATCTTTATAATCAAGGGAATTTATTAATTGTAAGATTATATTTATATTTAAAAATCATTTGCTTTTTACACCAAGAAGTGATATAATAACAAAGTTATATAGATGAAAGGAGGCGTACTGATGGAAGTCATAAAAGATTTTTTTGCCGAGATATACACTTTACCGGTTGTCAATTACACTATCGATGCTGTTGTCAAGATGTTGCTGGCGGTTGTATTCAGCGGTGTTATCGGTTTTGAAAGAGAGCATTCTCACCGTCCTGCAGGTTTCAGAACACATATTCTTGTGGCGGTAGGTTCAACCCTTGTTATGATGACATCAAAGTTCGTTTTCCTCGAGTATCAGGGTATAGTCACAGTTGACCCCACAAGACTCGGAGCTCAGGTTATCAGCGGTATCGGTTTCTTGGGTGCCGGTACAATTTTACGAGAGGGCTTCAGTGTAAAAGGTCTGACGACAGCAGCTTCCCTCTGGGCAGTATCGTGTATAGGTCTTGCAGTGGGTGCGGGGTACTATATAGGTGCACTGGTGACAACACTTGTAATTTACATTACCTTGAACACTCTCAAGCGTTTTGTTGCCAAGGGTAATCCCTCGAGAAATCTTTATATTGAGGCTGACAATCTTTCACGTCAGGCTGCGGACATCGGTGCAATTATCAAGCGTTACGGCGGTAATCTGCACACCCTTGAGGTGCTTTATGCAGACAGCATTTCAGCAAAGCGCAAAAGCGACTCCATTGTTATGAAAGCGATAGTATTTCCAAAGGATGAAGAGAGTCTCAATATGACCATTTCGGCAATCAGAGCGCTGGAAGGTATAAGAGACCTTTATATTGATTAAACAAAAAGACAGTCTGTTGATTTCAGACTGTCTTAGTTTTTTATATTATCCTAGCCGGACGGGCGTTACTTTTTGCTCGCGCCAAAAAAGTAACCAAAAACGCGCTGAATTTATTTTATAGCTTCAGCCACAGCTTTAGCAAGCTGGTCGGGACATGATGTACCCTTGAAACCGCAACGGATACCTGAAAGACGGTTGATGATTTCGTCAGTGGTCATACCCTCAGCAAGCTTTGCAACACCCTGAGTGTTACCTGAACATCCACCTGAAAACTTAATGTTTTTTACTATATTGTCCTCGATGTCAAAGCTGATACCTCTTGCGCAGACACCTTGAGGTCTGTAACTGTAATTCATATTGTTACCTCCTGAATTTTTGATGAGACTATCATATTATATCTTTGTAGCTTTGTCAAGTGAGAATATAAAGCAATGCGAGTATAAGCACAGGGTCTCGTTTTTCTTTTTTCAGCAGGAAAATCAGAGCAAATATCAACGCAGTGTCTTTGTCAGTGATATTCAAAAGCTCAGATATTATCGGTACCCTGCTGTGGCTCTGAGGTTTACGGCCATAAAGGTCATGGTACAACTTTACTTCCCGCCTTTCATTGCAAATCTTTGAGCATAGGCAAAATGGCTATTATCTGCATCATTTTTATAGCTTCGTCGGCTTTGTGACGTCTCTCCGGTGAAAGCAAAGGCTTAAGTGCTGTCAGTAGCTCGCAACCGGGGTCTTTAGGCATTGAAGAGAGTCGGTTTATTACTGAGGCTATTTTTGTTACAGTGTCGAAGTCTATACCCTCAGGCGCAGAACTCTGATGCTTATCAGAGTTGCTATTGCCACCGAAAAACTCACCGGCCATAGAGCTGAGTTTTTCTATATCCTGTTGGCTCATAGAGTTTATGATGTTTTCTATGCCGTCAAGGTTCAATGAGCCAAGATCCATATCTGTTACTCCTTTTTATCTTTGATCATATTGATAAATATTTTAGCCTGAGGTGATGAGAGTATCTGATGAAGCCTGTCAGGGTCAGAAAGTACAGAGCTGATTTTAGATTTCTGTTCGGGGGTCAGACTCTCTCTGACAGTTTTTTCTATAGCTTCAGATTTATCCGAAGCCGATACACCAAATCTCTCTAAAAAAGAATTTATCTGCTCAGATGAAATATTTATTTCATTTCCCATTGAAAAACCTTCCAATCTATGATAATATATCTTGTATGTAATAAATATGCCATAAAGGGGAGTGATATGAATGAAAGTTCTGGTCTTTTCAGATTCTCATGGAGCTCTCAATCTGGCGAATGAAATGCTGAGCAAAGAAAAAGAATGCTCATTGGTGTTTTTTCTCGGTGACGGTATAGCTGAAGCAGAGAAAATGAAAGAAAGATACCCCGATAAAAAGTTTATGCTGGTTAAAGGTAACAATGATATGTACTCTCAGGTGGATACCGAAGCATATAAATATATCGAGGGTGTTACGATTATGTCGTGTCATGGACATAGATTCAATGTCAGATTTTCACTCAGAGATTTACTCGCATCGGCACAGTCGGTCAGGGCTAACATTGCTCTTTACGGCCACACACATAAAAGCGGAATGTACAACGACCCTGTTACGGGCATAGTTGCTATTAATCCGGGCGCCTTATGTGAAGGCAAGTACGCTGTGCTCACTATAGAAAAAGGTGGTTTTGACGTTGATTTCAAGACTTTATAAAGGTTTCAAGCTCTGGTTAGAGCTGAAAATACAACAAATACTCAAAGAAAGAAGGAAATAAAAATGGACGCAATTTTTGACTCATTTTTAAGTTTCGACTTGGGTGTGTTTGAATGGATACAAAGCATTCATAGCCCCATACTCACATCCATCATGGTTATCATAACCACACTCGGCGACGAAGGCATCATCTTTATCGCAGCAGGTCTCGTACTCTTCGTAACAAAGAAGTATCGTAAGATCGGTCTTGCAATGCTTCTCTCATTGCTTGTTATGCTTGTGCTTAACAACCTTGTGCTCAAAGAGTTACTCGCCAGAGTCAGACCTTTCTACATCTTCGACCTTGAAGGTCTTTTAGCTGACAAGCAGATGTTTATCGACAAGGGCAGACTCGACAAGTTTGAGCTTATGGTAGAAAATGTCAAGGCTCTCACAGCTAAATATCCCGAAATGGCAGCTGAATGGGTGTCAAAGTACAACTATCCTGACTTTGTTGAAAAGCTTACCAGCTTCTCATTCCCCTCAGGTCACACATCATCAGCATTTGCAGCATGCGCAGCAATCCTCTTCCTCAACAAGAAGATCGGTATTCCTGCTATGGTATTCGCAGCAATTATGGGCTTCTCAAGAATTTATGTTGAAGTTCACTACTGCACAGACGTAATCGGCGGTGCAATTGTTGGTATCATCTACGCAGTTATCGGTGTACTTATCGCAAAAGCTCTTTATCCCGTTATTGAAAAGGCTTTCGCAGCTATCAAAAACAAGGTTTCTAAAAAGGCATAAAACATAGGGCAGGTTCATATGGGCCTGCCTTTTTAATTGGTACGCGCTTTAGTGTGTGGCGGGGTGAGTCTTGTCCCGCCGGGAACTTTTATGCCAAGCATTCAATTTTACATATTATTTACATTCGATTGTGCGATTTTAGTTATTTGTACTTTATGCTTATATTTGCAATTAGAGATATCTACTTTCATAATTATTTGCAACAACAAAAGATACTCCCCTCTCTATTTGCAAATATTTCAACCAAAGAGACAGCGGTAAAACGTTGTCTTTTTGGCGTAGTATGAAAATTAAATATTATAACTGCAGTTATGCAAAGGAGTTGATTCTTTTGGCTGAAAAAATAATGATTATTGATGACGAACCAGATATTGTTTTTCTTCTTCGTGACTTTTTTCTGCTCAACAACTACAAAGTGATTACTGCTAAAAATGCAGAAGAGGCAATAGCAAAATTAATTGAAAAACCTGATCTTATATTGCTTGATATAAATATGCCCGGTAAAAACGGTATAGAATTATGCAAGCAGATACGTAACGGTACCGAGTGTCCTATAATTTTTCTTACAGCAAGAACAAGGGAAGATGATATTCTTGCCGGGCTTAAGGTTGGCGGAGATGATTATATAACCAAACCTTTTCATATACGTGAGCTTCTTGGTCGCGTTCAGGCGCATCTTCGTCGCGAAAAGCGAATTAAAGACGGTATAAAGCTTAAAGAAGATGGCGTTAAAATAGATTATTCGGGTATGGTTGTAACCTTCAATGATAATGTAATGTCTTTTACAAAAACTGAGTTTGAAATTATTGAATTTCTTTCTATGAATCCCGGTCAGGTTTTCAGCAGAGAAAAGATTTATGAAAATGTAATCGGCTTCAACTCTGAGGGCGACAATGCTGTTATAACAGAGCACATACGAAAAATCAGAAACAAATTCATCAATGCGGGATGTGATTCATATATCGAGACTGTTTGGGGAGTTGGATACAGATGGATAAAATAAAATATAGCAGACTCAGAGAAAATATAAAAATGAAACCCTCATTTTTTATTTATGTTTTCATTTGCCTGATTATAGCTCTTGCGTTATCGGTAGTAACTGTGCATGTTGTAGATAAGTTTGTATCAACTGTTTCGGTTTATTATATTGATGGTAACGAAGATATCGACAGAATAAACGAAGACCGAGATGAAGATATCTATATTGCTGTTGAAATGATAGATGAAGATTTTAATGAAGATAATTCAGATGCAATTTTGTTTTATAGCAGGAACTGGATTGTAATTGCTATGCTGATATTATATTTTATTTTCGCTGTTATTATTGCTTCGCAGACTTTTTTTAAACGAAAACTCGATGAGCCACTCAGACAGCTTGAAGAGGCAGCGCAGAAAATTTCAGAGAAGAATCTGGATTTTGAGATAAAATATTCCGGTACCGATGAAATGGGAAAGCTTTGCAGCTCTTTCGAAACGATGCGACGTCAATTGGTACAGAATAATATTGAAATGTGGAATATGATAGATGAGCAAAAAAGAGTTCAACAGGTGCTTGCACATGATATAAGGACACCTCTTACTGTTACCAGGGGATATACAGATATACTGCTTGATTATATGCCCAAGGGAGAAATCAGCGAAGAAAAAATTATTGTGACTATCGAGTGTATAAACAGAAACATTGTCAGACTTGAAAATTTTGTGAATATGATGAGCCAAATGCAAAAGCTTGATCAGATGAAAATCAATAAAAAACATATTAATGTGAATAATCTTTTTGAAGTTCTGAGAGAAACAGCTAAGATTATCTGCAAAGATAAAGAATTGGTATTCTC
Organism: Acutalibacteraceae bacterium; assembly: GCA_045635665.1. Classification (GTDB taxonomy): domain Bacteria; phylum Bacillota; class Clostridia; order Oscillospirales; family Acutalibacteraceae; genus UBA6857. The sequence continues at coordinate 9,514 of JAZTWC010000013.1, forward strand.
ATATAACACGGATAATGAAACAGTTTATACAGACAGTGCTATTGTGGAACAGATAATAATAAATCTTCTGTCAAATGCAAATCGTTATGCTAAAAGCAAAATTAATCTCGAGTGCAATTACTGTCAGGGACACTTTTCAATAAAGGTTTCTGATGACGGAGAAGGCTTTTCTGATGAAGCATTAAGATATGCCTTTGAACCATATTATACTGAAGAAAATAAAAATCAGGGTGTACATTTCGGCTTGGGTCTTGCTACATGCAAAGCTCTTTGCAAAAAACTTGATGGTAATATCAGTTGCCGTAATAATGCCGGTGCTGAAATAATTGTGGAAATATAATCTAAAACTTTAAACGGCGGGACGTTGCCTGCCGTTTTTTCTTTGTGCAACGCGTTACAATAAAAAAGACAGCCCGTAAGGACTGTCTTTCAGTTTATTATATGCCGAGTTTTTTGAGTATCTCAGGGTCGCAGGTGTCAGCAATCTTGCCGATTTTTTCCCAAAGAGCATCTGCCTTTGCTTTCCAAGCAAAATAGCCTGAAGGTGAGTCGGGGTACTCGTCATAAAGTTTTGTAACTTCCATGTTCTGCATAAGACCCGTGATAGTCTTTTTGACATTGCTCATCTTAAGCTTGCCTGTTGCTACGCCTGCAACGATGCCTGATGCTATCTTAACGATATCAGCAGGTGTAAGCTCGAGCTCCTGACCCATACCGCCAAGAATTTTTTGGCTGAAGAGGATATCGTTCTTGAAGAGATATTCAGCCTCTTCATAGCTGTAGCCTACTATACCGATGAGCAGGGGTCTGAGAGCATCGAAATCCTTACCCTGTACTTTGAAGTAGCGCTTGTTGATTGACCACATATTTTCTTTGGTGAGAGGCTTGCCCTCTTTGAGGAGCTTTGAAATAACTTCCACAGCAATCTCAGCCTGATAGAGTGATGATGTGCAACCCTCACCGCAGGTGGGCTTTGTGAGGAATGCTGTGTCACCCATAGCAATAAAGCCGTCATCGACAAATGAATAAAGTGTTCTGTGATAAGGGGTCTTGCCTTTTTCGACTTTTTCTACTGTATACTTAGGCCAGGGTACATTTTTCTTGAGGTCTCTGTTGAAGATTTCTTCAGCGTACTCGTATGAGTAGCTTGCACCGACACCTAAGATAGCACCGTGGTCATTACCGCTGGGAGCTGACCATGCCTTATACTGCATAAAGAAGCCGTGGAGGTCAAGGGGATTGATTTTTTCATCCTCGTATACTGCGTAGTAGAGCACAACGTGGAAGATGTCCTCAGGCTTGAGAGCGAAGTTCTCCACGTAAGCGTTGTCGGGGAGCTTTCTTCTTGCCGCTGAGGGGATGCCTGTACAGTCGGCGACTAACTGAGCCTCAACCTGCTGTTCACCCTCGTCTGTTATGTACTTGGCACCGATGATGTTGCCTTTTTCGTCTTTGAGGAAATCTGAGAATGCAGCACCGTAGATGATTTCAGCACCCGCTGCTTCAGCCTGACGGTTCATTTTCATAATGAACTCGTGCTTGTGCATACCCACAACAACATCGTTGCCGTATTTTGAGTAGTTGCCGAAAGGTGAGTAGCTTCTGCCTGAGGTGAAAACAAAGCCGTAATCATCGTCACCCTCTTTGGGAATATCAAGGTCGAATTTCTCCATTTCAGCCTTGCCCATATGGAAAATGTCATATTCTCTTGATACGTTTTCAGGCTTCTGCTTTTCGATTACAAGTACACTGTGACCTTCAGCTGCCATCTTCTTGGCAAACCAGGCACCTGTTGTGGAAGCACCGGCGATAACAATGTCATACTTTTTCATATCATATCACTCCTGAATATATTATTTACTTGACAATAATATCATTTTCAGAGGATATTTTCAATATAATTTTGATGAACAGATGAACAATTTTATCAATCTTTTACAAATAGTTTGTTTTTTAGTTCGTAATATTTTTCCAATAACCAGAAGCGTACTTCGTATTTGGGGTTGGATGTGACAATCTGCATCTCTTTATCATTGAGGAAGTCGCCTATGATTTCTTTTGTATCCGTGGCGGCAGGTAAACACAAGGGCGGAAACATAATACACCACCAGTTCTTGCCTTTGCCCTCACCGATAATTACTCTCACAGCTTTATAGTACCCTGCCGGTAAGGTGAGCTCACCGTAGGTCTTGGTCGGGAAGTAGCTTCGGGCAAGTTCGATTTTTACATCATAGATAAAACCGAGATTGCTTATAGTTTCTTCGGCGGTGTAGCGGAGTACCTCTGTCTTGTCTGTGATTTTGTTCTCAGCTGTGATAATATCTTCACTGCCCGTAAAGATGCTTTCACCCGTTTGCAACAGAGCATCGCGTACCTTTAATTTAAGCTCCTGATCATAGTCTTCATCGGAGTTGGCGATTACGTGAAGTCTCAGCACTTCTTCACGTATACCCTTGCAGTCATTTTCAAAAGACACTGTGGCGATGATGCATATTATAAGTGTGATAAAAACCGATATATCAATAGCTTTGAGTTTCATAATATGTAGCCCCCTTTTTTCGATATGGGGAGTCTTGACACAAAACGGGAAGCTTATACGGATGCATTATACATTTTGTGATGGGGAAATGTATTAAGGTCTTATACTTGACAAACAATAAGTCTATGTAATATTATTTAAGGAGAGAATTAACTATGGATACAATGAAGACAATCAAAGAAATTATCAGCCGTCAGACTGATATTGATGAAGACAATCTCAGCGAGGATACCACTATCGAAGAGATAACCTCAGACAGTCTGGATATTGTCGAGATGCTTATGGAAATTGAGGAAGCTTTCGATATGGACATTTCTGACGAAGACGCAAAAAAACTCACTACAATAGGGGAGCTTTGCAATTATATTGATGACAGACGACTTAATTGAAAGTAATATAAAAGGAGAATAAAATGCCCAAGTATAATTACATTATCTGGGATTGGAACGGTACAATACTTGACGATTTACAGCTGAATTTTGAAGTTGAAAACACCCTGCTGTCCCGTAGAGGCAGAAGGCTCATGAAGGATATAGACGAGTATCATGAAAAGTTTCAGTTCCCTATTATAAAATTTTATGAAAGTCTCGACTTTGACCTTGAAAATGAAAAGTTTGAGGATATTGCAAGAGAGTATGTATTAGAGTTTGACGAGAGATTTTATGAGCTTGAAATATTCTCCGATGCTGAGAGTGTCATAAGAGACTTCAAGTTCAAGGGTATAGAGCAGATTATACTCTCTCAGACGGAGCAGAGATGGCTTGAAAAGCAGGTAGCTTTCCACGAAATGGACTATCTTTTCACTGAGCTTTTAGGGGCGAGAGATATCTATGTCAAAGGCAAGGTGGGTATCGCTCTTGAGTGGATAACAAAAAATGATATAGATACATCTCAGGTGCTTATGGTGGGGGATACTCTTCACGATTATGAGGTGGCTGAAACCTTAGGATGTGACTGTATACTTATTGCGAGAGGTCATCAGTCAAAAGAAAAGCTTCTTACTACGGGTGCTGTTGTTCTGGATAGTATAGAAGAGCTTAAAAGGATGGTAATATAAATGAAGAAAATAGTTATTGCGCCCGACTCTTTCAAGGGTACACTCTCATCACTTCAGGTCTGCAATATTGTCAAAGAGTCTCTTCTCGAGGAAAGAGCAGACCTTGAGATAACCGAAGTTCCTATCGCTGATGGTGGCGAGGGTATGACGGAAAGCTTTATGTGTGCTATGGCTGACAGTGAAAAGATTGAGCTTCAGGCTAAGAGTCCTCTGGGCAGAGATATCGATGTATATTATGCTATAGTTTCAGGAGACACAGCTGTTATCGAAATGGCTATGGCTTCGGGTATCACCATAGAAAAAGAAAACGATGCTATGAAAGCATCAACATACGGCACAGGTCAGATTATAAAAGATGCCCTTGATAAAGGCATAAGAAAGTTCTTTCTCGGTATAGGCGGCAGTGCTACTACCGATGGCGGTATAGGCTGCGTAGCAGCCCTTGGCGGCAAGTTCCTCGATAAAGACGGAAGAGAGGTTGCTCTTTGCGGTGAAGGTCTTGTTGATATAGTCGGCATTGACCTTTCGGGGCTTGATGAAAGAATAAAAGACTGCGAAATCACTGTGCTTTGCGATGTGAAAAATCCTCTTTACGGTAAGAATGGTGCTGCATATATTTTCGGGCCGCAGAAAGGTGCAAGTGAAAAGCAGGTAGAGATACTCGACTCGGGTTTAAAGAACTTAGCTGAAATCTCGGCAGAGTACCTTAAAAAAGACTTATCACAGCTGGAGGGTACAGGTGCTGCCGGTGGACTGGGCTTTGCGCTGGTTGCTTTTCTTGGCGGTGAACTTAAAGGTGGCATTGACCATATACTTGATATGCTCTCTTTTGACGAAAAGGTAAAAGATGCTGACCTTGTTATTACAGGTGAGGGTAAAATGGACTCACAAAGTCTTATGGGCAAGTTGCCTTTCGGTGTTGCTAAGAGATGCAGACATACTAAGGTTGCGGCTATAGTCGGTCTCAATGTGGCTGACGAAAAACTTATTGAAGAACTCGGCATTGCTCAGGTGGTTGAAACCAACCCCTTACATTTGCCTTTTGAGCAGGTTAAAGCCACAGCAAAAGAAGATTTATTGTCAGCGGCAAAAAAAATTATCATATAAAAACAGAAAAAATCAGCGACAGCTATTGATTTATTTGCAAATTTATGGCTTAATATAAGGTGATGTAAAAATTTATTTAAGGAGTTAACCAAAATGGAACAGATCAAAAGATTAAAGTATTTCATTGACGGTGAATGGGTAGAGTCAAAGACTGAAAAATATATGCCCGTTTACAACCCCAGCACAGGTGAGGTTATTGCTGAAACACCCTGCTGTACTTCAGAAGAAGTAGAAGCTGCTATCGCTTCAGCTAAGGCTGCTTTCCCTGCATGGTCAAATACACCTGTTATGAAGAGAGTTCAGGTTCTCTACAAATTCCGCGAACTTCTTATTGAACATATGGATGAACTTACAGTTCTCTGTGCTACAGAACACGGTAAGGTTCTCTCAGAAGCTAAGGGTGACATCCTCAAGGTTAAAGAGCCCGTTGAACACGCACTCAGCGCTCCCTCACTTCTTATGGGCGATGCTATGAGAGACACATCAAACGGTTACGACACAACACTCTATTATGAACCCATCGGTGTTTGCGCAGGTATCGTACCTTTCAACTTCCCCGGTATGATTCCTATGGGCTGGATGGTTCCCTGCTGTATCGCTGCAGGTAACACAATGGTACTTAAGCTCGCTTCAATGACACCTATGACAGCTATGAGACTTAACGAGCTTCTTTACGAAGCAGGTCTTCCCAAGGGCGTAGTTAACCTTGTAACTTGCTCAAGAGTTGAGGCTGACCTTTTCCTCAAGCACCCCGATGTTAAGGCTATCACTTTCGTTGGTTCAACAAAGGTTGGTCTTCACGTATACAAAGAAGCTTCAGCTACAGGTAAGAGAGTACAGGCTCTCTGCGAAGCTAAAAACCACGCTCTTGTACTCGAAGATGCTGCTCTCGAAAGATCAGCAAGAGGTATCATCAACTCATCATTCGGTTGTGCAGGCGAAAGATGTATGGCTCTTCCCGTTGTTGTTGCTCAGGAAAGCATTGCTGATAAGCTCGTAGCTCTTCTCAAGCAGTACGCTATGGAACTCAAGCTCGGCCCTGCATATGCTGAAGATTCAACTCTCGGCCCCGTTGTTACAGGCGAACACAAGCAGAGTGTTATCAACTGGATCAACAAGGGTATTGAAGAGGGTGCAACTCTCGTTCTCGACGGTAGAGATGCTAAGGTTGAAGGCTATGAATCCGGCTTCTATGTAGGTCCCACAATCTTCGATAACGTAACAGAAGAAATGACTGTTGGTACTCAGGAGATCTTTGGCCCCGTACTTTGCATCAAGAGAGTTAAGAACTTCGAAGAAGGTCTTGCACTTATGAACAACAACCCCTTCGCTAACGGCTCAGTTATCTTCACTCAGAGCGGTTACTATGCAAGAGAATTTGCAAAGAGAACAGACGGCGGTATGGTTGGTGTTAACGTTGGTATTCCCGTACCCGTTGGCGTATTCCCCTTCACAGGCCACAAGCTCTCATTCTTCGGTAACCTCCACTGTCTCGGTAAGGATGCATTCCGTTTCTTCACAGAGACAAAGGCAGTAACCACACGATGGTTTGACGAAGAAGAAATGAAAGCTACAACCGTTGATACATGGGACGGCTCAGTAGGCGGCGGCATTTAACAAATTAGGAATTCGGAATGCGGAATTCGGAATTGCGATAAAGTTAAGGCGAGTAGGTTAATCCCTACCCGCCTTTTTTAGTTGGAAAAGAATCATCGTGTTTTTGATTCTTTTTCCACGACAGGAAAAAGAATGCCACGCGGCGAGCGATAAAAAAATTAAAGTAGCAGATTTCGGCCTGCTACTTTTTGTTGTCTACGAAAAATAAGAGACAGGGTAACCTGTCTGTTTGCAATATCAAATTTTAAGATAAAAATTAAAAACACCTGGGGAGAAAACCGAGTGCAACAGATTAAAAAAAGAGACAGATTCAGAATCTGCCTCTTTTGCTGTGAGAAATAAAAATGAAAACAAAGAAATCCAAACGGGAATCTCTATCGGGATTAATACTATATTGACTTGGCGGGCAGAGAGCTGTTTTTTTTTGATGAAACTCTCCCGCGATTCCTAATTCCGCATTCCGAATTCCTAATTAAATTAAAAACACCCGGGGAGAAAACCGAGTGCTTTTAAAAGGAGAAAATATGAAGAAAACATTATAGTGGAGTAAGCATTTTAAGTCGAGAGCTTTTTGCTCTCTGTGGTACTCTCTCTTGAGTACGTGCTTATAATACACTATCAAAAACAAAAAATCAAGTGTTTTTTTACAAAAAAATCCGTTTCTAACTCCTCGTCAAAATGTAAGAATATCAACTGAGATTTTTGTGCAAAATGACGAAAGGTGTGTAGTGGGTCTCTTTTGAAATTAAATATTGACATAAGCACTATAATTTTGATATAATAACATTTGTATTTATTATTGTATAAACAGGAGGGTTATTTATGCCCCACTATATTCCCGAGGATTATGTACCTCACTTATCATTACGCGACACAGAAGTTGCAATAAAGAAAGTTAAGGATTTCTTTGAGAGAGATCTTGCTATTGAGCTTAATCTGACCCGTGTATCAGCACCTTTGTTTGTTGATACAGAGAGTGGTCTTAACGATAATCTCAGCGGTAAAGAAAGACCCGTATCATTTGATGTTTTCAGCGGTAAGAATTTTGAGATAGTACATTCACTTGCCAAGTGGAAACGTTTTGCTCTTAAGATGTACGGTTTCGGTGCAGGCGAGGGCCTTTACACTGATATGAATGCTATCCGCCGTGATGAAGATACCGATAACATTCACTCTATCTTTGTCGACCAGTGGGATTGGGAAAAGATTATCAGCAAAGAGGACAGAACTGAAAAAACTCTCAAGTCAACTGTCAAGCTTATATATGCAGCTTTACGTCACACTGAGTATTACATAACAAAAGAGTATAACTTCATAGGCTCACTTCTGCCTGAAAAGATTACATTTATCACTTCAGAGGAGCTCGAGGACAGATATCCTGACCTTGACCGTAAGCAGAGAGAGTATGAAGCCGTAAAGGAGCACGGTGCAATCTTCCTTATGGGTATCGGTGGCAAGCTTAAAGACGGCAAGCCTCACGACGGCAGAGCACCTGACTATGACGACTGGTCACTCAACGGTGACATTATAGTTTACTATCCCGTACTTGATATAGCTCTCGAGCTTTCATCGATGGGTATTCGTGTAGATGAAGAGGCAATGGAAAGACAGCTTAAAGAGAGCGGTTGCGAAGACAGAAAGAGTCTTCCTTTCCACAAGGCACTTTTAAACGGAGAGCTTCCTTACACAATCGGTGGCGGTATCGGTCAGTCAAGAATGTGTATGTTCTTCCTTAGAAAGGCTCACATCGGTGAGGTGCAGTCATCATATTGGGATGAGGAGACAGTTAAGTATTGCAAAGAGCGCGGCGCAGACTTACTGTAAGCAAAAAGCGAGCAAAGTTTTGTCAAACTTTTTCAAAAGTTTGCAGGGCGTGGGACGGAGTCCCACCACAATACAATAAATTAAGCGGTAGATTTAACTCTACCGCTATTTTTATGCGCTCGCCGCGGGGCGTTACTTTTGCTGGCGCACAAAAGTAACACAAAATGCGCTGATTTTCTTACAACCTTTCCACTATTTCTGTCACTATTTCTTCCGCTGTCTTACCCTCACAGTTGACAGTAATATCAGCATACTTATTATATAGTGGCAATCTCTCATCATAAAGCTCATCAAGTGTAGTGCCGTTTTTCATAGCAACACCTCTTGTAGTAATGTTGCCGATGCGCTTTTTAATCTCATTAAGTGAAATCTCAAGATATACCACTGTGCCCTCAGACTTGAGATGTGCCATAGCTTCCTCGCCGTAAATCGCACTGCCACCCGTAGCTACCACACTTGAGCGGTACTCCTCAGAGCAGATGATGTCGTTTTCTATCTTAAGAAAAACATCAGTGCCTTCTTTTTCTATTATATTACAAAGTGCGTTACCGTACTTGCTCTGAATGATAAGATCGGTGTCAACAAAGCTTTTCAGTAAAGTCTTTGCAAGAAGAACACCGATGGTGCTTTTGCCTGCAGCGGGCATACCGATGAGAATAATATTACTTTTCATTATATATACATCCTTAGTGTTTTCCATTATGATATCATAGCTTTCATTAAAAGGCAAGTCTGACCTGTACCCGACAAAGTGAGCGGTGACAGTAATTTTATCGCCCGGCATTGCGAGTAGCTATAATTTTTAATTGCTTAAAATTATTGTACCTTGTTGACATAATAAGAAAACGGGTATAAACTATTAAAATAGTATTGGGAAAGGATGAATAATATGAAAAAAATCTTGTGTTTTATATTGGCTGTAGTTATATGCTTTTCGAGCGCAAATATGGTGTTTGCGGCCGGCGACGCAAAAGCTGATGATGAAATAGTTGCAAACTATTATATATATGTAATGGAGACAGACATACATCCTATAGGTCATATGTGGGTTTATCTCGAAAATCTCACCAACAAGCCTATGAAAGTCGGACTGTATACTGTGCCGGCTCATAAAGGTGTATCAATAGGTATCTTTGCAAGAAAAGACGGCTTTGGTCTATATTATAATGTTGAGGCTTACACTGCTACGGTGTACGGAATGAAAAATCAGATATGCCTTAAAGATGAGCTTACTGCCGATAAGGTGCAGGATGTAACAGATACACTACTGAGTATACCCAATCATTGGGATCCCATATTCAATTGTATGTACTATGCTTTCAGATTATGGAATGCCGGTTGCAGACCCAGTAAAAAGCTCATACATCTCGTGTGGCCACCTCTCGGCACATTACAGATAAAATTCAAAAGCCATCTCTTTGAATATCCTATGAAAGGTGTTACTCAGGACCAAGCTTTCCGTCAGGTGGGCTCAGGTAAGAATGCTTATCTTAAGCCTGCTACATTAAAGAGTCTTGGTAGAATATAAAACTGAAAGGACAATTACATCATGACTAAAAAAATACTCGGCATCATTCTTGCGCTGGTTATATGTTTCACATCAGTACCCATGGCGTTTGCCACAGATGAGACATCTACACTGCCATCTGACGGATATGATATAAACAGTGAAGTCACCGAAGAAGTGACAACCACAGAGCCGACTGTACCCGACGAAGAAACAACCACAGAACCGACTTTGCCCGACGAAGAGACAACCACAGAGCCGACTGTACCCGACGAACCACAGGTGCCTGATACACCTGAAGAACCCGTGTACGATGAAAATGAAGTTGTAGCTAACTTCTATGTTTTCCTCGTTGAATCATTACCTCACCCTATAGGTCATACATGGGTTTATATTGAAAATCTCACTGACCGTGAGTTGCAGGTTGGTCTTTATACTTTACCGCCTCACGAGGGTGTATCTGTTGGTGTGTTGGCGAGACCTGATGGTTGGGGCATATACTATAATGTAGAGTCTTATGCTCAGAATGTTCACGGCATGAAAAATCAGATATCTATGTGCGATCAGCTCACTGCAAAAAAACTCAACAAAGTGTCGAAGACCATCATCAACTATGTCAACCACTGGGATCCTATTTTCAATTGTATGTATTTCGCATTCAAGGTGTGGAACAGCGGTTCGAGAAGAATACTTCTGCCGTTGCTGTTGCCTATTATCGGCAAGATACAGATGCTTATTTACCGTCACGAGTTTAATGTACAGATGAAGCCTGTCAGAAGAGATCAGTGCTTCAAGCAGGTGGGCTTTGGCAAGTTTGCATATCTCAAGGAGATATCAGACAGGTCGCTGACGGTGGTGTGATAAATTCGGAATTCGGAATGCGGAATTCGGAATTGCGACGAAATTAAGGCGAGTAGGTTAATTCCTACCCGCCGTTTTTATTTTGTTGGTACGCGGGTAAGTGAGAGCGCGTTTTTGATTCTTTTTCCGCGCAAGGAAAAAGAATGCCCCGCGGCGAGCGAATGTTATTATTTTAATGTGGTGTTGACTTTTTGAAGTTAAAGGAGTAAACTGAAGTTATAAATTCAAGGAGGAATTAATATGAAAAAGAGAGTTATCAAAAATATACTGCTTGTGGTTGTTATGGCAGTGCTGTGCTTTGCTGTGGGTGTTATGGCAAGTGCGGAGGAATTTACAGAAAACGGTTTTATCTATGAAGTTAAAGACGGCAATGCAATTATAGTTGGCTGCGATTCAACTGTAAGTGGTGATGTAACTATTCCGACAACAATTGGCGGTTATATTGTGACTGAAATTGGCGACAGAGCTTTTGATGGAAATCTAGAAATAATAGGTGTTGAAATTCCTGATAGTGTAACAAAGATTGGCGATAATGCTTTTGAAAATTGTTTTGGTTTAGAGACAGTTATAATAGGTAATGGAGTTAAGGTAATTGGTGAAGAAGCATTTTATAACTGTCAAGCTATGAAAAAACTTTCTTTAGGCGATTCTGTAAAAACTATAGGCAACTATGCGTTTTGTGAGTGTGTAGGATTAAAAAGTGTTGGTTTACCTTATGGTGTTGTAAATATTGGCAGTCATGCTTTTTCTTCATGTGCCGGTTTGACAGGTATTGTTCTGCCGGACAGTGTAACAGTTTTAGGAAATCAGGCGTTTTCTTTGTGTACAGGTCTTAGATCAGTTACACTCTCAAATAAATTGACTAAGATTGATCATGAAACATTTAGTTTCTGTTCAGGATTAACTGAGATTGTGATTCCTGATAGTGTCAGCGTTTTGGGAATTGAAGTATTTTCTTATTGCGTGGGCTTGAAGTCTGTGACTCTTTCCAAGAATCTGACAGAAATTTCAGCAGGTTTGTTTTATGATTGCTCAGGTTTGACAAGTATTGATATTCCGTCAGGCGTTACAGGAATTGATGATCAGGCTTTCCAGGGTGCGACAGGTCTTACAAATATAAATATTCCCAATACTGTTACATACATAGGATGGAACGCGTTCAGAGAGACAAACCTTAAGTCAGCAACTCTGCCTGCAAGTGTTAATGAAGTTGAGGCTGATGCTTTCTATCTGTGTGAAAATCTGGAGTCAATCAAATTCTATAATCCGGACTGTGTTATTTATGATGATGAGCTTACAATTGACCCTGAAACAATTACTATTTATGGCTATGCAAACTCTACAGCTCATGATTATGCCGTTAAGTATAACAGACCCTTTGTTGAACTTGAAGATGAAGTAGTAGAAGAGCATACTCATACATATGTATACAGAGTTGAAATGTTAGCTACTTGCAAAGCAACAGGTAAGATTACTCATATTTGTGAATGTGGAGCGAGTTATATAGAAGAAACTCCTGTCAATCCGGAAGGTCATATTGACTTTAATCTTGACGGAAAATGTGATTTGTGTTATGTTGAACCCGACGAACCTTGTGATTGCATTTGTCATAAGAATGGCATTGCAGGTTTCATATATAAATTAATAAGAAGCTTCTTTAAGCTCTTTAAAACAAATAAGGTTTGCTCTTGTGGCGTAATGCACTATTAATTTAATGAAAGCTCAAAACGGCGGGGATAACTCTGCCGTTTTTGCTATTTTACCCGCGTACCACACAAAATGAGAGCAAATCTGGCGGGGAGAGAGCAGTGTTTTTGACTTGAGTCGGGCGCAATTCCGCATTCCGAATTCCGCATTCCGAATTTGACACGCTCTTTCGGGTGTTTGTTGATATTTTAAGCTGTTAAAACAGCAAAGTATTAAAGCTGTAAAACACCTCGTAACCCTCATAAACACTAGGGTTTCGAGGGATTTGTGAACAAATTAAAAATCTGCATTTTTACCAAACTTTTTTTCAAAATATTGTTGACTTTTACAATTATATAGTGTATAATACGACTCGTATGTTAGGGATAGTTGGGTATAGCTATGTCCTGACAGACCACAATGATATGCGATGACGCGGGAGGTGGCTGCCCTTGGAGGCAGGGAATTTCCGCCGAGTATGTCCGATTTAAAACCGGGCGGTCTATATTCACTTTCAACGCTGTTTCTTGCGTTAGGTCGGGGAGCATTATGCGCTCTTTCGGACTTAAACAGTGTATAGGGGTGAACTGTGCTTTTTTTGAGCTTTGCCGGAAATATAATATTATGTTTCCGGTTTTTTAATGAACGGGTTGAAAACACCCGGGCGAGTATTCAAAAAGCACCGCCGCTAATTATCATTAGGAGGCAAACAATAATGGCAGTTAAGGAAAAGATGCGTATCAGACTTAAGGGTTATGACCACAACCTTGTTGACAAGGCAGCGGAAATGATCGTTGAAACTGCAAAGCGTACAA
>JAZTWC010000014.1:0-36894 GCA_045635665.1 Acutalibacteraceae bacterium
ATCGTTCCCAACTCAACAGGCGCAGCTAAGGCTATCGGCCTTGTAATTCCCGAACTCAACGGCAAGCTCATCGGTTCAGCTCAGAGAGTTCCCACTCCCACAGGCTCAACAACAATCCTTGTTGCAGTTGTTAAGGGTGACGACGTAACTAAGGAAGGCATCAACGCTGCTATGAAGGCTGCTGCTTCAGATTCCTTCGGTTACACAGAAGAAGAACTCGTTTCTTCAGACATCGTTGGTATCAGATACGGTTCACTCTTCGATGCTACTCAGACAATGGTAACAAAGATCGAAGACGGTCTCTATCAGGTACAGGTTGTTGCTTGGTACGACAACGAAAACTCATACACAAGCCAGATGGTTCGTACAATCAAGTACTTCGCTGAGCTTGCATAATCGCAGTTTAATGCTAAAATTAACGGACTCGAGCAATCGGGTCCGTTTTTTGTTGGTACGCGGGGGAGACTCGCGACTTTTTTTGTTTTGCCCCGCCGAGAAAGTAGGCAAAGCGAGTAAAGTTTTGTCAAACTTTTTCAAAAGTTTGTGGGGTGCGGGGCGAAGCCCTGCCACAATATAATCTTGATTTTTGTGAAAGATAGTGGTAAAATTGATTTATCTATTTAAGGAGGTAAAACTCAATGAAAAAACTCTTATCATTAATTTTAGTTGCAGTTATGCTTGTGACAGCTATGCCTATAGCTATGGCTGAGGGTAACACCTATAAAGTGGGTGACATCATTCAGTTCGGCTCATATCCCCAAAGCAAGGTAACTGACAGTGCGACTATAACAGCCCTCAACAGCAAAGCACCTGCCTGGGACAACTGGACAAGCTATGGATATTATAGCGGTAATGGTGACTATGGTACAATGAAACAGGGCGATTGGATGAGATACACCGATATTATGTATAACGGCAATAAATATCGTGGTGTTAAATTTACACAATACAGACCGTTTTACACGAAGTATCAGTCATCCTCATCAGATACACATCAGGATGACAATGGTTACAGTACTAATACAGTATACTGGTTCAAGTTTGAGAGCATTGATTGGCGCGTTCTTGATCCAAGCACAGGTCTTGTTATGTGCGAAACAATTATCGACTCACAGCCTTACAGCAATACCTCTTACCATAACATTAGTGCGGGTGCATTTTTCAATGACTCATCATGCAAAAATTATGCAAGTGATTATGAAACAAGCTCAATAAGACAGTGGCTTAACAATGATTTCCATAATACCGCTTTCACAGACAGTGAAAAGAAAGAAATCAATACCACTATTCTTAATAACGATGGTTACAACACTTCGGTTGGTACAACAGGCTATGAAAAACTCGATAGTAATTCAACCAACGATATAATCTTCCTCCTTTCATATAACGAAGTAATAAACAACCATTTTGGATTTAATTCAAGTGCCTCAGCTTATGATAAGGCTCGTTTTGCACAGGGTAGTGACTATGCCAAAAGTCAGGGGCTTTTGGTATCAACGGATGGTTCCTATTATGGTAACTCTTATTGGCTTCTCCGTTCTCCTGGCTATGATTCTATTTGTTGCTGTCGTGTCAATCCCTTTGGTTACCTCGAATGCAACGGCGTTTGCGACTTCAGTAGCAATGGGGTTCGTCCTGCGTTGTGTCTAGAAATCATAAAGCATAAACATACTTATGATGAGTTTATCACCAACCCCACCTGCACAAGCGAAGGCTACACAACCTACACCTGCGAGTGCGGTGACACATATGTTGCAGACTATGTAGATGCAAAAGGTCACAGCTATACATCAGAGGTCACAATCCCCACAACCCACTTGACAGAAGGTGTTGAAACCTACACTTGTCATTGTGGCGATACTTACACAAAGCCAATAGAAAAGCTCATAGACCATACATACACTACGGTAGACACAGCGCCCACCTGCACAATCCAAGGCTACACCACCTACACCTGCGAGTGCGGTGACAGCTATGTTGATGACTATGTAAAAGAAAACGGACACACTTTCACCAACTACATCTCCGACAGCAAGGCGACCTGCACAACTGACGGCTCACTCATAGCTAAGTGCGACCACTGTGATGCCAACGATACCAAACCCGAAAAAGGCACTCACAAATTCAGTGACGGTTTTACAATTGATCTTGACCCGACTTGCACAACAGTTGGTCAGAAGTCACGCCATTGCCTGAACTGTACTGAAAAAACTGATATCACACCCATCGGCAAACTTGCCCACACCTATAAAACAATCATCATCGACCCCACTTGCACCGACAGAGGTCACAAGATTTATACCTGCCCCTGCGGTGATAGCTACACAGAGACTATCCCTGCTCTCGGTCATAACTTCTCAGGCTCAGTCTGCACCGAGTGTGACTATGACAAAGCCGACACCTGCTCGTGCAACTGTCATAAGAGTGGTCTCTCGGCTCTCCTCTGGAAGATACTCAACTTCTTCTACAGACTTTTAAGACTCAATCCCACCTGCAATTGTGGTATAGCTCACTATTAATATTAAGCCCCGACAAAAGCTGTCGGGGCTTTTATGTGGCCCTCGCCGGGCGGGCATTCTTTTTCCTCGCGTGGAAAAAGAATCAAAAACACGCTGTCACTTCCCCGCGTACCGAAACAGCCTTGACAATGATTTTTGTTAATGCTAAAATTAACCTGATTAAACCTCGAAAGCTGTGATGAAATAATGACTAAAACAGATATAACCCAAAAGGCAAGACACTCGGCAGTTTATGCCAGTGCCTTTGTCAAGTGGACATTTTTCAGCCTGATAATCGGTGTCCTTGGCGGTGCTGTCGGTGCGCTATTTTCACATCTGATATCATATGTCACCGATGTGCGAATGGCTAATGATTGGCTGATTTATCTTTTGCCTTTGGGCGGTGTAGTGATAGCTTTTATCTATCACATTTTAAAAGTCGAGCATCAGGGCACAAATCAGGTTTTTGAAGCTGTCAGAAGCGAAAAGCAAGTACCTTTCAGTCTTGCACCTGCCATAACTTTAGGTGCAGGCATAACCCATCTTTTAGGTGGATCTGCAGGTAAAGAGGGTGCTGCACTCCAGCTTGGCGGCAGTATAGCCTCTGTTGTGGGCAAGGCTTTCAGAGCTGATGAAAAAGACAGACATATCCTCACGATAAGCGGTATGGCGGCTGTTTTTGCTGCAGTTTTCGGCACACCTATGGGTGCGGCGGTTTTTGCTGTTGAGGTTGTCAGTGTAGGCTATGTATCATTGTCGGCTTTGTATCCGTCTTTTGCTTCGGCTTTGGTTGCATATCTTATTGCCGGAAAACTTGGAGTTCACCCTGAGAGATTCAATGTCAATATCATACCCGAAATCTCGGCAGAGCATCTTTTGAAAGTTGTGGCTTTAGCTGTTGTTGTGGCCGTGGTGAGTATTGTCTTTTGTGTGGCTATGAAGCATTCACACGAAGGTTTCGAGAAATATATCAGAAATCCCTATATACGAGCCTTTGTCGGAGGTGTGGCTGTAATCGCTCTGACATTGATAGTCGGAAATAAGGATTATAACGGCAGCGGTATGCATATAATTGAGGGCATTTTCCATGGTGAAAGTGTCAGCAAGTGGGCATTTCTCTTAAAGATTATTTTCACAGCGATAACTATCGGCAGCGGTTACAGAGGCGGTGAAATAGTGCCAACGCTGTTTATAGGTGCGACTCTCGGTTTTACAATGGCCGATGTTGTAGGTATGCCTGTGGCATTTTGTGCGGCTGTTGGTATGGTGGCACTATTTGCGAGTGTAACAAACTGTCCTATTGCGACGGTGTTTTTAGCTATTGAGCTTTTTGGCGGTGAGGGACTGTTATACTATGCTTTGGCAATATTTGTGTCTTTTGTGCTGTCGGGTTATTTCAGTTTATACACGGGTCAGAAGATAGTATTTTCGAAGATAAAAGAAGAAACAAGAGAATAAATCATCAGCGCATTTTTGGTTACTTTTTGTGCGCCAGCAAAAAGTAACGCCCCGCGGCGAGCGATAATAAAAATAAAGTTAATACTGTCGGGACGCGGGTGAAACTCGCGTCTTTTCTAATGTAGTTCTCAAAATTCATTGCGGCTTGGACGGCTATGAATTTTCACCACTGCGCCATCCTTGCCTTGCTTCATCCACCACAGGTGGCGCTTCGGTGACTATGCAGTGAGGGCAAATAAAAAAGTAGCAGATTAAATGTCTGCTACTTTTTTTATACTGTTTTGCTGATGATATTCTTTGCCCAATTAAACAAATTATCAGACATAGCTTCAAATTTGATCTCATCACCATTTTTCAAGTTAAGGAAAGTTTCACATATAACCATATCTTCAGCCGAAAGCACCGATAATAAATCTCTCTGATAATGGATGTATTTGCCTGTCTCTTTGAAAGTAATAGCCTGCAGAGTGAAGGATGCTCCTTTATATAACCCACGGAGAATATCCTTACTCTTTTCATAGAGCATATTATGTACACAATCGTGGTAGATATTGCAAGCACCTATTTTTATAGCTCTGTCAATATCTTGTTTGTCTATCAGTTTCAGCAATTCATCAAGACTGCCCTTGATAGGCTTTGTGTCATAATAAAACTGAAAAAGGTCAGCAGGCTCCCAAGCTAAAATCTCATTTTTGCCTGAGAGAAAACCGCAGATAAGCTCTCGATGTGGGAGAGTATCCAACATATCATTGTATGCTTTTATATCCTCGGTTGATAATTTGTCGAGGATTACAACCATGTCAATGTCGCTTTTATCTGTTGCTTCACCTCGGGCATAACTACCTTGCAGACCTACAAACCATACACGCTCGGGGAATGTATCGTCTAAAATCTGCAGAAACTCATTGAGCCAAATTGAAATATCTATCATTAAGGTCACCTCGCTATATATTATTTTATCAAATTAAACACGGCGGGGAAGGAGCTGTTTTCTTATGCTCACTTCCCCGCGTTACATTATCGTTATTATCGCTCGCCGCGTGGCATTACTTTTTCCTATCGCGGAAAAAGTAATCAAAAACGCGATGTTATTTTATGCTTATAGCTTCTACAATATCGCCCTTAGCATCAGCATTAACTGTGATTGTAACAGTCTCACCCTTGTTGAGGATAACAACCATCGCATTGTCACTAGCCTCAATGCTGTAGTAAATACCCTTGCCGTCAAGCTCAATGAAGTATACACTTTCGCCACCCATAACTGCTGTGCGGATGTCTGTAATTGCACCCTTGACCTTCTTTGTTTCAGCTTCGGGAGTGGTGCTCTCGTTGTTGGTTGCATCTTCAATCTTGTCGATGTCAACATTGATGTTGATGTTGTTCTGCTTGAGCTTCTTGACGTATGCGTCAGTACACTCAGCGATTGTGGTGCCTGTTACAACAACCTGATAGTTTTCTACGTTAACCATTGCATAACGCTTAACAAGGTTGTCTTTATCTTTAAGTGACATAAAGTATGTGGGCTCACCGCTGATGTTGAGAAGAATGGGGAAGGTTGCAGCATATGCATAGTCCTGAACCTCACCCTGAGCTGATGACTGAGCTGAACGCTCCTTAGCACCTGATACAGCATAGAAGCTAGCATCTTTAGTTCTCATATTAACAAGCACGAAGCCGATGATAGCCTGGTCGTTACCTGCTGATGTAACACCTGTGTAAAGGTAAACGTCGTCATTCTGAGCAAGGAAGTTATCGCCTTCAGTTGCCATCTTAACGCCGTCCTGACCGAGAAGTGAGTTGATAAAGCCGTTCTTATACTGACCGTAGTAGTTGAACTGCTCGAGGAGAAGGCTCTCTGAGTAGATGCCGTCAATCCACTGAAGCTCTTTGCTTGTCTTTACTTCTTCAGCTGTGTATTCTACCATTTCACCTGTTACTGCATTGACGATAACTACACCCTTTACATCTGTACCGCCGAAGAGGCCGATTGTCTTATCGAGTACGGGGCAGAGCCAGTAGGGGTTACCTGCTTCGTCGATTTCAAAGTGAGGTGTATCGAAAATGTATGTGGGGTAAGCAAAACGAACGTGTCTCATAAGATACTTGCCGAAATGCTCGTGGATTGAGTACTTGATATACTGACCCTCTGAGAGAATTTTAAGCTCGGCTTTCTGTGTAACCATGTTTACTACTACATAACCGGGAAGACCCTCTTTGGTGTTTTTCAGCCACTTGAATACGTCACCGTAAGCAAGCGTTGTAACCTTGACGGGCTCGTTTTTATAGTTGATCTGAGTCATCTGACCTGATACTTCAAACTGTGAGATAGCACCGATTGAAGCAAGGTCACCGAGTGTACGGTTAGCAAGCACACTTGCGGCAGCATTATCGAGTACGGGTACAGCTGAGAAATCAGCCTCTTCAATATCTTCAGCGAAGCTTGTCTGTTCATTGACATCGATGATGTTGCTGTAAGTTTTAGCTCTGAGAACAACTGATGAAACAACCATACCTACGCCGACAATAACAGCAAGCAAAGCGATGACTGCTATAGCGGGTATGCTGCGCTTCTTGACATACTCAGTGTACTCGGGTTTGATGAAAGCACCTGAGGTTACGAAGAGTAAGCCCACAAAGATAGCAGCCACTGTACCGATGAACATATAGGTGTCAGTGCTTTTGAAGTTGAGAGGGGGAAGCATAAAGTAATATGCTATTGCACCGCCGATGATTGTACCGATGATGCTGATGATGAGTTTCAGGCCGGACTTTTCGGGCATAAGGTAAGCGCTTTTGCCGCGACCCTTAGTGTTGTCGCTGCCGCCTGTGAAATCTACTTGAATAGGTTCCATTAATATTCACTCCTTAAGATTGTATAATATTGTAATTATACATATTATGGCACAAAAAAGCAATAGTTAATGCCAATATTGGTACGCGTCACGGTGTAACCTTGATTTTTACTCTTGCCCCGCGGATTTTCTCCTCAACGGACAGGCGTTCTTTTTTCTGTCGTGAAAGGACTCATCCACTGCAAGTGGCATCCTTCTCTTCCGGAGAAGGCAAATCAAAAACGCGATGATGACTCACTCCTAACTAAATTTCTCTTTTCCCTTGCTATTTAAGGCAATAAGTGGTAAAATGATAAAAGTATGTTTCTCTATCATATTTAAAAGGAGCTTATTTTATGAAAGATATTACTTTAGTTATAATGGCTGCAGGTATGGGTAGCAGATATGGTGGTCTCAAGCAGATTGACCCCATTGGTGCAAATGGTGAAATCATCCTTGACTACTCAGTTTATGATGCTATCGAAGCTGGCTTTGACAAGGTGGTGTTTGTAATCAAACACGAAATCGAAGCAGATTTCAAAGAGATTATGCAGGGCAAGTATGAAGATAAAATCAAAATTGGCTATGCATATCAGGATATCAACAATCTTCCCGAGGGCTACAGTGTACCCGAAGGCAGAACCAAGCCCTGGGGTACAGGCCACGCCGTACTCTCATGTGACGGTATGATAGACGGTCCCTTTGCGGTTATCAACGCAGATGACTACTACGGCAAAGAGACCTTCAAGCTTATATACAACGAGCTTAAAAATACAAAAGCTGACAACGAGTTCTGTATGGTGGGCTTCAAGATTGAAAACACTCTCACAGAAAACGGCCATGTTGCAAGAGGTGTATGTCAGACCAACGAAGAGGGTTATCTGACAGATATTGTTGAGAGAACAAAAATCGCTATCCGTGACGGCAAGATTATGTTTACCGAAGACGATGGCGAAACATGGACAGAGCTTCAGAGGGGCAGTACTGTATCAATGAACTGCTGGGGCTTCAGCGGTATGATGATGACAGAGCTGAAAAACCGCTTCAAGGCTTTCCTTGATAAAAACACAGACAATATGCTCAAGTGCGAATACTTCCTGCCTTTTGTTGTGGATGATCTTCTCAAAGAGGGCAAGATTACAGTTAAGGTAATGGATACCACAGAAAAATGGTACGGCGTTACATACAAAGAAGACAAACAGGCTGTTGTAGATGCTATCAGACAGAAGATAGCTGATGGTATTTACCCTGAAAAGTTATGGTGACACTATGGTAAAAATGTCAAGCGAAGAATCCAAAAAGAGAATGCATGAGGGCAGACTCTATTTGCCTGAAGACGAGGAGATTATGCATCAGCAGATGCTTTGCCTTGAAAAGCAGTATGAGTACAATCTAACGAGGCCTACCGAGTACGAGAAAAGAGAAGCTCTCCTTAAAGAGATGTTTGCCGAGATAGGCGAGGGCTGTTATATCGAGCCGCCCTTACACGCCAACTGGGCAGGTGCCCATGTGCACTTCGGCAATAATGTCTATGCCAACTTCAATCTGACATTGGTTGACGATACTGATATATATGTGGGCGACAAGGTTATGTTTGCGCCCAATGTTACAGTTGCCACAGCAGGTCATCCTATTGACCCTGCACTTCGCTATCAGGCCATGCAATACAACATACCCGTTCATATTGGTAATAACGTATGGATTGGTGCCAACTCTGTGGTACTGCCCGGTGTGACAATCGGCGACAACAGTGTTATCGGTGCCGGCAGTGTTGTAACAAAAGATATTCCGCCCAATGTTGTTGCTGTTGGTAACCCCTGTCGTGTCCTGAGAGAAATCAGTGAACACGACAAAGAGTTCTATTATAAAGACAGATGCATTGATGTTGTAGATGAATAATCATAGGCTCTCCGCAAGGGGAGCTTTTTTGATTGGTAAAGGGGAGAATTATGCGATTATTAACAAATGTATATGATTAATTAAATTTAAAACAATATTTTGAAAAAAATATGAATTTTGTATTGACAAATTACTTTTGGTTGGATATAATTAAGATGCTAATAGGATTTTATATCCTTAAAGTAATCTTGAAGAAGGAGGAAAATAACAATGGATATTAAAGAATGGTTCAACGCTTACTCAGCTCAGATCGAGGCTATCATTAAGGCAATCTATAACTTCGTTATCGGTATCTTCAACAAGGAAGTTCCCGAAGCAGAAGAAGTTTGGAACAAGTATTTCGGTGAATAATTTTAAATTTTAATCTATTAGATTAAAAAAACAAAAAAATTACAGGAGGTACTAGAAATGGACGCTATTAAAGCAGCTGTAACAGCTCTTGTAGAAAGCAACTTTGCTATGTCAAAGTTCCTTGAGCTCATCAACGTTATCGTGACAACAATTTTTGGTTTCGTTGCTGAAGAAGTTTAATCTCTATATTAGTTGATGTAAACATCTAAGTTATTTGCAAATAACTTATCCGCAGGCCTATTGGTCTGCGGTTTTTCTTTTATGAAATCAAAGTGAATAATATTAGTTAGAATCCCTCAATATAAATTTTAATATTTAAGAAATTTTTAATAAACTATTGACAAAAATCTTTTGCTCTTGTATAATTAGGATGCTAAAAGAACGAAGTTCTTACGGTGTAATTATTTAAGAAGGAGGATACTGACAATGACAGATTCAATTAAGGCAGCTCTTGCTGAACTCTTCGCAACAATCATCGAATTCGTTAAGAAAATTTTCGCTGCAGAAGTAGGTAGCATTGAAGATCTTCTCAAATAATTAAGTTTATTTGAAAATTTTTAATTTCAAAACAAAATCTAATAGGAGGTACTAGTAATGGAAAACATTAAGGCAGCTTTTGAGACAATGTTCGCAGAGCAGACATGGGAATCACTCATCGCTCTTGTTAACGTATTCCTTAAGGAAATCTTTGGCTGGGTAGCTAAAGAAGAAGGTTGGGAATAATTAACAAATCCCAATAAGTTATTTGCAAATAACTTATCCGCAGACCATATGGTCTGCGGTTTTTTTGTTGTCAACAACAAAAAGAATTCTCCCTGCAAATCAGGGAGAATTTACTTTTACTATTATTATTCGCCGAACGGTGTAGGTGAGGTGTCTTTAATTTCATAGTTTTCCTCAAAACGCTGTGTGGAGTAGCCCGGCTGATACTGAGGTGGCATAGGTGGCTGCTGGTACTGGGGCTGATATTGAGGTTGATAAGGTGGTTGGTACGAAGGCTGATACTGTGGCTGATAGGGAGCCTGATAAGGCATCTGCTGCATAGGCTGAGGTGCCGGTTGGGGAACGGGTGCAGGCTGAGAAGTCTGCTGATAAATGATAGGCTGTTCCTCAATAACAACTGACTGCTGTGTAGCGGGATTCTGAACAGTTACGATTCTTTCGGGTTTGGGCACGTCTGTTTTTCTCATTGCCTCTGTGGGAGCTTTGATGGGTTTATCGTCAATAATCTGCTGAAGAAGTCGGATAGCTTCGGCAACACCTTTGAGCACTGCAGCAAAAACGATACCGACAACAAAAGCCACAGACATATACACAAAGCTGAGTTCATCTACAAGAGCCTCGAGGACAATACCTGCAATTGCCGCAACAACTATAGTTGCAATTGACAGTGCGTTGAGAAGGACAGCGATGCTGTTTCTGCTTGTCTTGCTGACACCGTTTGAAGCCTTGATGAGAGCACTGTATTCTTCGTCGGTTACAATAATGGGAGTAACCTTGCCGTTTTCTTTCTTTGATACGAGACCCCATGAACGCAGGTCTGCTTCCTTTTTCTTATAATATTCTTCTGCCTGAACTTTTTGAAGTTCTTCAATTTTGGCCTGAACTTGTTCTAACATTATGTATCTTCCTTTCGAAAATGCACTAAAACTAATCATATAAAGATAGATTACCACAAAAACTGAAAATGTTCAATAGTTTACACAAAAACCTCTGTGACGGATTTATAAATTTTTTATGACAGCAATAACGTATTGCTATTTGAAAATATTTGGTATATAATATTCTTATGTAAAACAAATCGGGAGTTAAATTATGTTAAGGAAATATAAATTGTTAAGAAACTTTATCGTTATTGTTTCGGTTATAGCTATACTTGTGGTGGTTTTTTATGTCGTACCCGTTAAATCTGAAACCATCAACAGTGCAATTCTACTCTCAGACTATGCCAAATCAGATATGAAGCTTATAGCTCACAGAGGTCTCTCAGCGCTGTACCCGGAAAATACTATTCCCGCATTTAAGGGAGCGGCAGAGTACGGCTTTGAAGCTTATGAATTAGATATACACACTACCAAAGACGGTGAGTGGGTAGTCATACACGATGATCTTGTTGACAATATGACCGACGGCGAGGGAGAAGTGAAAAATTTTACCCTAAAAGAGATTTCCGGACTTAAGATAGACAGCGGTAACCATATAGAAGACTTTGAAGGGTTAGGCGTACCAACTCTGAGAGAGAGTCTCAATGTCTGCAAGGATATGGGCATTGTGCCGGTTATTGAGATTAAAGGCGGAGATATGAAGTGTTTGCCTGAACTAAAAGCTATGCTTGATGAGTATAAGCTGTCTGATGATGCGGCAATTATATCTTTCTATAAGGATTATCTTGAAGAATATCGCAAGCTTGACAGTGATATTGAAATGCTCTATCTTGCAGTTGCCCCCACAAAAGAAGAAATTGATTGGTGCATAGAGTATAATTTCGGAATAAACTTTAACTGCCTGAGCCTTTATAAGAGTTTTCCTGCAGTAATGTATGCCAAAGAAAAAGGTATCACTATGGGAGCCTGGACAGTTGATATACCAATCATTGCTGACGTGATGGCGCTCTTAGGAGTTGATTACATAACCACAAATAAGATTCTTCCCTGATACACAGCAAACCAAAAGCCGTACAGATTTTTCTGTACGGCTTAACTTATTTATAAGTGGTATAGATTGTCGTTTTCGTACTCGGGCTCACTTGTAAGGTGGATACCAAGCTTGCGGAAAACAGCTCTGTCTACAGCTGAGGGTATAACTGAAATATGAGCCTCGCAGTCTTTGAGTAATGGCAGACAAGCGAGTACCTTAGCTGCGTTTTCGTCAGTTGCAGCGCTTACAGACAGTGCAACAAGAACTTCGTCAACGTGAAGTCTCGGATTTTTTGAGCCGAGATAGTTGACTTTAAGATTCTGTACGGGCTCGATAAGATTTGATGGCAGAAGCAGAAGCTTATCATCAAGACCGGCAAGTGCTTTGAGTGCATTGAGCACACAAGCTGATGCACAGCCGAGAAGTTCTTTGGTTTTACCGATTACGATTCTTCCGTCGTGCAGTTCAATAGCTGCTGCAGGAGCGCCGGTTTCTTTTTCGAGGTCGTTTGCAACCTGAATAATCTCTCTGTCCTTTACGTTGGTGCCTGCCTTATTCATAAGGAGCAGGATTTTCTCTGTCTCTTTTGCGGTGTCTGCACCGTGACGTGCATCGCAAAGGGCGTTGTAATATCTTCTGATGATTTCTTGATTAGCCGCATTACATACGACACTCTCGTCAGTGATACAGTTTCCCACCATATTTACACCCATATCTGTTGGTGACTTATAGGGTGATGAACCATAAATTCTTGTAAATATAGCATTGAGTACAGGGAAAATCTCAACATCTCGGTTATAGTTTACAGTTGGTATACCATAAGCCTCGAGATGGAAGGGGTCAATCATATTCATATCATTAAGATCAGCTGTTGCCGCTTCATAAGCGAGATTGACAGGGTGGTTAAGAGGCAGATTCCATATGGGGAATGTCTCAAACTTTGCATAACCTGCTTCGATACCCTTGAGATGCTCGTGATAAAGCTGTGAAAGGCACACTGCCATCTTACCGCTACCGGGGCCCGGAGCTGTTACAACAACGATATCTCTCTCGGTTTCAACATACTCATTTTTACCGTAACCGTCATCAGATACAATGAGAGGTACATTTGAGGGGTAACCGGGAATTTTGTGGTGAGTGAAAACCTTAATGCCTAATTCACGCAGATTCTTTTTGAAATTGTCTGCTGCACCCTGACCGTCATACTGAGTGATAACAACGGAGCCAACATAGAGACCGACACTTCTGAAAAGGTCGATAAGGCGAAGTACTTCTTTGTCATATGAAATATTAAGGTCACGTCTGAGCTTTTTTTCTTCGATGGCCTTGGCACTTACAGCAATGACAATTTCGGCCTCATCCTTGAGCTGTAAAAGCATCTTAAGCTTACTGTCAGGCTCAAAGCCGGGCAACACTCTTGCGGCGTGGTGGTCATCAAAAAGCTTGCCACCGAATTCAAGATAAAGCTTACCGCCGAACTGTGACAGACGGTTTCTTATCTGTTCAGACTGAGTTGTGATGTATTGATTATTGTCAAATCCAATCTTTTTCATTATAAATACACCCCTTGGAAAAACTACAAACAATAATATACCATAATCCGATAATTTTTTCAATAATAAAACTGTACATTCTTATAGGAATTATTGTATAATATTTGCACAATAACCTTTGGAAGTGATTGAAATGAAAGATAAATATCAGAAACTTTATGCCGAGGCAAACAGAATAATAGGTGATAAGACACCGCTGAAAAAAGATTGCGGTCTCGTATGTGGAGGAGCTTGTTGCAAAGGCAACGATGACACAGGTATGTTGCTTTTCCCTTTTGAAGAAACGGTCTTTCAGGTGAAAGAAAAAGATGATGTGCGTCTTTGTGTATGTAATGGCCACTGCGACAGAAATGACAGACCTCTTTCCTGCAGGATTTTCCCTTTCTTTCCTTATGTGACTGCTGAGGGTAAAATTAAGGTTATACCCGATGTCAGAGGTATCAATATCTGCCCTCTCATCTCACATTTTGATGAAGTCAGGTTTGACAGAGGTTTTCTTTACAGGGTCAAAAAGGTGGGCCGTTTGTTGTACGCGGATGAGGAGTGCCGCAGATTTTTAGTTGATACAAGCCGCGAAATCGACATTCTTCTTTCTTTTATAGAACCATAACCCTTACGCAACAGATTGTGTCGTTGGTTTTTAAGGCAAATATCGTGACATTGTGACCTGATTATAGTAAAATATAGTTGTCAAAGGTTACTCAGACTGCCTTGACGAAAGGATGATAATATGTCGAAAATTTCAAAAAACATTAAACAGCTCAGAGCCCAGCGAGGACTTACCCAGGATACCTTGGCTGAAAAAATCTGTGTAACCCGTCAGGCTGTTTCGAGCTGGGAAAATGACAGGACACAGCCGGACCTTGAAATGCTTGGCAGACTTTCCGAGGTGTTGGAGGTTTCTTTTGAAGAGCTGATTTACGGCAAGAAGAGAAATACCACCCTTGAGCTTGAAAAAGCAAATTACAATAATACAGCAACTATTATATTTTCGATTTTAGGCTCACTTCTTGTGGGTGCAGGTCTTGTGCTCATATTCGTCACCTTCTGGAAGGATATGCCTCTTTTATTTAAAGGTGTCCTTTCCTTTGTACCTCTTCTTCTGGGACAGGCGTCGGGTCTTTTTGTCTTGTGGAAGAAAAAAGATAAGGCACCCTGGTGCGAGGGCGGCAGTGTACTATGGACAGCGGGTATAGCTGCAACGCTTACTCTCATCTATAATATATTTGATCTTAGCATCGACTGGACAAGTGTGCTTCTTCTCATACCATTGTCGGTTATGCCTGTCATTATACTTTTACGCTCTGTGGCGCCGACGGTTATATATTATGGCACAGGAATAGCCTGGGGATTCATTAATATCGAATCGAATGGCTCTCTTTGGGCTTTGTTTGCAACTGTCTTGCTTGTGGGTATCGGCTGTGTCTTTACAACATATCTTGTTAATAAAGAAAAGAAGAGTCACCGAAGCATAGCATCGCAGTGGATAAGCGTTTTTGCTGTGGCAATATTTATGACAATTCTCGGTATCGGCATAGACGGTGACCTTCCTGTGGGTCTTGTAGGCCTTATGGCTGTTGCAATTTGCCTTTTCATTATCTCTTTCAAAGACAGCGATATGGCTATGCCCTATAAGCTTCCTGGTCTTTTCGGCACGAGTCTTGTGATGTTTATCTTTGCTTCTGTTTATCTTGACTCTGTGGATGCGAAAAAGCTGAACATAATTTACATAGCTGTATGTGTTATGGCAGTGTTGGCAGTTACCCTTTATACTAAGCTCAAAGGCTTAGACAAGGCTTCACTAGCCTATATAGGTATAGTCGCACTTTCATTTGTCATATCAATTATTACTCTTTATATTATGCCCGACAAATACAACAGTGATAAGGCAGAATTGTTTGTAACTATACTGAAAATACCTGCCTTTGCAGGTTACATAACAATGATAATCTCAGGCGCAAGAGAAAAGAAACTTTTACCCATAAACCTCGGCTTTATAGGCGTATCGGCACTGACTATGGTAGTTGTATATCAGTCGGGTCTGTCTATGCTCGGTAACGGTCTTATGCTTTTAGCTTTCGGTGCAGTTTTACTTGTCATCAACTTTAAAATTTCAAAGGCTAAACAAAAAACACCTTCTTTAGAAAATAACAGGGAGGTGCAAGACGATGAAAAATAAGAAACTCAGACTTTTCGTTATAGCAGTACTTATACTGCAGATTCTTATGCCCGCAGGTCTGCTTTATCATCATTACTCCTTGCACTCAAGGGCAATGACAGACAGTCCCGAGTTTAAATTCCGCCTTGAAAGTGTCGACATCTATAAAATTTACGATACAGGCGAGGGCGACGAAAGACTTGATTTTGATGTTCAGGATTTATTCCAGTATTACCATGAAGATATTGCCGTAACTGTCGGTGAAGACGGTTATGTCCGTATGGCAAAAACCGAAAACAAGCGTCTTAATAAACACTGGTTCAGCTTCAAGTACTGTTACAGCAAAAGTCAGATGAACAACGACAACTATGTATATGAAGACGGTGTAGATGTAGCAGAGCTTCACCGCAAAATAAATAAGACCTACAGCAAAGATGTAAATAAGCCCGAGGGCTTTTATCTCACTGCAAAAGTCTATAAGGGTATATTTATACCGATAGCTATATATATTGAAGATGTAAAAGTTATCACTTTCTCAAATAACAAATAATATTACAATTCCTTAAGAAAAAATGACAATCTTGTAATTTCTGTTTACATTCGATTTTTTCTGAATTATAATACCTCTTGCAAATGCATATAGCTGTAACAAAACGGCATACCTGTGCATTAACTTAAAGCAAGAGGTATTTTTATTAGAACAGAGGGTGTGTTCAATGAATATTTTAATGAAATACTGGTTGTGGATTCAGACTTCACAGCTTGACGTGCCACTGCAGTTTTTCGGAGCTGTAGCTGTGGTTATAGCAGCATATTACATAATCACCAAAAATATAAAACCGACAGACAAGGCTTCGCAGACCTTTGAGGTGTTGTATGCTTTCACCATTTCTGAAACATTGATTATAGTGAGAAAGATAATACAGTTTATGGTTGACTTTTTTGTCGGCAGTAACCTTATGCAGACTCAGTCTGTAGGCGATGACTATTGGCTTTTCAAGGTCTTCGGTATGGGTATGAGCTCCATTGACCAGAGACCGGTTTTCGATATGGGTGAGGACTTTTTTCTTGGTACCCTCGGCACTCTGCTGGCATCAATCGGACTTTTCATTTGTCTGAGAATAAAAAACAAAAAGACAGCTAGGAAAGAAAAACTTCCTTTCTCTCAGCGTCTTATGACTAAATATGATGTGGAAATGCACAAACTCAATGAGCAGACTAATCTTGCAGACCGTATGCTGTGGTGGTGTGTCAGAGCATTGATGCTACATGCCTTTATCACTATGGAAAACAGAGCAGAAGCTACGCTTTTACTTGTCAATCTTCTGGGCACCGTGGCTATCAGCATTCTGCATATCCTTGCTCCGTCAGACTCATTCCTCGGTCGTATTAACTACAGAATCCAGAGCTTACTTACAATTATAGTCTTCTGGGGTTCATACGGCGGTAACTATATATTCCTTTATGCTTTTATTGACAGCTATGATAAAAAGCTTCATTTCCTTTCGGGTATTATATCGGTACTTGCGGCATATTACTTAGCTTCAGAATTCATTGATAAAAAAAGCAAAGGTGGAAAAACTCTTGTCGGTATCTTTGCAGCGGCATTTTCACTTATGATTATACCCGTGCACGAAATGACAGAGTTTGTCGGCGACTTCTTATGGGGCACAGTCAATCAGGGCTACAGATGGATACCCGAGGCCGACAGCACATTCTATAAGATTTTCGGCACGGGTGCAGAAAATATAGCCCTCAACAGTGTCTTTGATACTATGAACGATGCTCTGTTTGCTGTAACTTCAACAATTATGGCTATGGTACCTCTTGTGATTTATCTGGCAGTAAACAAAAAAGACAAGGCCTGCAAGGCCGATACAGAAAAACAGACTGTTAACTGTTGACAAGTCTGATACAATATGGTAATATATCTGTTGTAAAGAGAATGTCCTTTTAAAATAAGGGGAGTAGCTCAAAGCTGTGAATCAACACTCGCCGCAAGGCTGGTTTACAGACCTTATAATAGGTAGCAAGACCTTTAACGGAATCCGAGTGTTCTGTTATAGGTCTTTTTCATTTGGTTTTGCCTAAAAAAGGAAATATTCTCTTGAAAATGTCAATAATATTAAATCAGAAAGATTAAAAAGAAAGGAAACTATGTATGAAACATTATCTCCACAGTACAGATGAAGTTTTTGCTGAAGTAAAATCTTCTGCTGAAGGTCTTACAAGTGCTGAAGCTCAGAAAAGACTCGAAGCAAACGGCAAAAACAAACTCGAAGAAGCTAAGAAGAAGTCAACTTTCCAAAGATTTGTTGACCAGCTCAAAGATCCTATGATCATTATTCTGATTATTGCTGCAGCTATTTCAGCAGTAACAGAATATATTGAGGCTTCTGCTGCCGGTCACAACTTCTTCCCTACAGACACAATTATTATTCTTGCTGTTGTTGTTATCAACGCTGTTCTCGGTGTTATGCAGGAAAGCAAGGCTGAAAAGGCTGTTGAAGCTCTGCAGAAAATGTCAGCGGCTACCACAAAGACTCTTCGCGACGGTCAGATTGTTACCGTTAAGAGTGAAGACCTTGTAGTCGGTGATGTTATTCTCCTTGATGCAGGCGATGCTATCCCTGCTGACTGCCGTATCTTCGAGTGTGCAAGCATGAAAATCGAAGAGGCTGCTCTTACAGGTGAATCAGTACCTGTAACAAAGCTTGTAAATGCACTTATGGGCAAGAAAGAGGAAAGTGAAGTTGCTCTCGGTGACCGTAAGAATATGGCATATATGGGTTCAACTCTCGTTTACGGCCGCGGTAAAGCTGTAGTGGTAGCGACAGGTATGGATACCGAAATGGGTAAGATTGCCAATGCTATCTCGCTTGCTGAAGAGGGCAAGACTCCTCTTGAAATCAAACTCGAACAGCTTTCAAAGGTACTTACTAAGCTGGTTCTCGGTGTTTGTGTTGTTATTTTCGGTTATAACATCGCTATGCACTTCATCTCAGGTGCTGGGGGTGCATTATATGAGGTAGCTCTTGACTCATTTATCACAGCTATAGCTCTTGCAGTTGCTGCTATCCCTGAAGGTCTTGTTGCCGTTATGACTATCGTTCTTTCTATCGGCGTTACCAATATGTCAAAGAAGAACGCTATTATCCGCAAGATGAATGCAGTTGAAACTCTCGGCTGTACTCAGATTATCTGTTCAGACAAAACAGGTACACTTACACAGAACGTAATGACCGTAGTTGACCATTACGCTCCCGATAAAAATTTACTTGCAACAGCTATGGCGCTTTGCACAAATGCCGAAGTTTCAGAAGACGGCAAGGGTACAGGCGAACCTGACGAAGTGGCTCTTATCAACTATGCTAAGTCACTTTCACTTCCCAAGGCTGAGCTTAAAGTCAAATATCCCAGAATCGGCGAGGTTCCATTTGACTCAGGCAGAAAGATGATGTCAACTGTTCACGAGCATGACGGTGCTTTTGTACAGTTTACCAAGGGTGCTCCTGATGAAATTCTCAAGAAGTGCACACACATTGATATAAACGGTGAAGTTTTCGCAATAAACGATGAACACCGTGGAAAGATTGCTGCAGAAAACACTAGAATGGGTAATAAGGCTCTTCGTGTATTTGCAGTCGCTTACAAAAAGTACACTTCAGTTCCCACAGCTTTCGACTCAGAATCACTTGAATATGATATGACCTTCATAGGCCTTACAGGTATGATTGACCCTGTACGCCCAGAGGTTAAGGATGCTATTATCGAGTGCCGCAGCGCAGGTATCACACCTATTATGATTACAGGTGACCACATTAACACAGCTAAGGCTATCGCAAGAGAACTCGGTATTCTCACCGATGACAGTCAGGCTATGATGGGTGCAGATATTGACAAGTACTCAGATGAAGAATTTGAAAAGTTAGTCGAAAATGTATTTGTTTATGCCCGTGTACAGCCTGAACACAAGACAAGAATTGTCAATGCCTGGAAGAAAAAAGGCTATGTAACAGCTATGACAGGTGACGGTGTAAACGATGCTCCCTCAATCAAGAGCGCAGACATCGGTGTAGGTATGGGTATCACCGGTACTGACGTAACAAAGAATGTAGCTGATATGGTACTGACAGACGACAACTTTGCAACTATCGTTTCAGCAGTGGGCGAGGGCAGAAGAATTTACGATAACATCCGTAAGGCTATTCAGTTCCTTCTCGGCTCAAACCTTTCAGAGGTTGTATCAATCTTCTTTGCAACAATTATGGGCTTCACCATTCTTGAAGCTCCCCACCTTCTTTTCATCAACCTTGTAACAGACAGTATTCCTGCACTTGCTCTCGGTGTTGAAAGACCCGAGGCAGACATTATGAAAAGAAAGCCCAGAAGCAAGACAGATGGCATCTTCGCAGGCGGTCTCGGTTTTGACTGTGCATATCAGGGTATCCTCGTAAGTATCCTTACAGTTATCGCTTTCTACATCGGTGAGTGGATGCATTGTCTTGAAACAGGAGCGACTTTCACATTTACAAATATCCATGACAGCACAGAAGGTATGACAATGGCATTCTTCACTATGGCAATGTGTGAAATTTTCCACTCATTCAACATGCGCTCACAGAGAGCATCATCAGTGGGTATGGTCTTCAAGGGCAGTCACAACGTAGCTCTTTACGGTGCTATGGTAGGTTCATTCCTTCTGACAACAGCAGTTGTTGAGGTTGACTTCCTTTCAAATCTCTTTGGCTTTGCACACCTTAACCTTAAGTCATATCTCATTTCACTTGGCCTTGCAGTTCTCATCATCCCCATTGTTGAAACTGTTAAAGCTATCCAGAGAGCAGTAGCCAAGAAATAATCAGCGCATTTTTGATTACTTTTTGTGCGCCAGCAAAAAGTAATGCCTGCCCGGCGAGGGCATACAAAAATATAATGTTTTTATTGGGACGCGGGTCAGCCTCGCGTCTCTTTTTTTGTTGCTTTACTTTTTAAAAAAAATATGCTACTATAAACCCATCAACCAATATGAGGTGACACTATGAAAGAAAACAAAATTCATGTGGCTTACGGTTTCCACGTCAACTGCTATCACTCCTACAGAGGTGATACCAACGATAACTTAGGCTTCGGCTCTGATATCAGAATCATCAACAAAATCCTCGATGTTATGACCGACCTTAATAAAAAAGGCATACCCGTCAAGGGCACTTGGGATAGCGAAAACTTCTTCTCCCTTGAAAAGATTCTCCCGGAATACGCTCCCGAAATCATCGAAAAGATGAAAGAGAGAGTCGAAAAATACGGCGACGAAAATATCATTATGGGCTATAACAACGGCGCCCTCTCTGCTATGACAGAAGACGAATTCTGTGCAAGTATCGATATGGCTGTGACTAATGAAGCGGGCTCAGGTCTTGTTGATATCTTTGGTGAGTGTGAGAAAATCGTCAGACCTCAGGAGGTTATGTTTACACCCTCTCAGGTTAGTCTTTATAATAAGCTTGGCGTAAAAGCACTCTGCCTTTATTATAGCTGTGTACCCTTTGATGCTTTCCGCACTATTGTGCCTGAGCTCCCCGATGAGTACGCTTTTAATCCGCTGACCTATACATACAAAGGCGAGAGTATGACTATCATACCTACCTACAGCAACTCTGACGTCTGCGATGCGGGTACCCTGCGTGCCTGGGTCAAGGATTTGAGAAAACAGCAGGAAAGCGGAAAAATCAACAGAGACCTGCTTCTGTTTGTCAATATGGATGCCGATGCGATTTTCTGGGAGACCATGGACTTAGGTCCTCTTACAGGCAAGATTGCTAACACCGACGGCATCAAGGGTCTCGTAGAAGAGATTGCTGACCTGCCTTATGTTGTATTCGACACAGTCGGCGGCTATCTTAAAAATC
The DNA here is from genome assembly GCA_045635665.1 of Acutalibacteraceae bacterium. Lineage (GTDB taxonomy): Bacteria > Bacillota > Clostridia > Oscillospirales > Acutalibacteraceae > UBA6857. The sequence continues at coordinate 21,295 of JAZTWC010000014.1, forward strand.
ATGAAGCCGTAGGTAAGGTAGAGTTTACCCACGATACAGCCGACGGCAACTTCACAGGCTATGCTTCATGGAGTGAGAAGCCCTTTAACCGCAAAATCTGGACAAGCCTCGAAAGAGCGAGAGCAATGTCAAAGGTTACTGCAAAGAAAGACAGCGACTCACCCTCATTCTTTGACAGAGTTATACTTTTGTCAACAACCCACTTTGGTCTTGCAACTCCCGTACTGAATATTCAGCGTGAAAAAACAGCACTTGCCCTCGCTGAAAAGGTTATCGAAAAAGAGACATCAGCTTTGCCTAAGGGTGAAGACCTGACTGTTTACAACACCAACGGCAGTGACTTGCAGTGTCTGCAGATAAAGCTCAAAGAAAAACTTGATGATATCAATAAGCTCAATGTCAAGGGCAGAGACCTTGAAGACTTTACTGCTATCAGTATGAGCGACAACAACTCATCTGTTTATCTTATGATGAAGTTCAAGTCTGTCAAGAAAAAGTATAAGGTTAAGGTTACATTCGACGGCAAAAAAGAAACTCCCGAGTTTAAAAATATCCTCTCAACAGATAAGCTGTCAATGTTCTTCTCGAAGAGGGGTAAACTTGCCTGGGTTACATATGAGGGCAAAAAGATCGGCGGATATGATTTCCTGCAGAGTTTCATTACCTATGACGGCAGAAAATATGACTTCTCAGATGTTACTGCATCTGCACTTTCTGTTGCAGGTACAGGTGAGGGTGTGCGCATAGAAGGTGAAATTCATCTGCCTGGCGAAGTTCAGGGCGGCAGCTTCACTTATGACTTCTTCACAGCACTCGGCTCTGATGCTATGTTTGTCAGAACAACAGTAAACTATCCCTATACACCTGAACTTGTGTCAATCTCAACAGAGAACTCATCTCTTGGCAGATACACAGATATGAAATGGCAGGAGACTGTGCCTTTCCAGATTACTCCCGACTTTGAGGGTGATATCAGTGTTATTAAGCGTAACTTTATGGACGATGTTTCATCCTACAGAACTCAGTCATTCCCTGAGTGTGACAGCAAAAATCAGTATGTGGCATCCTTTAATCATCAGCTTACAGCAGGTATGGTCGGCTTAAGTGATGGAAACTGCGGTCTGATTATCGCTAATGCAAGACAGGTGCTTAATTCTATGGCTCACTGCCCAATGCGCCTTGAAAAAAATAAAACTGTAAGAATGAATCCCTTCGGCACTTACTACGGCAAACAGCGCCACCACCGTGGTAGAGCAAAAGACCAGGTTCTCGACGCTTATACCCTCGTTGCTGCTCAGGGTAAGTCAATAGCTCCCTCTTACAACGGTAACAGCGAAACTGCAATTTTAGGCTTGTTCGGTTTCGGTGGCAGTATACCCTCAGATGAGCTGATGAAAGAAATATGTGCATTTGCTGACGGCTGTGTCGGTGTGGTATCCGATGAGTCTGCGGTAGAAATCTTCACTGATGACAATGTTAAAATCCGAGAATATACTAAAGACAACAAGAGTGAAAAAGACCTGAAGAACCCTGTGATGACAGGTCTTATGGGTAACCTTGGAGAGTATATCTATAAAGGTGTCAGAGGTATCGGCCATATAGTCTTCACTCAGCTGACAACAAAATAAAATATGATGTTGTATGGTTTTTACAAACAGTTAAACTATCTGTAAAGTTCCAGAGTAATATTATATGTATAATCGGAATTGAAAAAATGATGATGTCAAATAAAGGAGAAAGTTATGTACTATTATAAAATATCGGCAGATAACTATCTGCACAGACCTACTGACGAATCCTGCTACGATTATCTGAAGGCTGCTTACGGCAGGATCTCAAAGGTGTTGGGCGAGGACTACACAGCTTTTGTTACGCCTGTAGGTCCTGTAGAAAGCGAAACTAAAATATCACGTCTTTTTGGCGATATAGAAAAGATGGCTTCTTTCATAGATTCCCTTGGAATTAAAAAGGGAGATGTTTTCACAGTCTTCATGCCAAACTGCGGACATTGCTTCACTGCTTTTTATTCGCTGATAAAATTAGGCGTTGTGGCTAACTTTGTGCATCCGTTGACACCGCCGGCTCAGCTTGAAGAAATTATGGTTCACACAAAAAGCAAGGGCATTTTTATTCTTGACCTCTTTGCCGGTGCCTTTACAAATATTATTGATAAGTACCCGACAATTGTCTGCTCAACTTCAGATTTCTGTGACGGTGTTGCTTATCAGTATGCAAAGGGTAACGAGATGCAGAATGCTCATGTTCCCGAACACGGTAATGTTTATCGCTATCTCGATATTATGGCTATGGATTTACCCGAAGTATCGTCAGTAGAGCATCCGGGTAAAAATAATGCAATTTACCTTCACGGTGGCGGTACTACCGGCAAGAGCAAGACAATCATTCACTCAAACTACTCTTTCAACTCTCTTGCTTATGCTATGTATGCTCTTGACGTACCTCATGATTACACAAACTCATATTCTCTTTGCGTACTGCCTTGCTTCCACGCGTACGGTCTTGGTGTTGCTATGCACTATGCACTCTGCAATGCTTACAGACCGATTATGATTGCAAAGTTTGACCCTTTGCAGGTGAATGAACTTATCAGAAAATACTGTGTAATGGAAATCCTAGGTGTGCCAAAGATGTTCCAGAAAATGATAGAGGCTCCTAACTTTGAAAACGAGGGTGTAAAAAACCTCACCATACTTTCGGTTGGCGGCGACTATGTCAGTGACGAGTTTGTTGATTACTTCAATACAAAGATTGCAACTCTCGGTTCAAAGGGTTATCTCGGCAGAGGTTATGGACTGACAGAGATGTGCGCTGTTTGCACAAGTAACAACAACGGCATCGAAGATGCCAAGAGTACCACCGTGGGCAGACCCATTTTCGGTGTAGAAGTTGAAATTTGGGACGATGAATGCAATAAGCTTCCCGTAGGCAACATAGGTGAAATTGTAATTACAGGCGAAACTATGATGAACGGCTATCTGCCTGACGAAAATGTGCAGGAAAGCGGTATCTACACCGACAAAAACGGCAAGAACTGGATAAGAACAGGTGATGTAGGTTATCTTGACAAAGACGGTCACCTTGTATTTACCAGCCGTAAGAAAAGAATCATTATTATTGCAGGTTATAATATTTACCCTGCGACTATAGAAGAAAAGGTGCAGGGACTCGATTATATAAATGAAGTCTGTGCTTGTCAGGGTTATGATGAAAATGACAAACCCTACGTTAAGCTTGTTGTATCACTTAAAGATAAGGAAGCTGACGAAGAAGCAATCAAAGCAAAACTTATGGCATTCTGCAAAGAAAACTTCGAAGGTTATGCCTGCCCGAGAAAAATTTTTGTAATGCCCGAGCTCCCCAGAACAAAGATAGAAAAAATCGACTTCGTTAAACTTTCAGACCCCATTCCTCAGCCTAAATTAGTATAAATTCAACGCCACAGGATAATTTCTTTATTCTGTGGCAATTATTTTTCATTTTTATGGTGACAAGACGCAAAAAGTATGCTATACTACTATACTGTATAAATTACCAACGAAAATATATAAAGGAGTTATCCTGATATGAGTTATGCAAACGAAAATTTCAGAAAGGTTCTTGATAACCTTTCAGTAGTTACAGAAAAGTTAGGCTTCACAGCTTACAAAGATGAAAACGGTGAGTTTATCACTGAAAAAGACGGTGCAGTTTCTGCAAGATACACAGGTGAAAAGGGTGTTATCGAAGTACGCCTTGAGGACGAAAGAATTTCAGTTTTCTCAGGTGATGATCCTGAGACTCCCGAAAACACACCCAAGAGACTCACAGCTTCTCTTTTAAACGATGACACTGACGAGAGAGATGTCAAGTACATCATCGCAGACTTCAGTGAGACCATCAATGAAAAGTTCGGAGTTAAGGCTCCCGTATCAAAGAGAGTTCAGCAGCAGAAGGCTCAGCAGACAGTTTCAAAGGCTGCTGTAAAGAACGGCTCATTCTATGATCCCAGCACTCTCGCAAGCAAGCTTTGTCTCGTATTCCCCGAGCTTCGTCCTTACTACAAAGAAAACATCGACAAGTACGGCGAGTTCCTCGGCGAAGAGTTCTTCACAAAATACGGCACAGCCAAGGTTATTGAAGCTATCAAGCAGAATAACCCCCAGACAATGAAAAAGCTTTTCCAGGTGCTCAACGAAATTTACGAAGACGGTACCAACGATACACAGAGCCTCATCGCTGTAACAATCCTTGGTGAGCTTAACAACGATACAATTCTTCTTGCTCGCTGTGTTGACTATATGAGTGAGACAATGGCTCCTCCCGTAATCGAAGTAAACAAGTATCTTGCTTCCGGTGCGGGCAAAAAGGCAAAGAAGAAGCTCCTCGATCCTCCCGCATACAAGCCCAAGAAGCAGAAAAAGCCAGGCATGTTCTCACAGGCTATGGCAGGCGGTATGCAGCCCCCGATTCAGTAATAAATACTGCGTCTTAATAATATAGTAAAGATAAGGTCGCAGAGCAATGCTTTGTGACCTTTTGTATATTTAAAAGGAAAGGTGAAGAAAATGCTTGATACAATACTTAAACTCTTCTGGAAAAACACAGAAAGAATGGACAACAACAGAATAAAGACTCTCACTATGCCCGAAGGTGTAGCCGAAAGCAACAGTCATCAGTATATCAACGACGGCAATGTCTATCATCAGATCGATGTTTACTATCCCGAGGGAGCAACTGAAAAGCTTCCCGTTGTTATTGATATTCACGGCGGTGGCTGGATGTACGGCGACAAAGAGCTCAACAAACCCTATTGTCTCTATCTTGCAAAAAAAGGCAATGTGGTTTTCAATATGAGCTACAGACTCTGCCCCGATGTTACAGCTGATGATCAGCTTCGTGATATAGGCAAGGCTATGCAGTGGATAAGAGACAATCTCGACAACTATCCTTGCGACAAAGATAATATCTGCCTTACAGGTGACTCTGCAGGCGGTATGCTCGCTTGTTTTACATCAATGCTCAGCGTCAGCGAAAAAATGAGAGACCTCTATGATGTCGAGGACTTCGGCCTTAAGTTCAATGCTGTATGTCTCACTTCACCCGTAGCTTATATGGATGACGGCAGTGTTATGAGCTTTTACACCAAGCATATGCTCGGCGGTAATAAATACAAAAAGCAGAAGTGGGCAAATTATGTCAATGCTGACCAGCTTCTGTCTCTTGGTGAAATGCCTCCTACATATTTCATCACCTCAACAGGCGACACACTTGCGCTTGCTCAGACTCTCAAGGCTGAAAAGGCTTTCAGAGAGTATGGTGTAGAGACAAAGCTCCTCAACCATCAGCCTTATGATGGCAAGGCTCTGCCTCATGTTTATGCTGTGCTTTATCCCGACAGAGAACCCGGTAACGGTACAATTGACAGTATGCTCGAATTCTTTAAAGAGCACTCAAAAGTTAATTCATAAGAAAGGTTCAATATGAAAATTCTTATACAGTTATTTCTTATTTTCGCTCGTGTAGGCGGTTTCACTTTCGGCGGCGGTTATGCTATGCTGCCCATGCTTCAGAAAGAGCTTGTGGAAAACAAGGGTTGGACAACCAACGAAGAACTCATAGATTATTATGCTATCGGCCAGTGTACCCCCGGTATAATTGCGGTTAACGTTGCGACTTTTGTGGGGTACAAAACCAAAGGTATTTTAGGCGGTATTTTTGCTACCTTGGGTATGATTACTCCGTCACTTATTATTGTTGGTATCATTGCAGCTTTTCTTCACGGCTTTCAGGATTATGAAGTTGTGCAGTGGGCATTTGCAGGTATACGTGCTGCAGTTGTTGCTCTAATCATAAGTACTGTATGGAAAATTGCCAAGAAATCTCTTGTTGATATTTTCGCAGTGCTTATCTTTCTTGCAGTGGCCGTCTTGTCATTCTTTACAGATTTGTCTCCCGTAATTTTTGTCATCGCTGCAGGTGCCTGTGGACTTGCACTCAACCTCAGCGGCATCAGAAAAGCTAAGGAGGAAAAGAAAAAATGATGATTTTCCTTGAGCTTTATATCAGATTTTTTATGGTAGGTCTCTTTGCCGTTGGCGGCGGACTTGCAACTTTACCTTTCCTTACTTCAATGGGTGAGACAACGGGTTGGTTTGATGCTATGGACATATCCAATATGGTGGCTATATCCGAATCTACTCCGGGACCTATCGGTATCAATATGGCAACCTATATCGGTTTTCAGGTAGGCAGTGAAATGGGTATGCCTTTCGGTATCCTCGGCAGTATTATTGCTTCACTTGGTGAGGTTACACCTGCAATTGTGATAATAATTATAGTGTCAAAGATGCTGATGAAATTCCGTGACTCAAAATATGTTGAGTATGCTTTCTACGGACTTCGTGCTGCAAGTGTAGGTCTTATCACAGCTGCGTGGCTCGGTGTTGCAAAGATCGCCTTCTGGAACAGCGAGGTTTTCGCTCAGAGTGAAAACATACTTATGTCAATTGACTACAAGAGTATAATTCTCTCAGTAGTGATATTCTTCCTTGTTACAAAATTCAAAAAGATACATCCCATTGCTTTGATTATATTGGCGGCAGTGGTAGGCATAATCTTTAAAATGTAATTCAGAGGTGACAGTAATAAATGATATTACTGTCACTTTATAAATATCTCCTTTGCAGAAAGGTTGGATAGTATGAACGATTATGAACTTATAGAGCTTATATATGAAGACAACGTGGCAGGTATAACGGCACTTGTTGATACATATGCGGACCTTGTTTATAAAATAGTTTGCGAAGTCCTGTCTGACGTGGCTCCTGAAAAATACATAGATGAGTGTGTAGCTGATAGCTTTGTTGCATTTTATGACAATGCAGATGATGTAGATTTATCGCGAGGTAGTATAAAAGCCTATCTTGGTGTTATTGCAAGACGAAGAGCGATAAATCTCTATTACACACTGGTAAATGATGATGAAAAGGATTTTCCTGAATACACTGTCGAAGAGATGAGTGAAATACTCATAAATGAAGAGCCTGAAGAGTCAGAAGAACTCGCAGAGAGAATAAAGGTGTTTTGCTTCAGAGAGATTGCTCCCGAGGTGGTAGTGGAAGAGTTTTTGAATGAGCCGATGGAAGAAGCTGATGAAGATGAGGCAGAAGACGAGATAGAGGAAATTGTAAAGAGAAAAATCTCCCCACTCGGCAGGGTACTGAAAATATTAATTGCTATGGTCACTCTTGTGGGTGTTATAACTGCTGCAGTTATTGCTTTTGACAGACTCAGTGTTTCAAAACAAGAGACAACTACAACCACAACAACCCAGCCGTCTACAACAGCCGCGCCATATAATCCTTTAATATCGGCAATTATTGAGGGCAATGAAAAACTTATCGAAGAGCTTATATCCAATTCACTTTTGCTTAGTCAGGATATTCTTAAATATGCTGTGGAATATGCAGATAAGATTTCTTATGACAGCATAAGAAGCATTGCTGAAGAGGTGAAAAACAAATACGGCTCGACAGGCCTGGAGCCTATACTCGAGGGGGCGATTTTCGGTGACTTCCAGTCTGTTATCGATAAGCTTCGTGAAAAAGATGAAAGTGAGATGAACCCTGCGGAAAAGTTGGCATATTTCTTTGCAACAACTTTTGGCTCTCAGGTAGGTTAATTCAATACACAGTGCTGCTGATTTTTATTGGCAGCACTTATTTTTTAGAGCACAAGTAGTTGTATTTTGAAATAATCTTTGATATAATATACACTAGATGTATTGTTTGGAGGGGAGAAAATGAAAATCGGAGCTTCATCAGCGTGTTTTTATCCTCTTGAAACTGAGAAATCTTTTGAACTACTTTGTCAGAAAGGTTTCAGAGATATAGAGATTTTTTTCAACTCACCCTGCGAAACATCGACACCTTTTGTCAATGAATTGAAGGCTATAAAAGATTGCTACGGTGTTAATGTTACATCTATTCATCCATATGAGAGTTTCGGTGAGGGCTATAATTTTTTCTCTCACTACTATCGCCGTTATGAGGACGCGTGTGAGAATTATAAACGATTTTTCTCAGCGGCCGCCGAGCTTGGTGCGGATTTTGTAATAATGCATGGTGCAAAATACGGTGCTGATATATGCGATGAAGAGTATGCTGAGAGATTTACAAAGCTCAATGAAATCGCTATGACTTTCGGTTGTTTTATGGCTCACGAAAACGTAGTTAACTTTTCGGGGCAGAGACCTGAGCTTATGAAACTGCTGAAAGAATACGGCAAAGAAAACTTCAAGATGGTTCTCGATGTAAAGCAAGCAAGAAAGGCCGAAATCAGCCCCATAGAATATATCAAAGCTGTAGGGGAGAGCATAGCGCATGTGCACCTGAGTGATTGCACAGAAAAAAGTCAGTGTGCTCCGCCTAGTGAAAAGGGGCTGTTTGATTTTAGTGAACTCTTTACTCAGCTTGAGGGTATAAACTATAAAGGTAAGTATATAATAGAACTGTATTCAGACGGTTTTAAAGATATAGATGATATTATAAATTCTGCTGTGTATCTCGAAGGTGTTCTTCGAGGTCTGCACAATGGCATATAAAAATACATAAAGAGAGGTAAAAAACTATGAAATGTCCGTTTTGCGGCTACGAAGAAAGCAAGGTAATCGACTCAAGACCCACTGATGAGGGTGAAAAAATCAGAAGAAGAAGAGAGTGTATTTCTTGTGCAAAGAGATTTACAACTTACGAGATAATTGAAAGTGTACCCATCGTAGTTGTAAAAAAAGATAAATCACGTCAGGCTTTTGACAGAGTCAAGCTCTTTAACGGTATGCTCAGAGCCTGTGAAAAGAGACCTGTTTCCATCGATCAGATTGAAAAGGTTGTAACCGACATCGAAACCGAACTTCAGAACTCACTCGACAGAGAGGTTACATCTGTACATATCGGCGAGCTTGTTATGGCTAAACTCAAAGAGCTTGATGAGGTTGCATATGTTCGTTTTGCAAGTGTTTATCGTCAGTTCAAGGATATTAACACATTTATGGATGAGCTGACCAAGCTTCTTTCAAAAGAATGATTTTTCAGGTGATAGAATGATTTACAATAACTTTGCCGAGCTCGTGGGCAAGACCCCTCTGCTTAAGGCTGAGCTCTTCAGAAAAACTGAAAATATCTCAGCTGCAGTTTATGCTAAGCTCGAGTGCTTTAACCCTGCAGGCTCTGTGAAAGACAGAGTCGCTGTCAATATGCTCATCAAAGCTAAAAATAAAGGGCTCATCAGTGAGGGTGCAACTATAATAGAGCCTACCAGTGGCAATACCGGTATCGGACTTGCCGCTGCGGCAGTGTCCCAAGGCTTTAAGGCTGTGCTTGTTATGCCTGAGACTATGAGCATTGAAAGGCAAAAGCTTCTTAAGGCTTACGGTGCTGAGATTGTGCTGACGGAGGGCAGTAAGGGTATGCTCGGATCTATTGAAAAGGCAAATGAGCTTCAGGCGACTATACCCAACTCATTTATTCCCTCGCAGTTTGATAATCCCGATAACCCTGATAGCCACGTGCTGACAACAGGCAAGGAAATCTGGGATGATACCGAGGGTCAGGTTGATATTTTCATCGCTTGCATCGGTACGGGGGGGACTGTCAGCGGTACGGGTAAGTATCTCAAAGGCAAAAATCCCGACATTAAAGTTATCGGTGTGGAGCCTTATGATTCACCGCTTATTACAAAGGGTATTGCAGGGCCTCACGGCATACAGGGCATAGGTGCAAATTTTATCCCCGACAACCTTGATATGAGCGTTATTGACGAGGTGCTTACAGTTAAGACCGAAGACGCTTTCGCTATGAGCAAGGCTTTTGCCAAGAGTGAGGGTTTACTTGTTGGTATTTCTTCGGGTGCGGCACTTATGGCGGCTAAGGAGATTGCAGGCAGACCTGAGAATGAGGGCAAGAAAATAGTTGTGCTTTTGCCTGACAGCGGCGAAAGATATATGAGCGTAAATTTATTTGAATGAGAGCGCGTTTTTGATTCTTTTTCCGCGCTAGGAACAAGAATGCCTGCCCGGCAAGGGCAACAATAATGTAACGCGACAAAGTAAAGGCGAGGAAATTCCCTCGCCTTTTCTGTTTTACTATAAGGTATTGAAATTAGTCCTAGTCATACTTCAAGAAATACAGAGAAAAGACCACCGGGTCATAAAAGAACCGGTGGTTATGATTAGAACTGTTTTAATATCCGAAATAGGTTTTTGCATAGTCAGCGATTGCACCTACATATGCATCACTTACGCTTGGGTCGTCCATAAGGTCATGTCCTGAATTGGGGAAATCATAGAAGTCGCAGGGAACTCCCGCTGTCTTTAAAGCATTGTGAAGGGCTGTTCCGTTTGAGAAGGGAACAAGGGTATCCTTTTGACCATAGGCCATAAGAGTAGGGGGGACATCAGATGTGACATGAGAAAGCGGCGATGCAGCACTGAGTGAAGCTGTCATTGTGGTGAAATTATCTTTGGTTACGGTTTCACCTATGAGTGCAGAGATAAGAGCGTATCTGTCAAAGGAGTTATCCATATTTTCAGCAAAAAAAGCAGTGTCTGTAAAGTCGGAGGGACCTACCTTGCTTACGCAGAATTTAATGGGAACTTTTGACTGATTATAGTGGGTATAGGCATAAAGTAAAGCGAGATGTCCACCGGCAGAAGCACCTGCAATGCCTATCTGAGTTATTTCGGCACCTTTTTCAGCGGCAGTATTGATAATATAGGTGATTGCTGAGTCAATATCGTCAAGCATATTCTTATAGGTTACATCACCCTTTGTTGTAAGAAGACGGTAATTCATTGTTGCGGAAGCATAGCCATAGTTACCGGTTGTGGTCTTGCAGAAATCATTATAAGCTGATTTATCGCCGCCATTCCAACTTCCGCCGTGAATGTAGAGCATCAACGCAACGTCATCTTTATCATCTTGGGGAAGGTATAAATCAAGCACCTGATTTTGATGGCTGCCGTAAGAAAGATTGGTATACTTGTCATACTTTACGGGAGAAATTCCAAAAAGGTTCATAAAGAAGGTGATAATCGCCATAAAAAATGCAATAATTTTGTCCATAATAATCCTCCTGAAAAATAAAATGGGAAATTTTATTTACCACAATTATAGTATATATTATTTTAAAAAATTAACAAGGCCTTTGTCAAACTTTTCCAAAAAGTTTGCGGGGTGCGGGGCGGAGCCCTGCAACAATAATGTAACGCGACAAAGTAAAGGCGAGTAGGAAAGTTCCTACCCGCCGATTTTGTTTTCATTTATCTTCAGTTTTGTTTTCTACAGCTTCGTCATAAGATATATAGTTGTAAACATCATAGGGAGACGGATACAGTCAAGAGCATATAGCTTTAACGGCAGAAAGCTTCATAGAAGTAATCATAATTCATAATTATCCAACAAGTCCAACCTTGCTGCAGTTAACCTTGTGCTGAGCATAAGTCTCAGCGTAATAATAATTCCAGTCGCTGTCCGTCACGAAGTAATAATAATCCGTCTCGGCAGGGTACAAAGCAGCCTCAATGCTGGCAAGACCAGGATTAGTTATGGGTCCCACGGGAAGACCCTCACACTTGTAAGTGTTGTATCGCTCTGCAAAAACACTCTTATCGTTTGTGAGATATTTCGAGTCAGTTACATAATCATTTATATAATGTATAGTGACATCGCATTGAAGCTTTGGGAATGACACACTTGCAAGTCGGTTGTGAAGGACACTTGCAACATTCTTAACGCTGTCGTGAGTGAAGGACTCTTCCTGTACAATAGAGGCGAGGGTGATAATATCATCGAGAGTGTAGCCTAATTCTTCGGCTCTTTGTCTGTACACTGCCGTGAGTTTGCGTTCAGTGTTGTCAAGGAAACGCTTAAGTGCTCTTTCGGCACTTTCATTTTTATAAAACTCATATGTGTCAGGGAAGATGTATCCTTCAAGATAAAATGCTCTGCTTTCAGGCTCTGAGATGCCATCAGTAAAAGTATAACCGAGAGTCTGTATATATTCGGCGTTATTGGTCAATGCTATAAACTCAGAAGCACTGCAGACTTTGTTTTCTTCCAGTTTCTCAGCTATCTGCACAAGTGTGTACCCTTCGGGGAAAGTTACTGTCACTGTCAGGGGCTCCGTCGGTGCGGTTTCGGCAGGCTTGGTAGAAAGAAAAGGTATATCGGTTTTGCCAACGCAGGAAGTCAGTATTGAAAGGCTCAAGAGCAGTGCGAGGATATATATAATCTTTTTTATGATGATCACGTCCTTGTTTTTAAGTTGTTTTAACCATTGAATTGTATCATATAAACACTTAAAACAAAACAAAAAACCTGTAAAATTATAAAAAATGTAAGAAATTGTCATATTTCTTTCGGTAAAATCACTGTATTTTAAAAAAAGACTTGAAAAAAAGTCAAATATGTTATAAAATAACTTGGTAAAATTAAAATTAAACTTCGGAGGAATACTAATATGGTATCAGCAGGCGATTTTAGAAATGGCGTTACATTTGAAATGGACGGTAATGTTCTTCAGATCATTGAGTTCCAGCACGTAAAACCTGGTAAGGGTGCTGCTTTTGTTCGTGCAAAGGTAAGAAACGTTATCACCGGTTCAGTTATTGAGCGTACATTCAACCCCAGTGAAAAGTTCCCTACAGCTTTCGTTGAAAGAAAAGAAATGGAATATTCATACAACGATGGTGATCTCTACTACTTCATGGATCCCGAAAGCTATGAACTCGTTCCCATCAATGAGAGCGAACTCTCAGACAACTTCAAGTTCGTAAAGGAAAACATGGTTTGCCGTATCCTTTCATACAAAGGCAAGGTATTCGGTGTTGAACCTCCCAACTTTGTTGAACTTCAGGTTGCTAAGACAGACCCCGGCTTCAAGGGTGACACAGCTACAAACACAACAAAACCCGCTACACTTGAAACAGGTGCTGAAGTAAAGGTTCCCCTTTTCATCGACGAGGGCGAAATGATTCAGATCGACACAAGAACAGGCGAATACATGGGCCGTGCATAATTAATGCTTTGGTCAGTACGCGGGAAGTTGAGCTGAGATTTGCTGAGTGATACACGCGTACAAAAACAGAAATAGAGTTATCTATTTATATTTAATTTTTGAGAAAAGGATGTGGACATAATGTCAGTATCAGAAAAAGTTGCATATTTAAGAGGTCTTATGGAAGGTCTTGACATCGCAGACGATTCAAAGGAAGGCAAGCTTTTTGCAGCTCTCGTTGACGCGCTTGACGAAGTAGCTTCAGAAATCAGCGATCTTGAAGAAGATATCGAAGATGTAGAAGATGATCTTGATGAGCTCGAAGCATATATCGAAGAAGTTGACGAAGCTCTCGGTGATGTTGAAGAATTCGTTTATGACATCGAAGATGATTGCGATTGCTGCTGTGACGATGATGATTGTGATTGCGATTGTTGCGATGACGATTGTATCGAAGCTGTTTGCCCTGCTTGTGACGCAGAAATCTGCATCGACTTCGAAGATATCGACGAAGACGGCAAGGTAGAATGTCCTGCATGTGGCGAGATTCTCGAGTTCGAAATCGAAGAAGAAATCGAAGAATAATAAGAACCCGACCCGACGGGCAATCAGAGATTGCGGTCGGGTACCCCGAAACCTTATTGTTTCACAATAAATGAAAAAAAGCAGCTCGAAAGGGCTGCTTTTTTGTATGGAAAAACACAGCGAAGTTTTGGTCAAGCTTTTACAAAAGCTTACAGGGTGCGGGACAGAGTCTCACTACCATAAAAATGCCCGACTGGCGATTAAGACAGTCGGGTTAAATATTTGGACTTTATTTATCAAGTGAGTTTATCATGCTCAGATGCTCTACGTATAAGCACTTTACATCATTGATTTTTGTCATACCGCCTTGCAGTGACATATGATCACCCTGATATATAGGCATTATATTCCAGATACCCTTGCTTACATTTCCAGCAACATACTGTGTCGAGGGAGCACTTGAAGGTGCAAGAGCTGAAACAGTATTGACAAGACCGTCATTTTCCAACCAGGTTTCATCAATTACAAAACCACCCTTTGTTACACCTGTGTATGTGCCCATTCTTTCACTGGTACCTGCATAGATGCTTTCCATAATTTTCTTGTTGGGTGTATGTGTACCGTCGGCATTTTTAGTTGTCGCTGTGCAAGCAAATGAGAAATAATATGTATCTTCGTAGGTGATGATTGTTTTGTTGAGTTCGAGTGCGTTGTCGATATTCATATCGTAATCTGCATAGTCACTGCTGATTCTGTCGTCTCTTTCACCACCGGTAAATTTGCTCATGATTTTGTTTGAGATGTTGCTGAAATAGTCTTTGACAGGGTTGCTTTTTTCAGTCGATGCAGGTGCAGGCTCGCTTGCCTGACTGTCACCGGTGTGGTAAGCTGATGTGCCGTTGTGGGGAGCTGCAAGTGATGTGATAGAGTAAATCCAGTTACCTTTATCGCCTTTGAAATAATCTGAAAGCTCATCTGCAGGTGTAGCTGTTATTTCTTCAGCAGATCCATTTTCCATTATATTAGCAAAAACTCTTACAGTTGCACCGCCGAATGAGTGACCGAGAAGATTGATTTTATCTTCTGCGCTGAAGGCGGGGATAAGGGCTCTGCCGGTAAAGTCAGTGCCGTATCTTTCGTGATTGCATCTCTCACTGTGAGCCTTGCCGTAATCAACACGCGTACCTGTAAGCTGTGCATAAAGCTCGCAGGCTCTGTCCCAGGCACTGCCGTTGGGGTCAACCGATGCAGCGTAGGCATTGAAACCTTTATCACCGAGATATTTCATAAGTTCGCCACCGAACATACCCCAATAGGGCATGAGTTTATATGTGCTGTCATAACTGCCCCAACCTGAGAGACCGTGTACAAAAACATAGGTGTAGTTTGTCTGCCACTGAGATTTATCCGCTTCGAGAATGCCGACATTGGCACCAAGTAGGGTGGTTACGGCAACGAAAATTGCAGTGAGTTTGTAAATGAGCTGATGAAGTATTGCTGTCATAGAAATTCTCCTTTTATATATAGTATAATAATGTTAACACATCGGAATGAAAATGACAAGCAAAATATTATTTTTAATAATAATGAAAATCGAGAGCGCGTTTTTGGTTCTTTTTTGGCGCTAGCAAAAAGAACGCCCCGCGGCGAGCGAGTTAAAGAGCGATGGTAATAATAATGGAACGCGACATACCCGAGGGGTGAAGGGGTAGTTTTAATCCGCACTTAAAGTTTTGTGAAAAAAATCAGATACAGACAATATATAGAGAAAAGAAAAGCACTAAAACAAAGAAGAAAGCAAAGAAAGCAGTATACCCCATATAGATAAAAGGAAGGAAAAGATAAGGTTAGCACAATATATAGTAGCGTTTTGAGGCACGGACACAAAAACGCCCGGCATAGCATATAAAAGGAGCAAGTTATAGGCAAAAATGCACAAAAAAGTTTGTAAAAAGTGTTGACAAAAGCGGTTTGAGGTGATAATATATACGAGCTCTCAAGGGAAGCCCCGGAAAGAGCGAG
>JAZTWC010000015.1:0-6776 GCA_045635665.1 Acutalibacteraceae bacterium
CTGACAAGCTGCTCTAATAATCCTACGGGAGCGATTGCGTTCAACTGCGTTACCGATCTTCTTGCTTGTTGTAATCCCTACACGACAAATACCCACACGCTTTTTAAATGCATAAACAACCAGTGCAGGCATTGCACAGGATTTTCCGCGGTAATAGGTACGCTGAAAATCTGTATTCTCATTTAAGGAAATATACTTTTGCAAAAAAATCAAATCCCAACACAATATAGCGTGTTTGTTGTTTATCAACATAACAGACAGTCATAGCACCGATATGCCGATAACATGTTTCAATAACATCGAATATTTTGTGACATGAAGATTATCAGGCAGATTTTTCGTCAGATGTATTGAAAACCGCAGGTAATACTTTGTGTATTACCGAGGATTTTCGGTACAGAATGGCGGAAAATATGACGATAAGATTTATGTCAAAAAAATATGGAGATGTTATCAATTAATAAGTGAGCTGCTTTCTGCCCTTAGCGCGTCTGCGAGCGAGAACCTTGCGGCCGTTCTTTGTAGCCATTCTCTTACGGAAACCGTGCTCCATCTTTCTGTGACGTTTCTTGGGTTGATAAGTTCTTTTCATTGCGATTGACCTCCTTTTTAAAATTTGTATTTAAAACGGGACATATTGCAAGAAGTAGTTAGAAGTGACGCAATAAGTTGTCCGACGCTTTTAAAATATATCACAAGGCATAGCTTATCAGAGCAAGCCATAACTTGCAGAAAACCATTATATATCAAGACTATTTGATTTGTCAATGTTTTTTCTATCTTTTTTATAGGTAAACAAGAGTTTAATTTTTCAGATTTGTGGTCAGCTGCCCTCACAGACACAATATATTGAAACCAAGCGATGCGGATGCGGTGGCTCCGTCACCGTAAACGGTGCAAAGCAGCCCCGCACAGGGCTGCTTTGGAATCCGCGATGCGGATTCACGGAGCCCCCGCCCCACCTCCTGCACAAACCAAAATTAAAAAGCCCCTCAGACGAGGAGCTTTGCAATCTGACTTTAATTATTCAGCGATTGTGTGCATTTCTTCGCAGAGAGCACATTCCTTACCAACAACAGCCATGATGTCGCCAACGAGCTTGTGGATTTTGTGAGCGAGATCTACTAATGAATCAAAAAAATTTTTGATATCTGCTTCTGTAAATGTCATTGTACCTGTACCTCCTTAATTTATTTTGCTCCGCTATTATAGTAATTTATTCATTTTTTGTCAATAGCAAGTTCATATAATCTGCGTTTTGCCTAAATTTCATTAATTCAAGCAACCCTTAATTGAAGATATTTTCAAACATTTCAAGTTTGGATATCTTCATAACCTTACTGCTTACCTTTGAGCAAGTGGTACCGAGAAGTTTATAACCCTTATCCATAAAGTGAGCATCCATTCCAAGTACCATCTTATCTCTCTTTTTCCACATACCCTTGATGATGTAATCTACCATCTTGTCACAGTCGGTACTGATAAGGTCCATAGCCTTCTGTGATTTTGATGAAGACTCCGCCTGATCGCGGAAAATGTTTGTTTTGGTAAAACCGGGACATACAAGTGCCACATAGCAATTGTCTCTGTGCTCCTCACGCATAGCTTCAGTGAAACCTTTGAGAGCTGCCTTACTTGCTGAGTAAACGGAAGTGCCTGCAAGCGAGCAAAGAGCTGCAGATGATGCAACATTTACCACAGCGGCAACATCAGACTCTAAAATCAAAGGCATAAGAGCCTGCATTGAATAGATGCAAGAAAAGAAGTTTATCTCCATAGCCTTTCTGATTTCATCGATAGTATAGTTGACAAACTTATCAAACTTAGGCAATACGCCTGCATTATTAATAAGGATATCAGGCTTGATGTTTTCTTTTCTGAGGGTATCGGCAAGCTCGTGCCATTTTTCTTCCTGCGAAACGTCAAAGGTGTAATAGGTGAAGTTGTCACCCTTGTCACCGAGCTCAGCCTTGAAATTCAGAAGCCTCTCTTCGTTTCTGGCAATGCCGATAACCTTGCAGCCGTGATCTTTTATGAGTCTTTCAGCAATACCCTTACCGATACCGCTTGATGCACCTGAGAGAATTACTGTCTTATAGTCAAACCAACACTTATTCATATTTACTTCCTTCATTTTTCTTAATATTGATTAATGTTTTTTAATTATATCACCTTAAATATGAAATGTAAACCTCATACAAAAATCTCACAGCATAAATTTTCAGAGTACTCGGCAAGTTTATCAAAGTCCATAGCATCCACATATAGCTTTTCAAGGTTATCGTGTACTGCCTTGGCATCTTTAAGAGCAGATACAGCTTCGTCGGTAAGCTCTCTTATAAGTCTGCGGTTAAACCGAAGATATGATGTATGCTCTTTTATGCCCTCATAGAGAAATCGCTTGGAATGTATTATGCGGTCAAACTCTGCATTTATCTTGTGATCACTTTTTACACTCATCAGTGCAAGATGCTTTTCAGGTATGATAATATGCTCGCACTGATATCTCGGCTTCATGGGGCAGTAACAGAAAATCACATCGTATCCGTTTCTGACAGCTATCTCCCCTATCCTCTCAGCTATATCACCCGACACAGCAGAGTACTCGTCATCTATAGCGATAACTCTGCTTGCAAGCGCTTTCACATTTTCATCAAGGAATAGTCTGCCCTTGGGAGTTATACCGCTGATAAATCTCTTCATCTTTCTGCCGGGCTCTGCACCTTTCTTTTTAGGCACCTCTCTCTTAGCAAATCTCATAGCGAAGTTATCGGTTTTATCTTTGTCGGTGTACCTTGCTATGAGTCTCAGATTTTCTTCATATATATGACCCGCAGCCGAGAGATATTTTGAGCTTCGTCTGTGGTGCAGTGAGTTTTCCAGTGTTAATGTGCGTATTTCATCAGCCTTGTTTCTTAGTTTCTCTTTATCCCAGCAATCCCCAAGATTTATTATGTTTTCACAAACCCCGGGAAACTTCGGTTCCAGGGTATGCGGCGATGTACCGTCAGCTAAACTCACACCAAGCTCAGGTATAATCAAACCGTCAAGACTGTCAGGGTCAGATGAGCAATATACTTTCTCCGTTGCATATCCTTTCTTTTCAGCTTCAGCACAGACTGTTTTCATCAGTGTTGATTTACCCGTACCCGGACCGCCTTTGATTATATATGCACGGCAGTTTTCATAAGGGTTATAGAGCTCATCAAAAAAAGAAACAAAGCCCTGAGGTGTATTCGCACCGAGAAAACTCGCAAAATTCTTTGCCATACTTCAGAAACCTCCGATAAAATATTTCAATATCAGTTTATTCAAAGAGGTTTAATTTGTCACTAAACTATTGATTTTTTGTGCGTTTATGGTGTAGTATATAACGGTAAATATATTTTAAAGGAGACTAACAGATATGATCAGCCAAAGCGTAAAAAAATTAGTGGCATACGGTCTCAGTACAGGTCTTATTGAAAAAGAAGATGAGATCTTTGCAAGAAACCGTATCCTTGAGATTTTACATATTGACGAGTACACTGCCGATGACAGTGAGTGTGTATGCGAAGATTTAGAAGCTACTCTCGGTGAGCTTCTTGCATATGCTGTTGAAAAAGAGCTTATCGGTGATGACATCACAAGCAAGGATCTTTTCGACACCAAGCTTATGAGTGCTCTTGTACCAAGACCCAGCGAAGTAATCAGAAAGTTCCGTAACCTTTATGAAAAGTCACCTCTTGAGGCTACAGATTACTACTATAAACTCAGCCAGGATACTGACTATATCAGACGCTACCGTATCATAAAAGACCTTAAGTGGAAGTGTGATACAGCTTACGGTGAGCTTGATATTACAGTTAACCTTTCAAAGCCTGAAAAAGACCCCAAAGCTATTGCTGCGGCAAAAAATGCAAAGCAGAGTTCATATCCCAAATGTATGCTCTGTATTGAAAACGAAGGCTATGCAGGCAGAATGAATCACCCTGCAAGACAGAACCACAGAATTATCCCCATCGAAATCGACGGAACACAGTGGGGCTTCCAGTATTCACCCTATGTATACTACAACGAGCACTGCATCGTATTCAACTCACTTCATACACCTATGAAGATTGATAAGAGTGCTTTCAAAAAGCTCTTTGACTTCGTTAAACTCTTCCCCCACTACTTTGTCGGCTCAAATGCTGACCTGCCCATCGTTGGCGGTTCAATCCTCGCTCACGAGCACTTCCAGGGCGGTAACTACGAGTTCCCCATGGCTAAGGCAGGCTGCGACAAGTTCTACACAATCAAAGGCTTCGAAGATATCAGCGTAGGTATCGTTAACTGGCCTATGTCAGTACTCAGACTCAGCGGTACGGATACAGACAGACTCGTTGAACTCGGCGACGTTATCCTCACAGCATGGAGAGCTTACACTGATGCTGATGCTTTCATCTTTGCAGAGACTGAGGGTACCCCCCACAACACAATTACACCTATTGCAAGAAAGCGCGGCGACAAGTACGAGCTTGACCTTGTACTGAGAAACAACATCACAACCGAAGAGCATCCCGACGGTGTATATCACCCCCACAAAGAGCTTCACAACATCAAAAAAGAAAACATTGGTCTTATCGAAGTTATGGGTCTTGCTGTACTTCCCTCAAGACTTAAGAAAGAGCTCGCCATAGTTTGCGATGCTATCATCGACGGCACTGACCTTACAGCAACTGAAGAAACAGCAAAGCACGCTGAATGGGTTGCATCATTCAAGGAGAACTATGCCTTCACCAAAGAAAATGTTGATGCCATCGTCAAAGACGAAGCAGGCAAGGTATTCGCACAGTGTCTTGAGCACGCAGGTGTATACAAGCGCGATGAAAGCGGTATCGCTGCATTTGAAAAGTTTATCAATACTCTCGCATAATATACAAAAGGACGGTCTGTGCCGTCCTTTTGCCTTTATCTTAAAATAAAAGAGATTGCAAGACCTGCTGTCAATCCGCACATCACCCCTAAAACAACTTTAAGCACATCTGTGAGCTTGTTGCTTTTGGTTTTTGTTGGCGGAGGCAAGGTTGTTCCCCCGGCAATAAGACTTGCCCTTTCACGGATTTTACCCTCACTGAGAGATGTATATTCGGGTCTTACAAAAAAGATTATCCTCTCAAAATAATCGCAACCTGTTTCCCTGACTTCAACCACTTGTCTGTTGACACCTTTTATCATAATCGGCAACCTACCCTTTCTGTTTTCTCTTAAAATAGTTTTGTGTACCCTGCCGAAGATTATTCCAAAGATGCCGTCAGGAAAAATTAACATAATTTTCAGCCTCGTAAAAAATATTTTCAGCATTTTTTCGCATCGTCAAACCATACCCGAAAGACCCTGCAACAAAAAATGTAGAAAATTATCAGAAAATTATGTTAACTTTTCACAGAATTAAGTTTTTAACTTTTTCCACAGTCTTTTTAACAAATTTTAGTGTAAAACAGTGGAAAACTATGTGGAAAAAGTGTAAAACTCCCCTAAAACCAAGTATTAAAACTGTGCAAAACCCTTTGCAAGTGGAAAACTAAGGATGTTGAAAAGTTCCTATTATTCTTTTTTAGCGTAATTTATGTAAAAGCTTTAGCTTTACTTTTTGTATTTATGCCTTAAATCGGTAAAAATTTCGTTCAAAAACTTTGAAAATACATCTTGATACTTTTCCGCCAATATGTTATAATAACTCAATTATATTTCACAGGCGTGTTTTCAGCCTTGAAATTTACAAATCACCCTCAACGAGAGACAAAAAATAAGCTGAATAAACAGAGAAAGGATTTAACTTATGCAGTACAATTCAAAATTTGTAAAAGAAGGTCTTAC
This sequence comes from Acutalibacteraceae bacterium, assembly GCA_045635665.1. Taxonomy (GTDB): domain Bacteria; phylum Bacillota; class Clostridia; order Oscillospirales; family Acutalibacteraceae; genus UBA6857. The sequence continues at coordinate 5,842 of JAZTWC010000015.1, forward strand.
CTTCGACGATGTCCTCCTGATCCCCGCAGAATCCAACGTTCTCCCCGCAGATGTAAGTCTTGAAACACAGCTGACAAAAAACATCAGACTTAACATCCCCGTAATGACAGCGGCTATGGATACTGTAACAGAATCAAGAATGGCTATTGCAATCGCCCGTGAAGGCGGTCTCGGTGTAATCCACAAGAATATGTCAATTGAAGACCAGGTTAAAGAAGTTGACAAAGTTAAGAGAAGTGAAAACGGCATCATTGCTAACCCCTTCTTCTTAGGTCCTGACAACTATGTTTATGAAGCTGAAAATATAATGCACACCTACCGTATTTCAGGTGTACCCGTATGTGAAAACGGCAAGCTTGTCGGTATCATCACAAACCGCGACCTCCGTTTCCTCTCAGACTACAACATTCCCATTAAGGAAGTTATGACAAAAGATAACCTTGTTACAGCTCCCTTCGGCACAACTCTTGATGAAGCTAAGATCATCCTTATGAAGCATAAGATCGAAAAGCTTCCTCTTGTTGACGAAGCAGGTGCACTCAAGGGTCTTGTAACAATCAAAGATATTGAAAAGGCTGTTCAGTACCCCACATCAGCTCGTCACACAGAAGGCAGACTTCTCTGCGCTGCAGCTCTCGGAGCTACAGCAGACGTACTTGACAGAGCAACTCCTCTTGTTGCTGCAGGTGTTGACGCATTCGTTCTTGACTCAGCACACGGCCACAGCCAGAACATCCTTAAGGCTGTATCAAAGGTTAAGGCAGCATTCCCCAACATCTCACTTATTGCAGGTAACGTTGCAACAGCAGAAGCTACAAAGGCTCTTATCGAAGCAGGTGCTGATTGTGTTAAGGTTGGTATCGGCCCCGGCTCAATCTGTACAACACGTATCGTTGCAGGTATCGGTGTGCCTCAGATTACAGCAAAGTCGGAGG
>JAZTWC010000016.1:0-17319 GCA_045635665.1 Acutalibacteraceae bacterium
GCCCTCTTAGCCTGCGGCATTACTCTTATTCTTATTACAAGCGGTAAGGTGTCATTCGGCGAAGTTTACGCTGAAATGATCGAAGGCGCGTTCGGTACTGCAAGACGAGTCAAAATCACTGCAAGAGACACCTGTGCACTGCTTTGTCTTGCAGTTGCTCTTGCCCCTGCCTTCAAGATGAGATTCTGGAATATCGGTGCAGAGGGTCAGGCTCTTGTCGGCGCACTCGCATCGTGTATAGTTGTTAAGCTTTGTCCCGATTTACCCGTAGCACTTCTGTTACTTGTTATGTTTATTGCAAGTGTGGTTGCAGGCGCTCTCTGGGGTGTGATTCCCGGCTATTTCAAGGCAAAGATAAAGGCAAACGAAACCCTCTTTACCCTTATGATGAACTATGTTGCAATTCAGCTTGTCAAGTTCTTTGTTGTCCTTTGGGAAAAGCAAAAGGGTGCAGGCGTTATGTCAACTCTCACCACCGGTAAACTTCCTCTTCTTTTCGGTGTGGAATACGGTTGGAGCATTGTGATAATTCTCGTGGTAACAGTTTTATCCTATATCTATATGAAATACTCAAAGCAGGGTTACGAAATTGCCGTTGTCGGTGAAAGCGAAAACACTGCAAGATATATCGGTATCAATGTAAACAAGGTAATTGTAAGAACTATGGCACTTTCAGGTGCTCTCTGCGGTCTTGCAGGCTTCCTTCTCGTCAGTGGTACCCACCACCTTGTCAAGAGTGACATAGTCGGCGGTAACGGCTTTACAGCTATTATCGTTGCGTGGCTTGCACAGCTCAATCCTCTTATGATGATTCTCACTTCATTCTTTGTTTCATTCCTTGATATCGGTACAGCTAAGATTGCATCTTCCTGCAACCTCAACGACTTTGCGTCAGATGTTGTCGTAGGCGTGGCACTGTTCATTATCCTTGCAAGTGAGTTCTTCATCAACTATCAGATAATCTTTAATAAGCACGGCAAAAAAGCAAAGGAGGGCAAATAATATGGATTTTGCATATATTCTCTCACGAGCAGTAGCTCAGGGTCTGCCCTTGCTTTTCGGTTCAAACGGTGAAATTCTCAACGAAAAAAGCGGTAACCTCAACTTAGGTATCCCCGGTATAATGATAAGCGGCGGTGTTGCGGGTATCGTAGGTGCACTTGTCTATGAAAACTCCACTCCCACACCCAACGGTTTTGTAGGTTTGCTTGTGTCAATGCTTTGCTCAGTGAGCTGCTCACTTCTGCTGTCACTTATCTACTGTTTCCTTACTGTTACTCTCAGAGCGAATCAGAATGTAACAGGTCTTGCCCTGACAATTTTCGGCTCAGGTCTGGGTAACTTTTACGGTGGTGCTATCTCAACAATCCTCGGCATCAGCAACAACTCAATTCCTGCCACAGCGGCAGCTTACAAGACACCTCTTATACCTTTCTATGATAAGCTCGGCCCTATCGGTACAGTCTTCTTTTCACACGGCTGTATGTTCTATATTGCAATAGCCATAGCGATTGTATCCTGGTATGTGCTCAAAAAGACAAGAACAGGTCTTTCTCTTCGAGCGGTCGGCGAAAATCCTGCTACAGCAGACGCAGCGGGTATCAATGTAACACGATACAAATATGTTGCAACCTGTCTTGGCGGTGTGATTGCAGGTCTTGGCGGTCTTTACTATGCAGTTGACTATTCAAACGGTCTGTGGGATACACAGTCATTTGGTGACAGAGGTTGGCTTGCAGTAGCTCTTGTTATCTTCGTTGTCTGGAAGCCTAATCTTGCTGTACTTGGTGCATTCCTTTTCGGCGGTCTGTATATTGCAGAGATTTTTGTTCCCGGACTTACAAGTGCAACGAAAGAGATTTTCAAGATGCTTCCTTATGTTGTAACAATCGTTATTCTTATCACAACAAGCCTTATGAAGAAGAAGGAAAATCAGCCTCCTGCTAGCTTGGGTCTGCCTTACTTCAGAGAAGAAAGATAAGACATCAGCGCGTTTTTGATTCTTTTTGCGCGAGAGCAAAAAGAATGCCTGCCCGGCGAGGACAATATAAAGAAATAATAATGCTAATGGGACGCGAATTTACTTTCGCGTCTCTTTAGTTTTATCCCGCCGCTTTTGCAAATTATATATTGTTGGTGTTGTGTTCTGAAATGTTAAGTGATATAATGTGTTTTAAAAATATCGTTAATTTTAAAGGATTCGTTATGACAAAACAAAATAAATACCAAAAAACACTTTTAGCTTGCTATCTTGGTTTTGTTACCCAGGCTATATCCGCCAATTTTACACCACTTTTATTTCTGACTTTCAAAGGCTCTTATGGCATTACTCTTGACAAAATTGCGATGATTCCATTGGTCTTTTACTTAACGCAATTACTGGTTGATCTTGCGGCCACCAAATTTGCCGACAAAATAGGATATCGCACATGCGTGGTGGCATCTCAGATTTTATCAGCATTGGGTTTAGTGTTAATGGCTATTTTGCCGGACTTGCTTTCCCTTCCCTTTATGGGCATTATTATTTCGGTGGTGCTTTATGCCATAGGCAGCGGTCTGATTGAGGTTTTGGTAAGCCCGATTGTTGAGGCCTGTCCTTTTGAAAATAAGGATGGTATGATGAGTTTGCTCCATTCTTTCTACTGTTGGGGTGCAATGGGTGTTATTTTGGGTTCTACACTCTTTTTCGCTATATTTGGCGTAGAAAATTGGAAGATACTTGCTTTTATCTGGGCGTTGGTACCTCTTTATAATACGGTCAATTTTATCCGCTGTCCCATAGAACGATTGGTAGAAGACGGAAAAAGTATGAGCATTAGCAAACTGCTGAAAACGCCGATCTTTTGGTTGATGATAATACTTATGGTATGTTCAGGTGCATCAGAAGCAACTATGGCTCAATGGGCATCAGCATTTACAGAATCTGCTATAGGTGTTTCCAAAACAGTCGGTGATTTGGCAGGACCGTGCTTGTTTGCAATGTTTATGGGTTTATCCCGTATGCTGTACGGAAAGCTCAGCGGAAAACTTGATTTGACAAAGGTTATGCTTGCCTGTGGTGTAATGTGTGCCGGGTGTTATCTGTTGGCATCTCTTTCTCCGTTGCCGATTCTCGGACTTGCAGGTTGTGCTCTTTGTGGTTTAGCAGTCGGCATTATGTGGCCGGGATCTATCAGCATATCTTCGCAGAATTGTCCCAGAGGTGGTACTGCGATGTTTGCTTTTTTGGCTTTAGCAGGAGATTTAGGGGCTATGGTAAGTCCTGCGATGGTAGGTGGTCTTTCTGAGATGGCAGGCGGTAATCTCAAAACAGGATTGCTTGTTGCTACTATATTCCCTGTGATATTAGTCAGTGGTTTGATTGTATTGAACAAAGTGAAAAATGAATAATTGAAAATCATTTTGCAAAGCACAGAGATTAGTGCATATCAGAAAATAAGCAAACCAAATTGGTTTAAATAAAAAAGTAGCAGACCCAAAATCTGCTACTTTAAATTTTTTATATCGCTCGCCGCGGGGCATTCTTTTTGCTGGCGCGCAAAAAGAATCAAAAACGCGCTGTTATTTTTTTATTTTGTCCCAGTATTCCTTTGCCGCTTGCTCGTTTTTGTTATCGCCGTATTGGTAATAAACCTTATTCTTAAGCACATCAGGCAGATATTGCTGAGAGACATAATGATAAGGATAATCGTGGGGGTACTGATAAAACTGACCCTTGTTTTTGTTGTCCTCACCGTCAAAATGTTTGTTTTGAAGCTGACGGGGTATAGGTCCGCTTTTACCCATTCTGATATCACTTGCTGCCGCATCGTAGGCGAGATATGCTGAGTTTGATTTAGGCGAGTTGCACACAAGCACCACCGCATCTGCAAGAGGAATTCTGGCCTCGGGAAGACCCACCATAAGTGCCATATCTACGGCTGCTTTTACGATAGGAATTATCATCGGATATGCAAGTCCCACATCTTCAGCGGCACAGACCATAAGTCGTCTTGTTGCTGATGGCAAGTCGCCTGCCTCTAAAAGTCTCGCCAGATAGTGCAGAGCTGCGTTTGCATCAGAGCCTCGCATACTCTTCTGGAATGCCGATAGAATGTCGTAATGCTCGTCACCTTCACGGTCATATTTCATAGCGCTTTTCTGAGTCAGCTCGTTGGCTTTATCTTTTGTTATATGTACCCTGCCGTTATCATCGGGTAATGTACTGAGAACGCAGAGCTCAGCTGAATTCATAGCCTTTCTCACATCACCGCCACAGGATCGTGCAATATGCAAAAGCACCTCGTCGTCAGCCTCTATAGTGATGTTTCTGTCCTCTTGTAGTATGCTGAAAGCTCGTTTTACCGCCGGGATAATATCTTCCGCTTCGACACTCTTGAACTCAAATACGGTACATCTACTTAAAATTGCACCGTGAATATAGAAGTATGGATTTTCTGTTGTTGAGGCGATGAGGGTGATTTCTCCACGCTCAATATAGTCGAGAAGGGTCTGCTGTTGCTTTTTGTTGAAGTACTGTATCTCATCCAGGTACAACAGTATGCCGTTGGGTGCGGCGAGAGTGTCAAGCTCCGCGACGATAGCTTTTATGTCAGCTGTTGAAGCCGATGTGCCGTTGAGCTTATGAAACTTTCTGTTGGTTCTGAGTGCGATAATAGAGGCAAGTGTAGTCTTGCCGATACCCGATGGACCGTAAAATATAAGGTTAGGCAGGTCGCCGGATTCGATGATGTTTCTCAGGGCTTTACCTTCACCGAGAAGATGTCTTTGACCTACTATATCGTCAATTGTCTGTGGTCTGATTCTGTCCGCCAAGGGAGCTTTCATTTTATCACCTACTTTTCATAGACTTACATTTTATCACAAAACAAACTTAAAGTAAATACAAAAAATCAGAGGGCAGATAATTTCTGCCCTCTGAAATGAGATTTTAAGAATATGATGTAAAGTCGATGTTGATGATGTTGTTACAACTGAATGAAACATCCATCTTTGTTGACATGCCTGTTACCTTAAGAGTAAGGTCGCTGACTTTGATATCAATGTTCATATTGTAATTAGCAAATTCGATATGGTTGTTGATCTTGTTTATACCGATTATAACAGTGCTGTTATAGTACTTCTGTGTAAATGAGCTGTAGGTCATACTTGCCTGGCCGGAGCCATTTAATTTGTTGAGTACCGAATCGATGTGCTCTTTGGTGAGAATATCAAAGACCTTGCCGTGTCTGCTGGTTGAGTTTACCGAAGGCAGAGCTGAGAATGACTCTTCCTTGAGAGTAAGCTTCATCTCATAGTAGTGTCCGCCCTTATCGATAACCTCAATCTTGGAAATGTCATTTACTGAGAGAGATTCTTCAATAACATAGCCCTGATCTTTGACAGGTACATTGCTGAGGAATACATTGCGCTGGTTGACATAGTCTGTGAGAGGAAGTGATGAGGGTACAGCTGAAAGATGTGTGGTCTTGGGCTTAAGGTCACTGTTGAACATAGACTGAAGAGATGAAGCAATTTCTTTGTCTGCTGTTGTTGTAAACTTGCTGAGGGTTGTTGCTTCGTATCTTGTAAGACCGGGAACTTCTTTCAATGTTTTGAGGACATTTGCTGTTTTTATCATATGGCTGAGAAGCTGTGCATCTGAGCCTGAGGGAGTTTTGAATGAACCTGAGGTAACCCATACTTCCTTAAAGCTTGTGTTGTCTGATGAGAGACCTACCATGATTCTTGCATTACCTGAAGCAACGTTGAATTTAACAAGACCGTTTTTGTCTACAGTAGCAACAGAAGAATCTGAAGTATAGTAGATTATTGTATCGGTAGTGCCTGCGGGTTTGATAGAAGCCTTGATCTGATAAGATTTGCCTGCTGCACAGTTTTCTATCAGGGTGTCATCAATTTCAACTACACCACGTGAATAGAACTCGTATGTACCTGAGTATTTGCCGTCTGTAGTATAAGCGGTGATTGTTACGTCACCTGAGCCTTTGCAGGTTACTGTGCCGTCACTTGTTACGGTTGCAATTGAAGTGTCGCTTGACTTGAAGCGGATAGTTGAGTCGTTATAGCTGTTTGCAATGCTGTCATGAAGCTTGTAGCTGAGCTTTGCGGAGTTGCCGTAGTACCAGGGAAGATCTTCTGCACCTGTATAATCAACGGTGATCATCTTGGGAAGAATCTTGATTGTTGTTGTGGCAGATACACCTGAACCGTCTGTAGCACTGACAGTTACTCTGAATGAGAATGTGGGCTTTTCAGTTTTATCGCTTTTTTCTTCGATAGTAGCCTTGACACCCTTGATAAGGCTGTTGTTGGTAACATATACATAGTCCTCGAAATTGCAGGCCATAGTTTTTGTTTCAAAACCTAAAAGACCGCCAAGAACCGGTACTTTGTATGAATATGAGTGGTCACTACCTGTGATGGTGTAACCCTTACTGCTGGTGTCAGCAGGATAGAATGTGGGGTTGAGAGACTTGATTTCGCCCTCATAGAAGGTATAAGAAGGTGCCAACTCAATTTTTTCTGTGAGTACGGGTTTATACTGTACTTTAAGAGTGAATGATGCACTCTTGTTGGGGTTTGCAACGCTTGTAACGGTAATTATGGTCTGGCCGTCTTTTATTGCCTTGATAAGACCTGTGTTGGGATCAACTGTTGCAATTGAAGTATCCTGTGACTTGTATGTAACTTTTGTGTTTGATGCGTAAGAGGGAGCGACAGATACTTCGAGCTTGAATGTCTCTCCGGGCTTGAGTGCTGAAGCGGGCTTCTTTGTGATTGTTACTGACTGAATGTCGCCACTCTGAGTCGTGACGCTGATTTCTGTCTTTTCGCCCTCAACATCCTTGTAGTAAGCACTGATTGCGATGGTGTAAGTCTTGCCACTTGTGAGCCCTGTGAGTCTGTAGGTTGTTTCTGCTCTCTCGAGAGTGTCTTTGAGTTTGCCGTCAACATAGAGCTTATAGCCGTCGATGTTGCTGGGTCTTGTCCATGAAAGAGTGATTTCGTTGTTTGAGACACCTGTCTGCTGGAAGTTCTGAATTTTTGCTACAGATACGGGTAAGAAGAACTTGTCTATAACAGTGTAGCTGCTGTAAACTGTGCCTGCCTTTGTCTTTGTGTATGCTCTGACTCTGAATGAGTAATCTGAGCCTGAGAAAAGACCGTCAACTGTGCAGGAGTTTGTTTTGATGTTGCCGAATTTTTCATAGTCGCTCATTTTGCCTGAGGAATCATATTTTGCATAGAATACCTGATAAGCATCAACGCCGTTGATTTTATCCCAGGTGAGCTTTACTGTTGTTGCGGAAGTTGCTTCAGCTTTGAGATTTTTGATGTCTGAGAGAGCTGTATTGAAGGTGAAAGCTGAGGAGTTAGGTCCTGTTATACCTGCCTCTTTATTTTTTGCGACAATCTTTACGCTGTACTCTCTCTGACCGTAGAGTGAATCGAGAATTACAGAGTTGCTGTCTGCTGTGATATCATAAGTATAGTCATTAGCGACATCGGTTATTTTGACAATGTATGATGTAGCACCCTGAACCTTATTCCAGGTGAGCTTAGCCGAGTTCTGTGTAATCTCTGTAGCTTTGAGCTCGGTAACTTTGCCGATAGTGGTTGATTTTGAGATATTCTTGAAGTCGGAGTAGAGCACTTTACTGCCAACTTTCGCATAAGCGCGTACTCTGAAATCGTATTTAGTCACACTGTCCAGGTCTGTAACGGTGTAGGATGTCTTTGATGTATTGTCAAGCTTCTTCCATTTGCCGTCGATTTTCTGATAAACCTGATAAGCACTTGCGCCGGTGGACGCTTTCCATGAAAGCTTGATTTTTGTTGAGTAAGCTGTAGCTTTCAGTGAAGAAACTGCTTTGGGTTCGATATAAAAGCTCTTTGATACACTGCCTGAGTATGAGCCTTTGCCTTTGATAGTAATAGTACCCTTACCAACGTTAGTATTGTTTTTATATGAGACAGTATAGTTGGTTTTGTTTTTGAGAGTTTTGCTGCCAACCTTTACTGTTACAGTGGGCTTGATTGCCTTGCCTGTATAGGTGTAGTTGGTTTCGTAGGTTATTTTAGCTTTTGAAAGTGAAGTCGCAGCACTTGCAGGTAAGCAGAGCATACCCATCATAATGATTACAGACATTATAGTTACAATAACTGCGGAAAGTCGTTTGCTTTTCATAGTCTTGCTCCTTTATATGTAAAATTTAAAAACCAAGGTTGTCATTTACGAGAATAACAATGATTCTCTCTTTGTCTCTGCTTCTGCGGGTAACAACTATCTGGTTACAGATGCAGTCTGGGCTCATACAGTCACCGCACTTGCCTGTTTTTGCACAGGGAGTATCTTTGCTAAGGCGAATTGTGTTTGGAGGAGAAGCGATGTTTCTGATTCTGTCAAAGCCTTGCTTTACATCGGGTACAACCTTATTCATACCTGCAATCACGATTACATGGTCAGGGCCGTAAATGAGAGATGCAACTCTGTTGCCGTAACCGTCGATGTTGACGAGCTCACCATCAAGGGTGATGGCGTTGGTGCTCATAAGATAGTAGTTGCACTGGAAGGTTTTTACTGCAAATTCCTTCTGCTGTTCGGGTGTGGTATAAAGGCTTCTGTCAAGAACCTCGCAGTCACCTCTGGCTTGGAGGGCCTGAGGAACACCGCACTCGTGTATACTCATACTTCCACCCCAGCTGATTACGCTGTCTGCAGGAATAAGCTCGAGAACTTTGTTGCGGCAGCTTTCTATATCTTCACAGTAAAAGGCTGTCATATTGCGTTTTTCAAGAGCCTTTATAATTGCTTGAGCCTGCTTTTCGCGGGCTTGGAATGTGTAACTCATTTTTTATTCTCCTTAATCTGAATTGAATTCATTAAACAATGTCATAAAGAAATATAAACCAAAATCAGCAAAGTTATCATATATATTTCCCTGAAAGTTTAACATACATAACAATTATAGCAGATAGATACACTTTTTACAATACTATATAATAATAAGTCTTTGTGAAAAACAAATGAAAATTTTAAGTCAAAATATGTGAAAATGCAGTTTGTAAATATTTTGTGGGGGTTGATAAAAGCTTATGAGATATAATAATCAGGCGGTATATCTACAAAGCTGACAAAAATACCGGCTAATTGAGAATAAATAGTTAATTTTTAAAAAAATATAAAAAAAGTCTTTTAATTTGCTGCGTCAGGTGATATAATACCCTAAGTTAAATAGTGCCTTATAGCGCCTATAACCAGATTTTTAGTTGCCCTGATGAGGGCGTGAATGTAGAAAGATATATATTTCCGACAGCAAATACTACGGAAAGAGGAGATTTGATTTTGGAAAAGCTCGTTATCCACGGCGGTAACAGATTGTCCGGCGAAGTTGAAATCAGCGGTGCGAAAAATGCCGCAGTTGCGATTATCCCAGCAACTCTTTTAGCTCAGGATGTTTGCCGCATTGAAAATATACCTAATATCAGCGACGTATCTTGTATGATAAGAATTCTCAGCCAGATGGGCGCTCAGATAAGATATATCAACAAGCATACTATCGAAATTAATACAAAAACTGTCAATTCGTATATTGTACCTCACGAGATGACAAAGCAGCTTCGTGCTTCATATTATCTCATCGGTGCTCTTCTCGGCAGATACTCAAGAGCTAAGGTTGCTCTGCCCGGCGGTTGCAACTTTGGTGTAAGACCTATCGACCTTCATATCAAGGGCTTCGAGCTTCTCGGTGCAACAGCAAGTGTTGAGAATGCTATGATCAACGCAAGTGCAGACCACCTTACAGGTAGTCCTATCTATATGGATAAGGTCAGTGTAGGTGCAACTATCAACGTTATGCTCGCTGCCGTTAAGGCAAGAGGTCTGACTGTTATTGAAAACGCTGCTAAAGAGCCTCACATCGTTGACCTTGCAAACTTCCTTAATGCTATGGGTGCTGATGTCAGAGGTGCAGGCACAGACGTAATCAAAATCCACGGTGTAAGCAATCTTCACGGTTGCACATATACTATCATTCCCGACCAGATTGAAGCAGGTACCTATATGGTTGCCGCTGCAGCAACAGGTGGTGATGTGCTTGTCAATAATGTAATTCCAAAGCATCTTGAGTCAATTACAGCCAAGCTCCTTGAGTGCGGTGTGAATGTTACAGAGTACGATGACAGTGTACGAGTACAGTCAGACGGCAAGTTTAAGAAGATCAATCTCAAGACTATGCCTCATCCCGGTTTCCCCACAGATATGCAGCCTCAGATGGCAGTACTTCTCAGTGTTGCTGATGGTACAAGCCTTGTTTCAGAGGGTGTATGGGATAATAGATTCAAATATATTGATCAGCTTGTAAGAATGGGTGCTCAGGTCCAGGTTGATGGTACTATCGCTGTTTTCCAGGGTGTTGAAGAGCTCACAGGAGCTCCCGTTAAGGCTGATGACCTCAGAGCAGGCGCTGCAATGATTATTGCAGGTCTTATGGCGAGAGGTACAACTGAAATTGAGGATATAATCTATATCGACAGAGGTTACGAGGATTATGTTGAAAAGCTCAGAAATATGGGCGCAGACATTTATCGTAAGGAAATCGCTCAGCAAAACGATATAGAGTCCGCAGGCTAACAAAGATTAAAAAACTCGGCATATCACCGGGTTTTTTATTTTGAGAATAAGAATTTGCGCCTTTTGTGTTGCTTTTGGGCGCTAGCAAAAGCAACGCCTGCCCGGCGAGGGCTGGTAATGTCAGCTTCGCTGACTCGATATGCTGTCAGCGACAGCTCGATATATTGCCTGATGGCAATTCGATATGTTTGCCTTTGGCAAACTCGATATGCACCTGCGGTGCGAGACTATTAAAGGAGATGTGTTATGGCAAGATTCTGCTCGCTTTTTTCATCGAGTTCAGGAAACTCTACATATATTGCCTCAACTAAGACGGGCATACTCATAGATGCAGGTGTCAGTGCCAAAAGGATGAAAGAGGTGCTTCTTGGCAGAGATATTGACCTGTCAAAGCTCGGTGGTATTTTCATCACTCACGAGCATAGCGACCATATAAAAGGTGTGCGTATACTTGCGTCTACATATAAGATTCCCGTCTATGCCACAGAGGGTACAATGGCTGCCCTTGAGGAAAACGGTGTTGTTACGGCCAAGTTCCCGTATCAAGTTATTCCCTATGATGGCCTTGAGATAGGTGACATATTTGTCAGACCTTTCCGCACTCCTCACGACAGCAGAGAAAGCTGCGGTTACCGCATAGATTTTGCTGACGGACAAAAGGCGGCTGTTGCCACTGATATAGGCAAGATTACCGATGAAATAAGAAACAATCTGCTTGGTTGCGAACTTGTTATGCTTGAGTCAAACCATGATATCGGTATGCTTCAGAACGGACCTTACCCTTACGCTCTTAAAAGACGTATCCTCTCGGAGGTAGGTCACCTTTCAAATATTGCTTGTGCAGATATGACGGCAGAGTTGGTTTCAAAAGGTACAAGCCGAATTTATTTAGGTCATATCAGTCAGGATAACAACTTCCCGGGTCTTGCTTATCAGACTAACCTTTCAGCCATAACTGAAAAAACAGGCGCAGTAGTCGGTAAAGATTTCCTTATGGAAGTAAATAAAGTTGAAAACGATATGGGTATCATCAGATTCTGAGGTGAAATTATGCTTAATATAACAATCATAGCCGTGGGCAAACTTAAAGAGCAGTACTTACGCGATGCTTCGGCAGAATATCAGAAAAGACTCTCGACTCTTTGCAAGCTAAATATAGTTGAGATAAACCCCGAAAAGCTCAGTGATAACCCCTCAGCAAAAGAAATAGAAAACGCACTGAACAATGAGGCAAAGAAGATAATTGAAAAAATTCCTAAAGGTGCAAAGGTTTATTCTATGTGTATCGAGGGCAAACAGTGTACCAGCGAAGAGTTAAGCAAAGAAATCGACAATCTTGCTCTTGAGGGTGCAAGTAATATCGTATTTATTATAGGCGGATCATTCGGTCTGAGCGACGAAGTGAAAAAGCTCAGCGCATTCAGACTTTCTATGAGTAAGATGACTTTCCCTCATCAGATTGCACGCATAATGCTCCTTGAACAGATTTACAGAGCAACTCAGATTTCAATAGGTACAAAATATCACAAATAATCGTTGACTTAGTAAAAAAGCCGTGATATAATAGCTCGGTTTCAAAAATAAAACAAAAAATAACACGGAGGAAAACCAAATGGAATTTTTCGGCTATACCCTTTTCGGCTCCATGACAGGCGGAGCACTTCTTGCTGTTTCGGCAGTAATTTTCGTTGTAGGTCTTGTCTTCATCATCAAAGGTGGCGACTGGTTTGTTGACTCAGCTTCATGGTTCGCAGAAGCTACAGGTATCCCAAAATTTGTAGTAGGTGCTACAGTAGTATCATTCGCAACAACTCTCCCCGAGCTTCTCGTATCAGTAAGAGCTGCTATGAACGGTTCAGCTCAGCTCGCTATCGGTAACGCAGTTGGTTCAGTTACAGCAAACACAACACTTATCATGGGTGTTTCACTTGTTGCTATGGCTGGCGTTGTAAACAGAAAGAGCTTCTCATTAAAGGGCGGTCTTCTTCTTGCAGCTGCTATCGGTCTTACACTTCTTTCACTTTCAGGCGCACTTCCCACATGGTCAGCATATGTACTCTGGGCTATCTTCCTTGTATTTATGATCAGTAACCTTGTTGAGGGTAAGAAAGCAAGTGCAAATGACGAAATCGACACATATGAAAAGAAAGAAGTTCCCAAGAAGATTCTCTTCTTCATCCTTGGTACAGCAGGTATTGTGCTCGGCGCTGAATTCCTTGTAGGTTCAGGTCAGACAATCGCAAGAAGTATGGGTATCAGCGAAGCTATCATCGGTTTCACAGTTATCGCTCTCGGCACATCACTTCCCGAGTTTGTAACAACACTTACAGCTATCCGTAAGAAGGAAAGCGGTCTTTCAGTTGGTAACATTGTAGGTGCTAACATTATCGACCTTACACTTATTCTTCCTCTTTGTGCTATCATAAACGGTCAGCCTCTTCCTGTAGAGCAGATGAACCTCAACTTCGACTTCCCTGTTTGTATTGCAGCTTGTGCAGTAGCAATTGTTCCCACAATCATTGCAGGTAAGTTCAAGAAGTGGCAGGGCGTAGCTCTTCTCGCAATTTATGCAGGTTATATGGCTGCACTCGTGCTCAACGAAGTTGGTGTACTTGCATTAGCATAATCAGCGCATTTTGGTTGCTTTTGTGCGCTAGCAAAAGTAACGCCTGCCCGACGAGGGCATAATATGTCAGCTTCGCTGACTCGATATATTGCCTGACGGCAATTCGATATGTTGTCTGCGACAACTCGATATGCACTCTGCGAGTGCGAGATAAAAGTAAAACAAAAAAAGCAGTGTCAATCACTGCTTTTTGTTATAAGAAAGAGATAACATTATGACAATACGAAAAGCGGAAAGAAAAGACATAGAAGCTCTCCTCGAGATATATAACCACGAGGTACTTCACGGGGTATCAACTCTGGATATCAATGCCAAAACCATAGAGCAGTGGACTGAGTGGTTTGAAAAGCACAATATCAAAAATCACCCTCTTATAGTCTGCGAAGACGAGGGTGTTATTATGGGGTACTCCACACTCTCATCCTACAGGGAAAAGGAAGCCTACGCTTCAACTGTGGAGCTGTCTATCTATGTCCACCCTGAACATAGGGGTAAAGGCATCGGCAGTGTACTTATGAGCGAGATAATCGCTATGGCAAAAGCTGACGATACAGTGCATACGGTGGTATCGGTTATAACCTCAGGCAATGCGGCAAGTGAGCATCTTCACGAGAAGTTCGGCTTCACATTCAGCGGTACAATCAAAGAGGTCGGCATGAAATTCGGGAATTATCTTGATATTTCCAATTATTATCTCATAGTATAGTATTAATTTTCTGTAAAACACTTGATTATCGCTTAAAAATATGATAGAATACAGATAATCCAAGGTATCCGAGTGGGCTCAAGCGAGTCCGCTCTTTCTTATTGCCTTGGCACATTACAATTGAATATTAAAAAAGGAGTGATTTTAATGGCAAAAGGCGGCAATACCGTAAAAATCGTCTGGGACATCGTTGAACCATTCGCAGAAGAACTCGGCCTTAAAATCTGGGACGTACGTTTCCTTAAAGAAGGCAGTTCCTGGTACCTGAGAATCTTCATCGATAAAGAGGGTGGCGTTTCTATTGACGACTGTGTAGACCTTACCCATGCAATCAACAAACCTCTTGATGAGGCAGATCCCATTGAGCAGGCGTACTTCCTCGAAGTAAGCTCACCAGGTGTAGAAAGAGACTTAGTCAGAGATGAACATTTCAACTCGTACATCGGTGAAAAAATCAAGGTTAAAATGATCAGACCCCTTGAGGGTAAAAGAGAGTTCAGCGGAATTCTCGCAGATTACAGTGACGGCAACATAACAATCAGCCTCGAAGATGAAAGCGGATTTACTTTCACAAAGAAAGAAGCATCTTGGATCAAGGTTGATGACTTTGATATGTAATTATATAGATTAACAAGTAATATAAAAATACCGGAAAGGATTGAGTATAAAAAGATGAACAAAGAATTTTTTGAAGCAGTAGCAATGCTCGAAAGCGAAAAAGGCATTTCTTCTCAGTATATCTTCGAGAAGATTCAGGCAGCTATTATCTCAGCTACCAAAAACACATACGGCAACAGAGACAACGTTGTTGTAGACATTGACCCCGCAAAGCAGACTATGAACGTATATGTTAAAATCGCAGTTGTTGAGGAAGTTGAAGAACCCGCAGCTGAAATGACTCTTGAAGAGGCTCGTGCTTATGATGCAAATGCACAGGTTGGCTCATTTATTGAGATTGACCTCGAGCTCAAGAAGTTCGGCAGAATCGTTGCTCAGACAGCTAAGAGCGTTATCCGTCAGGGTATCAGAGAAGCTGAAAGAGAGCTGGCTAACCAGGAATTCCAGAACAGACATCAGGAAGTTGTTACAGCTAAAATTAACATCGTATATCCCGACACAGGCGATGCTCAGATTGAAATCGGCAGAGCTACAGCTATTCTTCCCAAGTCAGAGCAGCTTCCCGGCGAAAAGCTCGAAGCAGGTCAGCTCATCAAGGTTTATGTTGCTTCCACAGTTTCAGAAAGCGGCACAAGCTATGCTCACATTTCAAGAAAGCACCCCGGTCTTGTAAAGAGACTCTTTGAAACAGAAGTTCCCGAAATCTATGACGGTACAGTTGAAATCATCTCTGTATCAAGAGAGGCGGGTTCAAGAACAAAGATTGCTGTTAACAGCCACGACGAAAATGTTGATGCTGTCGGTGCTTGTATCGGTCCCAGAGGTCAGCGTGTAAGTAACATTGTTGAGATCCTCTGCGGTGAAAAGATTGATATCGTACGTTACAACGAAGACCCCGAACAGTATATTTCAGCAGCTCTTGCTCCCGCTGAAGTACTCTCAGTAATCACCGACGAAAGCGGTGCTAAGTCATGCAGAGTTATTGTACCCGACAGCCAGCTTTCACTCGCAATCGGAAACAAGGGTCAGAACGTACGTCTCGCTGCTAAGCTCACAGGCTGGAAAATCGATATCAAGCCCTTAAGTCAGGCAAACGACTAATATAAACTGAAAAGAGGGATTACATTGGTACCGAAGAAACAGCCAATGAGAAAATGTCTCGGTTGCGGTGAGATGTTTCCTCAGAAAGAGCTTGTGAGAGTTGTAAAGACAAAGCTCAAAGATGCCGACGGTAACGAGGCAGGCTTTGAAATCAGTCTTGACCTTACAGGAAAAAAGGCAGGCAGAGGTGCATACATCTGCAAAAAGCAAGAGTGCTATAACCTTGCTAAAAAAGCAAAACGCTTCAATCGTGCTCTCTCTTGCGAGATACCCGAAGATATACTCGAAAAAATGAGTCAGGAGATCAGCGAGAATGAATGATAAATTTCTCAGCCTTCTGGGTATGGCAAGAAGAAGCGGCAGAGTCAGTCTCGGTCACGATGCAGTAATCGGAAGTATAATCAGAAACAAAGCTAAGCTTTGCATTATATCATCAGAGGCATCTCAGAGACTTCAGAACGAAATAAATCATGCCTGCACATATGAAAACAAAAATATACCCGTAATTATTACAAAATACGATACATTGACCCTTTCGTCAGCTGTCGGCTCAAAGGCAGCCGTAGTCAGCGTTGACGATGAGGGCTTCGCAAAAGCATTACAGCAAAAGTACACTTGATACAGAAAGGATGATACTATGCCAAGAGAAAAATACAGAGTACACGAAGTCGCTAAGGATTTCGGTCTTAACAGCAAGAAAATTCTCGGAATTCTCGATACACATATGCCTGCTGAGAGAACACATATGGCAGCTCTCGAAGACAGAGAACTTGATATAATTTTTGAAACAGTAACTCAGGAAAATTCAGTTGCTTCATTTGATGCATATTTTGCAGCAGGTGAAACCAAAAAGGCCGAGGAAGCTGAAGTAAAAGCAGAAAAGAAAGAAGCTAAGGCTGAAGCTCCCAAGGCTGAAAAAGCAGACAAAAAGCCTGCTAAACCCGAGGGTAAGAAAGAAGTCAAGGGCGACAGAAAGCCCGAAGGCAAGAAGGATGACAGAAAGCCTCAGCAGAATCAGAATAAGCAGCAGGGCAATCAGAATAAGCCCCAGCAGAATCAGCAGAAAAATGCTCCCGCTAAGGATAATGCTCCTGCCCAGAATAAGCAGGAAAAGCTCATTCAGGCAAGAACAAAGGGCGAAAAGAGATACATTGATACAAGAAGCAGTAATGTTGACCTTGAGAAGTACAACGAAAAATATGACGAAATGGCTTCGCAGGGTGGCAGACGCGATAGCGATATGTCATCAAGCAAACAAAAGCTCAAGCAGAAGTCACAGCAGTACAGAAAGCAGGGTACCCGCTCAAACAAGAGAGAAACCGAAGCTGAAAGACTCAAGAGAATCGCTGCTGAAAGAGCAAAGAAGACTCTCGTTGTTAAAATCCCCGATGAAATCACAGTTGCTGACCTTGCTGCACTTCTCAGAAGAACAGCTGCCGAGGTTATCAAAGAGATGTTCAAGATGGGTGTAATGGCTACAGTTAACCAGACAATCGACTTTGATACAGCTGAAATCGTTGCTACAGAGCTCGGTGCTAAGGTTGAAAAAGAAGTTGAAGTTTCAATCGAAGAAAGAATCATCGACGACCACGAAGACGCAGCAGAAGATCTTCTTCCCAGAGATCCCGTTGT
>JAZTWC010000017.1:0-27539 GCA_045635665.1 Acutalibacteraceae bacterium
GTCAGATGAGCTATGATATGTTTGACGAAATGACAAGTGCTATCTGTGAAGACACAGTTAAGATTATTCTTTCAGCACACTTTAAGAGCGAAGAAGAAATCAAGCGTGAGCAGGTTGCAAAGGTTACCGCAGCATCAGCAGGCGGCGGTGACGGCAGTGAAAAAGGCAGAACAGTACGCAACGACAAGAAAAAGGTCGGCGTAAATGATCCTTGTCCCTGCGGCAGCGGTAAAAAGTATAAGAAGTGCTGCGGCAGACCCGGCGCAGAGCAGAAATAAGCATCAGCGCATTTTTGGTAACTTTTTGTGCGCCAGCAAAAAGTTACGCCTGTCCGGCGAGGACAATAATAATAAGTAAAGCCGAGTTGATAAATTTCAACTCGGCTTTTGTTATATCTGTTTTATTGACATTAATTTTTATAAATGTTAAAATGTAACTACAAACACAAGGAGGATGATTATATGAAAAAAATAATTGCTTCTATGCTGGCTGTAATGTGCCTTTTTATGCTTGTCGGATGCAGTAATGAACCAAAGAGTGATAAAGTCGAGGTCTATACATTTTACGGTGAAAATGACTATATAACAGTCACCAACGGAACAGCTGTAGTCGGTGGTGAAGAAGAAACCTTCAGTGGTGGTATGATTAAAGTCAAAAAAGAAAAAGCCTTTGCCGATGCTATGTATTGGTCAGCTGAGTTTTATATAGCCAAAGACGGTGAAAAGAAAACCTTATATAAGAGTGTTGTGGAGGATTTGTCTGACTCAGCTCAGGTCAGCATCTCAGGTGATCTTGGCAAAATATCAGGTGGTAATGTTATAAGTGATTATGAAAGCTCTGACATTGATGCCTTTGTAAATAACCTGTTTATGCTCTTTACCATAAGAAATGCTGACGGTGAAGAAAAGACTTACGAAATACAGATGAATGTTGAAAAGGTCTGCTGATTGACTCGGCGGAATAAAACCTTAAATTAAGGCGATACTTTGTCGCCTACCAATAAGCTCTGAAGCGGTGAGGATCAGACCCTCACCGCCTTTGTTTTATCTGTAATTTTCCAAGGAGTCGAATCTGTAACCCTGAGCCCTTGCTCTGTCGATGATGTCACCAAGGGCTTCGGCATTGTCTTTTGATACACTGTGAAGAAGTATAACTGCCCCCGGATGAAGTCTCGACATAACCTTGTCTATGGCGTAGTCTTTGCCTCTGACTTTAGATGTGTCCCAATCGTCATAAGCCACTGACCAGAAAACACTTCTGTAACCCAGTGAGCCGATAAGCTCCAGGGCACTCTCGTTGTATTCGCCTGCAGGGAAACGGAAATATTTTGCAGCATAGCCGAAGTTCTGACGAAGATAGTTTTCGGTCTCCTCGATTTCCAAAGCCATTTTTTCTCTTGTTATGGTGGCAAATGACGGATGAGTGGTGGAGTGGTTACCGACTATATGCCCCTGCTTAATCATTCGTGAGATAAGCTCAGGCTCTTTTTTTATGTGGTCAAGGGTGCAGAAGAATGTGGCTGTTACACTCTTATCTTTCAGAGTGTCGAGGACTCTGCTTGTGAGATTTTCATATTCATATCCACAGTCAAAGGTCAGATACAGCACCTTTTCACCCGATGTGTCAAGGGTAAAAGCCTGATGTTTTTCCATAGTTTTCTGCATTTCTGTTACAGTGTGATGAGCCTTGCCGTCACTTGCAGGGCCGTGGGAGTGACTTATCTTTTTGGTGGAAAGCCCTCTCTTGTTGTCAGGGTCATTGACCTTATAGCTTATTTTCTCAAGTGGTGCAAAACCCGATTTACTCTCAAGGTCAGGGGTGCCTGTGATAATCATACTATTGGTATGAGGTAGGTTTTCGCTATCGATAACAGTTGACTCCATAATTTCAGGTGTGTCTATACGGTCTTCGGTTATGGTGGTGTCTTCGTCAGGGTACGCTGAAAAGTCGGCTCTTTGGTTATCTTTATTGCCTCCACAGGAAACGAAACTGAAACACAGCACAGCAGAAAGTATAAGCGTGATAAATTTTTTCATATTCATAACTCCTTTATAAGGCGAGTGAGTTCACCTTTATGTACCTCGGCGAGCTGTTGCCCACCGATAGTGTGTTCATAGAGTGCTTTACTTGAACATATACTTTACGTCACCCATAATGTTTTCCATGTTCTTCATAGCCTTACGGGCTGTTCTTTTAGCACCGCGTTTCATCACACTGCCTGCCATAGCACCTTTAAGATAAGCTGTTGCGCCACCGACAGCCATACCTATACCGACACCTGTCATAATGCTTTTCATCATAGCTTTTCTCTCCCGTTGTGTTTTTGTCCGTAATTGGGACATCTATATTTTTTGGCGAGAGTAAAATTTTATACTGCATAATTTTTTACATTTATATTTCAATTTATGTCATTAGGTGGTATAATGCTACTTAGTTTGATTTTGGAGGCATATTATGTCGAAGCTTAACATAGTTCTTGTGGAACCTCAGATACCTCAGAATACAGGTAATATCGCCCGTACCTGCGCTGCTACAGGTGCATCACTTCATCTTGTGAAGCCTATGGGTTTTACTGTTGACGATAAAAAATTAAAAAGAGCAGGTCTTGACTACTGGTATCTTCTGGATATCACTTATTATGAGAGTCTCAGCGATTTTTTTGAAAAAAATAAGAATGGTGAGTTTTTCTATTTCACCACCAAAGGTCAGCATATTTATTCTGATGTGTCCTTCCCTGAAAATGCATATATAGTTTTTGGCAGAGAAGATGCGGGACTTCCTGAGTTACTGCTCAAGGATAATCCTGATCACTGCCTTCGTATGCCTATGATAGGTGACGCCAGAAGTCTCAACCTTTCTAATACTGTAGCTATTGCCACTTATGAAGTCCTTCGTCAGTGGGGCTTTCCTGAGCTTTTGTGCAGTGGTGAATTGACTAAGTATAGTTGGGATGAGTGAGTAAAGTTTTGGCCAAGCTTTTTCAAAAGTTTGCAGGGTGTGGGACAGAGTCCCGCAATACAACAAAAAAGTAGCAGACCAAAAATCTGCTACTCTCTTTTTTTATTGCCCTCGCCGGGCGGGCGTTACTTTTTGCTAGCACCAAAAAAGTAACCAAAAACGTGCTGATTTATTTATTCAGCATCCAAACCATAAAATTAAGATACCCTGCAAAAATCAGCCATAATAAATAGGGAATCTGTAAATATGCAGCAAGCTTATCCGTCTTGCTGAAAGATATAATCATAAGAAGTACCAAGAAACATAAAAACAACAGCCAGAAAAATGCAAATCCGTAGGCTTGAAGTGTAAAGAAAATCACACTCCAAAAGAAATTGACCACAAGCTGTATAACGTATAACATAAGGCCGCCGTTACTGCCCTTGTCTTGCGAAGCTATCCATATACGGGCAGCACTTATACCCATAAGAGTGTAAAGTATGGTCCATACAATAGGGAAAACTATCTCAGGCGGTGTAAGGGCAGGCTTCTGTGCAAGACGGTAATCATCCATACCCATAGTGGTAAACAAAGCTGAGAGACCACCGACAGCGAGAGATATAGCTATAAATATGCCGTATATTTTAGTTTTGCTTTTATTCATATATATCACCTTTTATATTATATGATGGTGATATTTTTCTATTCCCGGCATTATTCTTTTTCTTTTGCTTTGAAGACCACTTCTTCATCTTTAACGTGACAAATATATGCATATGTGGGTTTAATTTTACCCTCGAGTATTTCTTCGGACAGTTTATCTTCAATCTTATTCTGCAAAGCTCTTCTTAAAGGTCTGGCACCATACACGGGATCAAAGCCGGCTTTGGCAACAAGCTTTTTGACCTGATTGTCAAATTCAATATCTATATCCATAGCTTTCAATCTGTCACGGAGAGTATCAATCATTCTATCGGCAATTGACTCTATTTCTTCACCTGAGAGCTGGGAGAAAACTATAACTTCATCTATTCTGCCTAAAAATTCGGGTCTGAAAGCCTTTTTCAGCTCACCCATAACGGCACTGCGGATTTTTTCATCCTTAGCTTTTTCAGTGTCCTCACCGAAGCCTATAGTTTTGACCTGGCCTGCAATCTGCTTTGCACCAAGATTAGATGTCATAATGATAATTGTATTTTTAAAGTCAACTTTCCTGCCTGTAGAGTCTGTAAGGATACCGTCATCTAAAATCTGCAAAAGCATATTGAACACATCGGGGTGAGCCTTTTCAATCTCATCAAACAGGATAATGCTGTAAGGTTTGCGCCGGACTTTTTCTGTCAGCTGTCCACCCTCATCATAGCCAACATAACCGGGAGGCGAGCCTACTAATTTTGAGGCGTTATGTTTTTCCATGTACTCACTCATATCAAGGCGTATAACCGCATTTTCGTCACCGAACATAGCCTGACCCAAAGCCTTGCAAAGCTCGGTTTTACCGACACCTGTGGGTCCTGAAAAGATAAATGATCCCATAGGCCTTTTAGGATCTTTAAGTCCGCTACGGCTTCGTCTTATGACCTTGGCGACAGCCTTGACTGCATTTTTCTGACCGACTATCCTTTTATGAAGAATTTCTTCAAGATTGAGGAGCTTTTCGCTTTCCTCGGCTGTTATCTCGCTTACGGGTATGCCTGTCCACCCTGATACAATCTGTGCTATTTCTTTGGCTGTCACTTCAGAAAATCCGTGAGACGACTTCTCTTTCCAATTGGTTTTGCTGACGGTCAGCTCACTCATAAGCTCTTTTTCTTTGTCTCTCAGGCGTGCCGCTCCCTCGAAATCCTGAGAGTTTATTGCCGCTGCTTTTTCTGCTGTAACTTCTTTTAGCTTTTGTTCAATTTCTTTGACTTCGGGTGGCATTGTGAAGCATCTGAGTCTGACTTTTGAGCATGCCTCGTCAATAAGGTCAATAGCTTTGTCTGGCAAAAATCTGTCGCTGATATATCTTAGTGACATTTTCACCGCTGAGTTGATAGCTTCATCTGTGATTTTTACTTTGTGATGAGCTTCATACTTACTGCGAAGACCCTTTAATATTTCTACAGTTTCTTCGGTGGTAGGTTCACCCACCTTTACCGACTGGAATCGCCTCTCTAAAGCACTGTCTTTTTCGATATATTTGCGGTACTCCTCTAATGTGGTTGCACCGATAACCTGAAGTTCACTTCTTGCAAGTGAGGGTTTGAGTATATTTGCAGCATCTACAGCACCCTCAGCGGAGCCTGTACCGATGAGGTTATGCACCTCGTCAATAAAGAGGATGACCTCTTTACTCTTGACAGTTTCTTCGATGCAGGTCTTGATTCTCTCTTCAAAGTCACCACGATACTTTGTACCTGCCACCATACTTGTCAGGTCGAGGGAGACTATACGCTTGTTTCGGAGTAGCTCGGGTACTTCACCCTGAGATATTTTAAGTGCCAGACCCTCAGCTATAGCTGTTTTGCCGACACCGGGCTCGCCGATGAGACAAGGGTTATTTTTGGTGCGACGTGAAAGTATCTCTATGACTCTCTCAATTTCTTTTTCTCTGCCGATAACAGGATCGATTTCGCCTTTTGTTGCCTTGTCGGTTATATCACTGCCGTATTTGTCAAGGGTAGGTGTAGATGATTTTTTACCGGTACGGGGAGACTTTGACGAGGTGGCCGAGTAATAGCTCCTGGAAGAGCCGGAATCTATTTCTGAAAGTATATTGTGGCTGTTGTGTCCGAGCTCGGACAATATAAAAGCTGCACAGCTGTCATCTTCACTGAGGATTGCTGTCAGCAGATGTTCAGTGCCTACATAGCCGGCATTTTCTTTGGCTGCAATAGCAACGGAAAGCTCAATGATGTGTTTGCTTCTCGGAGTAAAATCATCGGGTGTCAATACAGTAGGTATGCCGACACCGACGGTTTTTCTGATTTCCTGCTCGACACTTTGAGCCGTAATACCCTTTGATGCCATAAGTGATGTTGCGACACTTCCTGATTCTTTTACTATACCGCAAAGTAAGTGTTCACTGCCTACATAGGTATGGCCTAAGTTTTCTGCTGTTTCAACAGCACTGTTGAGAGCCCGGTTAGCTTTTTCTGTAAAGCCTGTGAATTTATACATAGAGTTACCTCCTTGTCATTAATAAAAAAAGACGAGCCGTTTTCACGACCCGTCACAAGTTTATGCAAGCTCTTCTCTTACTTTCTGTGATCTTAAAATATCTCGCTCTGTCTGTGATAATATCTTTCCGCAGGAAGCATTGAGGGTTGCAGGCTGAAGAAGCACTGTAAGAGAGCGGAGCTTTTCTGTAGGTATATCAAGAATGCCTTCTGACACACCTACTCGTACATAGGAAATAAGATTCATCAGCTCTTTTGAAGTGAGCTTATATGCACTTTTAAGTATACCGTAGGCACGGTATATTCTGTCGAGATAATCCTCGTCTTTAATGAGAAGAGCACGGGTCTGCTTTTCTTGAGCAATTATCTGCATAGCTATGGAGTTGAGGTTTTTGATAGCGGCTTCTTCGCTGATGCCGAGAGTAACCTGATTGCTCAGCTGATAAATGTCACCTGAGATTTCACTGCCCTCACCATAAGAGCCTCTGAGGGTAAGTCCCAACTTTGCAACAGTAGTTGAAAGTTTCTGCATAGCCCCTTTTTTGCTGAGTGCGGGTAGGTGGAGCATTACGCTTGCGCGAAGTGCTGTGCCTATATTTGTAGGACACTGAGTAAGGTAGCCCAAGTTTTCATCAAAAGCATATGAGATTTTATTTTCAAGGATTTCATCAATTTTAAGTGCAGTTTCAAAGGCCTCGTTGAGTGAGAGACCGGGATAAACTGTCTGTATTCTGATGTGGTCTTCTTCGCATATCATAATGCTGATATCCTCATCCTTTGAAAGAAGAAGACTTCTGCCGAGAGTTTCACAGGCAAACTCGGGACTGATAAGGTGTTTTTCTGCAAGAGATACAGTTTCGGCAGGTGAAAGAGTTGACATATCGATGAAATCAAGGTCGAAAGTTTTGTCCTGACTTAAAATATTATTGACAAGATTTGCTATGTCTTTCTTCTGAATTTCGTCGAGTCTTGCAGGGAATGGGTATTCAGTGAGGTTTCTTGCAAGACGCACACGGGTGCTTAAAACTATATCGCCTTCATTGCCTTTGTTTTTATACCAATTCATATCAGTTTTCTCCTTTCAGCATTTTTATTTCGTCTCTTATAGCTGCCGCCCTCTCAAAGTTCTGAGTTTCTATAGCTTTAGCCATCTCTTTTTCAAGTTCGCTTATTTTTTCCTCTGGGGTCTTTTCTTTGATTACAACGGGTTCAGCGTTTTTAAGGGGTATCTTGCCTGAGTGCTTTACCTTGCCGTGTATTCTCTGAAGTGAGGGCTGAAGCTTGCTGTAAAATTTATTGTAGCAGTTACTGCAGCCCACGTTACCTGACTTTATAATATCCTCAAAGCTGCAACCACAGATTTCACATCTTTCGGTCCGTGTCTCTGCCAAAAGCAGATTCCTGTCGTCGAAAAAGCTTGAGAAAAGAGAGGGGAGATTAAAAGTGAAATCGCTGAAGAAGTTATCGTATCCGAGACTCTGAGCACATGATGAGCAAAGATGCTTCTGAGTGGCTTCACCGTTGATAACACGTTTGATATGAGTATTGGCTTCGTTCTTTTTACAATTCTGACATAACATAATAATTACCTCCTTAAGGATTTAATATTCTTCTTTTATTATTGAGAGTAGTGTCTGTTTGAATATGCAGGCTCTCACAGCATCTCTTATTTCTGTGGGCAGACCTTTGAAATTGCTGTCACTGAGAGCTGATGATATTATTGCCGCATCACGTCGGGATATGAGTTGATGTCTCATAAGATTAATAAGATGGTCGTTTGCGGTGTTTTCTGATATATATAACCCCACGCTGTTGATTACATTCATAATGAGAGTGTTTTTGTCGTAACTTATACGTGTGATTCTCACACAGCCACCGCCGCCGCGTCTGCTTTCGACTATATAACCTCTTTCAGGGGTAAAACGCGATGAAAGTACGTAGTTTATCTGACTTGGTACACAACCCACGTCCTGAGCAAGTATGTTTCTCTGAAACTCAATTTCGTCTTTATCTTCCAGCATGCTGATAATCATCTGGGCAATTGAATTTGATATATTGATAAGATCACTTCCTTTGACTTTGACTAACTTTGACCTTTTTTAATTTTATTATAGCAACTTTCTTCTGTAATTCAAAGGTCAAATAAAGTCAAAAACAGAGGTCTGTCTCCCCAATTTTTAATTTAGCTCTCAGTTTCTTCTGTTTTCTCTGATATTTGAGAATTTTTATTGTTTATTAATCTGTTTGTATGCTCCCTCGACTTTGACCTTTGACTTTCATCGAAAACTGTATTTATATCTGCAATACCAAAAGTCTCGGCAGGGTACAATGGCTTATAGTGTTGTCTTGACATAGTGAGTCCTCCGTATCGTATATTACTATTCTTTGACTTTCCCGATTATTTTATTCCGCGATAAAAAGAGAATCCCCGGATAAACCGAGGATTTCTTTTGCTGTTTGACTAGCAACCGCAAGAATGATCGCAACCGCAATTGTTATTGCTGTAACCGCATGAGTTACCGCAACCACCGCCGAAGAGACCGCCTTCGTTGCCGCTGCACATTGATAAGATGAGAAGGATGATAATCCATGAGCAACAGCTGTTGCCACCGAATAAACCATTGTTACAAGCCATATGACCTACCTCCTTTCCGCTTTCATCATCATTATACGCGAAAGGGGAAAGAGTGTTACAACAAAAAAAGAGGACTGCCGAAGCAGTCCTTCTGAATAATTATGTATTGGCTGTTGAGAACTTAACAAATGCATAAGCATTGTTTGCTTTAAGCTGATCTGAATCAGTATATCTGAGGATACCTTTAGGAAGATGGAATGTTATATATACTCCTGTCTGAGGACTGGGTACACCGTCTGTAAGAGTAACCTTGATAATCTGATATTTCTTGGTAGTTTTGTTTCCATTTTCATCAGTTACTTCAACTTCTCTGATTTCGCCTGTTGACTCATAGAGAGCTGAATACTTAACACCATCTGTGTACTTCTGAACAACCTGAGTGTAGATGTTGGTGATCTTACCGGTTTCGGGGTCTTTTTCTACAACTTCTTCTTCAATAGCTTCAAATGAGCCACCGAAATAGATAGGTTCTGTTCTGCTGAATATATCATAAACAACACCCTCAGCAACGGGTTCAACACCTATTTCATAGCTTCTCTTGTCTTTATAGTAATCGTGACCTTCAATTACAAGACCGTCGAGGTCAAAGAAATATTGCTCTGCATTTTCTTCTTTTTCAAGTTCTTTAATAGGATCTTTTTCAAACTCAATTGTAAATAAACCGAAGAATGCCTGGAGAGTTCTTCTGAAAGTTTCAAGAGCGGTAAGGATAACTCTTATTACACGATTGTGGTTGTCGGTCTTGGGCTCCCATACAGCATAGAGAGTTTTCGTGCCATCGATGTAGAGTTTGTCGCCTGCGTAATGGTATTTACCTGTATCCTTATCAAGCCAGCAAACAAACTGATAATCAACTGAAAGGGGAGTGTCTTTTGTAACAGTATATGTACCGGGATTGTTGAATTTCATAGTGGGACTGGGCTCATACATTACTTTAACGTCGGATAAAAAAGTATTGGAATCATATGTGATTCCGTAAACGAGAGGATCATCCTGCTCGAATCCCATAAAAGATACAATGTTGGTGAAAGCTTCACTGAAAGCGAAGGTTGTTACGCCGAGAGATGAAAACAGGCAAACAACACAAAGTAAAACAGCTATTATTTTTTTCATAATTTTAACCTCCTATGTTTACAAGTGTATATATTATATAGCAAAGGTAGGTTTGAATATTTACAAAACGGAATAATAATGTAAAAATATACCATTACACAAACAATTAACACTTTAGAAATTAAAAATAAAAAACAAAAAGATATTTACTTTTGGTTTGAAAAATATTACTATATAGTGTAGTACACGTAATTACAGGTGAAAGCAAATGAAAATTCTTTTTATCTGCAGTGGTAATACCTGCAGAAGTCCTATGGCTGAAGCTCTGATGAAAAATAAATACAAAGCCATCGGTGATATAACAGTATCAAGCTGCGGTCTTTATGCCTTTGGCGGTGATAGTGCCTCTCGGGGCAGTATTGAAGCTATGAAAACTTATGGCATAGATATATCGTCCCATCGTTCCAGCGCTTTCAGCAGATATATGATTGATGAGTATGACCTCTTTGTTGTTATGACAAATGAGCATAAGTCAGCTTTGTCTCAGGTTGTACCCGAAGAAAAGATTATAGTTTTAGGCGGTGGCATTTCTGATCCTTATGGTATGGATGAGGATGCTTACATTGAAATAGCAAAGCAGATTGACAGTGCATTGGACGATATTGTGGAAATGTACAAAAAGACTCAGATATTGCCTATGAGCCAAGCACATTTAAAGGCAATTGCCGAAATCGAGAAGGAATGTTTCAGTGACCCGTGGAGCGAGGAAGCTCTGAGAAGTGAGCTGACCAATGATGGTGCTTGTTTCCTGTCAGCAATCGTAAACGATGAAGTTGCAGGCTATATGGGTATGCATATGGTGTTGGACGAATGTTATATTGCAAATGTGGCTGTGAAGCCCTCATTCAGACGTCAGGGCATAGCAGAGTCTTTGTTGTACACTGCCGAAAAAACAGCCAAGGACAAAAATTGCAGTTTCATATCTCTTGAGGTAAGGGTAAGCAATACTCCTGCAATAAGCCTTTATAAAAAAAGAGGTTACATCTCTCAGGGTGAAAGGAAAAATTTCTATTCACATCCCACGGAGAATGCCCTGATAATGACCAAAACTTTCAGTGAGGAATGATAATATGAAAATTTTAGCTATAGAATCATCATGTGACGAGACAGCGGCAAGTGTTGTTGAAGACGGTAGAAAAGTCCTCAGTAATGTAGTTGCCTCTCAGGTTGCAGAGCATAAAATTTACGGTGGTGTAGTGCCTGAGATAGCATCTCGCAGACACGCTGAAGCTATCAGCGGTGTAGTTGAAAAGGCTCTCAGTGACGCTGAGATTACTCTTGACGATGTTGATGCCGTCGCCGTAACATATGCTCCGGGCCTTATAGGCGCCTTACTCGTTGGTGTAAACTATGCCAAGGGTCTCTCATATGCAAAAAATAAACCTCTCATACCCGTACATCATCTGCGCTCACATATCGCGGCAAACTATATCACCCATCAGGACCTGAAACCGCCATTTTTCTGTCTTGTAGTCAGCGGTGGTAACACTATGATGGTTGAGGTAAAAGACTATACCGACTTTAAAATTATCGGCAGAACAAGAGACGATGCTGCAGGTGAAGCCCTCGATAAAGCTGCCCGTACTATGGGTATCCCTTATCCCGGGGGACTTAATATGGATAGGTTGGCAAAAGACGGTGACAATACAGCTTACAAATTCCCCACACCAAAGGTTGAGGGCTGTCCCTATGATTTCAGCTTTTCGGGTCTTAAGACGAGTGTAATCAACACTATCCACAACGCTGAACAAAAGGGTGTGGAGATCAACAAGGCTGACCTTGGTGCATCATTTATGAAGGCAGTATCGGGTTGCCTTATAAAAAACACCGAAAAGGCTATGGAGGATACGGGCTATACTACACTTGTGTTGGCAGGCGGTGTATCTGCTAACAGTGTTCTCAGAGCTGATGTTATTGAGCTATGCAAAAAGAACGGTTGGAAGCTTTATCTCCCTGAGTTATCATTATGCGGTGACAATGCAGTTATGGTTGGCTCTCAGGGTTATTATGAGTATCTTGCGGGCAATGTAGCAGGACTTGAGCTTAATGCGTTTGCAGGTAAGAGCATAGAAGAGTAATTTGAAACAAGTGATTGCCTCGCAGGGCGAGTAAAGTTTTGTCAAACTTTTTCAAAAGTTTGTGGGGTGCGGGGCGAAGCCCTGCAATACTGAAACAATAACAACATCAAAAAAGTAGCAGACCGAAAATCTGCTACTTTAATTTTTTATATCGCTCGCCGCGGGGCATTCTTTTTGCTAGCGTGCAAAAAGAATCAAAAACGCGCTGATGCTTAGCTTATCTTATAAGTCTTGCCCTTTTCGCTGACAAAGGTTGTCACACCGTCTTCGAAGCTTGTCTCAATTTCCTTGCCCTCTTCATCATAAACAAGCATAATCTTGCCATCATATTTAAGTGAGCATTTACCGCCGAGATTTGACTTGATAGTGGCATCCTTGAGCTTGTTATCTTTCCATTTGAGCCCCACTTCAAAGTTGCCTCTTGCCATAAGACCGCTGATTTCACCGTTGTGCCAGCTTTCGGGCAGTGCGGGAAGCACATGAATATAATCACAGTGGCTCTGTAAGAGCATTTCACAGATACCTGCCATAAGACCGAAGTTGCCGTCAATCTGGAAGGGTGGGTGAGTGCCGAAAAGATTTTTGAGGATAGTTGACTTGATAATCTGTTCGATGATTGTATCGCAGTCATTGCCCATATGAAGTCTCGCATAGCTGAGAAGTCTTATTGCAAGCCCCCAGCCTGTGCTCTTATTGCCTCTGTCTCTGAGAGTTGTAAGAGCCGCATCAGCGAGAGTTTTATCATCGGGAGAAATCTGTCTGAAAGGATACAGTGACAGCAGATGAGAGATGTGTCTGTGCTTTCTCTGAACACCCTGATTATAGAAACCTCTCATAAAGAACTTGTCTTCATCGTACCACTCTTTAATTTGTCCCCATTTGCCTATATGTAAAGGCTTGAGCTGAGTGATCTGCTCTTTGACCTTATCAATGATAGCGTCATTTACGATGTCACCATAGCCTGCATTTCTAAGGTACACTGCCGCTGACAGAAGGTCATCGTAAAGATTATAGATTATGCATTGGTCATAGGTGTTACCTGCAGCAACGGGACCGTGCTCGGGTGAATAACCCGGTGAGCAGACGAGTCTGCCGGTGTTTTTATCTTCCACAAGAAGCTGAGTCCACATAAGAGCACACTCCTGCATAGTGGGATAAATATCATTCTTAAGCTTTTCGATATCTCTTGTGAAAAGGAAGTAGTCATACATACCTTGAAGAGCCCATGCTCCGTTGGTGGGTGCCCAACCCCAACGCCACTCACTACCGGGACCAACAAAGCCTAAGGGGCTTACCATAGTATGAATCATAAAGCCTGTTGCCTTGTCAGTGTCGGGTGTACCGTCAGCTTTGGTTTCACCGATGCCGAGAGTTTTGTTGGCAATGAGTCTGCCGGGTTTTTTAAGTGAGTTGACAAAGTCGATATAGGGGAGTGCTGTCTCTGCAAGGTTAGCCACATAAGCACCCCAATAGTTCATCTGTACATTGACATTGAAGTGGTAGTCACAGCACCAAGGCGGGTTGTTTTTCGCATTCCATATGCCCTGAAGATTAGCGGGTAATGAGCCGTCTCTTGAAGAAGCAATAAGCAGATATCTCGCGTATTGGAAAAGCAGCGTGATAAGATTTCTCTTGTATTCACCTTTCTTTTCAAATCTGTTGAGCAGGAAGTCTGTGGCCATAATATGGTCACCCTCTTCGAGGTTGAACTTAACTCTCTCGTAAAGAGGTTTGTAGTCAGAAAGATGACTTCTGTAAAGTTCACCGAAAGTCTTTTCTGAAGCGGCATTGACACAGCCAAGAGCTGTCTCAAGAGGGTCAACGTCACTGAAATATTCGGGGAATGAGTTTATGTAGTTTGTGGCAAGTGATGCGATAATCATAACAGACTCAGCATCTTTGATTTTGATGTGGCCGTCAGCGGTTTCGGTGATTTCACCGTCAGTGATAAACTTAAATACACCGCCGTACTTCATAGCATTAGCATCAGCACTTGCCTTGGCATCAGTACCCACATTTCCCATAACAGTGCCTGCAACAGTTATAGTGCCGTTTTCAGCCTTGCTGACACCTTTCTGGTCAGATACAAAATATGCATCGATATTGAGCTTTGCAGGTACAATTTCCTGTTCTTTTACCTTGCCTTTTTTCTGATCCTCTTCATTAACGGGAGGTACTTTGGTCTCAGCCTGAATTCTGCCCACAAAAACATTGTCGGGATAGCTGACAAAATAGTGGCGGGTAAACTGAGATGTACCGATACGGTAAGTTACCATAGCCGAAGCTGTATCAAGCTCAAGGTCGCGGGTATACTTGTCTTTTTCTCCTTGATGGTCAAAGGATATATACAGATTTCCGAAGGACTGATAGTTGCCGAAGCCTGTCATATCACCCTCGAGATTTTTCATTTTAGCTGTAGCTTCTTTGGCTTTACCCTCAGCGAGAAGTCTCTGAAGCTCACGTACGGACTCACCCTTATCGTCTTTTTTCACACCGTAAGTAAAGCCTTTGACATCTTTACCACCGGACCAGAGAGTCTTTTCATTGAAGTGTATGAGTTCACATTCCATACCGCCGAAAACCTTAGCACCGATTTTACCGTTACCTAAGGGTAATGCTTCGTTTTCCCAACCGAAGTAGCTCATATTGGCAGGTTCTTTATAGCATAAAAACATAATGTCACCTCTTTTTTATTTTCAATTCAATATTATACCTTTTGTCGCTGCTATAGTCAAGGGTTATGTTTTCTTTAGATATTATCTGAAAAATATTAAAGAAATCCTTGTTAACAAATTGATTTTTTTGTAAGTTTGTGATATTATACATTATGTATACTTGTATTCACATTAAAGGGGCATAAAAATGAACGCCAGATATCTTATCAAAGTCAGATCCGTCAACGTTGTTGAGGGTGACAAAACTGAAAGCGAAGTCATTACTCATGCTGATTTTTCTCTTACGGATGAGGGTTATAGTCTCAGTTATAAAGAGGAAAAAAACGGTGTAAACGAAGAGACTCATATTACTGTCGAAAACGGTAAAAAAGTCATTATACACCGTCAGGCTGAAATTGAAACGGATATGACAATCGAAGAGGGTATCAGACACGTCTCATATCACAGATTGCCCTTCGGTGAGTTCAGCCTGGATATAGTGGGAGATAAAATTGCAACCGAAATCGCAGATGACGGAATAAAGCTGTATTTTTCCTACAGAACTTTTTCAGGCGGTGAAGCCCTTGGTAAGGCCGAGTTTGATATAACACTCAGACAAAAAGGCAAAATCACGGGTAACTTTTTAAGAGAGGAATAACGAAATGTCAAAGATTGTAAATAAAGCACAGAATCAGATCAAAGAACTTGTTTTGTCAGCTATCGCTTCAGCTCAGACAAAAGAGATTCTGGTACAGGGTGACAGCAACCCATTCCAGGTTGAGGTGCCCGCAGACAGAGCCAACGGTGATTACAGCACAAACGCTGCTATGGTCAATGCAAAGATTTTCCGTCTGCCCCCGAGAAAGATAGCAGAAGCAATATGCGATAATATGAATCTCGAGGAAACTTACTTCGAGAGAGTGGAAATCGCAGGCCCCGGATTCATCAACTTCTTCCTTTGCGATGACTATTACGCAGACATTCTTTTCGAAATCAAAGAAGCAGGTGACAGCTACGGCAGAAGCGATTACGGTAAAGGTAAGAAAATCAATGTAGAGTTCGTTTCAGCTAATCCCACGGGCCCTATGCATATGGGTAACGCCAGAGGCGGTGCATTAGGTGACTGTCTTGCCGCTGTTTTAGACTATGCAGGCTATGACGTTGCAAGAGAGTTCTATGTTAACGATGCAGGTAATCAGATTGATAAATTCGCACTTTCACTTGATATAAGATATCAGCAGATCTGCGGCAAAGATGCTGAGCTTCCCGAAGACAGCTATCACGGTGAAGACATTGTCGAAAGAGCTACAGAGTTCAAGGCGATTTATGGTGACTCATATCTTGAAAAGACTCAGGAAGAAAGAAGAAAGGCTCTCACAGTGTTCGCACTTCCCAAAAACCTCGAAAATATGAGAGCTGCAATGGCTAAGTACCGTATCGATTATGATTTATGGTTCAGCGAGCTTACACTCCACAATGGCGGTGAGCTTAAAGAAACCATCGACATCCTCACAGAAAAGGGTTACACCTATGAAAAGGATGGCGCTCTCTGGTACAAGAATATCGAAATCCAGACAGAGATGCTCTTAGCTCAGGGCAAGACTCAGGAATACATTGATAAACTTGAACTCAAGGATGACGTACTCATCAGAGCAAACGGCAACCCCACCTATTTCGCAGCGGATATCGCATACCATAGAAACAAGCTTGAAAAAAGAGGCTTCGATAAAGCTATTGACGTATGGGGTGCTGATCACCACGGTCACGTAGCAAGAATGAAAGGTGCTATGAAAGCCGTAGGAATTGATCCTGACAGACTCGATATTCTTCTTATGCAGTTCGTTCGTCTTGTACGTGATGGCGAAGTTGTAAGAATGTCAAAGAGAACCGGCAAGGCAATCACACTTGTTGATCTTCTTAACGAGGTACCCATCGATGCTGTCAGATTCCTCTTTAACATCAGAGAGCCGGGTTCACTTATGGACTTTGACCTTGACCTGGCAGTTGAAGAGAGCTCACAGAACCCTGTTTACTATTGTCAGTATGCTCATGCAAGAATCTGCAGTATCCTTACAAAGCTTCAGTCTGAGGGCAAGACAATCAGAGACTGCACCAAAGAAGAGCTTAATAAATTGGTTTGTCCCGAAGAAAGAGAGCTTATCAGATTCCTTTCAACTCTTGGCGATGTAATCATCAACGCAGCCAAAAATTATGACCCTGCAAAGGTTACTCACTATGCAGTTGATCTCGCAACTCACTTCCATAAATTCTACAATGCTTGCCGTGTAAGTGTTGAGGATGAGGAGCTTATGCAGGCAAGATTATTCCTTTGCAACTGCGTAAAAGACACAATGAAGAGTATACTCGGTATGCTTAAAGTTGATGCCCCCGAGAGAATGTGATGTATTTTAGTAAAAAAATAATATAGAATATATATTGTTAAACAAAATTTTAAGTTAGTCCCATATTATAAAAAAACAAACTAAACGAAAAGGAGCAAAACCATGAACGTAGAAAAAATTCTCGTTGTAGATGATGACCTTAATATCTGCGAACTTCTCAGACTTTACCTTACCAAAGAGGGATACAATGTTGTAATAGCAAACGACGGTGTTTCTGCTGTTACTATGTTCCAGGAGGAAAGTCCCAGCCTTGTGCTTCTCGACATTATGCTTCCCAAGCTTGACGGTTGGCAGGTTTGCAGAGAAATCAGAAAGTTCTCCGAAACTCCGATTATTATGCTTACAGCAAAGGGTGAGATTTTTGACCGTGTACTCGGTCTTGAACTTGGTGCTGACGACTATGTTGTAAAACCCTTTGATACAAAAGAAATCGTAGCAAGAATCAAGGCGGTTCTCAGAAGAAGCGCTTCATCAGCTGCCGAAGAAATTAAGGAAGTACACTACGACAAGCTTTCAATCAACCTTACAAACTATGAACTTAAGGTTGCAGGTGTTCAGATTGACACACCTCCCAAAGAGATGGAACTTATTTTCCACCTTGCAAAGAACCCCAACAGAGTATTCACCAGAGATCAGCTCCTTGACGAGGTGTGGGGTTATGACTATTACGGCGACTCAAGAACAGTTGACGTTCACGTAAAGAGACTCAGAGAGAAGCTCGAAGGCGCATCTGATAAGTGGGAACTCAGAACTGTCTGGGGCGTAGGCTATAAATTCGAAACCAAGGAATAATTACAAATTAATGATTATATGAAGCGCCTGATATTTTTGTCAGGCGTTTTGCCAAAGTGGGAGGAATTTTTGTGGCTGAAAAAAGAAACAAAAGCAGACGCAGAAAAAAAGGAAGTAATCTGTTTCTGAGATATTTTACTTTCTCATCAATGATGGTATTTACAGTCTTTCTGGTAATATCAATTGTTATGATTTTTCTCATAGGTCTTCAGTGGTGGACAGATAAAGTTGACATACTCTCGAGAAATGCCGACGATATTGTTACTGTTTATACTTATCTTGATAACGAAAATGAATTCGATGAACCTATGGTGGTCAATACACTCAAGATAATGTCAAGGGCTACACAGTCTGAGTATTTTATCACCGATGCTGAAGGTGAGGCATTATATTGCGGTGACTGCGAAAGCGGTTACTCATCAAATTGTAAAAATCATAAAGATTTTATGATATCCGATGTAATACTTGACCGAGCTGTAAAAGGTGGTTTTTCCGACTATCTGACTGACGAAACTTTCGGTATGGGCAGATTTGTAGTTGCCAAGCCGATCAGAAACTCTGAGTCTGAAGTCAAGTATGTAGTATTTGCCGTTGAAGATGCTATAACAGGGCTTGTACCATATGTAAGTGGTATCTCAGTATCCTTGTCATATGCGGTTTTAGGGGCATTGATAATATGCTTTATGGCTATCTTCTTTGTCGTACGAGGTATCACTAAACCTCTGGGTGAAATGCAGGAGGTTACTGAACATTTTGCACGAGGCGATTTCGAATACAGGGCAAATGAAAAGTATAAAAAGCGTGATTTCAGAGATTTTGCGAAGGCTCTGAATAAAATGGCTTATGAGCTTAAAATAGAAGATGAAGCCCAGAAGAGTTTCATAGCCAACGTATCTCACGAGTTGAAAACACCTATGACTTCAATCGGCGGATTTATTGACGGTATCCTTGACGGCACCATTCCCGCTGAGGAAGAAAAGAAGTATCTTTCGATCGTTTCAAATGAAGTAAAGAGACTTTCCAGAATGGTTGTATCAATGCTTAATATCTCTAAGATTGAAGCCGGTGAAATCAAACTCGCAGAGACCAAATACGATATAGGCAAGCAGATTTTCGAAACCTTGCTGTCTTTTGAAAAGACCATAGATGAAAAACATATTGAAATTGTCGGCTTTGAAAATATGAGCGATGTGACCATCGAAGCGGACAGAGACCTTATACAGCAGGTAATATATAATCTTCTTGATAATGCAGTTAAGTTTACCCCTGAGAACGGTACCATAACATTGTCAGCATCTCATAACAGTGATTGTACAAGGGTTTCCATAAGAAACTCAGGAGCAGGCGTCAGCCAGGAAGAGATT
This sequence comes from Acutalibacteraceae bacterium, assembly GCA_045635665.1. GTDB lineage: Bacteria > Bacillota > Clostridia > Oscillospirales > Acutalibacteraceae > UBA6857. Next base: position 19,137 of record JAZTWC010000017.1, read on the forward strand.
GCCCGTATATTTGAGCGCTTCTATAAAGTCGATAAGTCAAGAAGCTTTGATACAAAGGGCGTAGGCTTAGGCCTTTATATTGTCAAGACTATCATAAATATGCACGAGGGTGAGATAACAGCTTCGAGCAAGCAAGGTGAATACACAGAATTTGCCTTTGAGATACCCTTTATAAAGTGATAATTTGTGTCAGTTTGCCTTTATTGGTGTATACGGAATTTATCAAGAAAAAATTTCTAGTATTTTTAACTTCTTTTAAGTAAAGCTATATAATCTATTATCATAATATTTCAGACAGACCCTTATGGGTTTATGCCCATACAGAGAGGAGCTACAACTATGTACGATAACGAAAATAAAGTCGGTGAAGACATCTCAGCCAACGAGCCTGAAAAGGAGGCTTATGCAGAGGAAAGACAAGAGGATATCTTTTCTCCCGTAACCTCAAGGGATGTTTTTTCTCACAGCAAAGATCAGGAAGCAGCAGATGCAAGACTTGCTATGGAGGCTCAAGCCAAAGAAGAGGAAACCTATGACGTTTATCAGGGTAACCCCTTTGATAATTTCCCTCAGAGAGAAACATACACTCCTTCAGAGCCTAAAGCTGAACAGCCTGCGTTTAATCCCTATGCGACACCTGAAAAACCTCAGAGTAATTTCAGCAATTTCAGTGCACCGGCAAATAATTTCACACAGCAGTCACAGTCATGGCAGCAGAGTCAGCCGACATATAACTATCAGACAACACCGCCTCAGAGAAATATGACACCACCAAAAAAGTCAGTTGGCAAAAAAGCTGTTATTGCAATTATAGCAGTATGCATTATTGTAGCTCTGGGAGTAGGTATTACAAGCCTCTTTGGCGGAGACAGAGATAACAATCAGCAGACTACAACGCCTGCTCAGGAAGGTCAGATAAATGATGTGACTATCAATGCTATGCAGACAACAGCGCCCTCAAAAGACCTCAATGCTGTTAATTCTGTTTATGTGGCTGATAAGGTAAGACCCAGTGTTGTTGGTGTTATGACATATCAGAATGGTCAGCTCTCAGGCGAAGGTTCAGGTATACTCTGGGGCGAAGACAGCACAGGCACATATACTTATGTTGTAACATGTGCTCACGTCATAGATGCAACAGGTGTAACTTACGGTGTGCTTTTGCTCGACGGCAAAACATATGAGGCAGAGAAGGTAGCAACTGATACAAGAACAGATATTGGTGTGCTTAAAATCAAGGTTACAGGTCTTCCTTTAGCTGAGGTAGGTGACTCATCAACACTTAAGATAGGTGAGCCTATATATGCTATCGGTAACCCCGGCGGTTCAGAGTACTTCGGCTCAATCACAGACGGTATAGTTTCAGCTATTGACAGAAGTGTCAGTGCCACATATACAATGACCTGCATTCAGCATAACGCAGCTATCAATCCTGGTAACTCAGGCGGCGCCCTTGTCAATACAGCAGGTCAGATAGTAGGTATCAACTCATCAAAGATTGCAAGCACGGAGTTTGAGGGTATGGGCTTTGCCGTGCCCACATCAATAGCTCAGTCAGTGGTTGAGTCACTTATCAAGTTCGGTTATGTACCCAACAGACCAAAGCTTGGCATACAGTATGCTGAGGTCAGTGCATATCAGCTTTACAGTATGGTAGTATCAATCAAGGGACTTCCTCAGGGCTCACTTGTTATAGCAGGCATTTCCGGTGAAAGTGCTCTTGCAAACACCAAGGCTGAAGTCGGAGACCTTATCATCGCTGTCAACGGCAAGGATATGGATGACAGCAGTGTACTTCTTGACCTCATTGATACAGGGGCAGTGGGTGATACACTTACTCTTACACTCTGCCGTATCGAGCAGAGAACTTATAAGACTACCACTTTCGATGTTACTGTGACTCTTATCGAAGACAAGGGTGACACTCAGGAAGAGGAAGTAACTACCACAGCGCCTAACTATGGCGGTGACTATTACTACGGCGGAGCAGGCAGTTTTGAAGACTTCTTCAATGACTACTTCGGCTTTGGCTGGTAAGATAAATTATAACATTAATGGGACGCGGGTCAGACTCGCGTCTCTTTTGTTTTCTTGCCGCCAAGGTGATTACGCACTAAAAAAAGGACACCCTCGTGGGTGTCCTTGAGTTTTATCTTAAAATTAAAACAGACCTGTAATCTTGCCGTCTTCGTCAACATCAATCTTCATCGCTGCCGGTACCTTGGGAAGACCCGGCATTGTCATAATGTCGCCTGTGAGCACAACGATGAAGCCTGCACCGGCACTTACCTTGACGTTTCTTACTGTAACAGTGAAGCCTTCGGGAGCGCCGAGCTTTGTGGGATCATCTGAGAAGCTGTACTGAGTCTTGGCTATACATACAGGCATATTGCCGTAACCCATTTCAGTGAGTTTTGCAATCTGCTTTTTAGCCGCAGGCAGGAAAGCTACATCATCACCGCCGTAAACCTTGGTAACAACGGCCTTGATTTTATCTTCGATGGTTTCTTCTGACTCGTATGAGAAGCTGAAGGCTGAGTTATCTTCTTCTTCACAAAGACGGACAACCTCTTTAGCCAGTTCAACGCCACCTTTGCCGCCGTCTGCCCATACAGTTGAAAGGCATACGTTTACGCCGAGAGCCTTGCACTTTTCAATAACAAATTCGATTTCCTTGTCTGTATCTGTGGGGAAGCGGTTAACAGCAACAACGCAGGGGAGTTTATATACATTCTTGATGTTTGATACATGTCTGAGAAGATTGGGAATGCCTGCTTCGAGAGCTTCGATATTCTCTTCGCCAAGCTGAGTCTTAGCAAGACCGCCATGCATCTTGAGAGCTCTGATTGTAGCAACCATAACGACAGCTGAGGGAGTGAGACCTGCCATACGACACTTAATATCCAGGAACTTTTCAGCACCGAGGTCAGCGCCGAAACCTGCTTCAGTGATAGCATAGTCGCCCATTTTAAGAGCTGTCTTGGTAGCGATAACTGAGTTGCAGCCATGAGCAATATTTGCAAATGGACCGCCATGTACAAAGGCGGGAGTACCCTCAAGAGTCTGAACAAGATTAGGTTTGAGTGCATCTTTGAGAAGAGCAGTCATAGCACCTGCTGCACCGATTTCACCACAGGTAACAGGCTCGTCCTTGAAGTTGTAGCCGATTATTATACGGCTGAGTCTCTCTTTAAGGTCAGTGATTGATGAAGCCAGGCAAAGCACAGCCATAACTTCACTTGCAACTGTAATATCAAAACCGTCTTCACGGGGTGTGCCGTTGATTTTGCCGCCAAGACCGTCAGTAATGAAACGAAGCTGTCTGTCATTCATATCGATACAACGCTTCCAAGTGATACGGCGTACATCTATGCCGAGCTGATTGCCCTGCTGAACGTGGTTATCTATCATAGCAGCAAGAAGATTGTTTGCACTTGTGATAGCGTGGAAGTCGCCGGTGTAGTGAAGGTTGATGTCTTCCATAGGCACAACCTGAGCGTAACCGCCACCTGCAGCACCGCCCTTTACACCGAATACAGGGCCGAGTGAGGGCTCACGAAGAGCAACTGTAACTTTCTTGCCTATAATACTCATACCATCAGCCAGACCGATAGTAGTTGTAGTTTTACCCTCACCTGCGGGAGTGGGAGTAATGGCTGTTACGAGTACAAGCTTGCCGTCCTTTTTATCTTTGGCATCAGCAAGAAGTGAAAGATCGATTTTAGCTTTGTAGTTACCGTATTGCTCAATATATTTGAGTACGCCTGCTTTCTCAGCGATTTCAGCTATGTGTTTCATTTCGCACTGCTGAGCAATTTCGATGTCTGATAAATAAGCCATGGTGAATTCCTCCGTTTTCTCATATATAATCCAAAGTCCGATAACATCGGTACTAATAAAAATTATACATCATTATTTATGTCAAGTCAATGAAAATATATAAAATGGCAAGCAGGATATTTACTGCTTGCCATAATAGGTCGTATTATAATATTATATAGTGAAGAGCACCACAAGCACATGACTGATTTTTGCGGAAAATCTTTTGGAAAAAGAGTAAAATTTTAAAGAGAAATTTCTTTAAACCTTTGGAGTGACATTTACAGTCACATGCCACCGGAGAGTTATCACCGTCAGGAGTGCCGGGGTTGTCGGGGGTATCGGGATTTGAAGGAGTGCCGGGATTACTGGGATTGCTGGGGTTGACGGGAATAATGGGGTCGCCAAGAATATGTATATCTGCATTTGTAAGTTCGCTGTTGCTATATCCGATTACAACTGAATTCCATTCAGCAGTCTTGCCTTTGAAGTAAACATCTGTAAGTGCCGCACATCCTGTGAAAGCACCGTAGCCGATAGACTTGAGGTTTTCGCCGAAGGTTATTGCGATGAGTTCGTTACAGCTTCTGAAAGCGCTAGCGTCTATAGTTGTAAGACTGTCAGGCATTGCAATACTTGTAAGACTGTAACAATTGCTGAAAGCACTGTTGCCGATTGTTTTTACGGTATTACTCATTGTAAGGTCTTTAAGACTTGTGCAAGTGTTGAAAGCATAGTCCGGGATAGCTGTAATGCCTTTGCCTATAGTAACTTTGGCAAGGCTTGTGCAGTTGTAGAATGCATACTCACCGATTGTGGTGACATTGTCGGGTATACTTAAACTTGTAAGGCTTGTGCAGAAAGCGAAAGCATTGCTGCCGATAGTTTTTAAACCTTTGCCGAATTTGACGGAGGTGAGAGCACTTGCCTTGAATGCTTCATTGCCGATAGTGGTAACAGAGTCGGGGATAGTTACATTTCTGAAGGAGTCTCTGTTGTTGAATGCTTTTTCAGCGATGGTAGTTACTTTGTAACCTCCGAGTGTTGAGGGTATAGTGACGTCGCCTGTAACAGTGTTGTCGCAGAAGTATATGGTAGCATTGCCATTTTCGACCATATAAGTCCAGGCACCGTCATATTTGATTTCAGATGCTCCGGCTGCGATTGATACAGTGCTCAAACACATAATCAGGGTGAGTAATAAACTTAATGTTTTTCTGAAAGTTTTCATAATTTATCCTCCTTGGGTTATTGAAGTGGCGGAAAAACGTGAGTTTTTTCGCAGACACACCATAAGTTTATCACTATTAAGGCTGAAAATCAAGGGTGTGATGTGAAAAAGTGAATTATAGAAAGTAAAGTGACAAATTCCCTTGACATGGGGTGATATATTTAATATAATATTAAACTGATAGTTTATATTCAAAATTTATTTTCGAAAGGAAGATATATAATGGCTCAGGAAATTCTCCTTACTTCTGCCGGTCTTAAGGAACTGGAGATTGAACTCGAAGACTTAAGAGTAAGAGGCAGACAGGAAATCAAAGAAAAAATTCAGGTTGCTCTTTCATTCGGTGACTTATCAGAAAACAGCGAATACGAAGAAGCAAGAAACGACCAGGGTAAACTGGAAGCTCGTATCAGTGAGATCGAAGCTATCCTCTCAATGGCTAAAATCATTGACGAAGATGCTCTCAGCACTGATGTTATCCAGATGGGTTCAAAGGTTACAATCAAAGACGTAGAATACGGTGATATCTATAAATATCAGATTATCTCATCAACATCAACTTCAAAAGACAAGGGTGTTGACTATCTTACAAGTGATGAGTCCCCCGTTGCTAAAGCTCTCATCGGTCACGCTGTAGGCGATATCATTGAGGTTGAAGCTCCCATAGGTATCATCAAATACGAAGTAGTAGAAATTAACAGATAATTCCCCGAAAGGAAGTAATCACAATGTCAGAAGAAAAGAATGTAGTTCTTCCTCAGGAGGAAGTACAGCAGGATACAAATGAATTAAGACAGGTAAGAGTTGATAAGCTTGAAGCTCTTCAGCAGGACGGCAAGGACCCCTTTGTTATCACAAAGTATGATCAGACTCATCATAGTGCCGTAATCAAAGAAAACTTTGATGAACTCGAGGGTAAAACTGTTCGTGTTGCAGGCCGTATGATGTCAAAGCGTATTATGGGTAAAGCATCATTTTGCAACATTCAGGATTTAAAGGGTAATATTCAGTCATATGTTGCTCGTGACAGCGTTGGCGAAGACGAATACAAGGATTTCAAGAAGCTCGACATCGGTGATATCATCGGTATCGAAGGTTCAGTTTTCAAGACTAAGACAGGTGAAATCTCAATTCACGCTGAGAAGATAGTTCTTCTTTCAAAATCACTTCTTCCTCTTCCCGAAAAGTTCCACGGTCTTACAAATACTGATACAAGATACCGTCAGCGTTATGTTGACCTTATTATGAATCAGGAGTCAAAGCAGACTCTCATCAACCGTTCAAGAATTGTCAGAGCTGTAAGAAATTATCTCGATGCTCAGGGCTTCATTGAAGTTGAAACACCTATGCTCGTATCCAATGCCGGCGGTGCTGCTGCAAGACCCTTTGAAACTCACTTTAATGCTCTTGATGAGGACTTCAAGCTCAGAATTTCACTTGAGCTTTACCTTAAGAGACTTATTGTCGGTGGTCTTGAGAGAGTATATGAAATCGGTCGAGTTTTCCGTAACGAGGGCCTTGATACAAGACATAATCCCGAGTTCACACTTATGGAACTCTATCAGGCTTATACTGACTATCATGGTATGATGGATCTTACAGAGAATCTGTACCGTCATGTGGCTCAGGAAGTACTCGGTACCACCAAGATTGTTTACAATGGTATTGAAATGGATCTCGGCAAGCCTTTTGAAAGAATTACAATGCTTGATGCTGTCAAGAAGTATGCAGGTGTAGACTTCAGTGAAATCAAGACTGACGAAGAAGCTAAGGCTCTCGCTAAAGAAAAAGGCATTGAGTTTGAGGCAAGACATAAGAAGGGTGACATTCTCAATCTCCTGTTTGAGGAATATGTTGAGCATCACCTTATTCAGCCCACATTCCTTATGGACCATCCTGTTGTGATTTCTCCTCTTACAAAGAAAAAGCCCGAGAACCCCGACTATGTTGAGCGTTTCGAGTTCTTTATGAACGGTTGGGAAATGGCTAACGCTTACTCAGAGCTTAACGATCCCATCGACCAGAGAGAGCGTTTCAAGGCTCAGGAAGAACTCCTCAAGCAGGGTGATGATGAAGCTAACACCACTGACGAAGACTTTATGACAGCTCTCGAGTACGGTATGGCTCCTACTGGCGGTATCGGTTTCGGTATCGACAGAATGGTTATGCTTATGACAGACTCAGCAGCTATCCGTGATGTACTTCTCTTCCCCACAATGAAATCACTCGACAAATAAGTCATCTTTATCGGTGTTATAAGTTACTATATATTACCAAAACGTACTGTTGTATCGTTTGATAGACCTAATGAATTTACATCATACATCAAACTTACATCAAATGATATGTACTCTTTAAAATATGCGAAAAAATCGCACATTTGATTATATGACCTTGAAATGTAAAAGTTTCAAGGTCTTTTTTTGTACCTTTTACTGTTACTAAAAAAATGTATATACTTTTTGCAGAATAGAGGAGGTATACATATGAGAACAAGTTTAAAGGAACATAGTCCTCATTTAGTCGATGAATGGTCAGAAGAAAACTATCCATTAACGCCTGAAAAAATAACATATGGATCAAACAAAAAGGTTTTATGGAAAGGTAAATGTGGTCATAAATGGTCAGCATCAATAAAAAACAGAGTTAATGGTGCCGGATGTCCGTATTGCTCAAATAATGCCGTTTTAAAAGGATTTAATGATCTTGAAAGCCTTTACCCTAAAGTAGCAAAAGAGTGGTCAAAAAAGAACTTTCCTTTAAAGGCATCAATGGTCACACCTTTTTCGAATAGAAAAGTATGGTGGGAATGCGAAAAAGGACACGAATGGTTTTCTTTGATTTCTTCTCGTACAGATGGTAGTGGATGTCCGTATTGTGTTGGTACAGTTTTGGAAAAGAATGTAAATGACTTTAAAACGCAATACCCGGATATAGCATTAGAATGGTCAGTAAAAAACACTTCCCTGTTACCTGATGAGATAAGTCCGAAATCAAGGAGAAATGTATGGTGGACATGTAAAACCTGCGGCTATGAATGGAAAGCTGTTGTTAATGCAAGAGTAAAAGGTGGTGGATGTCCCGTTTGTTCAAATAGAAAGGTGTTAGTGGGATATAATGATTTAGCAACTACAGATAAACATATATTATCAGATTGGGACTATGAAAAAAATAATGAATTGTTGCCTACACAATTATCAAGAAAATCAATGCGTAAAATATGGTGGAAATATCCTTGTGGTCATTCCGCAAAAGTTAAAGTATATGATAAGGTTGTAAAAAATGTTCCGTGTCCTAAATGCGAAGATGAATATGATTTGTTGTTTCCTAAGTTGGCTGTTATATATTATTTT
>JAZTWC010000018.1:0-19131 GCA_045635665.1 Acutalibacteraceae bacterium
CAGGAAAAATTTCAAACAAAAGACCAAGAGCACAACAAAATGAGCTTATTATCGACAAGATGGGTAATGCTTTTTTCATATTGATTCCTCCTTTGGTTGTGTTATTCAGATTAATTATGACTTATTATTTTTTTCTTATGAATCCCCCCATACAATCAACTCCTTTTTATTTGTCAAAATAATTATGTGATGCTCAGTTAAAATCAACTTAAATTCATCCGGCACTCCCCCGTACCAATCATATAATAAGATAAAATATTCAGCCGATTTGTTGCATTTAAAATTAAAAAGCACCTATCATTGTGATAGATGCTTTTTGCTGGTGACTCACCGGGGATTCGACTCGCGCGTCTGCGGACGCTTGGTCGCTCGCGGTCACAACAGTCCCCCGGACTGTTGCTCTGTACCGCTCGTCCTTCGAATCCCCATTAAATTACTGCATAAAAATTAAAAAGCACCTATCATCGAGATAGATGCTTTTGCTGGTGACTCACCGGGGATTCGAACCCCGGACACCTTGATTAAAAGCAACTTCACGGATTGTCCCCTGACGGGGTCAATCGCGTGATAAAAACTCTGCCAACTGAGCTCTTATGTTTTTTATAACAAATGACTTGATTTTTAACTGCCCTCATTATACCACCAAGAGGATAAAAAGGTCAAGTTTTCAAGTCCTCAAATAAGGACTCAACACATCAAATTATATCAAATGAGGGCAAATCATATCACATTAAATCAAATAGGAACACGCCATTACAAAGTATCAACTTTTAACAATTATCATCAACTTTATAACTGTTTGTAATCTCCTTCAGATATTCTGTATAACCCTCGACCGCCGTCTGAGGGCTTAATATTTTCACCATAGTTCCGAAGCCACATAACCAAGAGTAGAACTGACTGCTGACTTCAACCTTTGTGCTGATAATAAAATGCTTATCGTCAACATAGCCGTAATAAACATCTGAGCCAGTGCCGAACCTCTCAATTACGGTATCAAGCAACTTATTATCAAACTGTAATTTTATATCCATTTCCACACCGCCGAACATTGAAAAGGCTCTGTGTGTATAGTTCTCAATATCAAAGTTTCTGAAAAGGTCTTTTCCAGTTCGTTCTTCGTAAACTATTTTAACACCCTTCATTCTATCAACACGGAAATGATAAAGCTTCTTTCCTCGTATATCTGAGGCAATCATATAGTAATTGCCCTCATTGATTAACAAGGCATAAGGACTATATCTATACATTTCTCCGTTTCTTTTGGAGACCTGAGTGGCTCTGTCCTGAATGGTGTATTTCATATACTGGAACTCTATCTGCCAATCATTATTTATCGCATCGTTTATGAGCTTGATTGACTTCATAACTTTATCGTTGCGTGTCTTTCCTTTTGCTCTACCGACAAGATAAACCTTTTTCTTGATTTCTTTCTCTTGGTGTTCACTACAAAGACTATACACCGTTTCAAGTAAATCTCTCGACTGCTTCTCTGATATAAACTTTGCCGAATGAATACACTCTGCCAAGAGTTTCAGCTCATCAAAATCATACGGTCTATTTGCGAGTTTATATCCGTGTTGGCTCTTGTCGTATTCTATGTAATAGTTCAGGCGTTCTCTTTCTTCAACTTCAAGGTCAGGCTTAGTATCTAATTCAAAGATTTGATTCAACATTTTCATATCTCTCTGAATAGAGTGAGCTTCAGCATTTATTCCATACGCATCAAGATATTCAACAATTTCAGATGTCCTTATTGCGTGTTTATCATCAGTTCGTTTGAGCAGAACCTGAGCCACAAGAAGAGCCTTGTATTTATGGTTTTCACGCCTGCCGCCTTTATCATTATTTTTAATTGCCATAATATCAACTCCAAAATGATTATATATCACTATATAAAGTAAAACAACTATAAAATATAAAAATATTGATTTTTGATTTTAAAAGGAATATAATGAATATATAAAAAATGAAAGGTTGATTTAAAATGAAAAAACTATTAGCGCTTTTTCTTGTTATTGTTATGATGTTTTCTATGACATCGGTATCTTATGCCTCAAACACAGAAACATCCTCAACGAAAATAGAAACTTATATGAGTTATCTTGAAGAAAAACTCGACACGGGAAATTTATTTGTAAGATTTGTGGCGAAAATTGTAATTTTTGGTATTATGCTTGGATTCATTAAAGTTGAGGATTTTGAGGATTGGTTTGATAATATGTCTCCTGATACAGATACCAATATTGATAATACCAATAAATCGGATTGGGAAGATGGAACTGAACTCACCCTATTCCATACTCAATCATTACCCTATACTAAATCGTTTGATTACTATGAAAATGATATTACTATTAAAGATATAACAATTACTAAAGAACATTACAACAACACATATAGTAATATGATTTTTAATTATAAATACTATATTACAATTAATGGTTCTTCAAGTAAAAAACTACAAGAACATGAAAGTGTTTTAGTTAATATTCATTTTCAAGGAGAAACCCATTTCATTCCAGGATTTAATGGCAGTTCAGAAAGACAAGGTTCTTTTACTGTTTATGAAAATAATGACTTTACAATAACTGGTATATATTATTCAGATTGCGATGCGGATTACTACACTATTTATGATTTATCAATGTGGAACGATTATGAATAAACATTTAGAAAAAAGGAACGGTTCAAAACCGTTCCTTTTTTAGTCAAACAATTAACAAGTAAATAAGTATAATATAGTGTGTAAAAGTCTGACTGATTTTTATATTAACTCTCCAAAAGTGAAACATATTTATAAACCGTGGTTCTACTCAGACCGCAAACCCTTGCGAACTCTGAAAGGTTCAGACTACCTGATTTATACGAAGGATAATGTCTGTAAAAAATAGGTGGTATCTGTTCGGCGGTTGTCTGAGGGCGACCTATTTTTACACCCTTACTTTTGGCATTTGCCATTCCTGATTTCACTCTTTCCCTGATGATTCTGAGTTCAAGTTCCGCAAACACACCTGACATCTGAATAAAGGCATTTGTCATAGGGTCAATCTGACCATTAGAACAATCAACCGTGATACTGCCAACAATGACAAGCCTGAGCTTCTTCTCTCTGACCGTTTCAATAATTTCACAAAGTTGTTTTGTGCTTCGGGCAAGTCTTGATACCTCAAGGGTAAATATTGTATCGCCCTCATCAGCAGTCTCCAAGAGAGAAGATAACTCTTGTTTTATAGCACTGTCGCCGTGTTCGTATTCAAGAAAAATCTGTTCTGCCCCCGCACTTTTCAGCTCTCTGATTTGGCGGTCAATGTCTTGTTTGGTCTCGTTGGTTGAACATCTCGCATATCCGTAATTCATTGTTTATCATCCTTTCAGTCAACAAATGTATCATAGATGAACTTTGCCCCAAGTCTGAAGCCTGATATAAAACTGTCGCAAACACTTATACTTGAAAATTCATTATAGGCACAAGCGTATTTTGAAAACAGTTCTCTTTCGCCCTCAGAGAGCCTTGAAGTCAGCTCTTCTTCTTTCTTTACAAGTTCGCTGAGTTTCTTTCTGAGCTTCGGTGTCAGCTTGGTAGTTAAAGCCTGAAGTTCAATATTGCCATAATAAAACTCTTCAATAAAGTCTGACATAATTTTATCCTTTCTCTGCCCCACTTTTGCGGTGGGGCAGTTCGTAATTGTTTAGCAGATTGAGAAACGGCGACTGCTGACTTGCTTTGTGTATTCTTTATACATATCACCGTGAGACTTTTTAAAAGCGGTTGTATCAAATCTCTGAGAAAGAACTGAAGTCCAACGAACTATGTAAGCTCCAGCCTCAAGTTCCTCTGTGTTCTGACTGAGCATTTCAGCCTTGATACTGTCTCTGAGGGCTTCGGCTTCTGCCTTGGCTTCTTCAATGATTGCTTCCCATTCTGTGAGTGCTTCGATTTTGTTGATGATTTCATTTGTTGACATTTTTGTTTCTTCCTTTCGGTTTTGTGTTTGTTTTATTTGATGTATTCATTATAGCACTAATTCTTAGTGTTGTCTATTGGCAATATACACTAACTTTCAGTGTTGTTTTTGTGTATTTTTAGCACTTGTTTTTAGTGCTTAGTTGTGATAGAATGTTTACAATAGGAAAGGTGGCGTTAAAAATGGCAATACAATACAAAATTGACATTATGGCTGAACTAAAAAACAAAGGTTATTCTTCCACGAGAATACGAGAAGAAAAGCTCATCGGTCAATCATACCTTCAGCAAATCAGACACGGTGAATTAGTCTCTTGGAAAACTATTGATACTATCTGTTCTCTTTTAGATTGTCAGGTGGGCGACTTGGTCGAGTATGTGAATGAACCGAATGTTCAGGAAAAGGGGTAAACTTTATCCTGAACAAAAAAGTGCCTTATGAGGGCATTTTATACCTCTTTTGGACTCGTCTGAAAGTGTCTACATAATCAGTTGTTTTCTTTGACACCATAGGTCGGGGGTATATTTCGGGAAGAATCGAAACCGCAACTCGACTTACGGTTTTGTGTGGCTCACTCTCCGTCTGAATGGTGATTTCAACCTGAATGACGGTTTACTTGACCGCAAAGGATAGAATAATACTTTGACCGTCAGACGAACCAAAAGGAACATAAACGAAAAAATACGGCAGACCTTGAGATTTCTCTCTTGGTCTGCCGTTGCTCTTATTATTTCCAACCTTCAAAAATATCATCCATAGCTTCATTGACTGCGGTGGTCGCCACACCTTCAATGAAATTGAACAGTTCTTTTTCAAGAATGGATTCTTCTCTCTTTTTCTTTAGCTTCTTTCTATTGGTTCGTCTGTTAGCTTCAAATATCTGATAGGCGTTAAACCCTTTCAAATACATATCGTGAGAATAATCAGGTAAATCTTGATTGTATATCATACTTTTTCTCCTTTCATATTTTTTCTCTTTCACTATATACTGAAAATTGTGATAGACCGATTAAATAAAAAAGAACAGTATTTCAAAAACGAAATACTATTCTATCATACTCTCAACTATTATGTTTTTTAATCTTTGGATTTTACTCCATTCTATACCGTTAATTGTAATCCTTGGTATTCGGCAAACTGTACCGCCCCAGATATCACAAGCCATATTGAACGCATAATAACTATCTTCGTATTCTTCGATACATCTCCAATATTCAGCCCAGCCTTTTTTATAAATTTCTCTTGATATTTCCTCTACTATTTTTTGTCCGTCAGACAATCTGTTTACGGCACAATAACGGCAATCAATAGTATCTCTATCAATCAGGTTGGCTCTTTCTAAATACCCTATCCAATTTCTTATCGTTTGCCTTGATATATGTTCGTAGTGTTCTTCCATATAGGCTTCTCTATCAACATCTGACATTATCATAAACTCTTCATCTTCGAAGAACACATAGTAGAACATTTTTAGTCTTCTCAAATCTACTTGAGCTGGTATGTTCAGTTCAGTTATACAGAATATATTGAACTTATCAGGAGCGGTCATAATATTAAATACTACATTTTCGCCCCAGCCAGTTTCTTCAAAATCACAACCGTATCTCGTCAATTTTCTTCGTATTCCCTGACGGTTTCTTGTTCCTAAAATTTCTACTAATTCCGCAATTTTATATTCTCTAATTTCTATCATAATAAAACTCCTTTTTGAGTCATACATTTAACACTCATAATTATTTATATACTTGTAAATAGTTCGACTCAAAATTATCCCGCTGCTTTTTCCTGATAATTGTTTTTATCAGGATAGGGAACAAATTTTACAACAGTGAGATTTCCCTCAAATTCGGGTATATCTTTGTATTCAGGGAACTGAGCCATAAACCAATCACAAACGAATTTATAAGGACTTTTGAGGGGTTTTGACATTTTCTTTACGGTTTCATATCTTTTGAGAAGAACATCAGAGTTTTCAAAACAACCGATATATTTTTCCATATTCTTGTAGGTGAGTCTTTTATTGTATCGTGCGGTCTTCTGTTCTCTTCCTGACTTAACACTAACCTGAAAGTCAGGGAAATCTTTCTTTATTGTCTGAAGAAGTCTGTATTCGGGAGAACCATATTTTTCTGAGGCTTCCGCAAACTTGTAGTTTACAATAATGGTGCCTGATGTGAAGTCGATCTTATAGCCTTTTACATTTGTTGAATTTTTCATTTTTATCAATTCCTTTCTTTAATTACATATTTGCGACTGAGGGCATATTTTCAATATTAACATTTGTTGTTTCTTCATCGTTTTTGTTGTTATTTTCTTCGTTGTTTTTCTTGTTCTTTTCTTCAAGTTCCTTGAAGTATTTTTTATATGAATCATAGCCTTCAAATTTCTGTAAGAACCAAGCAAGAACCGCACGGTAGGGGTTTGACTGAATTTTTGACATTCTAACTTCCTTTTCGAACTCCTTGAGAAGCTCTTCGGCGTTGTCTTGGTCTTTGATAAACTGTCTCATATTTTCATATTTGAGATTTTTAGTTGTCTTCTTGTCAGGATTCTTCTTAATTGTTTTTACTACCATTACATATTCTGGGTTTTCTGCCTTGAATTCACGCCACATTCTGTATTCTTCTGTTCCGTAAATCTTTGCGTTCTTTGCGAATGTCTTTGATACCTGAGCTTCGTTGTTGTCCATCATTTTAATTACATTGTTTTTCATATTATTTATCCTCTTTCTTTTAATAAATTTTTTAGTTTAATTTTATAATTTAGATTTTTTCTTTTTAGATTTTTTTGAATTGTGTCTGAAGGCTTTTGCCTTTGGCTAAGTGAATGTTTGTTTGAACTGTTTCATCGTTTGTTCGTTCCTTTCTCTTTCGTTTTCTGTGTCTATATTATAGCATTTCTCAAACCCTACCCAAGTACATAAGTATTCCTCTGCTAAAATAGAAAAAGAAAAAAAGCAACTTTTTTTGAAGTTGCTTTAATAAAATCATATTCTGTTGTATTTCGGTTATATGAGGGCAGACCGCAAAGTTGATAAAAGTTATCAAAAGTTGTTAATTAAGAACTCTTTGAACTGATTTAAACGATTTTAATCGATGTTGTTATCTCTTGTTCATTTTTATTCTCTCTCTACTGGTTTTGAAGTTATTTAAAGGTGAGAATTTATCATAGTTCTTTGTAATATCCGCATCGAAAATGGCACAGTAATGTTTTGTCATATCAAGAGTAGAATGACCTAATAATCTTTGTAGTGTAAAAGCATTACCGCCACAATCAACCAAATACTTTTTGGCAAATGTATGTCTGAACAGATGTATACTTGTCTTTTGGACTCCTCGGCGTCTGTTATACTTGGCAATAGTATTTTTTAAGCAGTATTCTGTCATTTGTTCCCCCATATCATTAGAGAACAAATAATCATCATCTGAACCGCCTCTTATTCTCATATATTCGCTTAATATAGCACATAACATAGAACAGAGGGGTATCACTTGCGACTTCTTGTTTTTGGTGTGTCGCAGATAAATTACCTGATTAGTTAAATCAACATCTTTGTTCTTGATGTTTCTGATGGAAGAAGCTCGGCAACCGTTATTCAGAAGCAAATTTATAATGACCCAGTTTCTGTATTCAGAGAATTTACACTGCCTCATATTTGGCTTTTTTAATAGCAGTTCCAGTTCTCTATCAGTGTAGGTGTCCTTGATTGTTTCCTGAGCACGATACCTTGACAAGTTCAAATTGGTTATTCCTTCTTCATTACACCAAGTGAAGAAAGTTTTTAAAGTTCTTGTATAACTCTGTATAGAGTTCGCCGATAAACCGACGTCTCTCATACTTGAAATCATTATTTCAAGGTCGTGTCTTTCCAGTTCTTCTATTGGTTTTTCTATGGGTAAGTGCTTTTTTATTGCTGATAAGTGTTGCTTATAAGTAATAAGGGTTTTATCACTCAGCCCCATTGATTTTTTCATCAGAAGGAAATCGTCAAAAGTTTCTTCCATTGATACACTGATTTTCATTTCGATTTTAGCCATTTTCAATGCTCCTTGATTAGTAAAAATTACATTAAAAATCAAGAGCCTTGTTATAAGTAAAAATAAAAACAAAAAACGCCGAAACTCAAGAGTTTCAGCGTTTGCTGGTGACTCACCGGGGATTCGAACCCCGGACACCTTGATTAAAAGTCAAGTGCTCTGCCAACTGAGCTAGTGAATCATTTTCAACAGCTTTTATATTTTACTCAAAATACCCCCAAATGTCAATACTTTTAAAAGATTTTTTTGTTATTTTGTCTCATTTGTTATTTTTGACCGAAAACTCGCACTTATACTATAAAAAAATATCATATATGTTAAGAATCTACAGTCTTTACTGTTGCAATCAAAATCAATGTATGATAAAATTATTGTGTATGATATGTTTAATATGAAAGGATTGACACAAATGAAATATATTGTAGTTCTCTATGACGGTATGGCAGACTACCCTGTACCCGCACTCGACGGTAAAACACCTATGATGTGCGCTAAAAAGCCTCTCTTCGACTCTCTCGCTCAGAAATCTGAGGTCGGTCTTGTAAAGACTGTCCACGATACACTCAAGCCCGGTAGCGACGTGGCTAATATGAGCGTTATGGGCTTCGACCCCATGAAATACTATACAGGCCGTTCACCTCTTGAAGCTGTCAGCATCGGTGTTAAGCTCGAGGATACAGATGTAACCCTTCGCTGTAACATCGTTACTCTCTCTGACGAAGAAAACTATGAAGATAAGACTATGGTCGACTATTCAGCAGGCGACATTTCTTCAGAAGAAGCCGCTGAACTTATCAAGAGTGTACAGGAAGCCTTCGGCAATGACACCTACACATACTACAGCGGCGTCAGCTACCGCCACTGTCTTGTTGTACGCGAGGGAACCACTGATCTCGGAAATATGACCCCGCCCCACGACATCAGCGGCAGAGTTGTAGGCGAATACTTAAGCACTCACGAAAACGCTAAAGAGCTTATCGCTATGATGAAAAAGAGCTACGATGTGCTGAAAGATCACCCCGTTAACCTTAAGAGAATCGCTGAAGGTAAGCGTCCCGGCAACTCAATATGGCTCTGGGGTGAAGGCAATAAACCTATACTTCCCACATTTGAGAGTCTTTACGGCATCAAGGGTAGCGTAATCTCAGCTGTTGACCTGCTCAAAGGCATTGGTCTGAGCGCAGATATGAGTGTACCCGAAGTTGAGGGTGCTACAGGTTACATTGATACAAACTTTGGGGGCAAGGCTGAATGCGCACTTAAGGAGCTTGAAAACGGCTGTGACCTTGTTTATATCCATATCGAAGCTCCCGACGAGTGCGGTCACAGAGACGAGCCCGAAAACAAAGTACGTGCTATTGAGCTTATCGACGAGAGAGTGCTCAGTATACTTCTCAAGGGTCTTGAAAAATATGAGGATTACAAGATTATGATTCTCCCCGACCACCCCACACCTATCGTCACAAAGACACATGCTCGTGATGCTGTGCCCTATATGATTTATCACAAGAACGCGCCCAAGTCAGGCGTTGAGACTATCAATGAAGATACCGCCAAGGCAACAGGCAATTTCATCGAAAACGGCGCAACTATAATGAGAAAGTTTATCGAAGAATAAACTCAATCAAAAAATTAAGGAGAGGTTAAAGCCTCTCCTTTTTGTTATGTCAGATTTTGATTACGCGGATAACATTTTCCATATCAGCAATATCATTTAAAGCTGCTTCGCTCACTTCGTCGGGAGTGTCAACAAGCATAACTGCATAGTCGCCCTTTGAACGGTTAGCCATATGGTCAATGTTGATGCCTTCAGCTGAAATTGTACCTGTTACGGCACTGATCATATTGGGCACATTCTTGTGAAGTACCACAAGTCTTGAACCTGAGCTTCTGGGCATCTCGATATCAGGATAGTTTACACTGTGCTTGATATTACCGTTTAAAAGGAAGTCCTGAAGCTGATGAGCAGCCATTACAGCGCAGTTGTCTTCACTTTCACCTGTTGATGCACCAAGGTGAGGTGTTGTAATGATACCGGGATAATTGATAGTATCCTCTGTAGGGAAGTCTGTTACATAACAGCTTACCTTACCGCTTGCGAGTGCTTCTTTGATATCAGCTACATTCACAAGGTCAGCACGTGAAAGGTTAACAATCTTAACACCGTCTTTCATCTTAGAGATAGCGTCAGCATTAATCATACCTCTTGTGTCAGGTGTTGAGGGAATATGAAGTGTGATATAGTCAGCCTCTTTATATACCTCATCATAGGTTGAAGCCTTGTTGATTGAACGTGAAAGATGCCATGCTGCATCTACTGTAAGGAAGTGGTCACAGCCGATAACCTTCATACCGAGACTTTTTGCGGCATTTGCAACAAGACCACCGATAGCACCGAGACCGATAACACCAAGTGTTTTGCCCTGAATTTCACAACCGCCGAATGCACTCTTGCCTTTTTCAACCTGCTTTGCAACATCGGTTTCAAGGGTATTTGCCCAGTTGATACCATCTGTGATCTTTCTTGAAGCAAGAAGAAGTGATGCAATTGTGAGCTCCTTAACACCGTTTGCATTGGCACCGGGAGTATTGAATACAACGATACCCTCTTCGGCGCATTTGTCTGTGGGGATATTGTTTACACCTGCACCGCAACGTACAATAGCCTTAAGCTCGGAGTTGAACTCCATATCATGGAGTGAAGCTGAGCGTACCATGATGCCTTCGGGAGCATCAATATCGTCAGCAATATTAAAGATATTCTTATCGAGTTCGTCAAGACCGATCTTAGCGATCTTGTTCATTGTTTTAATGTTTTTCATCGGTATCTACCTCTTATTTAGGATTCTTTTCTGCGAAAGCTTTCATAAACTCAACGAGAGCTACAACACCGTCATAGGGCATAGCATTGTAAATTGATGCTCTCATACCGCCGACACTTCTGTGACCCTTAAGATTCTGAAGACCTGCCTTTGCAGCTTCTGATGCGAACTTCTTGTCGAGATCAGCATCGCCTGTTACGAATGTAACGTTCATCATTGAACGGCTACCCTTTTCTGTGGGAGCAATGTAGTAATCCTGAGAATCAAGATAATCGTAAAGCACAGCTGCTTTCTTTTCATTGAGTTTTTTCATTTCAGCAAGACCACCGAGTTCCTTGATCCACTCGTAAACAAGCTTCGCAACATAAATGCAGTAGCAAGGAGGTGTGTTATACATTGAATCGTTGTCTGCCATAAGCTTATAGTCAAGCATGGCGGGTGTATCGGGTCTTGCATTGCCGATAAGATCCTCGCGTACGATAACGATAGTAAGACCTGCAGGAGCCATATTTTTCTGAGCACCTGCATAAATCATACCGAACTTGCTGACATCAACGGGCTCGGAAATAATGCATGATGACATATCAGCAACAAGGGGGATATCGCCTGTGTCGGGGATATAGCCGAACTTTGTGCCGTAAATTGTGTTGTTGTAACAGATGTGAACATAGTCAGCATCAGGTCTGAATGACTCTCTTGTTGTCTCAGGGATGCGTGAGAAGTTGTCATCTTTTGATGAAGCAGCAGCAACAACATCGCCATACTTCTGAGCTTCTTTGTAAGCCTTGGTTGAGAACTGACCTGAAAGAATGTAGTCAGCCTTGTTGTTCTTATTCATAAGGTTGAGGGGTACTGCAGCAAACTGAGTTGATGCGCCACCCTGAAGGAAAAGCACCTTGTAGTTATCGGGGATTTCCATAATCTCGCGAAGGAGAGCTTCTGCGTTCTTGATAATCTCATCATAAACGGGGCTGCGGTGGCTCATTTCCATTACGCTCATACCGCTGTCGCCGTAGCAAAGCATTTCACCTGCTGCCTTTTCAAGTACTGAAATAGGAAGCATTGACGGACCTGCTGAAAAATTATATACTCTTTTCATTGTAAATCACCTCTAAGATTAATTTTATTATATTCATAAAATTAAAATAATGTTACCATTATACAGTGCTAAAGCGCTAAAGTCAATAGGATATTCCATTAAAATTTGCTATATTTTATTCTTTCCCATTTAATCTTAGTGACGTTTATACAAAATACGTCGTTTTGCAACACTACAGCAAAAAGTGTATATCTTATCACAAATTAAAAAAGCAAGGACTTTTTACCCTTGCCTTAAATTTAATTTATAATCGGGGTGCTGAAACTCCATCCATTCCCCTGTTTTCGGATGTCTGAATCCGATAAAACAAGATACCAGACCAATATCTTCCTCGATCTTTGAGCCGTACTTCCTATCACCTACCAAAGGATATTTTCTTGAGGCGAACTGTATTCTTATCTGATGTGTTCTGCCCGTAAGCAATCTGACACGATAGGAGGTTTTTTCATCGGTATCTTCTATCACACTATATTCAAGGATAGCCTTTTTGACACCTTTACGCTCTCTCTTAACTACAAAGGATTTGTTTTTTACTTTGTCAAAATAGAGCAGGTCTTCCATAGTACCCTCTGTAGGCAAGTCAGATTTTTCAGTGGTGGCTATGTAGTGCTTTTCCATTTCTCGCGAGCTGACCTGAGCACTTAAATTTGCGGCCGCTTTCTGAGTTTTGGCATAAACCATAATTCCGCTGACCTCTTTATCAAGGCGGTGTACCGGGTAAATCTCACAGCCGTACTCCGCCGAGAGAATATCAATCATACTCTTCTGACCGGGCTTACCCTGCTGAGAAAGCACACCTTTTTCTTTTATGCAGACAACAATTTCATTATCACTGTAAAGTATCATATCATCATCCTTTTAAAAAAGAGTTGTACCACATGGATACAACTCTTGATTATTTTATTTCGCAAAATCTGTAGCTCTTGTTTCACGGATAAGGTTAACCTTAATCTGACCGGGATACTCAAGCTCCTGCTCGATTTTTTCAACAATGTTGCGAGCAACAAGTGTCATCTCTTCATCGCTGATAGCTTCGGGGTTAACAATAATGCGAACCTCACGACCCGCCTGAATAGCAAATGCCTTTTCAACGCCCTTGAAGGATTCTGAAAGCTCTTCGAGAGTCTTAAGACGCTTGATATAGTTTTCAAGATTTTCTCTTCTTGCACCGGGTCTTGCAGCTGAAATAGCATCAGCAGCCTGTACAAGACAAGCGATAATGCTCTTAGGCTCTACGTCACCGTGGTGAGCTTCGATAGCGTTGAGAACTATGTCATTCTCCTTATACTTCTTAGCGTATTCAACACCGAGCTCAATGTGTGAGCCTTCCTGCTGACGGTCTACAGCCTTACCAATATCGTGGAGAAGACCTGCACGTCTTGCAAGTTTAACGTCAACACCGAGTTCTGCAGCCATAAGGCCTGCAAGGTATGAAACTTCAAGTGAGTGATTGAGAATGTTCTGACCGTAGCTGGTACGGTACTTAAGACGACCGATGAGTTTTACAAGCTCATTGTGGATACCGTTTACACCGGCGTCAATAACAGCTCTTTCACCTGTCTGCTTGATTGTCTGATCAACTTCTCTCTTAGCTTTTTCGTGTATCTTCTCGATAAGTGCGGGATGGATACGACCGTCGGAAATGAGCTTTTCAAGAGTTAGTCTTGCAACCTCACGGCGAACGGGGTCAAAGCATGAAAGAGTAATTGCTTCGGGTGTGTCGTCAATGATAAGGTCAACACCTGTAATCTGCTCGAGAGCTCTGATGTTACGGCCTTCACGACCGATGATACGACCTTTCATTTCATCGTTGGGAAGAGCAACAGCACTTACTGTAACCTCTGAAGAATGATCAGCAGCACAGCGCTGAATAGCAGTTGTGATAATTTCTCTTGCAAGATTTTCACTTTCATCGCGGATTTCCTGCTCGTATTCCATAATCTTAACTGCTTTTTCTCTCTTAAGAGTTTCTTCAAGAGATTTAAGCAAATCAACTTTTGCCTGCTCTTTTGTATAGCCTGCTATTTTTTCAAGCATTTCACACTGGCTTCTTTTGATGCTTTCTGCTTCGGCAAGTTGGACTTCAGCCTGCTTGATTTTGCCATCAAGGGTTTCTTCCTTCTTTTCGAGGGACTCAACTTTCTTGTCGAGTGATTCCTCTTTCTGGATTAATCTTTTTTCCTGTCTCTGAACTTCATTTCGTCTGTCGCGAAGCTCGCGTTCAGTTTCAGTTCTTAATCTATGAATTTCGTCTTTTGCTTCAAGTACGGTTTCACGCTTTTTTGTTTCAGCCTCTGTCACAGCCTGATTGACAATACGTGTAGCTTCTTCATTAGCTGAGCCGATAAGAGCTTCCGCGGTCTTTTTTCTGTGAGCTGAACCTAATATAAAACAAACAACGCCTGAAATTACTGCAGCAATTGCGGCGATAATAATTGTAATAGTCCAATCCAAAGTAGCAGCACCTCCTTCTTTTTATAAATTCTTCATTGGTAATTACTGATAAACAAGTTACCTTGCGATTAAATAAATACTTTTCCGAATTTGTCATCAAAAGAATTACAGTATTATTACTCGATGATAATAGCATATTAACACTATCTTGTACATTGTAAAACAAAAACATCTATATGTCAAGTAAAAACCCATAAAACATTTATATTTTTATTATAAAATATATAAAATTTTACATACAATAACTAATATCTTGTCCATTATATAAAACAACTCCCCTGCTTTAAGCAAGGGAGTCAGATGATTTATTTACAGTTAATTTTCTGTTTCTTCATCGCCAGTATTTTCGCTTTCAAGATAAACTTCACTGTCGCGATGTTTCTTTGTCATAAGGTAACCTGCAAAAGCACCAACAGCAATAAGGCCTGTGGGAGCCACTACAATTTCAGGTTTTTCCTTAACAGTTTCAACTGTTTTTTCGATGATGCTCTGTTTTTCAGTTGTGTACTGGTCATTATAAAAAGCAGTTGTTGTGATAATGTTGCCGTTTTCATCGGTCTCATACATACCGCCTATAAGCTCATCGAGATAGTTGAAGTCATATCCTTCGCTGCCGGATGTTGAACCTGAGGAAGGAGCAGTCACCGGTACTGACAGTTCAACCTCACCGTAAGTTGTAAGTATGCCTTCATCCTGAGATGTATTTTTGTTATTCTGCATCTCAGCATCAACGCCCTGGAAAATGCTTCCAATAATCTGCTGAGCCTTCTCGCTATCAGTTGGAACAATAGTATTTACATATTTCTCAACCTCAGCAACCATATCGTTTTGGGTTTCGGGATTGCGCTCAGTGTTAAGAGCAGCGTTTTTAATGATGTTAAACTCGTACACAGCTGTATCCTGACGGTCGGGTGCATCATAGATAACTTCCATAACCACTGTTTCGGTCGCCTTGTCGGGGTCAAGTGCAATACCTGTTGTTGCTGAAGGAGATACGGGTGAACCGGCAAGATTTATCTTGAGATAATCATCGCTACCGCCTTCGAGAAGTGCTGCTATAGGGAAGGATGTGAACCATATCTTTTCACAGTTCTGAGCAACTTCGATATCGTATTTGAGTACGTCTGTATAGAACTCCTCTTCAAGATTGAAACATCCTTTTTGACAAGCCATATCGAAAAGTTCTCGCATTGTCAAATCATTAGGATAATCAACCTCTTTTTCATCAAGCATTGTATTGAGGATAAGCTTCTGCACTGCATAAGAATCGCTGCTCTGCAGGGCTACAGCAAGCTTGACGGGATCAATTTTCACATCGTAGACGTCTGAAAGTATTGAAGCAAAGTAAGCGTAGTCAACGTATTCTCTCTGAGCTGCTGTAGTCTCGGAATAAACCTCAACAGGCACCTGATAATCACCTGAAGAAGCTGCAACAATAAGCTTTGTCCAATGTAAAATTTCCTCTTCTGAAGGGTCATCACTGATAGGAATATCTTCAAAAGATGTTACATAATTCTTGGTGCATAAAAGAATAAAACCTGAAATGTTATCAGTGCCGGAGGGTACCTCAACACCCATGAGTGCTGAAAGTATGGTAACTATAGCACCGTCAAGAGTGGTACCCACAGGGAAACTCACTTTTTTGCCGTAGAGAACATAAACAGCATCGAATTTCATTGCAGCATAAACTACCGCTACCTGAGCTTTTTCACCTGCTGAGCTGTTGGCGGGAAGTCTGATGCCTTGCTCTGTGAGATACTGTTTCATAACATCAAGTTCATCTGTCATGCCCATAGCAACAACAACATAATACATTGAGTTGATAATTTCGTTATAAATCGGAGCGATACTTTCTTCATCGAAAGTCACCATACTTGTATAGTCAGCTGCCTCTACAAGGAAGTTTTCGTATGTAATACGGTAGGGGTAATCTGTGGGTTTGGGAATAATATGAGCCTGAGTTGCAGCCATGGCATCGTCTCTGATAACCATGTTGTCAAACCATGCATAATTATAAGTCACATCATCCCAGCGCACATTACCGGGTTTAACATTCAACGCAGAACTCACCAGACTGTTCTGTTCCAGTGCTGAAGCAGGGCACAAACACAGTGACATAAGCATCAGCAATGTAAGAGTTAAAATGAGAAGTTTTTTCATTTTCTTACTCCCTTTCGATAGATCATTTATATAAAGACATAATTTCGTAATTATACACTATATATGATACAACTTTCCTTGCCTTATGTCAACTGAAAAAGCTACAAATTTCAAAAATATTAATCTTTTCTTGATAAAAACAACCACCCCTTGCGGAGTGGCTGAGACTTATCTGTTATATACCTTGAGCGCTGTGATTACTCTTCCTCTTTTACTACACCGATGCCGAGCATCTCGAGCTGATCATTGTCAACAAGAGCGGGACACTCTGTCATAGGCTCACTTGCGTTCTGCACCTTGGGGAATGCGATACAGTCACGAAGAGTCTCAAGACGGAGCATCTGCATTACAAGTCTGTCGAGGCCGAGGCCGATACCACCGTGAGGAGGAGCACCGAATCTGAATGCATCTGTAAGGAAGCCGAACTTCTCGTGTGCTTCTTCGTCTGAGAGACCGAGAAGATTGAAAATTCTCTTCTGAAGATCCGGGTTAGTAATTCTGATTGAACCGCTTGCAAGCTCAATGCCATTGAGTACAAGGTCGTAAGCATTAGCTCTTACCTTTGCCTTGTCTGTTTCAAGGTAGTCAAGGCACTCTTCGAGAGGAGCTGTGAACGGATGATGCATAGCCACATACTGACCGAGTTCTTCGTCCCAATCGAAGAAGGGGAACTCAACAACCCAGAGAAGATTGTATTTATCCTGAGGAATGATGTCGAGCTTCTTAGCTACTGTCTGTCTCAGAGCACCGAGCACACTGAGAGTTGTGCTAGCCTTATCAGCAACGATAAGAATAACGTCACCGTTTTCTGCACCGCACTTATTCATAATAGCTTTCATCTCGTCCTCAGTCATAAACTTAGCGAATGATGAAGCAACTGTACCGTCTTCGCCGATTCTCGCCCATGCAAGACCCTTAGCACCGATACCTCTTACAAACTCTGTGAGCTTGTCAACTTCTTTTGTTGTGAGAGTGCTGAAAGCATTCTTAGCTGTAATTGCAGCAACTTTACCGCCGTTTTCGAGAGCACCTGTGAATACGCCGAAACCGCAGTTCTTAACTTCTTCGCCGATATCTGTGATTTCCATAGCGTATCTTGTATCAGGCTTGTCTGAGCCGTAACGCTCCATAGCTTCTTTGTATGTGAGTCTGGGGAATGGTACGGGTACATCAACATCAAGAGCTTCTTTGAATACTCTCTTCATAAAGCCTTCGATAAGAGCAAGGATATCTTCCATTTCGATGAAGCTCATTTCGATATCTATCTGAGTAAATTCAGGCTGACGGTCAGCACGAAGGTCTTCGTCACGGAAGCAACGGGCAATCTGCATATATCTGTCGAAGCCTGCAACCATTGAAAGCTGTTTGTAAAGCTGAGGTGACTGAGGAAGAGCGTAGAATGAGCCCTTGTGAATTCTTGAAGGTACAAGGAAGTCACGAGCACCCTCGGGAGTTGACTTAACGAGGATAGGTGTTTCAATCTCGATGAAGCCGTTATCGTCGAAGTAGTCACGGATAATTTTTGTAATTCTGTGACGCATAAGAATGTTCTTCTGAAGGTCAGGGCGACGAAGGTCAAGATAGCGGTACTTGAGACGAGTCAGCTCTGATGTCTGGCAGTTTTCGATAATCTCAAAGGGAGGTGTCTCACTCTTGCCGAGGATACGAAGATCTGTTACGAAGATTTCAACCTCACCTGTGGGAATTTCCGTATTCTTTGAGCTTCTCTCACGAACTGTACCCTTAGCCATAAGTACGAACTCGCTTCTTACTGAGAAAGCCTTGTCGAAAATTTCCTTGTCTGTTGTATCGTCAAATGCGAGCTGTACGATACCTGTTCTGTCACGAAGGTCAACGAAGATAAGAGCACCAAGGTCTCTCTGTCTCTGTACCCAACCTGCAACTACAACTTCTCTGCCGCAGTCTTTAGCTGTAAAAGTACCGCAGTAGTCTGTTCTTTTAAGTCCTGTCATAAAATCCATAACTGTAATTTCCTTTCTATATCAATAGTATTGTTTACATTAATGATGCGATATCAAGCCCCTCAACCTCGAAACCCTTAAGTGAGTCATTGATTGAAAGGCGCATAATTTCTTCTGCGATATCGTCAATGTTCATTTCTGTTTCGCTGCCGTCTGCCATATTCTTAACCTTGGCAACGCCAGCTTCGATTTCGCTGTCACCGAGTACAACTGTATAAGCCGCACCGATTTTATTAGCGTACTTCATCTGAGCTTTGACACTTCTGCCCACAATATCAAACTGAGCATGCATACCGTTACCGCGCACATCAGCTGCAATCTGTGAAGCCTTGAGAGTAGCATTTTCGCCCATTGATGCGATATAAAGATCACATTTATCTTCAGCGGGGAACTCTATACCCTGAGCTTCCATAAGCATCAGAAGTCTTTCCATACCCATAGCAAAGCCAAGAGCAGGAGTGTGGTTACCGCCAATTTCTTCAACGAGGCCGTCGTATCTGCCACCGCCACAAACTGTACCCTGAGCACCGATTTCAGTTGAAACAAACTCGAATACTGTTTTTGTGTAATAGTCAAGACCGCGAACGATTGAGGGGTTAACCTCATAGG